>SBHC01000081.1 GCA_006226375.1 Deltaproteobacteria bacterium | reverse complement strand
GGTGGTGCTTCTGTTTTTGGTGTTTGGCTTGCTGTGGTATGTGAACTGGAAGAAGTACATACCGTGGGCCAAACCTGCGGTGGAGCCGTTCCAAGAGACCCTTCAACTGGTACCTTTGGAGAGGAAACCAAAGGCCCGAACCAAGCCACGTTTGCGATAGGTGTTGTGATTGATGACCCAACCTTCTCTTTCCCTTCCTTCCTCTCTCCAAGAAGTCGTTCAGGCCTACGCTGAGCTTCCAGATACGCGGTCTCGTCTGGCCCAGTTGATCGCATGGGGAAAGGCGCTACCTGCCATGCCGGATGAGTCCAAAACCGACGGGCACAAAGTCCCTGGCTGTCTGGCGTCGGTGTATCTGAGCGCTGCACTGGAAGACGGTTGCGTCGTCTACCAAGGCGACTCCGATACTTTGATGGTGAAGGGTCTGGTTGCCTTGTTGGTACGAGGGTTGAACGGCCTGACACCGGAGCAAATCCTCGCCATCTCGCCCGACTTTATCGTAGAGACTGGCCTGAAGCAAAGCCTGGTCCCTAGCCGTGCCAATGGGTTTCACAACATCTTCGTGACGATGCAAAATCTTGCCCAACAGTGGGGGTGAGGAAGAGGGCTTATTACCTGTAGAATGGCGTTCTTCATCGTTCTGTGGTAGGGTTTGCGCCAGAATATCAGCGAGAATGTTTCGAGAAAAACCGATGGGGTTTAACTCGAATGGAGGGGAGTGTCACACTTTGTTTTTGAGTGTTGCACATCGTTGCTCTCCAGTAGAACGTGTGGAGCGAGTGGGTCGAAAGAGATGTCCTTGCGAGATCGTTACAATCAACTGGTGGAGCAGCATGCGGTGGATGCTGTTCGTTACTTTTCACAATGGAACATACCCTCCAACGAAAGGGATGATCTGGTGCAAGAGGCGTTCTTGGAAGCGTGGAAGTCACTTCCTACTTACAGAGAGGAAGCTCCTCTTCGTCATTGGTTCTTAACCATTTGCCGGAGGACGGCGTGGCGACTGTCGCAAAAACATCGCAAGATCGAGGAGCAACTTGTCGAGCAACTCCCGGATACAAAGACTGGCGACGATGGTCGTGTGACAGCCAGGCGTCATGCTATCATGCAGCAGTTGCAACGTTGTATCTCTCGGCTTTCTGAGGTGCAACAAGAAGCTGTTCATTTGCATTTTGTGATGCAGTTGTCGGAGCAGGAGGTTGCTGACCACTTAACCCTCTCCAAAGGTACAGTGCATTCTCGCTTGCGGGCCGCTCGTAAGCTTTTGCAAGCTTGTATCAAAGCGAACGAAAGCGAGTGACCCATCGCTAGAGATAGCTTTGAAGTGTTCGCTTCCGTTATTCCGGAAGCTATACTCTCTCTTGCGAGTCTAAACGGAAGAAGGCTGAAATCATGAGTTCCCAACAACCACCAGCTGATGAACCGATCCAGGACCTCTTGGAGGCTTATGGTGAACAGACTCGGAGGACAACCCAGGATGTTTCACCCAACCTGCTTGCTCGACTCCATCGTTTGCCTGACGAACACCCTCATTCGAATGACTCCTCGTCTCATGAGGGTTTCGCAGGGTTATGGTTTTGGCGGGTCTTTGCGGGGTTGAGCACGGCCTGTGTTGTACTGTTCGGCGTCTGGGTGCTGCGTTCCACTTCAACCTCTGACTCGATATTTACGCCCAAAGGCTTTCATTGGAACATGCTGTATGCTCACACACACGGTTCATCGAAAGGCACATTAAGTACGTGCAAAGCTCGTAATGGAGAGGTGTTGCATCCAGACGATGTCGTCCAATTTACCTACAAACTGTCCAAACCGGCGTACGTTGTGGTGGCAGGTCTTACGCAAAAAGGCGACATCTACCCCCTTGTGTTGGGTCAGAACAAACAAAGCGCAAAGGCTGAGGCTGGAAAAGGTGTATTCCCTCGACGCGGGGCGCGAGTGAAGTCGTTCCAGTTGGATGGTTATTTGGGGTTCGAGCGGTTCTTTTTTATCGTGTCGTCCAAGCCCGTTGCCTGGAACACCATCAAGGGTTTCCTCTCAAAGGCGTGGAGCCAACAGAAGGATGTTCGACGCCTCAGACCTGCTTCCAAGCAATGGAAAGTGGAATCGGTTTGGATTCACAAAAAGCCATTGCCACCATCACGCCGTAAGCCATGAGAGTCAACGTCGCTACCCAAGGCCGAGTCCACCGTTTGCTTCTTGTTCTTGGCCTTTCGTTGTTGTGGACTTCCGTCTCTTTTGCACAAGACGTGCGAGTGGCTTTCCTCGTCGGAAATCAACGAGGCTGGCCGAAAGATCCCGTTCTGAATTATGCGGTATCGGGCGACCTTAAGCCGATGTCGCGTGCCCTTAAGGGTTTGGGGTTTGAGCTACATACGGTTCTGGCCAATCAGTCGGCAGAACGCATTCGCCAGGCGTTTCGTTCTATGCTGGCACGTTTGAAGCGCAAGCCAAAGGTCACTACGTTTTTCTTCTATTACTCGGGACATGCAGACAAAGAGTTTTTCCATACGGGGCCAAACCAGAAGAAGCCGCTCAGCTTCCAAGAGTTCGTTAAGTTTCTGGACCAGATTCAGGTAAAGCGTCGGTTTGCTGTGGTCGATGCTTGCTTTAGCGGCGAGATCATCCGGCGGTTTGGTAGCCTGGGACGTTACAGACATTTGCGCTCCCGTGGTGACGTGCAATCCAAAGGCATCCGGCGTCAGCTTGTTGAGACCGATCTGCGCAAGCACCTACCCAACCTGGGCAATCAAACGCACGGCTTGCAGATCATTAGCTCCAGCCAGGATTTGTCCTTTGAGTCAGCTCGCTACAAAAGCTCTGTGTTTACTCATCATTTCTTGAACGGGCTTCAAGGTCGTGCGGACCTTGACCGAGACGGGAAGATCTCTCTGAACGAGCTGTTTCTGTACACCAAGCCACGAGTCAAACGGGAGACTGGGCAAAGTCCACAGCAGTGGCTGTTTCGTGAGGGAAGTGAGGCGTATACCTTTGCTCCGGCGTACAAAAGCATGTTGTGGATTGGCCCGCAAATCCAAGGCCACTTGCAGGTCGCTGTGGGTAACTTTGTTTGGCGTCAGAAAAAGTCCAAGCGCAAAGCGATTAAGTTAGCCGTCATGCCGGGCCAAGGCTGGGTTCGACTGCAGCGAGGGAAGAAGTGTTGGCGTCAGCGCGTTCACTTTCCTCTCTCTCAGCGGGTTGTGTTGCGTTCGGCTGCCTGGGAAGTTGAGCCTTGTGGAGCCCGTGTTCTTCTCAGCAAGGGAGCTGTGGAACTGGAAGCGCGTCCGCCAGCTCCCCTGCATCAAGAACGCGCCTGGTTGTTTGAAGCCCAGGGTGGGGTGTGGGGCTCCAATGGGTACCTGCAGACAGGTGGCGACATTCTTGCGGGTGGGCTGCTGGGCTTCCGAAGTCCTCATGTGGGACTCTTGCTTGGGGTGTGGGGGACGTCGTTGGTGTTTGGCGACCAAAGCTACCAACAGCTTGTTGTTGAAGCTCGGTTGGAGGGAGGTTATCGTCATCGGTGGCGTGACCTCGACTGGTTTGGTGGTGCCTACGTTACGCTGGGAGCTCTTCTTCAAGACCTGAACCAAGAGCCCAATCCAGCTTTGTTTCTCCACGCCGGTCTTACGACAACATTGGGGTACTGGGTCACGGAGCGTGTGTCTCTCTTGCTCGCTGCAGATCTGGGAGTTTTGCCACAATTTGCTCCGGACCAGGTCCGTTTTCATGTCCTTGGTAGCGTGCGATTGGGACTTCGTATTTTCTGGGGGAGCGTTCTGTGATTCGGTGGGCTTCACTTTTCGGCTGTGTTGTGTTGGCTCTGCTCGTGGTTGCTTGCCAGCGAGGTGGAGACTGCCGTCGGGACAGCGACTGTAAGGATCGCAACGTGTGTCGCTTTGGCTTTTGTCGGGAAGACAACACTCCTCCTCCGCCGCGGTTTGCTGAAGGCATTCTACTGGGTGCTCTTGTTCTTTCTTCTACGCTGCAAAAAGAAAGTGCCACCATCCAAGCCGAACTTGTCGTGCTATCTACACAGCGTCAACCGCAGCAAACACAGCTTGTCTCGGCACAGTTCTCTTGGAAGCAGTGGGTGAAGCAGCCCATTGCAGTTGCTCCACAAGAGATCCGATTCCAGGCTCTTAACCAGCAACAACAGTTTGTTCATGAAGTGATTCTGCCGGGTGTTGTGGTCCCTGAAGGTGGACTTGCTCTGGGTTTGGGTTTTCTTCTGGATGCGGAGCCACGGTTTGTAGAGGCTCCTATTCCCAAACTTACGGGGTTGTGGCTGGTGAATCATGTTGTCAAACCTGGACAGATGCTTCCGATCCGTCTGTTTCTCGCCCCAGACCAGCCCATCCAAGGTTTGGCTACGACCTGGAGCGCAAACGGTGGAGCGTTCACCTCCAAGGAGCCCCTCTTGGCGGAGTGGAAAGCTCCGTCCAGCGAGGGAATGCAAACGATAAAGGCAACCCTTCAACATCAAGGGGGTGGAACGGCGAGCCTGGAGCTTTCGTTGCATGTGAAAGCGAAGCCCTCTCTGGAGGAGAAGCAATCGTTGCCCAGAGTTCGATTTACCCGTTGGCCCCGTATTGTGGAGGTTCAAGCTTCTCCCAATGTTCGAAAGGAAGGCGAAGAAAGCTTGGTTTCGGTGAAGGTCCAAAATCTGGACAATCGCGCTCTGCAGTACCAATGGAAAGATAACTGCGAGGGGACCTGGGTAACACAGGGACAAGCGAATGTTACGTGGAAAGCTCCTGCTCTCGTAACTACGACAAAGACCTGCACGCTTACTGTTCTCGTGAAAGACGATGCGGGTGGACAGGCTGAATCGACCACTCTTGTGCAATTGTTACCACCAGAAGAGGTGAATCGTCCTCCGCGCTTTGTCCTTCTGGAGCAATCCAAGGAAGCCGCAAGGCCTGGAGACGTGGTTCAATTGGACGTTGAGGTGGAAGACGATGAGGGGCATGGTGTTTCGTTTGTTTGGGACGCCAAGCTAGGAACCTTGGGGAAACCGACCCACACACTTCGGCAAAGCAACATCACCTGGACAGCTCCTTCGGAGGGCTGTCCTTTCTTCATCACCGTGGTCGCAACGGACGAACGCAGAGCGAACAATACACATACGTTTGCAGTACGTTGTCCTTGAGAAGGTGGGTATGATGACACAATACCATCGACTCTTACGTCCGAGCGTTGCTTTGTTGCTTTGGGTGCTTTCTGCTTTCTCATGGATGGCTTGCTCGAATGAGCTTCCAACTCCCTGCCAAACCGGTGGGGACTGCCTCGCTAACGAAGCCTGCCTGGACCGTCAATGCACCTCCACGATCGGGTACATCCGGATCCATATCTCTATCTCTCCAACACACAACGATAGCATCCATTCCATGGATGTTCAGGTGGGAGAATCCCTATCCAAGTTCGCCTTGAAGCAAAGCGGCACGCGATGGGATGGAACGATAGGTCCTCTTTCTGCCCAACGAAGCTATGTGTTGCATGTCCATGCTTTCGATCAGAAACGACGGCTCGTTCGTGTGGGGACTGTCTCTGGAGTTTCGGTTGTTACAGGGCGAACGACGCTGGCCACTGTTTTTTTGCAAGACCCTCTTTCTAACATAGCTCAGGTAATCCACGGTCTTGCTCTGACCCCTGCAGAGTCGGCAATCGACTCCTCTCTTCAACTTCAAGTGTTCGCTGGAGAGGATACTCCTATCTCTTCGACGCATTGGACTGCTTCAAGAGGAGCGCTGGACGATCTGAACAATCAAACTCGATGGTTTCCTCCTGCCTTGTCAGGTTCTGCATCACTCACTCTTGTGATGTCTTCGCAAAAGCAGGTCTGGCGTGCTTCCTTTGAACTTCAGACGCTCGGGAATCGAAGCGTGCAATGGAACGGCGCCAATCTCTGGCCGGTTCTTGCTCCTCTTCCAGAGCTTGCGTCGATCGCCCCTGGAGATACACAAGCGTTGAAGGCTACTGCCTTTGATGACGACAAGCTTGCGGTACAGTGGCGCTCTTCATGTGGCGGTCGGTTTGAGCCTTCTCATTCTCTCGAAGCTACCTTTGTTTCCCCTTCAACCTCACCAGTGACGGGCGTTTGTTCCCTCACTCTTCGAGTCAGCGATGGCCGCGGGGGCACTGCTTCAGCGTCTCGAACTTTCTCTTTCAAGCCAATCCCTCGCAGCAATCGTCCTCCTGTTTTTCTCAAAACGTTGCCACGTGTTGGTGTTGTACAAGCTGGCGGACGTTTGCGCCTGCTTGCAAAGGCGCACGATCCCGAAGGTGGCTCTCTTCGTTTTCAATGGAAGGCTAACAAAGGAACACTCTCCACCGAGAGCAGCTCACCCAATGAGAGCCATCAGCTTTGGCAGGCACCTTCTGGTTCTTGTGAGGCGACAGTGACTGTCATTGTTATGGATTCGGAAGGTGCTTCCAACCAACATACGTTTCGGGTTCGATGTCCTCAGCATACCTGGGCCACACAGTGGGGCGACTTAATCCCGCGGCACTTCGTCCAAGACAAGAACGAAAACACGTATGTGTGCGGTGCATTCAAGTACTCCCGAGTGATTGGAGGGAGAACCTTTACAACACGAGGTGAGCGTGATTTGTTTGTGTTCAAGGTCAATGCAAAGTTGGAACTGGAGTGGGTTCATCAGGTGGGGGGAGGACAGCTTGATCAATGCCTACGTATGGCTGTTGATTATCGTGGCGATTTGTACATGGCAGGTCAGGTTAGTTCTGCTGTTAAATTTGGCTCTATTCCTTTTGAGCCAGGACCGATGGAACAAGACGAACGTCGGAATATTCTCGCCAAATTGAGTCCTTCGGGTCGTTGGCTTTGGGTCAAAGATATCGGTCGCTCGGGTGGCGGCTACACTCAGATTGAAACGGATGGTCGGGGGAACCTTTATGTTGCTGGTGCCCTTGATCTTCGTGAACGTTTTCAGCTGGGTTCGTTTGTTCTTCACGACAAGCCCACCACGACGATCGCGCGGTCTCTTTTCTTTGCCAAACTGGGTCCAAACGCGAAGTGGCTCTGGGCCAAACGACCACCGGGAGAGTCTTACAACCAGGACCAAAACCGAACGTTGGCTGTCGATTCCAGCGGGAATGTGTATGTCGCTGGAGAATTTCAGAACACATTGAAGCTTGGAAGCTATACCTTGCAGGCGAAGTCCAATATCAGCGGTTTTGTCGCAAAACTCACTCCCCAAGGAGAGTGGCTGTGGGCTCTTGCAACAAGTCCAAGCACCCAAAACGCTGTGTTGGGCCTTGCACTCGATTCTCAGGGGAATCCTTACCTTGTCGGTTCCTATGCGTCTGCAATGGTGTTGGGAACAACAACGCTTCAAGTGAAAGATGAAGGAGGGTTGTTTGTGGCGGGCCTCACTCCCCAAGGCAAGTGGAGGTGGGCGGTCGGGGGAGCTGGGCCTGCGAGCTATGTCTTTCCTTACTATGCTTCGATTGCGTATCATCCTCGTGGAGAACTTTACATTGGAGGGCAATACGATATGAGCGCTCGGTTTGGCTCCATTTCGATTGCTGGTGTCGGAAACTGTGGATTTATCGCCAAGTTGAACACACAAGGCCAGTGGTTGGGAGCAAAAAGCATCGAAACTCGGGCTAGAGATCGTGTTGAGTTTCTTCGTACCAATGTGTTTGGTGACCTTCTCGTTCTTGGTTATTTTGGAGTAGAGGGACCTTCCAACCAACGCATCACTCTCGCTGGTGTAAGACTTACCTTCCCAGGTATGTTTGTCGCCAGCGTTGATTTTTAAGGCCGAGCGATGGCATCGTCCATGAGAGCATCTTCCTTTCTTATCTCCAGGTTTGCGTTGGGTTGTCTTCTGGCCTGTGTTGGGCTGCTACAGCACTGTTCCAACGGTGCTCCTGGTTCCTGTTCCGATGCAACCGATTGTCGGACGAACAACGTCTGCATCCAAGGGCTTTGCCGCGAGCAATGGGGGCACGTGGCTTGGGGTGTCGTTGCGCGAGGCTTTGCTTCTGTTCCAGCTCGAATCACTGTTCGCTCTCCGTCGTCCACTGAGCCGACACTGCTTCTAAAGACTGGGCGACAATGGAGGGGGGTTTTTTCACCTCTTTCGGTTGCGAATGATCACACGTTTCTTGTGCGGGCCTGGGACAACGAACAAAACCTGTTAGGGCAAGCGACTCTCTCGAAGATTGCCGTGCAACAAGCGCAAACAACAACAGTCTTTGTCTGGTTGTCACCGAAGGAAAACCCTGCAAGTATGCTGCAGTCTGTCATTCTCTCCCAACAACGTATGAAACCTCTCGATGTTCTTCAATTGCAAGCACGCGTGCACCCTGATGTTAGAGTTACATACCAGTGGCAGTCGAAGGGTGGGGCCTGGAGTTTGCCGACTGCTGCTCAAACACAGTGGAGTGCTCCTTCCCAAAAGGGGCTACAAGCTCTCCAACTCACAGTTGCATTGCAAGGTCAACGAACGGAAACGTTTGCTTTTGCTGTACAGGTAGAGAGCCAGCCGTCGTCGGAAGGTTTTCCCCCTCTGGTGTTTAATGTCAGCCCCCAACTCTCTCAGCTTGTGGCGAAGCCCATCGCTACGCATGGAGAGACACTTTCGTTGCATGTGGAGGCCTTTGATTGGGACCATGATACTTTTTCCTACCAATGGCGCTCCAGTTGTGCTGGCGTTTTTGGAAGCCCAGAACAGCCAAACACCACCTTTCAGGTCCCTCGTTTTGGAGATTCGTGTCAACTCTCTGTCAAGGTCGAAGATCCAGGCGGCGGTACTTTGGATGTTTCGCATCTTCTCAACATTCGGCCCACTCCCCCAACCAACCTTCTCCCTGTTTGGTTGCAAACAACCTCATCGAAGTCGTCCATCACTCGTGGAGAACGTGTGCTGTTGCAAGTCAAGGCGATGGATCCTGAAGGAGGAGCATTAACATTCACATGGAAAGCTTCGACGGGAACGCTCTCTTCGTCCATCGACTCTGCACAGGGAAGTCAGACGGAGTGGACGGCTCCTAAGGATGGTTGTGAAGGCATCGTCAGTGTTACGGTCAAAGACCCCGAAGGCGCGGAACGAACGTATCGTTTTCGTCTGAAATGCAAGTACCACTGGATTATGCGTTTGGGGCAACCTTCCATCGCGTTTCGGAGCCTGTTGGAAGATCCATCTGGAAGTTTTTACATTCATGGGCTCTTTGGATACCCACAAACCCTTGGCTCTTTTTCTTTGAACACGGCGGGAAAACCAACTCTTTTTGTTTGCAAGCTCTCTCCGCAACGGACGGTGGCTTGGGCCAAAACGCCGTCGGGTACACTTGTGGCTTCGGGGCGTATGACATTCGATAGTGCCAACAACAAGTTATGGTTGGGAAGTGTGTTTCAGGGTGGTGGCTCGTGGGGGGCTTCTCCTTTTTCTGTCCAGAGCTCTCAGAACATAGGGGTGGTGGCTTCTCTTTCCTCGAAAGATGGGGAGTGGGGTTCGATCCATTCGCTTGTTTCACAGGTCAACGATCATGTCCTGGCTAGCTTGGTTGTAGCGCCGGGAACTCAGGGAACGTTTTACATCGCTGGAAGCTATTACCGCAAAGATGACCTCCGGCTGGGGACGACGTTGCTTCACAAAGCCGACCCCAAAGCAACCCGTAACGACGGCCAAATGTTTATCGCTCATCTTAAGGCCGACGGCTCTGTGTTGTGGTTCAAACTCTTGCTAGGAACATCTACAACCAACAAGATCACTCACATTCATCGTACGCCTTCAGGTCGTGTGGTATTGATGGGCTCGTTCTCCCAAACTCTTCCCCTGGAGAACTACACTCTTAAAGGTGGGTTGCAATCGAGTGGGTTTGTCGCTGCTCTTGATGCAAGAGGTGAGTGGTTGTGGGCTCACGTGGTGGGGCAAGATAACTTTGTTGAGGTGTCGAGAGTTATCTTTGATGCTCAAGAGCACCTTTATATCGCGGGTTCCTTTATCAACACAGTGAATTTTCGCGGAACAACATTGACATCTCAGGGTGCGACGGATGTGTTTGTGACACGATGGGACAAGGACGGAAATCAGATATGGGTGACAAGTGGTGGGGGCAAAGGAGTGGACACCCTCAATGACATGACGATGGGTCCTCTCGGTAACCTATTCATCGGTGGTTCTTTGACGATGGATGCTACCTTTGGCAGCCATGCAACGAATCCTGTCAGGGGTAACCAAGATGCCCTTCTGGTTAAACTTTCGGAAGAGGGGACGTGGTTGGGGGTTCAGACCTGGGGTGGTGAGGGGCAAGATGCTGTGGGAGCTTTGCATTACACTCAACATCAGCAACTGCTTGTCTTGGGAACCTATGGACACCTCGACAAAAGCAGTAAACCGAAGAGCGAGTTTGGGCCGCTCTCTCTTTCTGAAGGCGGAGGCTTTCTTCTTAGCTTGTCGTATTAAACTATGCATTCGGAGGTGGGGCAAAGTGGGGAAGTGTAATGTGTTGACTCACTGGCCCCAAGGACTTGAGGAACGCGCGGTCGTGGCTTACGCAAATTAAGGTTCCTTCGTAATGACGAAGACCTTGTTCCAGTGCCTTTCGAGCCCGCAGATCCAGGTGGTTGGTCGGTTCATCGAGGAGTAAAAGGTTGGCTCCTGATAGCAGCGCACGAGCGAGGGCAACCCGCGCCAACTGTCCTGGGCTGAGCACGGAGATCGGGCGAAACACGTCGTCCTTCTTGAAACCAAGATACGCCAACAATGTACGGGTGGTTGTGTCAGCATAGGTCGCTCCAATCGCCTGGAGTATCGTGCTGTCACGGTGGTTTTGACGAAGCAATAGCTCTCCGTGTTCTTGGGTGTAGTGATGCATGGTTACACCTGAGAACACACGTCTTGTACCTTCTGTTGGTGCCAATTCGCCCGCGATAATTTGAAGCAACGTCGACTTCCCGCTGCCGTTGGATCCAGTGATCGACCATCGCTGTCCCGCCTTGATGTCCAACTGAAGGTCATCAAACAAGGCTTTCCCTCCACGAGTGTGAGCGATGTTGTGGAGCCGCATCAAATGCTCCGGTGGTGCTTGGTGCATTGGAAAATGAAGCGACACATCTCGGTCGATCTTAGGCAACTCTGCCCGACGTTTTTCCAGCTCTTGTTGAATACGAAGCTCCAGGTGCTTGGCGCGTTTGGCTTGTCTCGCAGCCCGCGCACCGATGAAGCCCCGATCCATCGCGTGGCTCCCTATCTTGGTTGACTCTTTCTTGTCTGACCACACTTGTCGTTGTTGTGCGCTTCGTTCGAGTCGTTTGATCTCGCGCTGTTGAAGAGCGTGTTCGTGCTTCAGGCGCTCCCGACGCTTCTCGCAAAATCCCTGATACTCAGAATAGTTTCCTGGGTAGGTCTCAAACACACCGTGTTCCAGGTTCCAAATTTCATGAACTGTACGATCCAGAAAGTGCCGGTCGTGCGAGACTATCAGCGTGGCTCGACCGATACTGTCAAGGTACTCTTCCAACCACTGACAAGCTGAAATGTCCAGGTGGTTGGTGGGCTCGTCCAGAACCAAAAGGTCGGCAGGTGATAGAAGCAATCTTGCGAGGGCAGCCCGGGTTTGCTGTCCAACCGACAAGGTCTTCAGCGGGCGGTCCGGTTCTAGCTCTTTGAGGCCAAGAGCTTCCAGAACCAACTCGACCCGGTGATCAAGGGTGTAACCGTCGGCTGCTTCGTAGATTGCGAGCTTTGCACCGTAGGTCTCAAGGAGAGCTTCGAGAGCGGAGCCTTCCAGAGATGTCATGGAAGCTTCCAGTTTTCGTAACTCTTGTTCCAATTGCAAGATAGGTCGAAGCGGCTCTTGTACAAAGTCGTGCAAGGCCTGCTGCTTTTGGTCTTCCAAGATGGCTTGTGGCAACGACGCTATCTTAAGGGTAGGAGGGACGATCACTCTCCCTGCATCTGGCTTAAGCTCCTGGCAAAGCAAACGGATGAGGGTTGTTTTCCCATGTCCGTTCGGGCCAATCAGGCCGATCCTTGACGGTTCAGGACCCGAAACTCGGATGCGAAATGTCGCGTCTTCTATGAGGGGTTTGGCAAGGGCTGGGAAGCGAAAACTTACGTGTTCTCCGACAAAAGTTTGGTTCTCTGGCATGGTGTGACCTCGTTCCTTGGGGATTGGATTCCAACGGATTTGTACGAAGTCACAAACTTCATGGGCAGAGTTCCTTCTGCAGAGTTCTCAACGCAGTCGCAGCCGGTTGGGCTGTTGCGTGGAAACGCTCAGGGTGGGAGTCGTGGAAAGAAAAAACACTCAAGTTCCGTGTCTGTTACGAAGCAAGTGGCGAAAGGTTCAACTTTTGTTTATGGAGAACCCTAAAACCAACAAAGCCCGGTACTCCGGGCTCTGCTGGGTAAGAAGCGTTGTGTGTTATCGCATCGCGAAGTGACGACGGTGTCGGTAGGAACCGTAAGCCATGCGTCGACCGTTACGAATCATACGATTCCCGAGTCGAATCTTGCTGTGGCCTTTGCGAATCATGGCCCATCCGATTCGCTTGTTAAGCTTACCTTTGCGGAGCAACTTTCGGCTGTAACGAAGCTTGTTGTACCCAAGGTTTTTGAGTCGGTTGCCTTGGCGAATCAGCTTGTGTCCACGACGCTTCAGCATGATGTGATGATAACCACGGTGGAATCGGGCACGTCGAAGGGTTCGGAGGCCCTGGCGGACTTTGAGCTTGCCTTGGAGCAGCAAGGTGTTGCCTGTTCGTCTGGCGGAGTGCCCCCGTAGGATCAGGCGGTTGCCTTTGCGAATCATCATCTTACCCGAGAGGACTTGAAGCTTTCCGCTGTGCTTGATGCTCTTGCCGCGACGAATCTGCTTTCTCGCATGGTAGGGAGCCGCTTCTGCCGTTGGAGCTTGAAAGGCTGCCATGGTACAGAGTCCCAGGCCAAGAGTCATACCGGTCATCAGTTTGCTGGTCATGCTTTTCATCGTTCTTCTCCTTTTGTGGTTGAGCTGGCTTCACCTTTTGTGAAGATTGGCTCTGCCGTGTCCGGCGTTGCCCACCACTATAGCAGGAACCATTCCAGGATGACGATGTCGGAGAAGGTCTTAGGAAAACAGGAGGTTGGAGAGACCTGTCTGGGCGGGTGTGAGCGAGGTCGCGGGTTGGGGTGTGAGACGCCTCACGGGCGTTTCTCTCCCATGTTGGAGGGTTGGAGGGGCTCTGCTCCGAATTTGGAGGACTGGCCCTCCGATACGCCAAACGTATGTTGTCGCTCTACCTCCAACATAAAGAAACGCAGTCGTTCGACGATATCTTTGGGATGTTCCATGTGCGGGCTGTGGCCCCAACCAGGCGGGCGTTCGATCTTGGCGTGGGAAGGAAGGTGTTCTTTAAAGTAACTGTAACAAGAGAGAGGGAGTAGACGCTCCGACTGCCCCCACAAGAACATGATGGGCATCTTGAGTTGGGCCAAGTCTTTGGGGGTGAAGGCGAAGTCGTCTTCATCTTCGGGGTTGTAGTTGTCGAAGAACCCTTGGATATGGGGGCGAGCGATCAAGCGGAGGATAAAGCGTTCTATCAGTCGGCGGAAGCGCGGCGGTTCGTGGTAGAGAAGATCGAGAAAGCGGCCAGCGTCTTCTTGGGTCCGCACATTAAAGATAGTGCGAAGGGTCGTGAATTCGTCGGTGGAAAGTGGAGCACCTGCAGGAGAAGAGAGGATAATCCCTTTGACATTCTCAGGGCGTTCCAGCGCGTACCGAAGGGTGAGTCCTCCGCCAAGGGAGTTTCCATAGAGAAACACAGGCTCGGTGATGATTCGGTCCAACAGCTCCAAGACGCCCTGAAAGATGACCTCTGGGTCGAGGGTCTTGTAGGGGACGCTGCTCCATCCATGACCGGGAGAGTCGACCGCGATGACGCTTTTGACGTAGCGTTTGAGAGGCACCATGAGTTGGCTGTAGCCAATCGCAGAGGATGCGATGCCGTGAAGCAAGATCATGGGGGCCATCGAACCTTTGCCGGCCCCATCAAGAAAGTGCATGTTGCACACCGATGTGTCGTAGTACAGGCTGCGAAACCCCTGTGACGCCAGCGTGCGTCGTGCCAATGCTTCCAATGTATCAATCACAATCACCTCCCGGTTGCGTTGTGCATCACGGGGCTATCTTTTGGGGTTTGGGCGTTCCTGTCAAGGTCGTCTCTGCCACAGGGTCTCTCTTCGCTTGAAGGTCCCACGCTGTTTGTGGTACACGGATTACGCGGAATTGTAGGCCGTGTGTTGGGATAACGATGAGTCCTGGCACCGAATGACGCAGCGATTTTCGCATCCTTCTGGGTATACCGATAGGAGTCGATATGGAAGACAAACAGCTTCATCTTCAACAGTATTTTTCTCCGGTGTCTGCGGACGAATGGGAAGCTGAGGTCGAGCGTGTGCTCAAAGGACGCAAGGCAGCGACGCTGCAAAAGAGCCTCTACGAAGGCCTCACGCAGCAGCCTCTGTACCATCAGGCAGACGATACGTTGTCGCCGGATACAGCCTTTGCCAACGCAGGATTCTCCCGAAGCGTGGCGGCGTTTGAACGTCGTCAGGCGGGGTGGGATATCCGTCAGGTGTATGACAGTGGCGCGTTGGAGCAAGTCGCTGAGGCGATCGCAACCGACATCCAAAGAGGGGTGAACTCTCTCTGGCTGGTTCCTGGATGGGCTGCAACGCATCCTTCCAGTTTGGGAGCCGGTGGGTTGGTTTTGCAGCGACTTGATGGACTTCGGTCGCTTTTGAAGGATGTCAATCTCGCCGAAACACCCATCTCGTTGGCTGCTGGAACCGCGTTGTTGCCTTCGTTGGTTTGGCTTACCGAAGCGGCAAACGACAAAGGTGTCTCTCCGTCCTCCTTGATGGGCTCTGTGTATGTCGATCCCATCGGGATGTTGGCGTCTCACGGCGAACTCCCACATGGATTGGAGTCTGCCTGGTCCGAGCTTGCTTTGGGCCTCAAGTGGCGCGAACAACACCAGGCCGAGTTGGATCTTTGGAGTGCGTCGGGCCTTGTGTTTCATGACGCTGGGGCAAGCGCGGCGCAAGAGTTGGCCTTCATCCTGGCAAGCGCCGTGGAAACGTTGCGACAAATGGAGCAGCGCGGTGCGGACTTGACGAAGGTTGCAGCGGCTGGGTTTGCACAGGTCGGTGTGGGCCGACACATGTTTGTGGAGATGGCAAAGGTTCGGGCCTTACGGATGCTGTGGGCGAAAGTTATGAAGGCGTGCGGTGTGGACGCTGCGCATCACCCGGTGTTTGTTCACGCTGTGACTTCCCGAGTAACCACGGCCCAGCGAGACCCTTGGGTCAACTTCTTGCGCAACACTGCAGAGTGTTTTTCTGCCGTAACCGGTGGGGCTGATGCTGTTACGATTACGCCGTTTGAGCGGGCGTTGGGTGTTCCTGGAGAGTTGGGCCTGCGCATGGCGGTGAAGACACAACTTGTCCTGGAAAAAGAGTCTCATCTCAGCCGTGTGGTCGATCCGGCCGCAGGCTCGTGGTACGTCGAGTCGATGACAGACTCTCTCGCCCGTGAGGCCTGGGCATTGTTCCAAACCATCGAAGGGCAGGGTGGGATCGTCTCCTGCTTGCGAGAAGGTTCTGTGCACGAGTGGATCGCGGAGGTCGTGGCCCAGAAGAACAAGAACAGCTCCAAACGAAAGGCCCCCGTGTTGGGCGTGAGCGAATACGCCAACCTGGAGGAGGAAGCCTTAAAGCGGCCTTCATGGCCCGATGGACCCTCCGAAGACCCAGGCTTCTCTGGCGATCTGGTTCACCATCTCGCGGAAGAATCGGATGTTGCTGCGACCATGGACGCTCTAACACAGGCCAGCCAGCAAGGTGCCTCGGTTGCTGCATTGGAAGCAGCGCTACATCCGGAAGGAGCAGCTGATTCTGTGGAGCCTTTGCCTGTGTATCGATGGGCAGCGGCCTGGGAAGCGTTGCGCGAAGCGGTAGACGCCTTTGCTGAGAAACATGGTAACGCACCCTCGGTGTTTCTTGCGAATCTCGGTTCCATACCTGAGCACAAAGCCAGGGCAGGGTTTGCCCAACGGTTCTTTGCAGCTGGCGGAGTGACATCGGTTTCCAACGATGGCTTCACCGATATGGATGCGCTAGCCCAAGCTTACGCAGAAAGCGGCGCCAACGGCTTGGTGATCTGTGGAACAGACGAAGCCTATGTGGAGCAAGTGGAGTCGTTGATGGCTGCCATCAAGACACATCGACCGACGTTTGTTGCGCTCGCAGGAAGGCCCGGTGAACACGAAGAGACCTGGACCAATGCTGGCGTAACTCACTATCTTTATCTGGGATGCGATGCTTTGTCTGTGTTGCAATCTCTTCACCGTGCTTTGGGGGTGACCGCATGAGCAAGATTCCATCGTTTGCATCCCTGGCGTTTGACGCTCCAGAAACACAAGCCAAAGCAGAAGCACCTGAGCTTTCCTCCCAACAGGCAGCGATGTGGCAAACTCCCGAAGGCATCCCGATTACGCCGTTTTATGGGCCGGATGCCGTTGAAGGGATTGACCACCTGCATTCGCTTCCTGGTTTGGCTCCCTTCACACGTGGACCCTATGCGACCATGTATACGTCGCGCCCCTGGACTGTCCGGCAGTACGCTGGGTTTTCCACTGCGGAAGAGAGCAACGCGTTTTACCGTCGAAACCTTGCGGCCGGTCAAAAGGGTCTGTCCATTGCCTTTGACCTCGCCACACACCGAGGCTATGACTCCGACCACCCCCGTGTCTCCGGCGATGTGGGGATGGCAGGTGTAGCGATTGATTCGATTCTTGATATGCGGATTTTGTTTGATGAGATTCCTCTCGACAAAATGAGCGTGTCGATGACAATGAACGGCGCTGTGCTACCGATTATGGCGTTGTACATTGTCGCCGCGGAAGAGCAGGGTGTGGAGCACAAGCAGTTGGCGGGCACCATCCAAAACGACATCCTGAAAGAATTTATGGTGCGGAACACCTACATTTATCCGCCTGCACCGTCGATGCGAATCATCGCCGACATCTTTGGCTTTACCGCGTCGCACATGCCCCGGTTTAACTCGATCAGTATCTCCGGTTATCACATGCAAGAGGCCGGAGCTACCGCCGATTTGGAGCTGGCGTATACTCTCGCTGATGGCTTGCAATACGTGCGAACCGGCCTGGAAGCTGGTCTCAATATTGACGCGTTTGCGCCTCGGCTGTCGTTCTTTTTTGCAGTCGGGATGAACTTCTTTATGGAAGTCGCAAAACTTCGGGCAGCGCGGACGTTGTGGGCTCGCTTGCTGAAGCCGTTTGACCCGAAAAACCCCAAGTCGATGATGCTGCGAACGCACTGCCAGACTTCGGGTTGGAGCCTCACCGCGCAAGACGTCTACAACAACGTTACCCGGACCTGCATTGAGGCGATGGCTGCGACGCAAGGGCACACCCAGTCGCTGCACACCAACAGCCTCGATGAAGCCCTGGCGTTGCCCACAGACTTTAGCGCACGGATCGCACGGAACACCCAGCTCTTTCTGCAAATGGAGACAGGCACCACCGATGTGATCGACCCTTGGGGTGGAAGCTTCTATGTCGAGCGGTTGACCCAAGAGTTGATGGAGAAAGCCTGGAGCCATATCCAGGAGATTGAAGGCTTGGGAGGTATGGCAAAGGCTATTGAAACGGGTCTTCCCAAGCTTCGCATTGAAGAGTCTGCTGCAAGGACCCAAGCCCGAATTGACGCCAGACAGCAAACGATTGTTGGTGTCAACCTCTATCCACCCGAAACGCCCGATGATATCCCCATCTTAAAAGTGGATAACTCTGCCGTGCGTCAGGCGCAGATTGAGCGACTTCGTCAACTGCGCGAGTCGCGGGATGAGGCCACCGTAGAGAAAGCCCTCCATGCGCTGACTGTGGCAGCAGACACAGGCGATGGAAACTTGCTTGACCTGTCGGTGAAAGCGGCGAGAGCGAAAGCAACGGTTGGAGAGATAAGCGGCGCTCTGGAGAAGGTGTGGGGGCGTCATCAAGCGACCATTCGTACTGTATCTGGGGTGTTTCGAGGAGAAGGTGGCGTGGCTGCGGAGACACTAACATCCATAGAAGAGCGTATCGCTGCGTTTGAGGCGGAAGAAGGACGTCGTCCTCGGATCCTTGTCGCAAAAATGGGTCAGGATGGTCACGACCGTGGACAAAAGGTTATCGCCACTGCGTTCGCTGACATTGGCTTTGATGTCGACATCGGGCCGCTGTTCCAAACACCGGAAGAGACGGCACAACAAGCCGTAGACAACGACGTCCATATTGTGGGCGTTAGCTCTCTTGCGGCCGGTCACTTGACGTTGGTTCCTGCCTTGCGTGGCGCGTTGAAAGACCTTGAACGCGAAGATATTTTGGTGGTCGTTGGAGGTGTCATTCCGCCCCAGGATTACGACGCTCTCTACGAAGCAGGCGCCGCTGCGATCTTCGGACCAGGAACTGTGATTGCGGACGCTGCCATTACGCTCTTGGACCAACTGGAAGAGAACCTTGGCTTCGGAGACGCATAAGACCGCTATGGCGAAATCAACCCGTCGTCGCAAGCTTTCGGTAGAAGACCATATCCAGGGTGTTCTCTCTGGCGATCGGATGATTCTTGCCCGAACCATCACCCTTGTGGAGTCCAATCATGCGGCTCATCGTCACAAGGCCCAGGAGGTTCTTCAAGGGTTGTTACCTCATACGGGAAACGCTCATCGTGTTGGCATCACGGGTGTTCCTGGTGTGGGGAAAAGCACGTTCATCGAAAGCCTCGGAATGCATCTGTTGGAGCAGGAGTATCGCGTTGCTGTGCTCGCGGTTGACCCGACAAGTTCGGTGCGTGGGGGGAGCATCCTCGGCGACAAAACCCGGATGACTCAACTGTCGACAGACCCTCGTGCGTTTGTTCGACCTTCACCAACGCAAGGCTCTCTGGGTGGTGTGCATCGCAAAACCCGTGAGACCATGTTGTTGTGTGAAGCCGCGGGTTACGATGTGGTCCTTGTGGAG
The DNA here is from genome assembly GCA_006226375.1 of Deltaproteobacteria bacterium. Taxonomy (GTDB): domain Bacteria; phylum Myxococcota_C; class UBA6777; order UBA6777; family UBA6777; genus M3003. Next base: position 589,665 of record SBHC01000081.1, on the reverse strand, counting down.
ACTGTTGGAGTGGGGCAGTCCGAAACAGCGGTCGCTGACATGGTGGATTCCTATTTGGTGTTGATGCTGGCTGGCGCGGGAGATGAGTTGCAAGGCATCAAAAAAGGCATCCTGGAAGTTGCTGACATCATCACCATCAACAAAGCCGATGGCGACAACGCAATCCCTGCCAAACGCGCTCGCCAAGAGTATGCACGGGCGCTTCACTTTATGACGACACCGCGCTCGTCCTGGAAAACCAAGGTCCTCACGTGCAGCGGACTCCAACGTACCGGTGTTCCAGAAGTTTGGGAGACGTTACAGGCTCACCGTGACCAATTGGAAGAAACAGGCGAGTTGGACAAGAAACGTCAACAGCAACGTCGTCAGTGGATGTGGTCGTTGGTGGAGCAAGAGTTGATGCTTCGGTTGCGCCAGCACAATGAGGTTGCAGCCCTTGTGCCGAAGCTTGAGCAACAAGTTCTCTCCGGTGAGACTCCACCAACGATGGCAGCCGAACAAATTCTACAAACTTTTGGGATTGAAAACTAGCGAATTGAAAAGGTGGGGGCCATGGAGAAAAAGAGACAACACATCAAATAGCGTAAACAGCCTGTGAAACACTGGTGGGGGAGGAAGTTGCGGATCCTGCCACTTGTGCATCTTCCTCTCGTGGAGGCTGCAACGTTGTGACGCGGGGTGAGGGAGGAAGTGACGGACTGGCTGTGTCTCGCCAGCACCGGTGGTGGTGCCTCTGTGGGTGGTGGTGGCGGCGCAGATGACCGCTGTGGCTGAACCTTGAGGGTCGAGGGGGAGTTCTGGTGGGCCTAATGATTCCAGTGTGTTAGCTTGATGAGCAGGGTGCTGCTCGAGTCGAGCTTGCCAAGCACAAACCTCCGCGAGGCGGTGCTGGCCAGGTTGGTTGTGCATGCAACGAGCTTGCCGCCTGGCGCCATGCCTGATCCGGTGGAGCACCTAAAACATCGGGGCGCAGATCCGCTCAGTCGACCTGGTCTGCGGCTGATCCAGGACACCGTGGTGGATTGGAGGAGATACAAGATCGACTCGGTCTAACACTTGTGGAACACCTTTCTTCTTGAGGCTCGTATCGCAAACCTCTCAACGAAGAAAGCTCTCTTGCGAGAACGACCGGCAACGGGCCGAAACCCACCCGGTCAGGAAGCCTATGTGATGTGTTGTCTTTTCTTCTTCCAAAGAACTGTCTCAGGTTATACACCAGGATGAATGCAGTGCAAAGGTAGGAACACTGGGGCTGTGTACTTGGGAACCAAAGCCTGCCGCGCTTGATTTGCAGGGCTGGTTAGGGTAAGTCTGGGTACAACTTGACTGTTCGGCCAACTTTGAAAGGCGTGGGAATGGTCGTAACTCCTTAGCTTGTTACGTAAAGTGGCGACTACGCCAACCCCAGTTCCACTCTTTGTGCGATGAGGATAGATGAATGAGCGTTGTTAGTTTGCAGCAAGCGGCCCCCTCGGAAGAGTGGAAGCCTGTTAATCACCTCCGTTTTGTCACAGCCGCGAGTCTGTTTGATGGTCATGATGCTTCCATCAACATCATGCGACGGATCTTGCAGTCCCAAGGGGTGGAAGTGATCCACTTGGGCCATGACCGCAGCGTGGCTGAAGTGGTGGACGCTGCCATTGAAGAAGACGCTCATGGTATCGCCGTTTCGTCCTACCAGGGCGGCCACGTCGAATACTTCACCTACATGATGGAGATGCTTCGTGAGCGCGGTTGCGGAGGCATCAAAGTCTTTGGTGGCGGCGGTGGAACCATCACCGACAAGGAAATTGAGCTTCTGGAATCCCGCGGTATCGAGAAGATCTACTCGGTGGAAGACGGCCGTCGCCTGGGCTTGGTCGGCATGATTCGCGACATGATGATGCGGGCGGACCGAGACCTTTTGGCGGAAGAAGATGGTATCCCTGAAGCGGCATGGGAGGGGTCACAGCCGGCCATTGCCCGTGGCTTGACCTTGCTGGAGATGCTCAACGCACGCAGCGCTGAAGGCGACACCTCCGCGACGACCAAGTTGCAGCAAATTCGTCGTCAAATGCAGGACAAGCTGGCGCAGAAACAAGTGCCTGTGGTGGGGATCACTGGAACCGGTGGTGCCGGAAAGTCCTCTCTTACCGATGAATTGATTCGCCGCCTGCTGGAAGCATTTCCCGACCGCAACTTTGGCGTGCTCTCCGTGGACCCGTCGCGGCGTCGAACCGGTGGGGCCTTGTTGGGCGATAGAATCCGGATGAACTCCGTGAGCAGCGGGTGTGTGTTTATGCGTTCGGTGGCAACACGTCAGGCTCACGCCTCTGTGTCACAGGCCACTCGGGACGCGATCTCCTTGATGCAGACGACAGGCTCGGAGCTGGTCATCCTGGAAACTGCAGGGATTGGGCAAAGCGGCACCGAAGTTGTCGACTTGTGCGACCTGCCGCTGTACGTGATGACGCCCGAGTTTGGTGCACCTTCCCAGCTTGAAAAGATCGACATGCTCGACTACGCCGAAGTTGTTGCGATCAACAAGTCGGACAAGGCTGGCTCGGAGGATGCTCTTCGCTACGTCCGCAAACAGTTTCAGCGCAACAAAGGTTGGTTCGACAAATCCGTCGATGATATGCCTGTGTTCCTTTGCTCGGCCAGCCACTTTGGCGACGCTGGCGTCGATGGCCTCTTTGCTTACTTGTTGAAGCAAGTGGACCAGCGAACTTCCCGTGATTGGGATCCCGGTGAGCCGCCTGCCCGTGCTCCCAAGCTCAACATGCTGATTCCTCCCAACCGCGTCCGTTACCTCTCGGACATTGCTGACACTGTCCGAAGCTACAAAGCAAAGGGTGACGAACAAGCCGAACTCCTGCGAAAGGCCGACGGTTTGTTCCGCTCCCTCGAAGCGTTGGGTGACTCGGTTCCTGCGTTGGCGGAGTCCTACAGCGATGCGGCTCTTGCTGATGATGCAGCCGAACCCACTCTTCTGGTTCTGCGCAAACGCTACAACGAAATCCTGGCACAAATTGACAAGCAAGCTTTGGAGAATGTTCGGAAGTATCCGTCTCTTCGAAAGTCGTACACCGACAAAGAGAACGTGTACGAAGTCCGGGGGCGAGAGTTCCGCGTACAAAACTACACGGAGTCACTATCAGGCAATGCCATCCCCAAGATCGCTCTGCCCCAATCCAAAGACTGGGGCGAGGTAAGTCAGTGGCTGTGGCGCGAGAACGTTCCTGGTGAGTTTCCCTTCACTTCAGGCGTTTTTCCGTACAAGCGCGCCGGGGAAGATCCAGCCCGGATGTTCGCGGGAGAAGGTCACCCCGAGCGCACCAACAAGCGCTTCCACTACCTCTCCAAGGGACAGCCCGCGTCTCGTTTGTCCACTGCGTTTGACTCTGTCACCCTGTACGGTCGTGATCCAGGGCATCGTATGGATGTCTATGGAAAGATCGGAAACTCCGGGGTTTCGGTTGCGACCTTGGACGACGCCAAACGGCTCTACTCCGGCTTTGATTTGGTGAGCCCCAAGACCAGCGTGTCGATGACCATCAACGGCCCTGCTCCGATGATTCTGGCGATGTTCCTGAACACTGCGGTGGATCAGCAAGTTGAAAAGCGGCTGAAAGAGACTGGCCGATGGGACGAAGCCCAGGCCAAAATTAAGGAGCTTGCTCCCGACAACCCCACGTACCGGGCTGACAGTTTGCCTGAAGGCCACAACGGCGAAGGCCTCGGCTTGTTGGGCGTGAGCGGTGACCAGTTGTTGCCTCCCGAAGAATACCGTGAAGTTCGCGATGCAACGCTGCAACAGGTTCGTGGCACCGTGCAGGCTGACATTTTGAAGGAAGATCAGGCCCAGAACACCTGCATCTTCTCCACGGAGTTTGCCCTCAAGATGATGGGCGACATCCAAGAGTACTTCGTGGACCACAACGTCCGTAACTTTTACTCCGTATCGATCTCGGGCTACCACATCGCAGAAGCTGGCGCGAATCCGATCTCGCAGATGGCGTTCACTCTCGCCAACGGCTTTACCTTCGTGGAGTACTATCGGTCCCGAGGTATGGATGTTGATCAGTTTGCTCGGAACTTCTCGTTCTTCTTCAGCAACGGAGTCGATCCTGAATACGCAGTGATTGGTCGGGTGGCACGACGGATCTGGTCGGTCGCGATGCGTGACCTGTACGGAGCCAACGAGCGCAGCCAAAAGCTTAAGTATCATATCCAAACGTCGGGTCGGTCTCTTCACGCGCAAGAGATTACCTTCAACGATATCCGAACCACACTTCAGGCTCTGTACGCATTGAGCGACAACTGCAACAGCCTTCACACCAACGCGTTTGACGAAGCCATCACCACCCCGACCGAAAAGTCGGTGCGTCAGGCGTTGGCGATCCAACTCATCCTGACCAAAGAGTTTGGCTTGTTAGCCAATGAGAACCCGCTCCAAGGTGCTTATATCATCGATGAACTCACAGAGATCGTGGAGGAAGCGATTCTCGATGAGTTTGAGCGTATCACTTCACGGGGCGGAGTCTTGGGCGCGATGGAGTTGATGTACCAACGCTCCAAGATTCAGGAAGAGTCGCTGTACTACGAGCACAAGAAGCACAGCGGAGACTTGCCCATCGTGGGTGTCAACACGTTCCTGGATCCCAACGCGGAAGATGGGGTTGTTGAGATTGAGTTGGCTCGCTCCACCGAAGAAGAAAAGACGCTTCAAATCGATGGCTGCGAGAACTTCCACGCCCGAAACAAGGAACGCTCCGAGTTGGCGCTTGCTCGCCTCAAAAAGACCGCGATGGAAGGGGGCAACTTGTTTGCTGAGTTGATGGAGACTGTGAAGAGTTGCAGCCTTGGGCAGATCACCCAGGCGTTGTTTGAGGTAGGTGGTCAGTACCGACGGAACATGTAAGAAAGTGTTCTTCCTCCTGCCCGCCGTTCATGGAAACGGTTGGGCTACTCTCCCGTACCACCGTCCGTTGTGGTCGTCGTTTCCTGCCCGGAGGAGGTCTTAAACTCTTCCACTGCAAACTTCCAACAATTGTCGGGAAGCATGTCACAGGTGCTAAGTCCGTCGACGCAGGTCTTGGCTCCAGCGTAATCTGGGTTGGTCTTCAGCACGGTGGTGTCTGCGCCCAACTTGGAGGTGCAGTCGGCTGCTGTTTGTTGGCTGCATTTCTCACCCACGGCTTTGCAAAACTCCGTAAAATTCTGCAGGTTCTGCGCAAACTCAGAGCAATGGGTTGTAGCAATCGAGACACCCAAGATGCCTGCCAGCGCCATTCCTAAAACCGTTCGTTGCATCCATCTTTTTTTCATTACATCCATCCTTTTTGGGCTGTTGGTATGACTATGGATAGCAACGCGGCGAGTGGAAAGTCAAGAATGTTGGGGAGGTTCGCCGGCTCTACGACGTCGCCATACCCACGCCAGCAACAACAACACAACGCCCCAGAAGGGCGGAGCGAAGGACGCGGTCGAGCAACCACAATCTCGTGGCGGAGGTTGCACCGTATCGGTGTTGGTTTGTGCTTCTCCTGACGTACGTTCGGCCGTGGCTCCAGCGTCGGCAGGTGAAGGCTCTCTCCCTGGCTCTGTGGATACAGGCTCTTGAGGTGAACTCTCTTTTGTTGGTTCGGAGGTGCTCTCTCCGGGTGTTGGCTCGGAGGATGCAGGGGCTCCGCATTGTCCGTTGTTGCAGTGTTGCCCAGGGTCACATTCTCTATCGTCAACACAAGGGGTGATTGTGTCGGGGGAGGGAAGGCACAAGCCTGCTCTGTTGGGAATGTCGAGGAACAGCCGACAGTAGCGGCCTTGTGGGCAGTCGCTGTTGCTTAAGCAAAGGCAATAGCCCTGTGTGCATCTTCCACCCAGGCGGCATCTGCCGTTGTTTTGGCAAGTTTCAGAGCAGACTCCTGCATGTCGTCCAAAGGCAAGGCAGCGAAGGCCATCCTGGCAAGGGCTGAGTGCATCACAGGATTGTCCGACCCAGCGGTGGCCTTGGGGGGTTGTGTCAACACAGAAGCTGCCATTTACAAACACTTCACAAGCCTGGTTGTCGGGGCACTTCATGATGTCGCTTTGTTTCACACAGTAGCCTGTGTCGGAGCCAAAGTCATTGTGGCATGAAGCGCCCTGGTTGCACTCCTGATCATTACGGCAGACACAGAAGCCTCGCTGGCATGAGCCTCCTTGCTGGCAGTCCGTGTCGGACTTGCACTCTTGCGCACAAAACTTTCTCTTGGTTCCTCTCACGACCAGACAGAACGAGCCTTGGGAGCACGTCCTCTCTCCAACGCAGGCTCCGCCCACTTGCCCAGGCTTCACATGACAAGGTTGAAGGCAGCGTTTGCCGTCTTGAGTGGAAACGCAGGTCAGGCCTGTTGCGCAGTTTCGTTCTTCGCAGCTCTCGTTGACCTTGGCCTGTCCCAGATAGATACAACCTTGTTGGTTGCAAGCACCGTTGGGACCGCAGTCTGCATCGCTTTGACAGACCTGAAGGCAGGACGGACCTTTGGGCACGCAGGTGCTAGGGCGGCCTGGACCTGAAAGTTGGCATTGAAACCCAGAAGGGCAGGGTGTTTGGGAATCGCACAAGGCCAGGCATCGTTGTTGGCCTTGGAAGCGTCCACAAGACAGGGCAGCGTTGTTGCAGTCGGCGCTGGTTTGGCAAAGCTTGCATTGGTTGGGGAGTCGTTGGGCGACTTTGCGCCGGCAGATCCCGCTCTGGCAGCTCTCTACATCGGAGCAATCCTGGTCGGACTGGCATGACTGCTCTGGGCATGTTCCTTCCCAGGGTACGCAGCGGCCGGGGTCGTTGGCTGACGTTGGTACGGGAAGGCATACAGAGCCTTGTGGGCAGCAACGGTTGGTGTCGCAGGAGGGCATACACCGCTTGCCTTCGGGCCTATCGACACAACGTCCTCCTTTGCAGTCTGTGTCTTGGTTGCATGGCTTGCAGGAGTCGGCCAGGGTGCTGTTGTTGCGGGCCTTGCAGGTTTGTGAAGAGGTGTCGCAAGTTCCACAAGTTCCACAGTCGCTGTCGGACTGGCAGGACGAACTCTCTACTTTGAATCGATCCACCCAAGATTGAAGGTAGGCTTTGTAGCTATCGGCGCGAACGGACACAGCGCCGTCGTCGCATCGTGTTCGCGGCGGAATGGAGCCTTCCGCAAATCCTGTAAGAGCATACGAGTTGACAGCGAGGACCCGCCATTCGCCGTTGATCTTTCCGAGGGCTGGCCCGCCTGAGTCTCCGTGGCAGACACTTTTTCCTGGGCTGCGAATCACAACCCGGTCGGTGCGGACCTCTTCTATCATGAGCTGGGCGCTGTGCTTTCTATTGGGGGAGATAGCGTAAGGCACGCTGGAGATCAACCCGTAGCCAAGGAACAACATGTCCTTGTTCTCCCAGTCTTTGGGGTTGAGGGCTGTATCGTTGAAGGGGATGGGGGACGCAATGGAAGAAGGTACAGGTTGTTGGAGAACGGCGATACCCACGTCGTATCCGAGTTGTACTCTGCTGCTGATCCACTGAGGGTGGCGCTCCAAGAGGTGAGCCTCTATGGGGAAGTAGTGGGTTTTGTAGCCGCCTGGTTGTTGGGCGTCCTCCGTGTCGATCCTGAAGTGTAGGATGTTGCTTCCCACAGAGTATTCAAACGCTGAATCGATACAGTGCGCGGCGGTGAGGACCACCCGAGGAGCAATGAGCGTTGCAGAACAATACACAACCTGGTCTCGGGTGAGCGCGCCCACTGCAGGCAGTTGCAAGTCAGGTTGTCCACCAATCAACGGTCTGGATTGTGTTTGGGTAGACGACTGAAGTGGAGGTGAGGCCGGGTGGCTGTTGTTTTGCCAGCATCCTTGCAGGCTACACCAGAGCAAACATCCTAGACTGAACCATAAAAAGTAGCGAAGACCATACATGCGGTATTATCCGTCCTTGTTGAACGTTCATCATCCATAAGAGGGTAGGGGGAACGATCAAAGTCTGTCAAGCGACCAGGACGCGATACTTGGATCGTTTACAAACAAGCCAGGATTGGGCTATCGTAGAACTCCTTACCTTCTTGTTTCTACCAGAAGGCTATCGTTGAAACCTTCAGCAATTCCAGGACATTCCTGACGAGGGGGATGATGACTGATTCTGTTGCCACCGAACCACTTCCGCACGAGCCTGTTGTGGCGCAAGTCCAACAGTGGGTCGAACAAATTGTGGTGGGCTTGAACTTGTGCCCCTTTGCCCGGCCTGTTTTAAACGAACAGTCCTTGCGCTATGTTGTATCCGACGCCACCGATTGGAACGATCTGCGGCGCTTTGTTTTGGAGGAAATGTCGCTGCTGTGGGAGACGCCACCGTCTGAAGTGTCGACATCCCTGCTTATCTTCTCTCACAGCCTTCAAGATTTTGAGGACTATCTCGATTTCCTTGAGATGGCGGATGAGTTGTTGGAGGAGGCAGGCCTGGAAGGTGTGTTTCAGTTTGCTTCGTTCCACCCCAACTACAGGTTTGAGGGAGAACCTCCTGACTCTCGGAGTCATTTCACCAACCGGGCACCGTATCCCATCCTTCACCTGTTGCGAGAAGATTCCATCACCAAGGCGGTGGAGGGACCTTTGGACACCGAGCAAATTCCGGTGCGCAACATCGAACGCCTCGCCTCGTTGACCGACGAAGAGTGGTCCAACTTGTTTGGGGCACTCGCAAAACCAACGCCAGATTCTGGGAGTTCCCCATGAGCCGAAAGACACCACCGAAAGCATCCACCACGGCGAAACCTGACGTTTTATCGGACTCTTCTTCGCCACAGGAATCGCTCCAAACTACCACAGAGAATTTAATCTCTGATGTCTCCAGGCGTTCGTTTCTTGCGATGGGTGCTGGCGTTTCGGCGACGCTCGCTGCAGGAGCCCTTCTCGAAAACTGTGGACCTGTCACGCCAGGACAAGAGCTTCCAGGCACGGAGTCTGGACTCTCCGAAGGAAGCAAAGAAGCAAGCGCCCAAGACAGCGGTGCCGAGGCGAACAAGGAACCTGGCGCAGAAGGAAAAGCCAACGGTCCTGAAGCGAACGGTCCTGAAGCAGAGTCAGGGATGGATGCTTCGGAAGCTGGAGCCGAAGCTGCTGGGGAAGAGGCAGGTTTGGATGGTGAGTCTGTTACACCAGAAGAGGTCATGACGGAAGAGGCGTTTGCTGCCGAGCGTGACCAGGAGCCTCCCGAAGTTCCCGGTGACGAGCCTGAGGTGGATCTTCGTGGAGAGTCGGTTCCAGAGAGCCGCGCGGTCGCGTTTGATCTGTCGAAGTATGCGGAAGATCGGAAGCTCTTTTCTCTAGGAGTTCAGGCTGGGGCGATGCGGCCTGACTCTGTGATGCTTTGGACCTTCTTGGACAAGCCAACGACAGCCACGGTCAAAGTGTGGGAGGATTCCCCGTCTCCTCAGCCTGGGACAGTGTTGATGGTTCATGACCGAACGGTGAGCTCCAACAACGACGGCTACCTCAAGGTGCAGTTGGGGAGTTTGCTGCCCGCTACATGGTACAAATACATCTTTGTGCAAGGCCAGAAACGCAGCGTGGTTGGGCGCTTTCGGACGGCTTTTGGAGCCAACTCGTTGTTGCCTCTGACCATCGGAGCGACCACCTGCACCTACAACCGTTTTGCTCCGTTTGAGTCGCTCAAGATGTTGGCCCAGGAGAGCATCGATATGATCGTTCACCTGGGAGATATGAGCTACAACGACGACGCCAAGACGTTGTCCGCGTATCGCAAACTGTGGCGCGGCCAACTTGTCGCAGGGGGTTACAAGGAGCTGCTTCCTCGTGCGGGGATGTACATCACCTGGGACGACCACGAAATCGACAACAACTGGGATCCCGAGAAGTTTGACGCGAAGAGGCTGCAAGCTGCCAAGCAGTCGTTCTTTGAGACTCTTCCTGTGGAGCGGGGCCCCAACGATCGGTTGTGGCGAAGTTACACCTGGGGACAAACGGCTGAGATCTTTATCCTCGACTCACGGGGAGAGCGAAAGCCTTCTACTCGACGAGGAAAGAACGCCGTTTATCTCAGCAAGGCCCAGATGGATTGGTTGAAGAACGGCCTCAAAAACAGCAAGGCTGTGTTTAAGATTGTGATGAACTCAGTCCCCATGACGAACATGCCGTTGGTTTGGTTGAGCCAGGGTGACCGGTGGGAGGGTTACGAAGCCCAACGAAAAGAGCTGTTGGACCACATGGCGAACAACAAGATCCAGGACGTCTGGTTTTTGAGCGGCGACTTTCATGTCGGCTTTGTCAGCAAGCTAGAAAACAAAGGTGCCTGGAGCCAGTACCGTGAGGTCGCTGTTGGTCCTGGCGATAGCTTCCCCAATCCGTTGGGAGCGACTCTACCGAATGGTCAGTTTCCGTATCACTCGTCGTCGACACGGGTGATGACGACCCTGGCGTTTGAGCCGCGCTCCAAGGAGGTCAGGATTCGTTTTGTAAACGCAGCGAACAAGCAAATCTTGTTTGATAAGATCTTGAAGTAGTTTGGACAATGGGATGTGGGGCTTTTGCATCACATCTTTCGAGTCGATAGCAAGGAACCCAGACGGTGACGGTGGAGCAAACGATTCCTCTTGGACCTTTTGAATTGGATCGGTCGATCGGTCGTGGAGGAATGGCGGAAGTGTGGGCTGGGCGCCATGAAAGTGGTGTTCCTGTTGCGGTGAAGGTGCTCACGGGCGAGAAAACGCGGCGTCCTTTGTATGTCCAGGCGTTTCGTCGTGAAGTTCGCGCGATGGCGGGCTTGCATCATTCGAGCATTGTCCATGTGTTTGATTACGGTCAGATTCCTTCAGAAACGGCCAACGCTTCGGGTGGTTACTTAACGGAGGGAAGCCCGTTTTTGGTGATGGAACTCGCCAACGGTGGGACGCTTCAGGACCATGTGGGGCGAATGTCCTGGCCTCAGCTTAAGTACGTGCTGCATGATCTGTTGGAAGCGTTGGCTCATGCCCACGCCTGTGGTGTGATTCATCGCGACCTGAAACCCGCCAATGTCTTGTTGCGACGGGAGTCTCCGTACGTCATCCTCACAGACTTTGGCCTGGCTCATGCGTTGGACGATGACGCTGCAGCCATGCAGGAAGAACGCGCGATCGGGACCACGCCGTTTATGGCTCCGGAGCAGTTCTTGTGTGCCTGGAGAGACTACGGTCCCTGGACGGATATGTATGCTTTGGGCTGCTTGGTCTACACGATGGTGTCGAACGCTACGCCGTTTTACGACCAATCGTTTTACGGCTGGAGGACGGCTCACTTCACAACGCCCTTGCCGGCCTTGTACCCACAAATGCCTGTGCCAAAACAACTGGAAGCTTGGATTCATAAGTTGATGGCCAAGGAACCTCAGCTTCGGTACCAACGGGCTGTGGAGGCTTTGTGGGATCTGCAATGTATGGAAGGCTCGTCCAAGATACCTTCGTTTGATGACCTCACCACTCCCATGGACACTTCCGCGCTTAAGGACTTGGAGACTCCCTCCTTGATGCTTCGGACCGTTGACGAAGACAGCTTGGGGTTGGAAGCGACACCCGAAGTGATTCGCAGCGCTCTGGGCAGTGGTCCGGTTCGAGAGTCGCAGGAATACCATCATACCCTTGTCGGTGAATTGAGCCACGAAGATCCTCTTCAAGAGCTTCGCAAGCTGTGGTTGTTTTTTCAAAGAAATCCAACCTCCAAGCAGCGCACCTTGTTGTTCACACGTCGTCCATCGTTGCCGGAGCATTGGGACGAAACCAGCCCTGTGGTGCCGTCTCATCTGCGAGGCGCGGGCTTGGGCTTGTATGGTTTGCGGTCCATTCCTTTGGTTGATCGTGTCGACGAACGTATGACGTTGTGGCAAGCGTTGAGCGATGTGCAACACACTCGTCATGCCAGGATGGTGGTTCTTGAAGGCGAGTCTGGGTATGGCAAAAGCCGCCTCGTTGAGTGGCTTACGATGATGGCTCACAAAACATCAGGGGCCAATGTGTTTAAGGCGTTTCACAGCCCGATTCTTGGACCTCGCGATGGTTTGGAGTCGATGCTCTCCCGGTTCCTTCGTTGTGTGGGTTTGTCTCGTCCTGAAGTGTATTTGCGCTGTCAATTGCTGCTCAACAACCTTGGGGTCCATGTCACGGGGGAAGCGCTCGCTCTGACCGAGTTGTTGTGCCTTCATCTTGATGAGGAGGTTCGAGACCCAAGCCTGCCCACCGTTCGATTTTTTAACCCCACTGAACGCTACGCAGTGATTCGGTATTTGTTGGAAGGGTTGTCCCAAAGGCGACCCATCGTTGTGTGGCTGGACGATGTGCAGTGGGGTGTCGATACCCTCGGATTTTGCCAGTATTTGATGCAGTCGCAAGACCTGCATCCCATGCCTGTTTTGCTTGTCGCTACAGTTCAGCAGGAAGCCATGAGGCACCGGATGGCCGAGCAGCTTCAACTGGAGAGGTTGTTGGCGTTGGAGCATGTGAGCAAGATGCCCATTGCTCCGTTGCCTGATTCGTACAGAGGTCAGCTGGTTAGAGAGCTGCTGGGGTTGGAGCCTTCTCTGGCTCGTCGTGTTGTCGAACGCACCGAGGGCAACCCGCTGTTTGCCATCCAGCTTGTGGGGGATTGGGTTTCTCGTGGTGTGCTTGTACCTGGCGAGCAGGGTTTTAAGCTTCGTTCGGGCGCAACGGCTACTCTGCCAGATACCCTCCACGAGTTGTGGGCTTCCCGTATGGAGAAGGTCCTGGATGATGCTGGCCAAGATGCCCGTCCCTCGTTGGAGTTGGCGGCTTTGTTGGGGCAAGAAGTCGACGCCTCTGAGTGGAAGGAGGTTTGTGGCTGGGTAGGAGTCTCTGCCTCGTACGGCTTGATTGAGAAGCTCTTGCATCACCGCTTGGCGACGAGTCATGAAGCGGGACCTGAAGTCGGTTGGTCGTTTGTCCATGGGATGCTTCGGGAGAGCTTGGAGCGAGGTTGTCAGGAAGCCGGTCGATGGAATGCCTTTCATCATGCATGTGCCAGCATGCTGGCCAAACGACCGGGCGGAAGTGCAAAAGAGCGTCGGGGTCGTCACTTGCTTGCTGCTGGTGACGTTCGTGAGGGGTTGTCTCAGCTACTTGCTGCCGCTTACTCTTACACCCAAACCGGTGATTATCTCGTTGGGCTGCAGGTGTTGGACACTTGTGAAGCCACCTTAAAGCAACAGAACATTCCACCCGACAATGAACAGTGGGGGCTGTGTTGGGCGCATCGTAGTCGTCTTGTCCAACTGCAGGGGGAGTATGCGTTGGGAGCGAAGCTTGCAGCACAAGCGGAGGAAGCAGGACGTTCTTACGGTTGGAACCGTGCTTTGGCAGAGGCTTTGCTGCGCGGGGGAAACGCCTCTCGCATACTTGGAAAGCCCGATGCTTTGGACAAGTTGCGAGAAGCCGAGGCTATGTTTTTGGCGTTGGATGATCCCATCAAGTTGGGACATTCTCGGGTGGTGCTGGGCTACCAGTTGATGAAGTCCGGTGACTTTGAGGGCGCACGCCAATCCGCTGAGCAGGCTCTCCTGAACTTTCAAGCTTCCAACTCGCCCTATATGTCGGCTCTTTGTCATACCTTGCTGGCCGATGTTAATATGCACACCAACCGGTTGGAACAGTCCAAGGAGCAGGTGTCGCAAGCGATTCGATTGTACGAAGAGTGTGGAAGTCGTTGGGGAATTGCTTGCTCCCTCAATGGGCTGGGAGAGCTTGCCCGATTGCGTGGGCAGTTGGAAGAAGCTGAAATGGCCTATCGCGATGCGTTACCGAAGTATCTTGCGATAGGCTCGGGCTCTGCGATCTTTCCGCAATTTAACCTGGGGCAGATCTTGGTGCTTCGTGGTCGCTACGAAGAGGCTGAAGATGTTCTCCATCGAACCTTGCACCAGGTGCGACAACAAGGTCGGAAGACGCTCTCTATCTTGGTCCATCTGGCCTTGGTAGCTTGCGCTGCTGCACAAGAACGCTGGCCTGATTGGGAGAGTCACTTCTTCCAAGCTTCCGCGTTACTGGAGTCGACCCAATACGTTGACGTTGACATCCCAGCCATGTCAGAGGTGGCTGGAGATCTCGCTGTGGAGGCGGGACAAATCCCCCGAGCCTGCAACGCTTACAAACTTGCGATTCAGCAACTTCGTGCTCTTCACCAACCGGAGAAAGCGGACGCTCTCTCCGCCAAGCTCCTCCAGCTGAGTTCTTAAACCAAGGCGTTCCGTGCGTGTTTTTCACTACCCTTGTTGGGAAAGGTAGTACTCACGGAGAGAGGCTGGGTTTTGGGCAAACATACTTTTGAATTCGTCGTGGAAGTCCCATACGGCCTGACAATGTTGCACAAGCATTTGTGTGGTTTTTCTTTCATCCGGTCCTTGCACGACCAGCTCCAGCTTGGAGCCATCAAGAAAGTGGAGATGGAAAATCGAGTGTGTGTGTGCTTGATTCGCAGTGCGCTGGATGATGTAGATCCAAACCACGTCCTGGAAGTTGGAATTAAACTTCTCCAACGAAGCGCGGTTTTTGGGGTCTACCTTAAGGAATTGATACGCCAGCAGCCCAACGCCAATCGCGCCAAACACGATGGCAACGAGCAACTTGGTTTGCGCTGAGTTGTTGGAGGGAAGAAACCACAGTCCGCCAGCGATCACAAAGCTACCTATCGCCGTGAATAGAGTGGCCTTGCGTGATTTTTGGTAGTGATTGTGAAAGGGTTGCAAATCTTGATCTGTCATTTGTATTCCTATGGGTTTTTGTTGTTGTTTTCTTCTTCGGCGAAGAGTTTTTGGCAGACGCCTTTGGCGAGGTATTTGTAAACTCGTCCACGATTGCGTGCAACTAGAAAATAGCCCAACTCCACAAACCAAATGAACGGGTACCAGGAGCCAATGCGACCCAGGGTAGGGTAGCCAAGTTGTTGAAGGAGGAACATCGCAGCTCGCCCAGCCCGAAGGACTTCACCGTTGGGTTTCACCACATGGATGGCGTAGTGGCAAGCTTCGTACATTTCAGGTGTCATCGGGGGAGATGGCGCTTCCTGAAAAGGTACAGGCCGGATTCGGTTGTGTTTGTCCATTCGTCTGACCCAGACGGCACTGCAGCGTCAAAACGCTCAATCTCCATCCCAAAAGAGCCAATGTCGCTCCGAGTTTTCCACTTCCATCGTACGTTCCTTTCATTCATCCATGTGCGTCGCTGCCTGGAGGATAGAGATTCGTTGCCATTTTTTCAATCGATGAGGGAAAATGTGTTTGTCGGTTGTGCAGCGGGCCTTGTTGACGATGCTTCTTACTTCAGGTTACAGCGCCCAGACGAGCGGCCAGTCGAAGCAAGTCGGCAAACACACCACCGGCGGTTTCTTCGAGTCCGGCACCCGGTCCACGAACGACAATGGGTTGGGCGTCGTATCGTTGTGTTCGGAACGAAATGATGTTGTCGGTGCCTGTGATCTGCGCAAAAGCATGGTCGTTGGGGTAGGCCTTGAGCGCAACGGAAGCTTGGCCCATTGCATCAATCGAACCAACGTACCGCAGGACTTGGCCTTGTTGATGGGCGCTGTCGAGGCGCTGTTGCATGTGAGCGTCAAAGGCTGGGAGTCCATCAAGGAAGGCTTCGGCTGATTCCACGTCTTGCAGCGGTTCAGGGACGAGACTTTCCACAGGGACGTCCTTCAGTTCAATGGAATAACCCATCTCACGAGCGAGAATGGAGACCTTGCGAGCTACGTCCATTCCTGAAAGATCGTCGCGAGGGTCTGGCTCTGTAAAGCCTTTTTGCTTGGCAGTGGTGACAACCTCCGAAAACGGGACAGAGGGAGAGAAGGTGTTAAAGATGTAGGACAGGGTACCAGAGAAGATGCCTTCTATCGCGAGGATCCGATCGCCTGTTTGCAGAAGATCTTGGAGGGTCGCAAGGACAGGAAGGGCCGCGCCTACCGTTGTTTCGTAAAGGAGGTGGACACGGTTCCTTCGGCTCAACGACTTCAACTGTTGGTACAGCGGGTAAGGTCCAGAGAATGCCTTCTTGTTGGGCGTGATGATGTGGAGGCGACGGTCAAGCCAATCGGGATACCACTGCTCGGCAAGGGTTGTTGCGGTGCAGTCCAGGATGGCTGCATGAGGGATGTGTTCTGCGCGGATGTGAGTGACAAACGCCAACGGATCGGCTTGAACGCTTTCTTCCTCAAAGTGCGTGCGCCAGCTATCCAAAGGTATTCGTTCGTCGTGCAAGACCATGGAGCGAGAGTTCATGATCCCGCGGACTCGGATGTCGATGTTGAAGTCCTCTCGCAACCGCTCAAATTGGGAGTTAAGCTGGTCGAGAAGTGAGCCTCCGACAGAGCCGGGTCCGACCAACCCAATGGACAGGGTTTGTTGGGACAGATAGAAGCCAGCGTGGGCTGCTCGCAAGGCACGGGCAGAGTCGGCCTGATCGATGACGACGGAGATGTTTCGCTCGGAAGAACCCTGTGCGATGGCTCGTACGTTAACGCCTGCCTGACCCAAGGCTGCAAAAAACTGAGCTGCAACGCCGGGGGTTTCGACCATCCTGTCTCCCACCATCGCGAGGATGGCACACGGACTTAAGGCTTCGATGGTTTGGATTTGCTTGCGCTGGATCTCCCGGAAGAAAGCCTCCTTCAAGGTTTGAAGGGCTTTGGCTTCTTGGGCGTGGGGGATGGCAAAGCAGATGGAGTGCTCAGAGCTGGCCTGGGAGATCATCACCACAGAGACATCGACTTCGCGCAACGCGCCAAACAAGCGTTGAGCGATACCTGGAACGCCCATCATCCCGGCGCCTTCCACATTCATCAACGACATCCCGTCGATGGTGGCAAAGCCTTTGACAGGTGGAGCCGCTGAGACATCCACGCCGTCCAACTGAGGGGCCTCAATGCGTGTTCCCGAACGCTCGGGATGAAGGCTGCTTCGGAGGTTAATGGGGATGTTGTTTTGCACTGCCGGCCACATCGCATGAGGATGCAGCACTCTGGCTCCAAAGTAGGCAAGCTCTGTGGCTTCTTGCCAGGACAGGTGCTGGAGGAGTACGGCTTCCGCGACACGGCGAGGATCGGCGCTGTACACGCCGTCTACATCGGTCCAGATGGTTAACTCTTCCGCTTTCAACAGCGCACCCAAGATGGAGGCAGAGTAGTCGCTGCCGTCGCGCTTGAGCGTGGTTGGCTCTCCCTCTTCGGTTGTTGCTATAAAGCCGGTGACAACGAGCGCTTCTCCTTCAAATGAGGATAACTCTTCGTCGATCTTGTGCTGGGATAGATTCCACTGTACGTCGGGACCGGTCTCTCCGTGTCGGACCACAAGGAACGTCCGTGCGTCGATCCAACTGCTCTTGTGTCCACGGGCTTGAAGGGTGCCATGGAACAAACGAGCGGACCAGATCTCTCCAAAGGCAAGCAGCCAATCCTGCGTGGTGGTGGGATAACTTTGGAGGAGTTGGACGGTTCGTAATACCTGCTCCAGGTCAGCAATGTCTTGAGCGAGTTGCTTCAAAAAATGAGCTTGCTCGTCGCCAGCGAGAAGCTCCCGTGCTGCTGTTTGGTGACGTTGTTGAAGGGCTGACAGCTCTTCTTTGTAGCTTTCGTCCTGCTGACGAGCAAGAGCCAGCAACATGTACAAATGGTCGGTCACGCCCGCCATGGAGGAGACCACCACCGCTGTGC
This sequence comes from Deltaproteobacteria bacterium, assembly GCA_006226375.1. Taxonomy (GTDB): domain Bacteria; phylum Myxococcota_C; class UBA6777; order UBA6777; family UBA6777; genus M3003. Next base: position 571,962 of record SBHC01000081.1, on the reverse strand, counting down.
GATACTGGGGAAGTGTTTGTTCGGCGAGAGTGACTGCGTTGCGAATGCGGGCGGCGTCTTGCACGCTGGTGCCACCAAATTTGTGGACCACCCAGGGCTTTGTCGACATCGAGAGGTTCCTTTCGGAAGGGCAAGTGTGTGGTTGGCCAGGAGGGTTTGGCCCCGTTTCAACAGTTCCCATGAATAGTCTGGATGAAGGGGGTTTGGCAAGTTCTCATTGGACGCTTTGCCCCTTGCGACCTATATTGGGTACTAGAATCTTCCAACACAACAACTCCCTTGCTGGAACAACAAGGATTTGAATATGCAACGTGGCTTTCTCTTTTCTTCCAACTTTCGGGCTTTGTTGCTCACGGCTTTCCTATGCTCAAGCATGGGACCCGCCGGTGTTGCAGAAGCTTCACCAACCTCTCGCCCTCACTCGAAACCCACCGCTCGGACCCTTCCAACTCAAGGTCAGCGACGCGCTGTTTCTACCCAACCTCAGCGTCGAGTGGTCCCTCAGCAGAACGTTCGACGTTTGCGTGCGTTGCAACGAAAGCGACGAAAACCTGCGGTGAAGAAAGAGACGCTATGGCATACGGTGAAGACATTTTGGGGTCCAAAGGTAAAGTTTGTGTGGAAGGCCAACAAGGAGTTTTGGGGACCTCGTCTCCGGGCTCGTGCCAAGGAAGGCAAGGAGTTCTGGGGTCCAAAGGTAAAGTTTGTGTGGAAGGCCAACAAAGAATACTGGATCCCAAAGCTGTCGTATTTGAAAGAGGCCAACCGTGAGTTCTGGGGGCCGCTGATCAACAAGCAATACCTGCCTTATGTTCGCAACCAGTACCGCTTCTTGAAGTACAACTACGGAACACGCATCTCGAAGATGTACGCCCGAGGTGTGAGGCGTTTGAAGCCGATCTTGCGAGACTTTCCTGTGTTCTTGTTCAAAGAGTCGTATCGCAAGGTGCCGAACCGGTGGAAGAAGTCGCTGGAGCGCGTTCCTGCTCCTGTGAAGAAGTCGTTTGACCACTACTTTTCCTGGTCATTGAAGAATCTTCCCACAACCCAGCAAATCAACGGTCGCTTGCCCAAGCATTTACAGCACACCATGAAACAGTTGTCTCAGGCGATGCATGTGAGCCGTCGAAAGAAGTTTAACCGGCGAGTGAAGCGAGTCTTTGCCAAGGTTCGGCGGTTTGCCCTCGATCAGGGCATGGTTCCTTGTTATCGGGTGGTCGCGTTGGATAGCCCCGTGATGAACGCTTTCAATACAGGCTGCACCACTTACGTTACAAGCGGGCTCGCTGGCGATCTCACTGACTTGGAGCTTGCGGCTGTGTTTGCGCATGAGCTGGCACACGGTGACCACGGACATGCTGTGCGGAATCTGTGGCTGTTGTCCAAGTCGGTGGGGGAGCATCTGTACCAGCTTATGAGCGAAGAGGTGGAGTGGTTTCTAACGGGCCGAACTGGGCCAGCGCTTCGTCGAGTGATGAGGCAAGGCAACCTGCTTCCGTTGTTGGAAGCGTTTGGAAAGAAGGCGCCCAAAGTCGAGCTGGAAGCCGACAAAGGAGGGACTCTGATCTTGCTTCGGGCGGGGATTTCTCCCAAGCATTTGGTGCATGCCTTGCTCAAGCTTCACGGCAAACAGCCCGGAGAGATCCTCAAGAAAAACACAAAAGACATCCAGGCTCTCCGAAACTACCCGAGCCTGTATCGAAGAGTCCAAATGGTTCGTCGTGTGTGGGGTCGTTGGAAGATGCAGAATCCACGTCGTAAGTTAAAGTGAGTCGGTGATGGCTGTCCGACTCTCCCTTCCCTGGTTGGTGTTTGTGGTGGACGTGGGCCGCGTTCCCCTTGAGCGACTCGATACTTTGGTTCCTCAGGCTGTCGCTGGTGGTCTTTCGATGGTGATGCTTCGGGACAAACATTCCAGTGAACAAGACGCCATGCTTTGCGCACAAAGGTTGAGGCCCCTGATCCCGCAAGATGTGCCGTTCGTTGTGAACGGTCGTTGGGAGGTTGCTCTGGCTGCAGAGGCTGATGGGGTTCATCTTCCAGAACAAGGTCCATCCGCTGCTGAAGTTCGTCAGCATGTGCCTGCTTCGTACTGGTTGGGCCGGTCGGTACACAGCTTGGCTGCGGCTCAAAATGCTGAGACTGAAAATCTCGACTATCTTCTTGTAGGCACAATGTTTTCGACCTCAAGCAAGCCTGGGAAAACTCCAGAGGGTCCTGGCTTGTTGCACAACATTGCACGTCAGATCCGTGTTCCTTTAGTTGGGATCGGCGGTGTCGCGTTGGAAAACGTTGGCACCCTCTGGAAGGCTGGTGCGTCAGGTGTCGCTGTGGTCTCATCCCTGGTCCATGCCTCCAACCCCGAAGAGTATGTGCGATATTTGCGGGCGTCATTTCCGACTTCTTCTCTAAAATGACGCTCGGAGTGCACGTTGACGCTCCCTTATGAGAGGCTCTTTCCAAGAAAGAAAGGGTTGCTGCGTCAACATTTTTGCCGCCTGAGCCTTCTGAGGTTATGGTTAGGAACATTCGTTGCTCGGAACCGAGCCGGGTGGCACAGCAGAACCTGAGATAGGATTTGGAATGACAGAACACAACTGGGAAGAGGTTACCAAGGCTTTGGTAACGTGGATACAGCAAGCTCCCGACTCCATTCATGAAGTCGTGGACTTGGAGGTTGGGGGGTTGTTTGAGGAAGAAGCTGCCTGGATGGAAGTGGTGGAACCCCTTGAGACGATCGAACTCGACGAAGTGCTAGGCTCTTTGGAGACTCCTCTGCGTGAGGGCGATCCGTATCGTGCGTCCCGGGTTGCTTTGTTTTGTGGTTCCCTTGTGGAGCAAGGTGCCGATCCTGAAATCTTGGTGGATGTTGTCGTTGAGATCCTGGAACAGTGTCTGCTGGACGCGCTTCAGCTTGTGGTTGAAGTGGAAGCTCGCTGGGATCTCGACAGCCCCGACGATCTCCCCGAAGATCTGTTGGAGCAATTCTTTGCACAAGAGCCCGAGTGGGTGAAAGGGTGGCGAGCCCTTGGCTTTATCATTCTGCCTGCGATGACGATGTTGGCCCGCAGTGTCCCAGCCCGGGAGCGTGCTCGTGAGCGCGATTCGTTGATGCGTGTTGCAGAAGCAATGGACGAAGTTCATGGGCTTGTTGATTACCTCTACCAACTGTTGATCATGGTGGACAACCAGGAGTTTCTGGTCCTCCATCCTGGAGAAACGAAGGGGTTCCGTATTGCAATCGAGGGGGTTCGCAACAACTACCACTTGTTTACCTTGTTGCAGCAAACCCTCCTTCTCGATCCTGATGGTCCGATGTTAACGTCGGCTCTCCCGGATCCGGAGCTGGGCGAAATTGCACGGGGAGAAGTCCAACTCGAGCAGCCGTTGTCAGATGTTGGGCTCTGGAACTATGTGCACTGGACGCAGCTGGCCCAACACACAGATGTGTCTGCCTTGGACGATGGAAGACACACGATTCAGGGGGAAGCTTCGCCTCTGACAATCCGTGAGTTTCAGGGAACAAAGATGATCGTTCTGGAAACCACTTGGTCGCAGCACACTTGGGATGCCAACTTCTTTGCTCCACTTCATGACGCCCTGCGCTCCAAAGTAGAAGTCCTCGAAATCATAAGCCCTTCCGAGGTTGAGGATTGGCTACAGGAGTTCACAAAACAAACGTGGGTTCCTAGCGATGATGAGGAAGACGAGGACGATTTCGGTTGGGATGCCTGAGCTGGGGACAGGTGCTCTCAAGCAAGCATAAGATTATCGAAGAGCGGTGAGAAGCCAAAAGGAGACGGCTACCACCGAGAGAAGCGTCACCACCAGAAGAAAAAGCACCGGAGTGCGAGACTCCTCTACAGGTGGACTTTCTGTTTCTTCTGGTGAAGGAGCTAGAGAGGGCAACGCAACCTTGGGTGCCGCTGGGTTCATACTCCAGGGAGGAGGGGTTCTTGGGGCCGCAAGCTCCTCGTATTCAAAGGCAAGGGGAGGCGGCTCATCTCTTTCTCGTCGCACCTCAGAGCTTCGGATGGGCTCGGAGGCCGTCACTGCAGGTGTACTTGCTGCTGTGGTAATCTCGTCTGAACTTATTTCCTGTGGAAAATCCAAGCGTTGTTCCTTCTTCTGGGAGTCTTCGAACGGACCGGAGGGAGCCATTTGATTGTCCGGGTGAGTCGGGTCAAGATCCATCTGTACTGTAGAATGTAAGCGAGGTTTGCTTGCAACAATTGGGATCATAACAGGTTTTGGGGGGGACGACAAATCTTGATCGTGGCGCGGAGAGGAGGAAGTCGGCTCCAAAGAGGACCAGGAGCTTAGCTCTGCGAGGTTAACGTCGTCGGGAGATTCCTTCGGTATCTCCGTCGGCTTGGCCGTTGGACCCGGCCGAAAACTGTGGAAAGCTGACTTGGCGCTAAGCTGGGCAAGATCCTCAAAGGATCCGGAGAAGAACAACTCTTCCGCTTGGCGAGGTTGAGGTGTATGGGGAGAGGATGCTCCCATGGCCGAAAGTGCTTGCCAATTGGGCGCGGATTCAATGTTTGGATCGGTTCCTTTGGTTTCCTGACGGAGTCGAGATGAAAGGGTCGGGACCTCCTGACAGGTCTCTGCTATCTCTCCTGAAAAGTCTGCTCCAAAGCCAATTGCTTGCTTGATCTCTTCGTATTCATCATCGGGTGAGAGAGTATGGCATACGTTGGGGGCTTTTCCCTTCACACGAACAGTCGAACTGACCGCGCTCTTGTCCAGAGAAGGGATGCTTTCTGAGCTGGACGAATCCAACGTATGGGGAAGTGACGTTGCGGAAAACTGCTTTGCCAAGCAATGGGGCAGGTTGGGTTCTACAAAGACATCCCCCTGAATCGGGATCTTCTCTACCAACTGCGTGTCCAACAAGCCTGGAGACACAGGATGGCCATCAGGATGTGTGTCACTTTCTACTTCTGTAGACAAGTTCGTTTCATTTGTTAGGCTGGGTAGCGAGGTGTTGCTGTCCACCAGAGCGATGGCTGCAGCTGCCTCTGTCGAGAGCAGATGGGGGGGGAGCGTAATGTTGTGATCCAAAGAGGCTATCTCTTGGTCGAGCCACTGCTCCAGTTCGAGGAATGAATCCGCTGAACCCGAAACCTCATGTAGGTTGACGTGGCTGTCTCCTAGGTCTCTTTGTTTGGATTGCAAAGAACCATCTCCCCAGGCTTGCAGAGTGGATGGTGTAGACGAAGAAGACATTCAAACCCCAGAGGTGATGAAGCAAACGTTCGTATTGTTGCCGCAAAGTATTGTGCTGCTTTCTAAAAGTATTCGCAGAGATCGTTCCCAATGTACAAAATCTTTCGGCTTTCTGCCAGGGGGTCCCTTGCGAATGAACCCAGATCACGGTATTGCCGTACGATCTGAAGAGTAGGATTGAGCACGCCAACGAGGAGAAGGAACGAATCCATGTCAGTGAAGCCAAGCATTCCCAAAGGGACACGCGATTTTGGACCCAACGAAGTACGCAAGCGCGATTTTTTGTTCGACACCATCCGTCAGGTGTTTGTGCGTTACGGGTTTGAGCCTATTGAAACCCCCTCCATGGAAAATCTGGTGACTCTGACCGGAAAGTACGGCGAAGAAGGCGACCAGCTCCTGTTTAAGGTCCTCAACAACGGCGATTACCTCCGCAAAGCCGACAACGACGCCCTTGAGGCCCGTGACTCCGATCGACTCCTCTTCTCCATCTGCAAACGAGGGATGCGTTACGACCTGACGGTTCCCTTTGCCCGGTTTGTGGTCCAACACCAAAACGACCTCGCCTTCCCCTTCAAGCGTTATCAAATTCAGCCTGTGTGGCGCGCAGATCGTCCTCAAAAAGGCCGTTACCAAGAGTTCTACCAGTGTGACGTCGATGTCATTGGCACCGACTCCCTGATGTGCGAAGCCGAACTCATCCAGATCTACGACGAAGTGTTTGCCGCTCTCAATCTCGGCGTGACCATTCGAGTGAACCACAGAAACATCCTGGAAGGTGTCGCTGAATATTGCGGTCACCCCGACAAAACCACCGACATCTCCATGGCCATCGACAAACTCGACAAGATGAAAGATGGCTGGGCTGGTGTGTGTCGGGAACTCGAACAGCGAGGCATCCCCGCCGAAGCTCACAGCAAAATCGAAGAGGCCCTGCAAGCCGACAACATCGACACCTTGGAGCGTTTGTTTGCAAACTCTGAGATTGGACAACAAGGTATCGCCGAAATTCGAAAGGTGCAGCGTTACCTCGAACGCTACGAACTCACCAACCAACTGGCGATCGACTTCAAGCTGGCTCGCGGTCTCAGCTACTACACCGGCTGCGTGTTTGAAGTGGTCGTCGACACCTCCATTCCATCCCAGCAAAACATTCAAATGGGAAGCATCGGTGGAGGTGGGCGTTACGCCGACCTTACCGATATGTTTGGCCTTAAAGACATGTCAGGCGTCGGAGTCTCGTTTGGTGCAGAGCGCATCTACGATGTCATGGAAGAGCTCAACCTGTTCCCCGAAAATGCAGCGGAACAAACCCAAATCCTGTTTGTTGCCCTCGACGAAGAAAGTCACTTCTCCGCCTTTGAAACGGTACACAAACTCCGTCAAGAAGGCGTTAACGCCGAACTGTACCCCGCTTCTGTAAAGCTCAAGAAGCAAATGAAATACGCCAACCAACGCAACGTCCCTTATGTCGCCATCGTAGGTGAAGACGAACGCAACAATGGCACTGTCTCCCTCAAAACCATGGCCACCGGCGAACAACAAACCCTCGATTGGGCGGGTCTCCTCGCTGAATTGGCCTAACGGATTCGATGAACCCGTTTCTCCACGATTGGATGAATCGATGGATACATTCCACGAACCCACGAACCACCCATGATTCCACGAACCACCCATGAACCCACCCATGAACCACCCATGAACCCATGAATCTGGGAGTTTATTCGCAGGCTAGGTGTGTTTTGGTGTGGGGCATGGGGGGAATTTGTTGATCCGATGGGTGGATGCGTCGATTGGATGATTCAGTGAATGAATTCGTTGATCCGATGGGTGGGGGTTATCCGGATTGATCGGCGACATGGACGATGGCGTCGGCGATGGCTTGGGGGACTTCTTCTTGGAGGAAATGACCGGCTTGGGTGCGGGTCACCTGGGCGTGGGGGAAGGCTTCGGCATGTCGCTTGAGGACCTTGCCTAGAATGGGATCTTTTTCTCCCCACACCAAAGCCATGGGGCCTTCAAATTGTCGAAGCCAGGCTTCTCCTTCTTGCAAGGGCTTCATGCTCGGGTGGTTGGGGCTGTTCGGGACCATTCGGGCGAGGGCGAGAGGGCCGGCTCGGTCCTTCATTCGTCGCAAGGGCCATCGGTACGCCCGGTCTACAACGCCCTTGATGCTGGAGCGGTCTCCTTGGACTCGGGCTAAGATGTTCTGTGGAAAGCCAAACCCTCGAAAGATGAAGTCGCTTAGCACTGGGAGGTGCGAGAACTTGTGGAACGGGGTGCCTCGGGGGCGACGTGGAGCCAGAACGGAGGTGTTGCCAAGGACAACACCCTTTACCTCAGCAGGACCTCTTGCGCTTAGGCCCATCACTGTTGGCCCGCCCCAGTCTTGGCCTACCGCAATCATGGACGATATCTCCAGCGCTTCGGCGAGTTCCACCAATGTTTGAATATGACGATCGAGGCTGTGGTCGGATGTTTTGGGCCACTTGTCGGAGAGTCCAAACCCAATTAAGTCGGGGGCGATGCAACGAAACCGTCCTGGAGGAAGGGCTTGGATCACTTTGCGATACAAGAAGCTCCAGGCCGGGTTACCGTGTTGCATCCACACGACCGGAGCATCGCGAGGTCCTTCGTCAATGCTATGCATCAGATAGCCTTGGCTCTCGCTCTTTTGCAAACGGTACGCAAAGCGTTGGAACGGTAACTCTGGAACCAAAAAGTCCGGCAAAACAGGGGGATCTTCAAACGACATAAGCAGCTCCTTCAAACGGAAGTTGGACAGGTGCATGAGATTGTAACAGGGGCAGTTGGATTGGGAAGGTGCTGGAGAAGAGGCTTGGAGCAGCCGGGTATCTCAGGTCATTGCGTGGGTCGGGGGCGCAAACCATCGAGGGCGAGGTGTTTGCGGGGTTTCGAACGAATTCAGCCATCCGTCCAGATCGTTGTAAACATCGAAGCAAGAAGAGTATCGCTGGTGGGGACTCCTCGCAAGCAAACGCATGCAGATCTCTTCCAACTTCGGAGGAACTGTAAGGTGGGGAGCTTTCTGGCTGGGCGATACGATGTTGGCTTGTTGCGTCTTGCGAAACAACGTCATGATGTCGTCGTCGTACACCGGGAACTCACCGGTCAAACATTGGTACAGCAAAACTCCGAGGGCGTACATATCTGCGGCTGGTGTCGGAGGATCTCCTGCGAGAACTTCCGGAGCAATGTACAAAGGAGTCCCATAAACCGGGCGGCGTTTGCCGTCTTCCATTCGGGGGGCAAGGAACGAAGCGGAAGTTCCCCAGTCGATCAGAAACGTTTCTTGTTCTGGAGTGATCAGGACGTTGCCTGACTTAAGATCGCAATGGATGATTTCACGGTTGTGCGCGTGTTGAAGGGCGTCACATAGTGCAGTCAGGATGCGGACAGCTTGGCGTAGCGACAACAACCCCTCTGTGAGGTAGTGCTCCAGGCTGCGACCTTGGACAAGTGGCATCGTATAGAACGGCTTGCCGTTGTCGCATTCACCCATGTCAAGGAGAGGAAGGATACCTGGATGGTGCAGCTGACGAAGAAGCTGTGCCTCCATCAGAAGCGCCCGGCGGTGCTTGGCCTTGGCTTGAGGAAGGAGTGTCTTGAGCGCCACATTGCGACGCTGAGCCTTGTCAAAGGCCATAAAAACAATCCCCATCGCTCCTTGTCCCAGCACGCGTCCAAGGCTGTAGCGCCCAACGGACGCCTCCTCTTCGCTTCGGTGTGCACGCATCTGTGCCTCCCTATGTTATGGGTCTTCCGCTTTGCTTTGCTGTTGTTGAGAACGCTGCCCAAGCATGAGAATGGGAAATGGGTTTTGCAAGTCCCAAAGCCGCTACCCCAGCCCGGTTGCCCTTCAAGAGGCACAGTGTGAATCTCGTTCAACGAACTTAACCCAAAAGTGTGCTCCATTGTTTCATTTTATCGGGAGAACGGAGTTCAGATATCGAACTTGCAGTTGACAAGTGGATCCGGGGTGCCCAAATCATGCCCGTCTTGGTTTCTTGGATATTCTCTCAAATTCTTCTTCGGTCGGTGAGGTGTGTGATGACAGAAGAGTTTAAGCAAAATGTAAAGCAGAGCAGCACCTGGATTCGGTTGCTCTATCTCATTCTTTTTGGAGCAGCGTTCACGTTGGTCCAGTCGATCACTGCGATTCTTTCGTTGGTCCAGTTTGTTTTTGTGCTCATCACGAGCAAGCCCAACGTCAACCTGCAAACCTTTGGTTTGCACCTGTCCAACTATGTCTCGCAGCTTACCTTGTATCTCACGTTCAACGATGACGAGCTTCCTTTCCCCTTGGGACCCTGGCCCAAAAGCTATCGCTACCGCTCCAAGTCATCGAAGACGCAACCCCTGGAAGATTAAACCGATACTCTCCCTGATGCGCCGGTGGCTCAACATTCCTTTGGCGCTCAACCCCCACGGCCTTGTTGTCCGGAACTTCTAGACAAATCGAGGCCTAACCAAACAAGGGAGAGTATCGCGATGGGTCGCTGGACTACCGCAAATCGTTGGCTTTTGTCGTTGTGGATGGCCACAAGTCTTGCGACGTGGGCCTGGGTTTCCCCTCAGACTGCACAAGCCCAAGTGCCGCCTCAATGCCAGGCGTCCGACTTGCTCTTGGTGATCGACCACTCTGGAAGTATGGCTGCTGGATTGGGCCTGTTCAAAGGGACCAAGTGGGACGCCGCCAAAAAAGCCTTCACCCAATTGCTCACCCAATACTCCAAAAAGTTGCGGTTTGGCTTGGTGACGTTTGAAAGCACCGCCCAACTTCGCGTTAAGCTCGCTGCCAACACAGCTTCCCAATGCTTGAACACTCTCAACAAGCTAAGTCCTGCCGGAAGCACTGCGATGAAGTGTGCTCTCCAACAAGCCTACAATCACTACAAGAATGACGTGATTCCCTTTGACACTCTCAAAGACCGCCGCCGGTACGTCCTGGTGATCACGGACGGGATTCCCAATGTCTGCGGAACTGACGTCGTTTCCGAAGTGAAGCGCCTGCGAAGTGTGTTTGTGGGCGGCCGCTCTTACGATATCAAAACGTACGTTGTTGGCTTTGGCTCGGGCGTGGACGCCAAGCAGCTGCAAGACATGGCAGCGGCCGGCGGCACCGTCAAATACTACCAGGCTGACAACCTTCAAAGCCTGCAGCTGGCTTTGAATCAGATCGGCAACGGCGCTTCCCGTGAAGTATGCAACAACAAAGATGACGATTGTGACGGCATTGTCGACAACTTCAAGGAGACCTGTCAGGCTTCGTGTGGGGTAGGATCACGGACATGTACCGCTGGACAGTGGAGCCAGTGCCAGTCGAATCGAGGACCTCAACCCGAGACCTGCAACAACATTGACGACGACTGCAACGGAACCGTGGACGAAAACCTCAACCGCAACTGCCAAACAGCATGCGGCAACGGAACAGAAACTTGCGCGTTTGGGCGTTGGGTCAATTGCACCGCACCTCAACCCCAACGCGAAGTCTGTGACGGTCGAGACAACAACTGCGACGGTCAGGTCGATGAGAACGTCACCATTGAATGCCAGGCCCAATGCGGAACGGGTCTTAAAAAGTGCGTAAATGGTAATTGGACTGCTTGCCAGTCCAACCAACAGCCTGTCCCGGAAGACTGCAACAACCGCGACGACGACTGCAACGGCAAAGTGGACGACGGCCTCACTCGAAGCTGTGCTACAGCCTGTGGAAACGGAAGCGAAACCTGTATCCAAGGTCGCTGGGTCAACTGCAACGCCAAGCAACCCAAGCCCGAAGATTGCAACGGCCAAGACGACGACTGCGACGGCTTGATCGACGAACAGCTTCAACGCGAATGCTCAACCCGTTGCGGCAAAGGAACACAAGCTTGCATTCAGGGAGATTGGAGCACATGCTCAGCCCCACGTCCTTCCACCGAGATCTGTGACGGTCGTGACAACGACTGTGACGGCCAGGTTGATGTGGGCGCTACCTGTCCCGGAGGAACATGCGTCAAAGGGGTTTGCTTCCGCTCCTGTACGCAGGAATGCCCCAACGGCTATACCTGCGACAAACAGGCGAAGATCTGTCGTCCCAAAACTTGCAACCCTGCTTGTGCGGACGGAACCGTGTGCCAGCAAGGGCGCTGTGTCGACGCAGACTGCACCAAGGCGGGCGCTGCCTGTCCTACAGGTCAGGTCTGCCAAAACAGCCGGTGCACTCGCGATCTCTGCAAGGGTGTAGAGTGTGCACCGGATCAGTTCTGTGAGCCCACAACCGGAACCTGTCGTCATTCGTGCGCTCAAGTCTCTTGTCCTGTGGGACAAAGCTGCAAGAACGGCGTCTGTGAGTTTGACAACTGCGGTGGCATTCGTTGCCCTGCAGGTCAAGCCTGCAAAGTTGGCCAGTGTGTGGCGCAAACCTGTCCTGCCCAGCCTTGTGCTGCGAACGAGACCTGCTTGCAAGGTTTGTGTGTGCCGGATCGTTGCCAGAACGTGAAATGTCCGAGCGGCCAGCGTTGCGTTGACGGCGAATGTTACAGCGGTAGCGGACCCTTGCCTCCCGCGCAACCTGAGCCTGTCACACCTGCTGACCCCCTCACCGATGGTGGAAACGGTCAACCTTCCAACAATCCCGATGGTTCTTCGTCCCGTCGTCGTGGCGGCTGTGTTTGCTCTACCAACGAGAACGCAAACATACCCTTCTTGTTGTTCTGTTTGTTGCTTGTAGTGCCTCTGGTGATTCGTCGAAAGGTGAAGTCTTAACCTTTTGATCGTCCCCTTTCTCCCGACACTTTCTCCTCCTTCTCTCCGTCTTTGTTTTCTTCCTTGTGTGACAATTCAACGACAATCTATGTAGTGGAAAGTGGGCAAACTTTTTCACCAAAAATTTGCTCGGTTTTGGATCGCCGTGTCACGGTGGATCTGTTGTATGTAACGGACTGACTTCAGAATCATCTGTATTCGTCCGTGTTTATCTTGTGGAAGCGTTTTTTGTTGCCGAGAGGAAGCCCATAGGATCGACCGCGAGCAGCAAGGTGGATTGGATACCGCTCGAAGATCTTATGTTGTGTTTCTCTCTACAAGGAGAACTGCAATGGACAGTCTTTCCAACTTGCCTTCTGTTGTATCTGGTCAAATTGAAAATCGTCCCCGACGTCAGCGTGTCAGTCGCAAGGATTGGCATCGCCAAGCTTTGAATCGTTTGCTTGAATTGGCTCGACGTGCGGGTTTGTCGGAAGACAAGCTTCTTCGCCTCGCCGGCGTGGACGCTCTAGAACAACTGGGTCTGGCTCGAATTGGGGTGTTGGCGGAGGAGCTTGGTTCCTATGGCCGAGGTGGTTGGGAGTAACCAGCTGCTTGCCTGAGTAGGCTACCAGAGAGCGTTGTATCGCGGCCCAAACTGGGGGGATTGTTCCATGTTGGGCATGGTAACAATCATGGGTGCGATGATCGCCAGGATAACAATCCAGGTGAGGAGACCGCCGAGTAGGGCGAGGGTCACCTTCTTGCGTGATGCGTTGACCCAACGTGGCCAGTACAGGATTGGAAAGCCAACAAACATCAGCAGGCTGGCCAGTGAGAGCAGCGTGTTGAGGAGTTGAGGCAGCCCTGTGGAGTAGATGGGGACGACAAGCCCCAGCACGATCATGGCGGTTGTCACAAGCGAACTGAGCACGCTCCAGGCGTTCCAATAAAAGAAGTAACCTGCTGCAAAGCGGGCGTGCACGGCTTTGCCCGAGTACAACGAGATCAGCCAGCCCAGCCCGTACATCATGACGAGTACGATACCTTTGCGCACAAGGTCGTCCAGGAAGAGCACCCCTGTGAAGCTTGGCGGCTTCAGGTACCCTTTGGATTCTGCCCAGTTGGAGAAGGCCAGGGTCTCAGGACTGACAGCTCCAACTTGCACCCCCAAATAAAGAATGACGGGATACAGCAAGTTGCTGATCACGACAGAGAGGGCTGCAAAAGCCACAGGGTTCATGAAGGGGTCGGTGTCTTTTTCCTGATTGAGGTTCCAGAAGTGTCCCGAGCGAGTGGTCACCAGCTCATGGTATTTGCGAAAAAATGATACAGGCCGGAATAGAATCTCTTTGAGTGTGGTCACAAACAGACCCAACTTAAGGAATTCAAGCACGGAGAGTTCTCCCTTTTGCATCGAAACAGGGTCAACGATGAAGCATACCATTGTGTTGGAACGGGGCGAAACAGGTCATTCCATCACATACCTGATCGACGATATGACCGTTACGGTTCAAACCCCAGAGCCTGGAAAGAGTGAGGCCGTTCGAGAAGAAATGTTCCTGTTTTCTTCCGAAGAAGAAGCCCTCACTGTGGCACAACAATGGATCGAAACACGGTTGCGAGAGCCTGATCTTACTCTTTCTCAAGGGGTCCTTTGGTGGAAATGACACACAGCTATACCTATCTTCTCTGTGAAATGGTACAGGCGGGATGGCAACCTTCGTCCTGTTGTCTTCGTGGATGGAAACATAGGTGAACCAGCAAACAGAGGCTAAAGTCTCGTTCTTCTTGAGTGTGGAGGGTTGAGGTGTTATCTTCCGTCAGCGAAGCAGAGACCCAAGTTGTATTTTTCGGATGGAGCTGTTTTCTATGAAGTCTCGATGGGACAAATTTATTTTCATTTGTCTGGTGTTATCCCTGACCGTAGGTTGTGACCAGACCACCAAACGCGTGGCTGAGCGTACGCTGCAGGGCAACCCTGTTCGGTCGATGTTGCGTGACACGTTTCGCCTACAGTTTGTCAAAAACACTGGAGGCTTTTTGGGTTTTGGTGCTCGCTTCCCCGCAAAACTCAAATTCTGGGGGTTCACCGTTTTTCCCATTGTTGCCCTGTTTGGTATGTTTTTGTTTGGCTTATTCTCTCGTCAGATTGGGCTGTGGCAGTTGTTGATGTTGATGCTTATTGTGGGGGGAGGTGTCGGTAACCTGCTTGACCGGTTGTTGTTGGGTGGAGAAGTCACCGATTTTATGAACATGGGGATCGGTACCCTGCGTACAGGGATCTTTAATGTCGCCGACGTCGCCATCATGGTGGGGATGTTTGGTTTGATCGGTCTTAACTTCCAAAAGCCGCGACCGAAATACCCGGAGCATCTCTGGACCGAAAAAGAACGACAGATCTTTAAACCCTAGAGAGGACAGCAACAAATCGCTGTCTCCCTCCCTTTCTTGTGTTGTAGCGTTGTTTGGAATTGATCGTGAGTTAAGGGCCAACTGGAGCCAAGAGGGGCGGCTCTTGTTCGATATCGCCCAGCAGCCAAACAACGGTGTACCACGGGCTGCTGGGTCTATATCGCCGCTTGGTCTGCTTCCTTTTGCAAGCCCCAACTGGCTGATCAAGTCCACTATGGTTGTGGTTCCTATCTCCTCAACATCCGTATCGCAAATGTCTTAAAGGCGGAGAACTCTTCTTTGGCTTGTGTACGTAGCAAAGAGGACTGGCCATCGTAGATGAGCTGTTACTGGCTGAGGAGGTTAAATAGCAGACACGATTCTTGGGGTCCGCAAAGAGCCGCGACTTGATGAGGGCCAAACATGATTCGTTACTATTCCTCATGTGCGCTACAGAGCGTTAAGACCTTTCTTCTGGACTACCAGGGACCTGTCCCTTCCAGCAACTCGCCCGCCCGGACGTCATCCAGTCAGGGAGCCTACAACAAAGTAGGGTTGTCAAAGAACAAAAAGGATGAAATCCCATCCTTTCCAAGAGAATATCTCTTGTTGCAAACCAGTGTACCTGGCTTTGGGTCATAGCATGTCACACAACCCAACATTGTCATAAAAATTTATGCGAGTGGAGGAGCGATTGGTCCAAGGGAGTCGGGATGGATAAAGGAGGGGTCGGTCTCGTCGAGTTCGTAGTAGCTGTGGAAGTCCTTGTAGTCGAGAATCACTTTTCCCGGCTCCGTTGTCTGGACAACATCAACATACCGTGCGTTCCAGGCGAGCTCGTCGGGGTAGTACACATGATAGGCGTGGATGGTTTGGGAGAACACGCCGTCAATGCCTGACATGCTGATGATCATTCGACAATCACGGTCGATCATCTCTTGCGGTGAGAGACCATAGAGTGGGCTTGTTTCGTCGATCACATGAATGGCGGTCCAGCTCAATATGAAGATAGGAGAGAAGGTTCGGACCAGCTCGATGTCATGCAGCTTACGCATACGATCCCCTTCCGATGTGGTCTCGTCCAACAAGACAGTGGCTCGCATGGACGCTTCCACCACGTAATTCCCACGTTCGTTGGCGACCCGGAAGAGCAGGGAAGGGATACCGTTCCGACGATGAACCACGGCTCTACGGCTGAACAAGAAGCGGGCGGACGGACGCGCAAACTTGGTAAAGATGATGCCTGTGAAAGTGGCCACTCCAAGGATGCCCAGCCAGGACTCGATCGCGACCAAGGTGTTGCTAAGGTTTCCCTTGGGGGTCATCCCGCCGTAACCAATGGTGGAGAGGGTTTGGATGCTGAAGAAAAAGGCGTCAACCCAGGAACCCGGTTGGGCACCATGAATGCAATCACCAATGGAGACAAACAACGTCGCAAACGCAGCGTTGAGGAGAAGGTACATCGTGGCAAAAATAATCAACAGGTAACGCCACTTCATCTTCAACAGGCTGGCGTAGAGGTCTGTGAGGTAGGCGCGTCGGCGGTTCACATGGCTGAGCGCATTTTGCAACTCTCGCTCTGGAGGGCGTTTGGGAGGGTTTACAATCGTAGGGCTGTCGTTGGTGGACATCGTTCAATCCAATGCAATACGAAACGCAAAGCAGGCAAAAGAGGTCTCTAGCCCTCGTCCCTGCGCGATCCCGTCGATGATATGTGGCAACACATGGGTGATTCAGGAGACAAAGGCATGTAATCGTGAAAGTGCCGGAAGTCAAGGATGACGCTGCCGTCCTCTTGAGGCTTAATCACGTTAACCAGTTTGGCGTTCCAGATGATGTGCTCGGTGTTGTAATGGTAGTGGGTGTGTGTGACTTGAAGAAAGATACCATCCACACCCGACATGCTGACGATGATGCGGGCAAAGCGATCTTGCATATCTTCTTCGGTCAGGCCGTAGAGGGGGCTCTCTTCGTCAATCGGGTGAACCACCATCCAGCTCATGATCAAGACTGGGTGAAACTGACGTATCACCTTCAGATCATGAAGCTTGCGCATGGTTTCTCCCTCAGCCGTACGCTCTTCCAGCAAGATCGTTGCCCGAAGGTTGGCCTCTATGATGTTGCTGCCCCGCTCGTTGGCGAGTCGAAACACCAGAGAAGGGACGCCGTTGTAGTTGTGAACAACCGCCACGCGGCTGAATTGAATCCTCGCGGTAGGGCGGGCGAATTTGGAGAACACAATGCCTGTAAAGAGAGCCACCACCAGGATGCCCAGCCAGGATTGGATCGCAACCAGTGAGTCGCCTGTGGTGCCCATCGGGGTCATGCCGCCGTAGCCAATCGTGGAGAGCGTTTGAACGCTGAAGTGGAAGGCGTCCCACCAGGAGTTTGGGTCAGCACCTTTGATGCAATTGCCTGTCGCGAAATACACGGTGGCAAACGTTGCGTTGATCGCCAGATAGGAAAAGGCGAACAACAGCAACAGGTACCGCCACTTCATCTTGAGCAGAGAAGCGTAAACATCGGTGAGGTACATGGAGCGCTGCCGGTTCAAATGAATCAGTCCGGAAGCAAGCTCGTCACTGCGTGGAGGTGGTGTGATTATGGGCATGGCTGCGTTTTGGGATAAAGGGTAGTGGGTCCTGTCTCTCTGTTGGGTCTTTCCAAGTTCTACGAGAGGTTGAGGCAATTGTCCACCGCTGGAAGACAGGTTGCTCCTTTTTGGAATAAATGATCCACCCCCTGACTTCTCTAGGTTGTACATGATGTGAAAGGATAACGATGAATACGACCGAGACCCTTGAATCGATGGAACCCACACCCACTGTCACAGAGCGGCCTTGTTCCGTTGCGCCTACGCCGAAGGAAATCCATCGGTTTCTGAGTCAGTTTGTGATCGCTCAGAACGTGGCCAAGCGAAAGCTCGCCGTGGCGGTGTACAACCACTACCATCGCATTGATTATATGAAAACCATGCCTCCGTATGGTGTGGAACTCAGCAAGTCCAATGTGCTGATGGTGGGACCGAGTGGTTCAGGCAAAACCTTGTTGGCGCAGACGCTGGCTCGCTGTCTCCAGGTTCCGTTTGCGATGGCGGATGCGACGTCGTTGACCGAAGCGGGCTACATGGGGGAAGACGTCGAGCACGTTCTTCTCCGCCTGTTTCAAGCGGCAGGTGAAGATCAGGAAAAGGCCGAACGAGGCATCATCTACATCGACGAAATCGACAAGATCATGCGGAAGTCGGAAGGGCCTTCTCTTTCACGGGATGTGTCTGGGGAAGGTGTGCAACAGGCCTTGCTGAAAATTCTGGAAGGGACGGTGGCCCAGCTTCCTCGTCGTCAGGGTAAGAAACATCCCTCCGATGACCTTCAACCTCTCGATACATCTCATATCCTGTTTTTGTGTGGCGGAGCCTTTGTGGGGTTGGACAAGATCATCGCGCAGCGCATTCTTCAACAGGCACAAGCCGAGACCCAACAAGGCAAAGACCCTTCCTTGGATTCCTTGGACCTCTCCACCACTGAACTTCAGAAGCGAATGCTTCCGGAAGATCTGGTCAAGTTTGGGATGCTGCCTGAGTTTGTTGGTCGATTGCCAGTGTTGGCGGCTTTGGAAGAGCTCGACCACGAGGCGTTGGTCCGCATCTTGACGGAGCCCAAGAACAGCTTGGTCCGTCAGTACAAGCAAATCCTCGCCTTTGAAGGCGTAGAACTGCACTTCTCCGACGACTCTCTCGACGCGATCGCAGAGAAAGCCCTCCAACGACAAATTGGGGCGCGGGGGCTTCGTATGATTGTGGAAGAAGTGATGTTGGATGTGATGTACGAAGTTCCATCCATCAAAGGGTTGAAGGAGCTTCATATCCGTCGCGAGCACGTGGTAGGCTCCGAAGCTCTCGCGGAGCAATGGGAGCACCTCGCTTAAGGAGCGAATTAGCGACGACGGTTCATGCGGTGGATGGCCTGACGGAGGAGGCTTCTGACGCGGGAAGCTTTGCGGTGGTTGGGGAAGCGTTGCAGATACTCGCGGAAGACTTTGACCACAGAGGGCCAATCGCGCTTGGTGTTCCGGTAATAAATGCGACCCAGAACGTAGAGAGACTGGGGGGCGAGGTGAGTGAAACCTTTGGGGGGATTGTTACTCACCGAACGAAGCATCTTGATGCAACGAGAGTCTCCGCGGTAGGCGAGTCGGTACGCAACCCGGTAGCGGATGAGCTGGTTGTTGGGTTGCTTTGCCAGCTGCTTTTGCAGGGTAGCCAGAGTGTCTTGTCCAACCCTAATTTGCTCCAAGCGGGCCAAGAACTGAGGTGGGTTGTGGTAGCGGGTGATTCGCTCGACTTCGTTGCCTTCACTATCAATCACCAGCAAACAAGGGAACGTGACGCAGTTGTAACGGCGTCGAAGATAGTTGCCTTCTCCCCGGTAGCCGTTGCGACGAAGGGGCACAAAATGCTGATGAACGTAAGTCGCCACTTTGGTGCGTGAGAAGACCATGCGGTCGTACTTTTTGCAGGGAAAGCACCAGGTTGCGTACATGTCGACAAACAACAACCGCTTGTTTTCTTTGGCTTGCTGCAACGCTTGCGTAAAGTTAAGCGACGCCCACTGGATGTGGGAGTAGGCTTTTACTTTGGGTTTGGCCGGTTGCGATGAGGAAGAGAACGAGGCTTGTGGTGTTGAACTCGCGGGAGGCGCCGCCATTACGGCAGGAGATAGCCCCCAAACCGCGAGTCCTACGATACATGCTTTGAACCATGGGGTTGCAAACGAACGCTTGTGCATCATCTTGTGCTCTTCTCTCTATTGAGCGGGAAGTTGTCTTATTTCCCGTTGCTTCGGAAGGTGTTGTGGTTGAGTTGGACCGAGCTGGAGTAGGTGCTCAACGCTCGCCCATTCTTCTCCACCACATTCTTGAGAATCTTAACGTTGTACGAACGATAAAAGTACAACCCAACGCTCGAATTTTTGTGGATGTGGTTGCCCCGAACGAGCATGTTGCGAACCTGACTGGCGTAGATTCCGATGGCTCCTGAACCGTTGAGCTCGTTCTTCTCCAAGGTCACATGGCGGCTGCGGTAGACGCTTACCACGGAGCCCTTACAGGGTAGGTTTTTGACGCTGTGACGAGCCCGAATTTTTCGGATCACGATGCGATGGGAGTTGCGGATGCGGAACACATCGGAGTATGGGTCGTTGAGGTGGATGTGGACGTCTCCGTTGCCCACGCCTTCGATCGTGATGCGACGAAGGTTCTTGATCTCCAGGGAGCGTTTGTAGGTGTAGACGCCGGGAGTCAGTTTGAAGGTGTCGCCGTGGCGGGCGTTCTTCAGAAGGCTGGGCAGGTTGTCCGCTTTGTCAGGAGTCAAGGTGAAGACGCGCTTGGGAATGCTGTGAAACTGCTTCTTTACAGCTGCCAGGTTGCCTTGCTGAAGCGCGGCGTAGTACGTCGCGTCGTAGCTCTTCAAGACTGCGGTGAAGAAGCTCCACACCTCTTTCACGGTGCTGTCGAGGGAGCGGCGCATCCAGAACGCAGCCGCATGACCGGGGTGGTAGTAGTACGTGGCGTCTCTGCGTGAGGTCGGACCATAGCCATCGACGAGGAGCTTTCGAAGCTGGTAACGCATACGAATCTGAACAACCCAGGGGGACTTCTTCAACACGCGCTTGAGCAGCTGCCAGCGGTTGCCTTTTTGCAAGAACACGTAGGTGTATGCCGTGACTCGGACAAACCGACGGAAGATGGCGTTGTACATGGACTGAGTGCTGACCCCGAGGATACGGGTTTGGGGAGAAGGAATGAGGTTCTGCTCGGCCCATTGGATCCAGGCAGGGTTGTAGTAGTTACGCTTTCTGGACCACTTCTGCTTGCCTTGCTTGGGAGCAAAGATCGGAATGCCCGCAAGTACACTGAGCGATTGAAGGTTCCAGTCGTTGTAGCGGAACGCGACGCCTTTGGCCCGGCCCACGCACTCCACCAGGTTGAGATAGCGAAACAGAGATTGGAAGCCGCCGCGGAATGTCCCGAACGAACGATTTTTGAGGACCACCTTGTTTTTGGGGGTTGGGGCTGAAAACAGGCTTCGGTAGGTGTACCGGCCCAGCTTTTTTACAGCGCAACCGATGTAGCGGGCCAACTCGTCCTGGCCTAGTCCTGAGCGCTCTTGGGAAGAGGGCGCATCGGACGCAGCCGGCTGGCTGGAAGGACGACTTGTTTGCGCAAACGAAGGTTGGACGAAACAAAAACCAAGGAGCAAGGCAAGGCTCCAACGGACGGCTCCAAAGCGGGACATCTGCATAAAAGCATCTCCATAAATGTCGAGGAGTTTGGGTTTGTTGAGGAGTTCGAGAGGCAAGGGGCTGTTTACTTCTTGGGGGCGTTCTTCATCGAGAGAATGTAGGTCACAAGGGCCCAACGAACGCGCTCTGGGAAGTGGCCCCAGGCTGGCATCACGTGGGTTCGGGCGGAACCGTGCGTGATCAGATCGAACATTACTTGGGGAGCGCCTCCGTAGAGGTATTCTCCCTTGGCGAAGTTACGTAACTTTATTTGCTGTCCACGAGCAGCGGGTCCGTCTCCGTGACCTTTGACTCCGTGGCAGAAGGAACAGTTGGTGCTGTAGTAGTGCTTGCCTACCGCCAATCGCTTGGGAGTCGGCTTGGTCATCTTGAGGGCATACTGGCGAGAGTGTTCGGCTTGCTTGATCACGGCTGGTGCCAGCTTTTTGGCGTTGGGGTCGTTCTCTTTCGGCGCTTTCAAGCTCTTCAGGTAAGCCCACAACGCGTCAATGTCTGTGACGTCCACTTTGCCTTTGTAGCTAGGCATCAGGGGAGGATAGTTCGGCACTCGCCAACGCTGAGGAGCCATCAATTGATTCTTGAGATAGTCGCGATTTCGTTCTACAGTCTGACCGTTGGTGAGCTTCACTTTCTTGCCAACAAGGTCATACATGGTGGGTCCGACACGTCGGGTGCCATCCACGCTGTGACAGCCCAGGCAGCCTTGTGATGCAAACAAAGCCTTGCCTTTAGCGACCAACGCGTTGTCTGAGTTTCCAGCCCAGCTTGTGTTCCAACACAAACCGACAGTGAGAAGACATAGGCCTCCCCAAACAAGGCCCATCAAAGGGGAAAGGGGGAAACGGGAAGAACGAGTCTCTGCTTCTCGTTGTTTCATGGAGTGCCTCTCTGTCTGTAGGTTTTAACAATCCCAAGAGGGTGGATCAGAAAATTCAACGTACGATACCATGGAGTCTTTGTTGGCAACAAGCCTGAAACATAATCCCTGTTGATTTGAACCTGTTCCACTTTGTTGCAGAGTTATGTTAGGGTACTCGCAGCAGAGATTCTGTGGTTTCGTAGACAGGACCCAAACGAAGGAGAATCGGTAGGATGCTGACCGTTACGATCAACAATGAAGTGCATCGGATCGATGCAGATCCCGACATGCCCATCTTGTGGGTGTTGCGAGACATTCTTAACAAGACAGGAACCAAATTTGGATGTGGCAAAGGGCTCTGTGGTGCTTGCACCGTGTTGCTCGGCAAAGAGGCCATCCGTTCCTGCATTACGCCGATTTCTGCCGCAGAGAACAAGTCGATCACAACCATCGAAGGACTCTCCGACAAAGGCGACCATCCCCTTCAGAAGGCCTGGATTGCGAAGAATGTTCCACAGTGTGGTTACTGCCAGCCCGGTCAAATCATGAACGCCGCTGGATTGCTTCACAACAACCCCGAACCATCCCGTGACGACGTGCGCCAACACATGGCGGGCAACATCTGTCGTTGTGGAACCTACCAACGCATTGAGCAAGCCATTCTTCTGGCTGCGAAGTCGTCCAAGGCTAACGGGAAAGGGGGACAGTAATCATGGCAAATGAAAAAGAAACCACAAATCAAGTCGAAGAAACCACAACCTCCGAAGAGACTGCAACGGAAACAGCAGAGGCTGTCGCTTCCAGTAGCTCCGAAGAGAAGGGTGGCGGTGGTCCCAAGATCAAACGTCGTAACTTCCTCCTGGCAGGTGCAGGGATTACCACGGCCGGCTTGGTGGTGGGTGTGGGCTATGCGTACGAAAATCGCTGGCACATCCTCCCCAAAATTATGCACCACATGGCCAACAAGAACTTTGACCCCTCGGTGTTCATTGTGATTCCCGCGTCGGGCAAGATTAAGTTGGTGTGTCACCGTTCGGAGATGGGGCAGGGCGTTCGCACTGGCTTGCCGATGATTCTAGCCGACGAATTGGGCGTGACCCTGGATGACATTGAAGTGGTCCAAGGTCTCGCTGACTCTCGATACGGAAGCCAGAACACCGACGGCTCGACCAGTGTCCGTAACTTCTACACCCGCTTGCGGACCGCTGCTGCAGGAACCCGTGAGTTGTTGGAGTTGGCTGCTGCCAAGCGTTGGGACGTCAGCGCATCAGAGTGCAAAGCCGACGGTGGTGTGGTGACACACTCTCGCACCAACAAAACGCTGACCTACCAAGAGTTGAGCGAGGACGCGAAGCAGTTTCCGTTCCCGTCTCATCCCAAGCTCAAGCCGGAAAAAGAGCTCAAGATCATTGGTCGCCCCCATCGCAACTTGGACACGCCCAACATTGTGACGGGACAAGCCAACTACGGCGCAGATGTGACCCTGCCCGGTATGGTTTACGCTTGTGCCTTGCGTTCACCTGTTCCTGGAGCGACGGTTCGTTCGTTTGACCCAGCTCCTGTTCGTGAAGTCCGCGGTGTGTTGGATGTGTTTGAGCTTCCCAGTTTTGGCCACTACACCCAAAACAATGCGGCCGTTGCAGTCATTGCCGAGAACACCTGGGCAGCGATGCAAGGGGTGAAGGCTCTCAAGGTCGATTGGGACTTTGGCGACCTCAAACTCGACACCGCTGCTGAGTATCGCAAAGAGCTGGAACAGGCTCTGGAAGGCAAGAAGGACGTTCAACGTTTTGACGGCCGTGTTCCTTCCGTTGAGGCGGCTGCTAAACCTGAGCAGGTTGTCGAAGCCACCTATTTTGCGCCGTATCTGGTTCACGCTCCGATGGAGCCACCCGCTTGCATCGCGAATGTGACCCAAGACGGCTGTGAACTGTGGGCTCCGACCCAGGATCCGCAGCGTGCTTTGGGCGTTCTTGCGAAACTCCTCGACATGCCGGCAGAGAAGATCAAGCTCCACGTCACGATGTTGGGTGGTGGTTTTGGTCGGAAGTCCCAACCTGACTTTGTTGTGGAAGCCGCGGCGTTGTCGAAGAAAGTGGGCAAGCCTGTTCGGATCCAGTGGACCCGAGAAGACGAAATCAAACACGGCTTCTACCACGCAGAGAGCTTGCAGCGTGTGAAGGCTGTGGTCGACGACAAAGGCATGCCTGTGTCGTGGCGTCACTCGGCGGTGTATCCCACCATCCTCAACATCATGATGCCCGGCAACGACACGGCCTCGCCGATCGAAACCAACATGGGATTGCTGAACTTTCCCTACCGGGTCCCCAACTACATGGTGGAAGTGGGCAAGACCGTTCCGTCTGTCCGTGTGGGCTGGTTGCGCAGTGTATGCAATGTCTTCCAGGGATTTGCCATCAACAACTTTCTGGATGAACTGGCCGAACGAGCAAAGATGGACCCCATTGAGTATCGTCTGAAACTTCTCGGGAAGCCCCGCCTGATGCCTGTGCGTTACCAGGATCAATATCCCCAGAACACCGAGCGTATGATCACCTTGGTGAACAAAGTGCGCGAGCGCTTTGGCTGGGATAAGGCTCTACCCAAAGGTCATGGAAAAGGCTTCGCCAATCACTACAGTTTTGACTCCCACGCTGCTATGGCTTGCGAAGCCAGCGTTGAGAACGGCGTGATTCGATTGCATCGCGTGGTGATCGGCTTGGACTGTGGTCTTGCTGTGCACCCCGACGCCGTCAAAAATCAGATCGAAGGGTCTGTGGTGTTTGGCATGTCGGCGGCGCTTTACGGAAAGATCTCACTTCAAGATGGTGTGGTCCAACAGAGCAACTTCCACGATTATCCTATGGTTCGTATGAACGAAATGCCTGACGTGGATGTGATTATCATTAACGGCGCTCCGCACCAGCCGTCAGGTGTTGGTGAACCCAGCGTTCCGGTCGTGGCTCCAGCGATTGCAGCTGCCGTCTATCAGGCTTCTGGCAAGAAACTCCGCGAATTGCCCCTGGCTGAAAAACTCGTCTGATCTTCCTCCTCTCTTCCGCTTTTTTTCTTCCACTCTGTATATGAATCCCATTCATGCCGTCTAATCAGGTAGCCACAGGGGTGTGGTTTGTCTGGAATCCGTTGACAACCTTCTCCACTTTGGGAATAGTCTATCCGTTGGTTCCTGTTTTCTTCCAGAACCCGTAACCGAGCCACTTAAGGAGTCTATGGAATGAAGAATCTGCTCGCTCTTGCTGCCGCTCTGCTTGTACTACCTGCCTGGGTTGGAACAGCCAACGCGATAAGCGCCAAGTGTGTGACCAAGTGTCGTCTGGGTTACAGTGCGGCTCTACAAACATGCCAAAAACGGCTGAAGTATGAGCAAAGCAAATGCAAAACGATGAAAATCAAGCACACCAACACGTGTGATGCGGCTCGGAAGAAAATTCTTCAGGGTTGTCAGGCTCAAGCCAAGAAGTCTCTGAGCAAAAAGCTTGTTGCCTCCTGCAAGGCTGCTGCCAAAAAGAGCGCGGCCAAGTGCAAGAAAGCTTCCGCTACCCGGAAGAAGAACTGTGCCTTGCTCAAAAAACAGCGACACGGCGCTTGTGCGAAGGTGAAAAAGAAGCGCGCAGCGACCTGCTCCAAACAGTACAAAGCCTGCAACAAAAAGGCGAAGAAAAACAAAAAGGCCAAAGCCAAGTGCATCGTTAGCTACAACAGCTGCGTTGTGGCCAACAGCAACATCTTCAAGAAGTGCACCGGCCAAGCCAAAAAAGCCGACAAATACTGCGATATGCAGCACAGCAAAAAGACCAAGTCTTGCGCGGCTTCTTCTGCAAAGGCGATGGAGCGTTGCTTGTATGGCAAAAACAAAAAGCTCAAGGCTTGCAAAAAGTCGAGCGATGCCAAATTCAAGACCTGTGTTGGCTCGATTCAAGAGAAGATCAAAGCTTGTGAAGCCAAAGCAAAGAAGGCTGTCAAAAAGTGCCCCAACAAGTCTTCCAACATCTACAAAGAATGTCTTGTGACTTGTGTTGCCAAGCCCAAGAAGAAGGCGTCTTCTGGCAAGAAGTCTTCTCCCAAGATGTCCAAAGCTCCCGCGAAACGTAAGGCTTCCAAGAAGCCCGCCAAGCGTAAGGCTGCAAAGAAGCCCGCGAAACGCAAGGCTGCAAAGAAGCCCGCGAAACGCAAGGCTGCGAAGAAGCCTGAAAAGCGATAATCCTCCTCTCTCCCTCCTCATTCATCTCCTCTCTTCCTTTTGCTTGAGCCGCCTCCTTCACATCTCCTTGATCTTGAAGCCAACAGGGCGTCGTTTGCCATGGTGTGACGGTGCATGGGAATGGCAATTTTGTGGCATTGGTTGGGTGTGTCGTGTACCATCCCACCAACGAACCGATCACCCACGAGGGAAGGGAATTCGATGAGCGTCACGAAGCAACAAGCCCTACGATATCATGCCAAATGGCGACCCGGTAAGCTGGAGGTTGTTCCCTCCAAGTCGGTATCCACCCAGGTGGAACTGGAGATGGCCTATGCGCCAGGTGTAGCCGAGCCTGTCAAAGAGATCGCAGCCGATCCAGACAAGGTGTTCGACTACACTACCCGAGGCAACCTTGTCGCCGTCATCTCCGACGGTAGCGCCGTGCTGGGGCTGGGGAACATTGGACCGCTCGCCTGCAAGCCTGTCATGGAAGGCAAGGGGATGCTGTTCAAACGGTTCGCGGGCATTGATGTGTTCGACATCGAACTTGACACCCAAAACCTCGACTTGTTTGTTCAAACCGTTCGGGTCCTGGGCCCCACGTTCGGCGGGATCAATCTGGAGGACATCAAAGCGCCTGAGTGCTTTGAGATAGAGGAACGCCTCAAAGCCTCCATGGACATCCCCGTGTTCCACGATGATCAGCACGGCACAGCTATCATCGCAGGTTCAGCTCTGCTCAATGCGTTGGAGTTGGTGAACAAGAACATCGAAGAGGTGAAAGTTGTCTTCTCCGGTGCGGGGGCAGCGGGCTTTGCTTGCGCCAAGTACTTCGTGTCCCTTGGGGTGAAAAAGGAAAACCTGATCCTCACCGACATCCAGGGCGTGGTGTACAAAGGCCGCGGTGACAACAACTACCTGGATGAGCTGGCCGCAGATACGCCGAAGCGGACGTTGGCGGAAGCGATGGATGGAGCCGACATCTTTATGGGAGTGTCGGCGGCGGGCGTTCTCAAGCCTGAGATGCTCCTGACTATGAACGAAAATCCCATCGTCTTCGCGATGGCCAACCCTGTTCCAGAGATTGAATACCAGGTCGCAGTGGACACCCGGCCCGACGTGATTATGGCCACGGGTCGTTCGGATTACCCCAACCAGATCAACAACGTGCTGGGTTTTCCGTTCATCTTCCGCGGTGCTTTGGACGTACGAGCCACCGAGATCAACGAAGAGATGAAGATCGCCGCGACCCAGGCTCTCGCTGATCTTGCCAAAGAAGACGTTCCAGACGACGTGTTGCAAGCTTATGGCGCGACCCGTCTGCAGTTTGGTCGAGAGTACATTATCCCGAAGCCCTTTGACTCCCGAGTGTTGTATCGTGTGGCTTCGGCTGTGGCGGAAGCTGCGATGAAGAGCGGTGTGGCGCGTCGTCCGATTGCGGATATGGACGCGTATCGCGCCGAACTTGAAAAGAGAGTTCACCCCACACGAGAAGCCGTCCGACGGTTTATGATGCAGGCGCGCTCGGGTGAGCGAGTCCGGATTGTTTTTCCTGAAGGGGATCACGATAAGATCCTTCGCGCCACACAAGTCATCGTCGATGAAGGGATCGCGCATCCCATTTTGTTGGGGCACCCGGACGAGATCCAAAGCAAAATGCAGGAACTCGGTCTGCAAATGGCGCCGACCGACTACACCATCGTCAACCCGTTTGACCGGGCCAACATCCCTGAGCGATACGTCGACACCTACACTGAGGTGCGCGAACGTCGGGGCGTTCCAAGAGATCGTGCGGTGCAAAAGCTGCAAGGGCGTATCCACTACGCGATGATGATGGTGCGGGAGGGAGACGCCGATGGCTGTGTCTCCGGTGTGAGCTACACCTACCCCGAAACCATTCGTCCGGCCTTGCGTATTGTGGGGCTAGCAGAGGACGCGGAGTGCGCTTGTGGTATGTACATGGTGCTCGACCGCAACGGAAAGGTCCGGTTCTTTGCAGACACCACCATCAACATGCAAACCGACGCTCACACGCTTGCGCACATTGCGGTGCTTACCGCAGACCGTGTGAAGCAGCTTGGGATTACGCCACGGGTTGCGATGTTGTCGTTTTCCAACTTTGGGAGCGCTCGAAACGAAGAGTCGGCCAAGGTGGAGAAGGCCACCGCTCTGGTCAAGGAGATGCGCCCCGATCTTATGATTGACGGGGAGATGCGAGTGGACGTGGCGCTCGACCCTGAACGCGCCAAAGAAGATTATCCCTTCTGCGAGCTAAAGGAGGAGGCCAATGTGTTTATCTTCCCCTCCCTTGACGCAGGAAACATCAGCTACCAGATGATGCAGTATCTCGGAGGTATGGAGGTTGTCGGGCCGATCCTGATTGGTCTCGCCCACCCCGTGAATGTTCTCCCCAGAAACTGCTCCCTCCGCACCGTGATCGGCATGACTGCCGTCACTGCCGTGATCTCCAAGCGCATCTCCCAATCCTAAATCTGGAAACTCTCTTCGTTTCCATCTTCTCGGAATAGCCGAACCCTTTGGTACGTTTTCTGGCTATCTCATGCAACGTTCACTTGCAGGGGTGGGCGGTTTTGCGTATGAGTGTTCCACGAGTTCATGTGGAGTGAGGAGGGGACGTAATGTCTGATTATCATACAATTCATGCTGAAGCCTGTGAGGCTGGGGCGCTGCACTACACAGACCCCAAAACAGGATACCGTGTGTTTACAGCTCTTTCTCTTCAACGGAGAGAGAGTTGTTGTGGATGTGGATGTCGTCATTGTCCGTTTGGGCACAGCAACGTCGCGGAGTCCTCGCGTTTGGAGTTGCAGCATGATCCTTGGATTGTAGGCTCCCTGCCGGAGTCGTCCTGTGATCTTCTCTTTTGGAGTGGTGGAAAGGACTCCTACCTGGCGCTGCGTTCGTTGCAGCGAGAGGCTGTCCGACCCATTGTGCTGTGCACAACGTTCGACGGACGTTCAGAGATTGTGGCACACCAAGACATCCCCGTTTCGTCGATCCGTGAGCAGACAGCGGCTTTGGACTTGCCGATCGTGCTCATTCCTTTGTACCCCGAACACGAATATCTCGATCGAGTGGAGCTGGGGATTCGAACGGTCCGTCGTCAGGCGCCTGTAGCGCGCTTGGTGTTTGGTGATCTTCATCTGGAGCACATCCGAAGCTGGCGGGAAGAGCAGTTCTCTGCACGCTTTCCCGAAGAGGAGTTGTATTTCCCGCTGTGGAAGGTGTCGTACCCCAAGCTGATGGATGATTTGTTTCAGTCGAGCGCGACGTTTGCGATATCGTCGGTCTCGTCGGAGGAATGTGCCTCTCTTTTCTCCGTGGGTGACTCGTTTGACCGCGACCTTATCGCGAGGCTACCCGAAAGTGTTGACGCCTTGGGTGAGAATGGCGAGTTTCATACCATCGTCCGTGTCCCCCCTTCCTGAGGGCGGGCCCTCGAAACGTTCGTGACCATCGAGAGGATTGCATCTTCGTGAGTGATACAACCGGATCTGCAAAGCACAAAGAAATTCCCATTGGACCGCGGCTTAAGGCTGTTTTGAAGGTGGCCTACAAAGCCCGTCGGCCTGTGCTGCTTGAGGGCCCCACGGGGATCGGCAAGAGTGAGGTCTTGGCCGAGGCCGCCAAGGATCTAGGCATCGACTTCATCGTGCTGGACCTTAGCTTGCTGGAGCCACCCGATCTGGTTGGGCTCCCTGTGATTCAGGACGGTCGGACTACATACGCGACCCCAAGCATCTTGCCGCAGTCAGGGTCTGGGCTGTTGATGCTGGAGGAACTCAATCGAGCCGAGCGGTACATTCAACAGCCCGCGTTGCAGCTGCTCACGGCCAGAACGCTTCATCATTACAAGCTACCGGAAGGTTGGTCGACCTGTGCTGCCATCAACCCTGAGGAAGGGGAGTACCAGGTGACTCCTTTGGACCCTGCGATGCGTGCAAGGTTCCTGCACCTGACGGTTCGAGCCGATCGGGAAGGTTGGCTGGAGTGGGCTCGGTCTCATCACATCCACCCGGCGGTTATGCAGCTTGCAACCTCCCATGAGAGAATGTTGGAGGCCGTTCCGCCACGTTCTTGGACCTATGTCTCGGACATTCTTCATGCGCTCTCTGCCGAAGAGATCCACGACCGGCTGTTGTTGTGGGATCTGTTGAGCGGGTACTTACCGCCGTTGTGGATCGATATCCTCCTGGCCCAATCGTCACTTCTTGCTCCTGACGATGACATTGATGTGCATGGCCTGCTTGCGTCCTTCGACAAGGACAAAGGGATGCAAGCCACGCTGGAAGGCTGGCAACAGGAGGGAAAGACCGATCGTTTGCAGCAAGTGGGCTTGCGGGTGAAGTCTGTTGTGGAAGGTCCTGAACTGGGCGCTTTGCATGGACAGGGCTTGTTTTCCATGGACGCGTTCGAGTCTTTCCTTGCGATGTTGCCTGGGGATACACGGGAGACGCTGCAAGAAGCCTTCGGGTACAACCCGTTGTCTTCGTTGTGTTTGTCCTTTGACTTTGAGGGGTTCCTTCGCAACTACAAGAGCAGCTCGGTGCAGAAGAAGCTCCAGCGTTGGAAGGGAGAGCCGGCTGCGTACCGGCATCGTTGGTTGTCCTGCCAAACTTCCTTGTCGCAACATCTGGAGCAACTCTCCAACCTGAGCGAGCTGCGTCGAAAGAACACATTCAAGCGATCTCTGGGTTGGATTCTTGGAGAGATTGGGGAAGATGCGATGCCCCTTGTCAAGACGCTCAAGAGGCTCAACATTGAGCCGATCGCGCCTCGCTAGAGATGACTGAACGTCACGATATCGCGGATTGGTTCCGTGGGTTTATCATGGAGCAGTCGTTCCTCCATCGATACCCACACTATGCCTATGTGCTGTCCCAGATGGCGACGTTTCATGATCCGACCATGGAAGTGATGGCGGTGTCGTACCAGAGAGGGCAGCTGTTCCTGCATGTCAACACAGACTTCTTTATGCGGTCGCCACAATACCTGCGAGGTGTGCTGCTGCATGAAGTTCACCATGTTGTGTTGGGTCACCTCACTCGTCCAGCGTTACGAAATGTGGCGCACACTCACATCATGACGATTGCGATGGAGATCTCTGCGAACGAGTTTATCAACGAGCTGTTGCCTGGGGAACCGTTGACCCTTGAGCGGTTTGCAGACAAAGGGATCTTGCCTGGGCAAAGCACCCGAGAGCGGTATGAGATCCTTCGTGAGGCGATGGAGCGCGGTGAGCCTTTGTCCGGCTACGCGAAGCAGTGTGTGGACACACATCACGTTTGGGGAGTGGGTTTTCCTCACTACGACGACAACGCACCCTCGGCCGCCCAAAGCCACCGATCGGACAAGCCAGTGCAGCGGGTCATTCGTCGTGCGTTGGCGCAGGGCGACGAATTGTGCATCGAACTCAAGCGGCACGGTGTAAAGATTGCTGGCCGTGAACCGGGCGAGTTGCTTGAAGAGCTGTTGGAGGTGGAGCAAGAGCCCATCACCTTCGTGGACTGGCGAGCGGCTCTGCAGATGTTTGTGGCGAGGATGCGCGCACCGCGACGAACGTATTCCCGGCCCAACCGTCGCTTTCCCCAGCGGGTTGGAGTGGTTCCAGGGCGTGTGTACGCTTCGGGTTCCGGCGACAAACCGAATCTCTTGGTCGCGATCGATACATCAGCGAGTGTTTCGTACGAAGAACTTTTGGAAATAGCACGGCATCTTCAATTGTTGCATGCACTGGCCGCGATCACAATCGTGGAATGTGACGTCGTCGTTCAGCGGGTGTACCCGTTTCAAGGTACGCTCAATGCTGTGAAAGGGCGAGGTGGCACGGATCTACGGCCTGTGTTTGCGGACGAGATGCTCCGGCAACATCGACCGGACGGCATCGTGTACTTCACGGATGGGTACGGACCTTATCCAGAGGAAGCCCCCTCCATACCAACGCTTTGGGTTCTCACTGTGGACCCAGAGCAGCATCCCTTTGATTGCCCTTGGGGAGAGCAGGCTCATTTCCTTCTCCCCGAAGAGTGGGACTAAGGGACGCGAGTGGTTTGGGGTGTTTGTTTTCTCTCTTGTGTTCCCCTTCGAGAGATTGTACTTTGTTGGTCGTGGTTCCTCCGAGTACCACACCCGTTTCCCACAAGGTTAGGGAGTCGGAAAGAAGAACGTGCTCGAACTTGAGCGGTTTGGAATGACGCTTCCTCGATGAGAACGTTCGATGAACCCCTTGCGCCAGACGCAATACTCTACGGACAAAGGAGAATGGATGATGCTGAATGGGTTGAAATGGATGACCCGCGTGACTGTTGCTGTTAGCGTTCTGTCGCTGGCCTCCCTGACCTGGGCGGCTTCCAACGACAAAGCTCCTGCGAAACGCGAAGCGAAGAAAGCACAACCCTCCAAAAAAGAGGCCAAAAAAGCAGCCAAAGCTCCTGCCAAGAGAGAGTCCAAAGCTCCCGCGAAGAAGGCGGATGTCAAAGTGGCCAAAAAGGACGCCAAAAAAGGTAAGAAGGCGTCCAAGAAGGGCAAGAAGGTCGCAAAGAAGGCGAAGAAGAAGGAAAACAAGAACCCTTGTCCTTCCAAAAGCAAAGAGTTTTGCAACGCCTGGAAGATCTGCTACGAGAAGCCCGGTCATGAGCGATGCTTTACCGTTGGATTTTTCTTCCAAACTGGAAAGCACGTTGGCACCAATCCGCCGCTGGCCATGATTCACTTCCGTATGGCTTGCAAAAAGGGCCACGCTGACGGATGTCTGCAAGCGGGCATGATGATGGCAGACCACAGAATCGAAGACAAGAGCGATGAGAAGGCGCTGGCCCTCTACAACGCTGGCTGCAAAGCCAAGTCTGTTGTCGCTTGCATGCGCGCTGGCATGATGTACAAAGACGGTGTTGGAACCAAGAAAAACAACAAGTTGGCTCTGAAGCTTCTGCGGTTCGCTTGCAGCAAAGGTTACGGTGACGCTTGCGCATCCAAACAAATCCTGGAGATGGGCGGCAAGTCATCGAAGAAGGGTCTTGCTGGCCTGGATAAGCAGTGCAAGAAGAACAACTCTCGTCTGGCTTGTCTGGAGCTGGCTTCCATTTACGAGAACGGCAAAGGCGTGAAGAAGAGCCCTGCCACGGCTGTCAAATACCATGAGTTGGCCTGCAACCTCAGCTCGCAATCCAGCTGTTACAAAGCGGGAATCATGTACCTCAAAGGGCAGGGCATCGCGAAGTCGGCCAAGCTCGCCAAGAAGTACCTGGAGATCGCTTGCAACACGGGTTTGCAAAAAGCTTGTCAGGAAGGGAAGATCAAAACCAAGTTGCCCTTCTCCTACATCCCCAAGCCCAAGAAGCGATAAAGCGTTGGCTCCAAGAGGAGCTAGCCGGCCGCCTTCCCCTTCTCTCTTCCCATCACATTCCTGTTATGCAATCCACCACAAAAACGAATTGTGCCTCTAACGTGGCTCAGGTTTGGCCAGTTGTTGGTTGAGATCGATGAACTTCTTGGACAGCTTGAAGATCATGTCGCCGACCCAGGGATGCAGCTTCTCCAACTCCTTGTTGATGTTGTCTGCTGTGAGAAGCTGGACTGTGGTCGGGGTCAGCGCTCGGACTGTCGCGGTCCGTGGGCGTTTGGTGAACACAGCAAGTTCACCGATGATGTCGCCTCGTCCTTGTTGGGCCAGGACTTTGGTCTCGCCTTCCACAGTCGTGATGATCTCGACCTGACCGTCGATGATCTGGAAGGCGTGGTCGCCTTCTTCACCTTCGTGAAAGATGATCTCTCCGGCGTCGTACGTTCGAACCTCAAAGCCACTTCCCTGCGAGTTAAAGTCTTGAAGTTCCTGAAGGACTTCGCGGAAGTTGCTGTAACGCTCTTTGGGATCGCGGGCCAACATCTTCATCCCAATGCGTGACAAACGAACCGGTACATCGGCGCGACGCTCGTGGATAGGTACCGGATCTTTGTGGAGAACTTCATCGACAAACTCTTGCACAGACCTCGTGGAGTAGGGGCTGGCACCGCTCAGCATTTGGTACAAGAGGACGCCTGCACAAAACACGTCAGTGGCAGGGGTGAGTTTGTCTTTGAACCCTTGGACTTGTTCAGGAGAGAGGTACGGGGGGGTTCCAACGAGCCTGTCATCCAGATTAACGATCGGTTGTATCTCATCCCGCTGGGAGATTGTTCGCAGATGGTTTTCGTACCGCTCCGGTTGGTACAGCCGTGCGCTCCCCCAATCGAGAATCAAGACTTCTCCATAGGTCCCCAGCATGACGTTGGCTGGCTTAATGTCGAGGTGAAGCACGCCGCGGTCATGGGCGTAGGAGAGGGTTTCACTGAGCTTTGTGAAGATTCGCATGCACCATGAGGTTGGGAACGGCTGTCGGCGCAGGGCGTGCTGCTTCAACCACTCGGAGAGAGGCTCTCCCTCGATGTGTTTCATGGTGTAGGCAAACTTGCCTTCGCTGTCGACGAGAACGTCGTACAGCGGCACGATGCCGGGGTGCTCCAGGTAACTTACAAGCCGAGACTCGTTGATTAAGGCCCGAAGTTGGGCGGTGTTGTCTCGGTGTTTGTCTTTTAAGCTTTTCCGGGCGACGAGGCGGTGAGCGAAGCGGTCAAAGCAGCTCATGACTTCCCCAAATCCACCTTGGCCGATCTGCTCCAACACACGATACCGAGGCTCGCTGGTGTGGTAGTCGTGAAGCAATGCGGCACGTTCCTTCTCTGGATTGGCTGACGTGGGCAGAGGTCCACCTTGCAGTCCGCCTTTGGGCTTCGCCGGTGCTTGTCCTGCTTTGTCTGGATCGTGAGGAGGTTGTTGGGTCATGTGTTTGGCTCAGTTTGTAGGGGAAAGAACGCCGCAAATCCGCGGTACAACAAGTAGCCGAAAGGCCCTAGCATTAAGGTGGCGAACAAGATGGGCACCATGAACCCATGATGAATCTTGCGCTTCCAGGAGTCGCGCAGGCTCCAACTTCCCACCAACATGTCAAAGCACAGGTAATGGACCCAGCCCAGCAGCACGATCCAGTCGTGAGAGAACAGCGATTTTACACCCGCGAGGCTAGAAAAGTTACCCTGACCTGTACCAAAACTGGTGACAAAGAGAATCGAATAGAGAAGGGCAAAGCCGAGAGGAAGCCATCCTTCGTGGACGACTTTGTCTGTGAGTTTTGAGCGAGGGGCTACTGCCATGAGGATCCAACCGACCAATGCGATGGAGTTGGCTATCTTGAAGAGAACGCTTGCTTCCATGGGGTCAATGCCTCACAATCGATGGGGTGAAAGGGGGACTCCTATCACAAGTCGTTTGTCGTCGGGAAAAGGAGAGCAGGCAAGTGCAGGAAAGTATACTCTCTTGTCCGCTCTCGGTCTATGGGTGAAATGCTTTCGCTTTCTTCAGAAGAAGTCTTGGAGGCTTTTGACTTGGTGTGTATAATTGAGTACTTCTTAGAGGCGCAAGTTCGCGTTGAAAAGAAACAAAGTGTACTCGTCGCCCTGTGTGTTGGGACGTTTTTGTATTGAGGAAAAGCATGATTGTTGGGATTCAAGATCAGACCCTAGCCCGTAACGGAAGCCGTCCTTGGGGACGTTGGTTTTTCCGTAGTTGTCTTGTCCTGCTGCTGCTACAAATGTTTGCTTGCAGCCGTTTCCCCGGCGATGTCCTGGAACTCTCTCCTCCTGAAACAGGAGCGACCTGCAACGTCCTCACACAGCTCAAAGACAACAAAGACTACGTGGTTACGGATATCCGAACAGGTAACACCGATCAGCCCTTTGTGAACTTGTTCGAGAAGGGTGAGGAGTGGGGTTGCCTTGTGTCCCTTTGGGATGGGCGCACCACCGAGCGTGATACAGGCAAAAGCTATGTCACGATGGTGAAGCTCACCAAAGATGGCTCCATGGTCAGTTTGGAGCCTGTGGAAGGGAAAGCGACCCCTGTTCTGCGCATCCCATCCGGCGGTGACCTGACTGGGTTTCATTTCTCCTTGTATGTTGTGCAGTCTTCCATTGTTGTGTCGACCGAAGGGTTGGATGTGGCGAAGATTCAATCCACCAGCGATACCGCTCGTGACAGTCTCACTGCAGAGGAGCGAAAGGTTCGTATTGGGCTCGACACCCTCAAAGAGATCTGTCGGGTCGCCGATTCTCCCCAATATTCTTGCTTTGAAAAGAACCGAAATGACTGCCGCTTCTACATGAAGTTGTACGCCAAAGCACCGAACCTTCCCGACGTTGATGCCAAACTGAAGAAGGATGAGAACGGCAACAGCTGTGTGCTGTGTGCTCCTGAAGTGTGCAACGGAAAAGACGACGACTGTGACGGTCAAGTGGACAACATGCGTGACCCCTCTACGGGCGCTCCCAAGCTTGACGCCCAAGGCAAGCCTGTTCCTCTGACCCTCGAATGCTACGAAGGAAAGAAAGAAGATCTCGTCAACATCGAGAGATCCAAGGGCATTTGCAAGGCGGGCACTCGGGTCTGTACAAACGGAACCTGGACCGCTTGTGAAGGGCAACGTCTCCCTGAAAAAGAAAAGTGCAATGGGTTTGACGACGACTGCGATGGACGGAACGACGACCTGGACGAAGGCGCGCTGTGTCCCCAAGGGCAGGCTTGTGAGAACGGTCAATGCACCACCACGATTTGCCGCCCTGGTCAGACCGAGTGCCTGGTAGGGAACGACAAGCTGTGCTTTGACCTACAAACCGATCGCCTCCACTGTGGCGCGTGCAGCAAGGCTTGCGGCTCAGGAGAAGTGTGCGCCGGTGGACAATGTGCGATTACATGTCTTCCCGGTCAAACCAAATGTGGCAACACCTGCGTGGACACCAACACCGATCGAGCCAACTGTGGCGCTTGCAGCAAGGCATGTGGCTCGGGTGAAGTGTGCGCCGGTGGACAGTGTGGTATCGAATGTCTTCCCGGCCAAACGAAGTGCAACAACAAGTGCGTAGACACCAACATTGACCGAGCCAACTGCGGCGCTTGCAGCAAAGCCTGCGGCACCGGTGAGGTTTGCGCCGGAGGGACATGTGGAATTGAGTGTCTTCCTGGACAAACCAAGTGTGGCAACACTTGCGTGGACACCAACACCGACCGGGCCCACTGTGGCGCTTGTAGCAAGGCATGCGGCTCGGGTGAAGTGTGCGCCGGAGGGACATGTGGGATTGAGTGTTTGCCCGGCCAAACCAAATGCAACAACAAGTGTGTAGACACCAAAGAAGACCGGCTCAACTGCAGCGCCTGTGGCAAAGCCTGTAGCTCAGGTGAGGTCTGTGTGAACAGCGTCTGTCAGGTGACCTGTCCACAAGGCCAAACGAAGTGCAACAACAAGTGTGTGGACACCCAAACCGACCGACTGCACTGCAGCGGCTGCGGAAAAGTCTGCAACACCGGCGAGATCTGTGAAAACTCCGCTTGCGTTCTTCAATGCTCACCACCTCTCGTGAAGTGCAACAACAAGTGTGTGGACACCCAGAACGACCGGGCCAACTGCAACGCCTGTGGAAAAGCCTGTAGCACCGGTGAAGTCTGTGTGGGTGGTGTGTGCCAAGTGACTTGTCCACAAGGCCAAACGAAGTGCAACAACAAGTGCGTGGACACCCAAACCGACAGCCTTAACTGTGGAACATGCAACCGGAATTGTGGCTCGGGTGAGTCATGCAAGGCAGGGGTCTGCGTTCTGGTTTGTCCTCAAGGTCAGCAAGTTTGTGGAAGCAATTGCTGCTCTGTTGGGCAGATCTGTTGCTTGGGTAACGTCTGTGCCAATCCAAACTCCAGCCAGGACTACTGTGGCTGTAGCACCACTAGCAAAGGTGAAAACTGCACCAACCAGCGTAAGTTCTGCCAGTCAGGCTCTTGCAAGCTGCTCTGTCCTGCAGGGCAACAGGCTTGTGGCAGCGTCTGTTGCGGTACGGGGCAAACGTGTTGCCAAGGCAACGTTTGTACGGACCCGAACACAGACTCAAAGATGTGTGGTTGCTCAACCGCCAATTCGGGCAAAGACTGCACTGCCAATGGAGAAACGTGCTCCGGCGGTGCGTGTGTCACGACCTGTCCTGGCGTTAAGTGTGGTACCAACTGCTGCGCCGCGGGAGAGATTTGCTGCCAGGGTAACGTCTGTGCCAACCCGAACACCAGCGCCAAGTATTGCGGATGCTCTGCGAACAGCGCCGGTGTTGATTGTTCGGCAACTGGAAAAACTTGCAGCAGCGGCTCGTGTGCGGGCTGTCCTTCTGGACAAACGCAGTGTGGCCAAAACTGTGTTGATACCCAGACCGACAAGAGCAACTGTGGTACTTGCGGCAACGCTTGTCCTTCAGGTCAGGCCTGTGTCGCAGGTACGTGTCAGGTCTCATGTGCACAAGGTGAGACTCTTTGTGGAGGAGTCTGTTGTGGGGCCGGAAAGGTCTGCTGCCAAGGGAACGTTTGTGTGGATGCCAACAACGATCGAGCCCGTTGCGGCTGCACGGCAAACAGCGCAGGGACAGACTGCTCGACGACTGGAAAGTACTGCAACGCAGGCACCTGTCAGCAGTGTCCAACCGGTTATCTGTTCTGTACCTTCTGGTGCATCAACGTTCAGCAAGACCCCTCCAACTGCGGTAAGTGTCCGAACTACTGCCGCTCTGGTGAGGTCTGTGTCAACGGTGCATGCACGACATCGAACACAACCTGCAACTCCAATGAAACCAAGTGTGGTACGTCGTGTTGCAAAGCAGGGCAAACCTGTTGCCGTGGAAATCATTGCACAGACCCAAAGACAGACGACCTCTTCTGTGGATGTACTCCAACTGCATACGGTAACCTCTGCAGTCGATCTGGACCCACTCACACCTGCAAAGGTGGAACCTGTAAGCCCTAGAGCACATTTCAACTTTCTTGACCCCTGCGAGGGGCATCTGCTAGCGGGGTCATCGTCATCTTCACCTTGTGCTGCTCAACGGGACACAGCCCCGCCTTTGCTGCTCAGGCTTGTTTCCTCGACCGCGCTGCACATCTGACCCTCTGGTACGCCAGCCCGGTCGGCCGGCCAATTAAGTTGAAATGCGCTCTAAACGAGGCTTGGGTTTCTCTTAGGGTTGGAAGATCTTTTGTGTGCGTTGCTGCTCTTTTTGTTGGGTCTCGTAATACCGCAGCCTTTGCAGAAAGTACTTCTTCTTTGTGCTTTGGTAGAGCGTCCGATAGATGCGCAGGGTGCACTTGGTTTGACCCATAGCCCAACAAGCCTGGGCTTGGGCTTCCTGGTATTTGTTCTTGCCTTGTAAGTTCCATGCACTTTCAAAGCGGCGCAACGCGTAACGCAGTCGGCCCTGTGCCTGAAACAATCGACCTTCCAAATACATCATGTGAGCGTGCGCCTGGACTGAGCCTCGGCGGTACCATTGCTGGGCTTGACGCAAGATGCCCCGAGCGTCTTCGTAGGCTTTGCGTTGGAGTAGCAAGTTAAACAAGGAAACGAACGCTGCCCAATGGTTGCCTTGTTGTTCCGTAAACAAGGCACGGTAATGCTTCTCTGCGGTTGTTTTGTCCCCTTGTTCTTCGGCGAGATGGGCCTGAAGCAAGGTGCGAAGATGTTTCGCCTGGGGTGTAGAGGGGAAGCTCTTCATCACTTGGGTCAACATCTCATGCAACTCGACGGCTTTAAGCATGGCCTGCTCTTTGTCTCCTTCCTGTTGCTTGATCAGTTGGCGAGCTTTCTTGAGGGCATGCCTCCATCTTTCTAACAAGCGGTAGGCCAGGAGCTTGTGGAGCAGAAGGTCCTTGGGGAAACGTTTCAAGCTTCGCCGCAAAGATGTTTCGTAACCCTTGGGGCGTGGTGACATGCCAGACTGTCGGGCCAGTATGGTTTGGACCAGAGCGTGCTCTTTGCTTTGTTGCAATGCCAGGGGCACAAGCTTGAATTGTCGGAGCAAAGCGATGGCCGGATGAACAAGGTTGGAGCGCAAACGGATGGCTTTCTCCAACTCTTGGATGGCCTGGCTTCCCAGCTGCAAACGTGCAAGGTTGTACGCCCGTAACATCTTAAACTCTGGAGCCAGTGGGTTCAGAAAGCTTCCTCTCTTGAGCCATTGCAAAGCAAGAAGGGGTCGCCAGGGTTTTTGGAAGCTGTGACGGCGGGCCATATAAATCGCCAACATGTAGTCAGAAGGATGGTTTCGAACCAGCGAGCGAAGGCTCTTGCGGAAGGCCTTGCGGGGCTGCTTTTCCAACGCTTTCCATCGTTGAGGAAGTTTGTAAAATTGGTGGCGGTTGGCGTACGGAGTGAGGACAACGATCGCTGCGATCACCAGGACTCCCATGGTGGCTGTCAGCCAGGGGAGGCGGACGACGGTCCCTTGATGCCGGCCTTGTTGAAGTCGCAACAACGCTGCAAGGAGGATGAGGAAGGGGAAGCCTGTGCCAAAAAATTCCAGGTTGAAGTCCCCAACGTTCTGGAACAACAGCGCCAACAGCGCGATGAGCAGGCTGTGTTCCAAGAACCCTTTGCTTCGAATGACGAGCAGTCCAAGGAGAACCAGACCCACAAGTAGAAAGGCTGCTCCAAGAGGAATGCCCCAATCAATCATGGGTTGGAAGAGGTTGGACTCGATATGTGTGACCATGATCTGGCCACGCTTCAGGTCGCTTCCTTTGGAGTATCGACTCCAAGCCATAGGCATGGCGCCTCGACCGACCCCCCACAATGGATAATCCCGGAGAAACGGCTTGGAGTGACGAAGGATAAAGCCAATCTTGTCCTGCTTTAAGTTGAGCGAGGTGCGAGACCATTCTTTTCGCAGGTTGGTGAGGCTGAATGCTGCCGTCAAACCAACGGCAACGAACGCTGCAATTCCAACCATCATGAGGTTGGAGCGCTGTCGACGGCTTAACCGATGCGAACGACGACTGCGACGGCGAGAGGATTCCCCTTCGTCGCTTTCATCCGAGGTCTCGTCGCTGCGTTGGGTTCGAGCCTGTCGCCAAAACAACGCAGAAAATGACACCAGTCCAACGGTGTAAGCGAGAACCGCGCCTCGTGATAAGCTGAGCACGACCAACACAGAGAGACCCAATAGGATCGCAGACCACATCCAACGTTCTCTGCGTTCCTCCGCTTTTATGAGCAGGGGCAAGGTAAGGAGGCCGTGAAACAGGAAGTACGCGCCCATGTGATTGGGGTTAACAAACGGCGACATGGAAATGGGGTTGGCGAATGTTGTGCCGCGGGGATGATACAGGCCCCAAAGAGGGGCTTTGATCCCGAGAATGGCCTGGACCACAATTAAGCCTGCCATCGCGGCCGCTGCGAGGACTGCGACCTTCATCAACCAAAGAACTCGCGAACGTTGGTGGGCCCACTGCAAGGCAACCGTAAAGACAACCAGAGAGCCAAGGTCGCGCATCAACTTGGCGCTTGTCTCCGGTGGAGCCAGGCTAAGCGGCATGCTCGTGGAAGGAGAGGCAAGGCCAACACCGGCTAACATGTTGGTCAGGATCTTGTGTGTTTCTGGCGAAAGAGAAGCAAGCCATGACAGAGGAAGGGGGACCAACTGCAGCGCTGTGACAACGATGGCTGCGGCGAAAAGCCAAAACCAAGGGCCAAGGTAGAGGGTGCGATGGCGCTCAGGATGTCGTCGTAGGTGAAGGCTCCAGATGATGGCCAGAAGGCAGGCCAACCCTCCCACCACAGCCTGGGTCAAAATGTGTACGCCACCTATCGCAAAGGCCGGCGTGATGAGAAGAAAGGCGAGGCCGATTTTGATCCAAATACGCATGAGATCCACTGTGCAAGTTGGTTGGAATACGGTATAGTCGGACGCGACGGGAATGTACGCTTGGGGTTCTTCGTTGGGTGTCTATGAAGAGTACCTTTGCTACCTGGAAAAATCACGCAAAAAATTGCGGCAGATATGGGAGAGACTTCGTTGTCGGTGAAGTCATTGTTGTCGGCTGAACAGGTCGAAGAGTTTCAACGTGTTGGTTTCCTTGTCTTGCGAGGTTTTGCTTCCGAAGAGGAGGTCCAAGCCATTCGAGGTGTGGCTGAGGATGCCATGCACCCCCTGGTGGGTCCCGTCGAATACGAGGCTGATGTTCATTATCCTGGGGCACCTGAAAGTCGTGAGGATGAAGGCGGTAACACCTCTCGTCGATTGCTTCATGCGGTCGCCCGCTCTCGCCTGATTCGCTCGTGGGCTACACAACCTCGGATCGGGCAGATGCTCAAGCAGCTCATGGGGTCCGATGATGTGCGCCTGTGCCAAAATCACCACAACTGCATCATGACCAAGCAGCCGACCTACAGCAGCGCGACCCACTGGCATCAAGACGTACGGTACTGGTCGTTCGCAAGGCCCGAGCTGATCAGCTTTTGGTTGGCCTTAGGACAGGAGACCCCTGAGAACGGCTCTTTGTCGCTGCTACCTGGGAGTCATGCGCGACGTTACAAGCCAGAGCATCTGGACGAACACAAATTTCTGAAACCCGAACACCCTGACAATCAACCCCTGGTGGAACAAGCGGTGACAGTCTCGTTGGAGCCTGGCGATCTCTTGTTCTTTGACTGTCGAACGTTTCACTCTGCAGGATCCAACCAAACAAACGAGACCAAGCTCTCGCTGGTGTTGACCGCTCATGCGGCCGACAATCTACCGACCCCAGGTACGCGTTCCAGCTACTTGCCGGCCCTTCGCTTCCGCTCGGAAG
The DNA here is from genome assembly GCA_006226375.1 of Deltaproteobacteria bacterium. Classification (GTDB taxonomy): domain Bacteria; phylum Myxococcota_C; class UBA6777; order UBA6777; family UBA6777; genus M3003. Next base: position 529,516 of record SBHC01000081.1, on the reverse strand, counting down.
AAGGCTGACGAAGGCTGGCGTTTCGGGTCAGGGTTGCGAAATTTTTTGGAGGACTGGCGTGTAGTTTAACTACACACTATCTCACCCAGCAGGAGAAACCATGAGCCAGAAGAAGCAATATCCAGGAAAAGACATTGACGTGGAATGGGATGGCCGGTTGTGCATTCACATTGGAGAGTGCGGTCGGTCCAAGGGGGATTTGTTTGTCGGCGGTCGAGACCCCTGGTGTCAGCCTGATGTTACCGACGTTGACAATGTCGTCGATGTTTGCCAGCGATGTCCCACGGGGGCCTTAACGTACACACGTCATGACGGCGGCGAAGAGGAAACTCCCGCCGCAAAGAACACCGTGGTGGTGGCCAACAACGGTCCTTTGTATGTCCAGGGAGAGCTGCAGATTGATGGCGCTGCAGAAGATATGGAAGGCGTGAAGTTTCGTGCTGCCCTCTGTCGCTGTGGCTTGTCCAAGAACAAACCCTTCTGTGACAACGCTCATGAAGAAGGTGGTTTTGTGGACCGGGGAGCTGTTGGAGAGACAGGAGACGGCAACGGTGGAGCCGCCGGACCTCTGAGGGTGAAGCGGGTTGCCAACGGTCCTTTGTTGGTGAATGGCCCCTTTGAAATTGTCACATCCAGCGGGCGTGTGGCCTGGAGCGGCTGGAAGGCAGCGCTTTGTCGATGTGGCTTGTCCAAGAACAAACCCTTCTGTGACGGCGCCCATCGCGCTGGAGGCTTTGAAGCGGAGTAATCTGCTTGCTTCCCTCCCTCCTTGCTCCTCGCTTTCCTACAAGAGAATTCCAACGCCAATATCAGCCAGCTTGAACACCAGACCCCACCATAGCGCCCAGGCCAGAAGAGAGCGCATTCGGTTCATAATCATGAGCTTGCGCAAGGCCACGTAGCGTGTGTACCGGAACGTCGCAAACCACAACTGCTTGTCTTCGTTTTGGTCTTTCTCCAGGTAGTTTCGTTGAACAAAGCTATCAAAGTTGGGAGCTTGTTCTTGGTACTGTTGGTATGTCATCCGCTTTAACTCGATGCGTTCTCCGATGCTGTTGGCTTGGTTCTGTGAGGCGTAGACCGCTCGTCCTGCCAACAAGTGAAAAATAAACCAGTACATAAACCGAAGGAGCAAGACGACCGCCAGGGTCCAGGCTCCAAGGCACAGCCACGACAACATCGCGACGCCCCCGTTGCTCTGCGTAAAGCTTTGCAGCACATGGGGTTTGAGCTGGGCGTTAAGGAGGTAGCCGAGCACCAAGACACCAAAGCCCATCAAGAAGTTGCCCAGATTGTCGAGCCCCTGCAGGACCTGGACACCTTCTTGTACATAGTGGTGAAGAAGCGCCTCTCGGCTTAACGTGGGGCTCTCCTCCTGCTGAGGCAGGGGTGGAATGGTGGATTCAAGCTCCGAAGGCACAAAAGGAACCACATTGGTTTTGGACATGCGAACCTCCTCGTCGATACATTGTTGATGACGGGGAGGTCCTTCTACAAAGTTTGTTCCAAGTTGTTGGCTTTCCAGGTGGTTACGGTCGTTTGGGCACGTTGGAGTTTGGAAAGGTTTGTTGCGTCCAAGGGTGGGTTGCCAAAGTGGAGCACCTGGATCGTTTTGGGGCGGCCAAAACCGAACACCTTGCGCTGCTGCGAGGTGTTCGGTTTCGCTCCGGCTCTCTTATTTTCCTGGAGGGACCAGCTGGGGGAAGACATGCTTGATCTTATTCCAGACAAACTCCCCGTACGTAGTTTGGGCGTTGAGCTTGTTGAGTTCCAGGCCGTCCCAGCGGTCTTCGGCGTTGGATTGGGCTTGGGCCAAGCGCTCGGGGGATAACAGCGACTTGTCAATGCGTTCAAGGGTGCTGTTCCAACTGGGGTCGTAAAAGAAGGGAAACGAGAGTCGGCCTTGTTGGGCCTGGTTTTTCACGCGGTGAAGGTTGGCTTTGAGGATGCCCCAGGTCCAGAGCTCCAGCATGTCACCGATGTTCACCACAAGGGCTTCGGGGTTCGGCGGGACATCCAACCACACGTTTTGTCGTCCTTTGACCTGGAGTCCTCCACAGTCGTCTTGTTTCAAGAGGGTAAGAAAGCCCATGTCGGTGTGTTGGCGGACACCCCACTCGTCGGCTGCGTCTTCCCACTGGTGAGGAGGGTAGTAAAACACCCGAAACAGACAGGTTGGATCGTCGGCAAAGCGTTGGGAGAAGTAGTGAGTGGGGAGTCCAAGGCCGAGGGCGATGGCCTCCATCAAGAGAGCGCCAAGGTCCTTCATGGCGTCCATGTAGGCCAACACGGTGTCTCGGAATTCGCCTGTGTCATAGGTCGGCCATTGGTTGGCTCCATGCATGGGGGTTTCTGCCTGTACCTCAGGATGCTCGGGCGGTAGCTCTGTGCCAAAGTACAAGCCGGCTTTCTGGTCGGGACGCCCTGAGGTTAGCTCGGCTCCCAAAGAAAAGTATCCTCGCCATGCGAGCCCGGCGTTTTCCATGCGGATCTGTTGCTTGGTCGCCTCGTCTTGGTGGAAGAAGTGACGAGATTGTTGCTCCAAAGCCTGCAACAGCGAGTCAGGGATTCCATGATTTATAACAGTGAAGAAACCAATCTCTTGCAGGGCGTTTTGGATCTGCGTTACGGTGGACTGGATGGATAACGTGCTGGTTTCCAACGAGAGAGAGGCTTGTTTGGCTTCTCGAAGAGGGCGCAAATCAATACAGGGAAGATTCATGAAGTGAGGGTTCCTTTCCTTTGAAGAGGGGCTTTTTCACGGATCCAAACGACTTCACTATTGTTGAGATTGTTGTGGGTTGGCAAGTGGGCTACATGAATCCAGGGAAGGTTCCGTATCTCTAAGAGATTCCCCAAAGGCTTACATTTTTTCCGGGTCATGCCTTTAAGAGATGGGTCTTTGTATCCTGGCGAGGTCAAACGAGACTTCGAGACTTGTCTACAAACGTGTCGGACCCTTGTGGAACGTGTTGTAGTTTTTGTGGCTTGCATTGGGACCATTGTGTAGGGTCTCGCATCATATAAGGTGGTGCTGTAATCCTGGTTTTGTAGTTGCTTGGAGCCCTTGAATCCATGTATGATAGGCAGACTTTTACTTCTCTTACAAAGTTGAGCCGGAGAGGCTGTTGGGGGGTCCCGTGCAGAGGGGCGGATCCGTTGTTGATTTGCAGGCCTGTTGTTGGGCTTGCAAAGGCGAAGAAGGAGTTGTGGGTCTGTGGGTAACCGGTTTCTTTTTCTCGCGAGTGGCTGGCTTGCTGTCTTGCTTGTGTTCCCCTGCTGTGCGCCTCCGCTGGATTGCGCGATACAGATTGAATGCCAGCAAAGAGGGTTGTGCACAGAGGTGGATGGGGCCTGCGCTGTGGCGACCGACAAGGACTGCCAGGGCAGCCGGGCTTGCCTGAATCTCGGAGAGTGCAGCGTTCGGGCTGGAAAGTGTGTGGCTACATCCAACGAAGATTGCCAACGCTCTACGCGCTGTCGTGCGGAAGGCAAATGTGTGGCTGTGAACTTTGAATGCCAGGCTTTTTCCCAAGAGTATTGTCGCTCGACGAACGGCTGTCGGTTGGAGGGCAAATGCTACGCTGACTCCAAAAACAAGACCTGTGTGGTGGCCTTCGACAAAGATTGTGGGGATAGCGAAGCCTGCACCAAGGAGAATCGTTGCTTTGCCGATCGCGACAAAAACGTTTGCATAACGTTTAACTGTCGTGAAAGTATGATCTGTCGCATGTTGGGGCAGTGCTCCTTGTCGTCCAGTGGGCAATGTATTGCAGCCAGTGACACCGACTGTGTCGATAGCTTCGACTGCTTCTTGCGAGGGCGATGCAAGGCTGAAGGTGGAGCTTGTATCGCCGATCGGTCTTGCGAGGGAACCGAGGAGTGCACCGTGGCGGGACGCTGTGTTCGCCGACGCTTCCAGTGCGTTGCTATCTTTGACACGGACTGCGCGAAGAGTGGGCTTTGCCAGCAACAGGGGCTTTGCCAACGTGGCTTGTTTGCTTGCGAAGCAGGAACGGAAGACCACTGCAAGAAAAGCGGGATCTGCAAGAGCGAAGCGGCCTGCCAGCTGGAGGTGGGCCGCTGTGTGGTTCCGCCCAACGCCGACTGTACGCAAACCCAGGCTTGTGACGACGAGAGTCGGTGCCGCCTGGTGGATGGACGTTGTTCGCTGTGCTCACTTACCAAGGAATGCAAGGAGGAAGGTCTCTGCACATGGTCGCCTGAGAAGAAGGCCTGCATTGCGACGTCGGCTGTACAATGTCGGGTCAGCGCAGCCTGCTCCCAAGAGGAACGTTGTGTTCCTCGGAATGGCGCCTGCGTGAAGTGCGGCAAAAGTGAAGCGTGTGAAGTGGAAGGATTTTGTACCTTGTCAGGCTCGCTGTGCGTGGTGGGCTCCGATGACGACTGCAAGTCGTCGCTGGCCTGCCAACGCGAGGGCCGCTGCCGCAAGTCGTTTGACCGTTGCATGACAGGTGGATGATGGATCGTCGTATGTTGTTTTTTCTTGGTTGGACTCCCTCATGGAAGCGCGTCTCTTGGCTGCGCCGGGTCGGTTTGCTGTCGAGCCTGTGGCTGCTCTTGTTGATGGCGTACGCTTGCGGTCCTCCTGAAATCATCAAGAGGGCTGCCGGTGACTTCTGTGTGACAGGAGAGCAATGTCGCTCAGGCCTCTGTGAAACCAACGAAGTCGGGGTGGGACAGTGCGTGACGTCGGCGAGCATGGAGGTTGGCAAAGGCCCATGCACTGACGGCACCCAATGCAAAGGTGGGGTTTGCATCAAAGGACGTGACCCACTCAAGTCCTATTGCTCCAAAGAATGTGAAAGCAACGATTGCCCTGAAAAGTACCATTGCGCTCCATACGCGCCAGGGCTTGTCTCTGAGAAGAAGGTCTGTTTCCAGGTTGGAGATGGCAAAAAACCTTTGGGGGAAACGTGTTGGGAGCGGGACGAATGCCAGAGCGCTGTCTGCTTGGGAGTGTTCCGGGGTCTCAGCGGTGGCTGGTGCACGCAAATCTGCAACAAAGACAAGTGCCCCGATGGTTTCTCCTGCTTTGCCTCCAGCCCCGAGACCAAGATCTGCCTCGACGCGCAGCTTGTGGGTGCTGAGAAAAACTACCCACCGCGCGCCATGTTGGGTCACTGGTCCACGACCATCAACCGAACCCTGGACATCTACAACGAAGCCACCGGAGAGTGGCGTATCCCCACCATCTTTATCCAGCAGCGTCGCGGTGATCCCCCAGTGGAAGAAGCCGCTGACACCGAGGCTTACAGCTTTTACCTGGGCGGCAAGTTTGTTCATGCCCGGTTTGCAAAGGCCGAAGACACAGACTGCGAAGGGCCAGGGGGCACGTTCCTGTTTGAAAAGGGAACCGTTCGTGTGGTGGACTTTGACATCACCCTCCAGGTCACCAAAACCCTTCGACACCGAGTCTCTCCTTGCAAAAACGAGGCGCTGGATGTCTCTGGGAACATCACCTTTGCGGGACGGTGGAACATTGACCGCTCCACACGCAACGTAACAATGTCGCTGGATGACGGGAAAGGAAACATCAAGGTCTTCCGCGAGCTGCGTTGTCAGGGGCAGGGCTGCAACCTGTGCAAGCAGACGTTGGAGTGCACCCAAGAGGGCAAGTGCCAAGACGGCTTGGAAGGCTGCGAGATCCAAACGGACGCCGATTGCAAAGGCTCTGACGCTTGCAAAAAGGAAGGACGCTGCGTCAAAGGCACAGAATTCATCGGCGATGTCATCCCCCAAGTAGTGTGTGACGCTGGCAACGACGCCGACTGCAAAGCCAGCGAAGGCTGCCTCAACGATGGCCGCTGCAGCAAAGTCCGAACGCGCATCAACAACATTTGGAAGAACGTTTGCGCGGTGGCAACAAACGTAGACTGCGAAGCGTCGAAAGCCTGCAAAGACGACAAACGGTGTGGCGCCCAAAACAACGCCTGTGTGTTGTGCAACCAATCGGAGCGCTGTCGCCGTGAAGGTGCTTGTACCTGGAGCGAAGGTCGTTGCGTTATCAAGAGCTTCTCGGACTGCTCCACCAGCACCGAATGCACTGAAAAAGGTCGCTGTGCGCTGCTCAACGGCCAATGTGTTCCCTGCAACCAGGGCGCTGACTGCGCGGAAAAAGGGTTGTGCTCCCAAAACCCCTTGAACAACAGCGTGCAAGCGTGCATCGCGGGAACCAACGCAGAGTGCAAGACCAGCCGAGTCTGCCGTATCGAAGGGAAATGTTCCGCCCTTCGTGGGGTGTGTGTCGCCAACACCAACCCTGAGTGTCAAAACAGCGAAGAGTGCAAGCTGTTGGGGCAATGCACAGCGTGCACCTTGGACAACCAGTGCTCTGCGCGAGTCTTTTTCTGTGTGGCGGGTGACTCGGATTGTCCACAAAGCCAAGCCTGCCAGACCAAAGGAGAGTGTGGGCTGTCTCCGGATCTCAAGTGTGTAACCTGCGCCAAAAGCATCGCTTGCCGGGACGAAGGAAAGTGCTATCTGGGTATCGATGGCATCTCCTGTGTCGCCAAAGCTCAGACCGACTGTGAAAAGAGCACGCGATGCAAGAAGGAAGGGCGTTGCCAGCTGCGCAAAGACCTCAACGGCGACGGCGAGTGTGTTGTGGTGTCCGACAACCAATGCCTCAACAGCGAGAAGTGCATCCAAGAAGGTTTTTGCCAACTCTCTGTCAAGGACGGTCGCTGCGTGGTTGGCGAAGACTCCGACTGTGCCAAGAGCACCGTGGCCTGTCTGATTGAGCGGCGTTGCGTCAAACAAAAGCTTGGGGAGGGTTGCATTCCTCGTCCCATTCAATGTGCAAGCTCCATTCTCTGCAAGAGAGAGGGGCTGTGCATCGGTGATGAAACCCGCTTCGAGAACTGCAAGGCCACCGACGTCAGCTACTGCGAAGCCAGCACCAACTGCAAAACCCAGGGACGTTGTTCTTTGGGTCCCAAAGACACCTGTGTTGTCAGCGGTGACAAAGACTGCAGCCACCCCAACAATCGCTTGTGCAAGAAAGAAGGACGATGCACCGGTGATACCATCCGAGGGCTATGCATTGCGACGTCGGACTCTCAATGTCAGGCCAGCGATATCTGCAAGAACGAAGGCAAGTGCGCGCTCAACAACCAACAGTGTACGTACTGCTACCTCTCCAAACAGTGCCGGGAAGAAGGTCGATGCAATGCGCAGGGCACCACATGCATCGTCTCCTACAACCTGGACTGCAAACGCAGCGAAGCGTGCACCAAAGACGGCCGCTGCATCCTGAGCAAAGGCCAGTGTGTCGCAGGTTCTCACGAAGATTGCCAACGCAGTGAAGCGTGCACCAAAGAAGGTCGTTGTTTCTGGATGGGGACTCGCTGCATTGCAACGTCTGTATTGGATTGCCGCCGCAGTGAAAACTGCAAAACCGATGGGCTCTGTTCGATCTCAGTCAACCAGGAGTGTGTCTTGCAAAACGACGACGATTGCGCAGGCACCACCCGCTGTCAGGAGATAGGAGCTTGCCACTTCATGGAAGTGAAGCAAGGCTCCCAGACCGTCAAAGTGTGTGGCCAAAAGACCACCGCTTCTTGCACGCAAAGCAGCAAGTGTTCGGAGCTTGGCAACTGCACTTGGGTCCCATCGAAAGGTTCTTGTCTGCCAGGCTCCGCAAAAGATTGTGAAAATAGTCAGCGTTGCAAGACACTGGGTAGATGTACGTACGTTGCTTCCTCTCATTCTTGTGCCTTGCAAAACACGCTCGACTGCCAGAGCAAAGGCGGACTGTGCAGCCGTGAAGGGAAATGTTCCGTGGTCAACACCCCAGAAGGCAACAAGTGCCAGCCCAGCACCAACCAAGATTGCGAAGACAGCGACGCCTGTAAAGAGGACGGACTTTGCCAACGTCTTGTGATCAACAGCTCGGATGTTCGCTGTGGAACGTTGACCAACGACAACTGCGCCAAGAGCGCCAACTGCAAACTCCTCGGGCACTGTGGAGCCGTTCTCACTGGAACTCGCTACGCCCTCTGTGGTCCACGGGGTAAGGCTGACTGTGAAAACAGCACCGCTTGTCTGGATCAAGGTCTCTGCAACTTCAGCGAGGGTACTTGCAAAGCAGACCTGGTCGGTTGCCGAAACAGTCAGGTGTGCAAGCGAGAAGGGCGTTGTGGCTTTGATCCACAGAGCGCTCAATGTGTATCTGACACGCACTCCAACTGTGAAAAAAGCGAAGAATGCCTCAACGATGGCAAATGCACCCGCGAGGGCGCTTCTTGCATCCGCCTCTCCAACGCAGACTGCCTCCGCAGCAAAGCTTGCAAATCGAGCGGGCACTGCACCCTGGTCCGAGTCAACAACGTCCCTGTTTGTGGCCCGGCGACGGACGCTGATTGCCGTCGAAGCGACTTGTGCAACGCCGAAGGACGCTGTCGTTTCCTTGCTCCCGAAATAGAGGGCGTGGGGAGCTGTGTCGCCGGCTCGGATACCGACTGCCAGAACAGCAGCATTTGCCTGCAAAAAGGTCAATGTGCTTACAACTCCAAGACCTTGCGTTGCTCCGAATGCAACCGAAGTGACAGCTGCGTTCAGGTCGGCCGGTGTACACTGCGCGGTAAGCTTTGCCTCCCAACTCAGCCGGACCATTGCTCACAAAGCACCGTCTGCAAAGAGCAGGGACTCTGCAGCCTGTCCAACCAAAAGTGCATCCCTCTGACGGACAACGACTGCAAGAAACCACGCAGCGAAGCCTGCGCCAAGTACGGCCTATGCGCCAAGTTTGGCGATGTTTGTTTGCCTCTCTCGGACGAAGACTGCGCCAAGAGCGACGCTTGCTTCAAGCTCGGTGCGTGCAAGAGGACGATTGTAAACAACGCTCAGGGGCGACAGGTCTTGTGTGCCCCTGGTACAGACCAACACTGCGGTGAAAGTTCCGCGTGTACAGGGAAAGACAAGCGGACAGGTCAGCTAGACGCCACCGGAGGACAAGGCTTCTGCAAGAGGTTTGGGCTCAAGTGCCAACCCGGCTCACAAACGGACTGCAACAGCAGCCGTCCTTGTGTGGAGGAAGGCAAGTGTGTGTTGTTCACGAACAGCGACCAGACCACCTACTGTGCGCCGTTCAACAGCCAGGATTGCGAAGACAGCAAGCTCTGCAAAGAGCAGGCGGCTTGTTCGTTGGCTGAAGATGGAACCTGTCAGCTTCGCTCCCAACTCGACTGTCAACGAAGTGATTTGTGCAAGAAAGAAGGCAAGTGTCGGATCCGCGTCGATCTGCGAACACGGAAAGTGCAGTGTGTCCAATGAATCGTAGGGTTGTTCTTTCTTGGTTGTTGTGTCTTGGGCTTCTCGTGCCCTTGTGGTCTGTCGGTTGCTCAGGCTCGGATGATATGTGCGGCGCTGGCTCCCAATGTACCTTGCAAGGACTTTGCGGTTGGGTGGATGGCAAATGTGCTCCTCGCTCGGACCAAGATTGTGAGAATAGCGAGTTTTGTGAGCGACACGGAGAGTGTAAATCGTCGATGGGGCGGTGCATTGCAGAGACCGATGCACAGTGCCGGAACTCTGTCTTTTGCAAACGCAGCGGCCTGTGCCTCGCTCGCAAAGGTGAATGTGTCCAAATCACCGAGGGCTACTGCCAAACGCACTCGGATTGTACGTCCATCGGTAAGTGCTCCCTCAATCCCACCTACTTTTTGTGTGAGGTCAGCTCCACAGCAGACTGTCAAAAGAGTGACCTGTGCAAGAAAGAGCAAAAGTGCATCTTTGAAGACAGCCGCTGTGTCATCACCGACGACGTATGCAAAGCCAGCGACGGGTGCAAAAAAGACGGCCTTTGTGGACGGCAAGGAAGCCGCTGTCTGGCTCTCAAGGACGAAGACTGCGCTGACAGCGTGGCCTGTCGTGTCGAGAGTCGCTGCAAAGCGGAGTACGGGGTGTGCGTAAACCCTGCTGCAGAAACCTCGAAAGAAAGCCCCGAAGAAGCAACCAACGGAGCCGAAGGCGTGCCCGAAGGTGACGCAGGGACCACACCAGAAGATGCTCCCGAAGAGGTGCCAGAGTCACCGTGTTATCGGGTGTATCCTTCAGCCCCTTGCTCTCCTTCCTGCAACCCGGCGGATGGCGTGGTTGTGGGCTCGACGTGTGCGGCCGGAACGTATTGTCAGTTCTCCAGCCTGTACAAGCCTGGGTATTGCCGTCCTTTCCCTCGTGATGCGCAGAAAAACGGTAGACAAGCCTTGGGTGCAAAGTGTTCCAACACGGCTGCGTCAGGGTTCTGCAATGGCCCCGACGGGCTGGTGTGTGTGAACACGGTTTGTGTCAAAGCTTGCAACCCTCGGCAGGGCGTTCGGAGCAACCCTCTCTGTCAGTCGGGTGAGTTTTGCTTGAACGCTGTGGAGCAGTCGCATCTGGGCGGAATCTGCCAAAGCCAGTATGGGCCGCCCACGCAGCAAATCGGCGACTCGTGCGGGAACGGAATCGGCGAACGCTGCATTGAAGCGGCGGTTTGTGTGTCGAAGGATGGCGAGAGTCGCTGTCAGGTTCGTTGTTCTCCAACGTCCAACACCTGTCCTGTGGGCGCGTCCTGCAAAATCACGCCGGACAAACAGGCCTACTACTGTGAGACCCCTGCGACCAGGCGGCTGGGACAAACTTGTAACGTCGTCAATCAACCGTGCCTGCCGGGGCTTGTTTGCATTTCCGAGACGACCCGTTCGATCTGCTTCCAACGCTGTGACCCCAAAGACCCCACCAAGAGTCCTTGCCCTGCGACTCTCGTTTGTTTGAGTGACTCTTTGGGCCGTGGATACTGTGCCAAGAAAGGCACCCAAACTGTGGGGCAAACCTGTGACCCGATCACCAGTCGCTGCCTCAAGGGACTGACGTGCTTGGAGAGCCAGACCGGCTCGTTCTGTCGTCAATCGTGTGACCCGGATCAAGGCAACAGCTGCCCTGTGGGTCAGTTCTGCTATAGCTTCTCTGGCGGGTACTACTGTGGAAAGCCACTGACCCAGAACGAAGGTGAGCAGTGCGACGCTCTCGACAATCCCTGTCTGCGAGGGCTTACCTGCATCAGCTTTCGGGGTTCGGGAACTGCCATTTGTCACAAGGTCTGTGACCGACGCGGGCAAGATACCTGTCCTGCCACGTCGGCTTGTGTCTCGTACGATACATCTCTAGATGTCTGCCAACCGATTGGCAACCAGGCGGAAGGCTCTGTTTGTGACTACCTTCGCGGATGCCTCAAAGGTCTGGTCTGTCGTCCTGTGGAGGAGAAAGGCGAGTCCATCTGTATGCAGATGTGCGACCCGCAAAAGCTGGGCGAATGTCGCGAAGGGTTTGAGTGTGCGCCTGAAGGATATTGTCGCCGCCAGGGTACGCAAAAGGACTTGCTTCCTTGCGATGCGATCGCCCGTCGCTGTGTGGATGGCTTGGGCTGCAAAAGCACAAAGTACAGCGAGCCTGTCTGCCTGCGTCCTTGCAACCCAAACCGAACGCCAAGTCCCTGCACGGACGGACGGGCCTGTCTGCCTCTCTCGCCGGATGTTACCGACTATTACTGCCTTCCACTGCCGAATCTTTGGCTGGGTCGGGCCTGCGATAACATCAACCGACGTTGCCCCAATGACATGATCTGCCTGGGCGACAAAGAGGCTGCGTACTGTCACCAATTGTGTGACCCGAACAAGCAAGCAAGCTGTCCCCAAAACTTCGACTGTGTGCAAGACACAGGTGGCTCTTACTACTGCAAGGCACTACCATCGCAAAAGTTGGGAGAACCCTGCGATTTCGCCAAAACCTGTGTGACAGGCATGATCTGCCGTGGTCCTTCGCCGGGCAACCAGGTGTGCTACCAAAAGTGTGACCCCAACGCGACGGGAGCTTGCCCTGAAGGGTTTGTTTGTGAAGCGGACAATCCCCCGTATTGCAAGAGAGAGCCGACGCAAAGCATGGGGCAAGAGTGCGACCCTTATGTGCTGCGATGCAAAGATGGAATGAGTTGCAACACCTTCTTTGATGTGGTGCCTCAGAATACCTGCAAGAAGTTCTGCGACCCCCGTCGTACGGGTGAATGCCCCAACAATTACTTCTGCGCCCGGCTGAACCCTGGCTCGAACCAGGGTGTGTGTCGGAACAAGCAGAGCAAGGCTTTGGGGCTGCCCTGCAACTTTACAACCGACCCATGCGCTCCGGGGATGTCATGCATTCGCGTGAAAAACCAGGGCGTCGCGCAAAACTACTGCACCCAATTCTGTGACCCCCGAAAGTCGGGCGAGTGTTCATCTGGAGCCGTCTGTGACTTTGACTCCTCAGGTGTTGGCGTTTGCTTGAAGGCTGCTACACAGAAGGAAGGGGAGTCTTGTGACGCAGTCATCAACCGATGTGTTGTGGGGCTTGTGTGCCAGGCCGATGGTACGGAGAGCCAATGCCTGAAGCCTTGCCAGAGCAGCTCCAAGTGCAAATCCACCCAGGAATGCACCACGCTTCAGCCCAACTCCACGCTCAAGTTTTGCTTCGACAAGCAAGCCGGTGGGCGGAAGTTAAGCAACCCATGCAACCTGCTCGACAAACGCTGTGGCGCAGGACTTATTTGTTTGGGAAGTCCAAGAACCTGTCACAACTACTGTGATCCCTTTCAGGGAATTGCTTGTCCGCCAGGGTTCTCATGTGCTCGGGAAGAGCAAGGCTTCTTCTGTCAGCAGGAAGGTGTCCAACAAGAGGGCGATTTCTGCAGCTCCAGCCTTCGCTGCTTGCCAGGGTTGACGTGCGCTGTGAGCTTCGGAAAGAGCGCGTGTGTGAAAACGTGCAACCCCAACGACAAAGACCCTTGTGCAGAAGGCAAGCTGTGTCAGCAGTACGACGCGACCGTCAACCAATACTTCTGCCTGACGCCACCCTTAAAGAAGCTGCAGGAGTCTTGCAACCACATCGATCAGCGATGCCAGTCTGGACAGACTTGCTTGGGCGATGCAAAGAAGGCGGATGGTCGATGTTTCCAACTGTGTGATCCAAAGAATTCCAGCGCATGTGCTTCCGGATTTACGTGCCGCAAAGAGACCAAGAGCGGGCTCAACCTTTGCGTCAAGGACGGGACACAGCTCATCGACGAACGGTGCGATGGCAACCTGCAATGTGTGGCCAACCTGTATTGCACAGACAGCGTGGGTTACAGGTTTTGTATGAAGCCTTGCGACCCAACGAACACCGCCACCCAGTGCGATCGAACCCGCACTTGCCAACGTCTGTACCCAGGCTCTGCTGATTTCTATTGTCTGCTCAAGCCAACCCAGAAGGCGGGGGATGTTTGTGATGGTGTCGCCAAACGCTGCCTGGACAAGCATGTTTGTATCGGAAATACAACGGACGCTCGATGTTATCGCTTGTGCAACACGGAGAAGACCAACGACTGCCCGCCTGACTTTACCTGCAGCCGGTTTGCAGCGAGCAAAAGCACCTACTGCATCAAACAAGGCAAGCAAGACGTTGGTGATCCTTGTAGCGTTGATAACCTCTGCAAGCCCGGCTTGATTTGTGTGGAAAGCTTCGGCAAGTCGGCCTGTCGCAAACAATGTGACCCCACGCAAAAAGGCCAGTGTACCGGTGGAACGAGCTGCCAACGCTTCCACGTTAGCTCATCTGCGTTCTTCTGTTTCGAGCCGCCCGCCAAGAAAGAGGGCGAATCGTGCGACGTTGTGAAGGAGCGATGCTCTGGAGGACTCATTTGTCTGGGAACAACAGACAACAAGGGGCAATGTTTCCGCTCGTGTACCTTGGGGCAGAGCAACACCTGTCCCTCAGGCTCACAGTGCATCTCGGTGAGCAAAGACTTCAGCATCTGCCGCAAGGAAGGCGGTCTCGTCGAAGGAAGCCGCTGCAACCAAACCAAAGACTGTCTCAAAGGCTTGGAGTGCAAAGACAACCTCGGCGAGCGGCTGTGCTTGCAACCGTGCGACCCCAAAGCCTCTCCAAGCACTTGTACGAACAGCCAAACGTGTCAACCGTATACACCGCTCGACCAGAAAACGTACTGTTTGCCACAGCCTTACAAGGCATCCGGTCAAAGTTGCAATCTGGTGAAAGAGCGATGTGTCAAAGGCGCTTACTGTTTTGGTAGCGCAGGAGCAGCGTTCTGTCGGACTCTGTGTGGGCAGGGCGGCTCGGCGGGCAACACATGTGGAAGCACCCAATCGTGCCACATGACCGCCGCGGAAGAGGGTTACTGTGTGGCCAAAGGCACGGTACAGGCGGGGGGAACGTGTTCCTTGTCCAAGCCATGCGCGGACAACCTGTTCTGTCGCGACGCGTTTGGCCAGCGAACCTGCTTAAAGAAGTGCAACCCCAATGTGGTCACGTCGTGCAGCGGAACGCAGTCTTGTCAGCCGATCGATGTGGGGTCCAAAGAGTACTACTGTTTTGAGATTCCTTCGCAAAGCGAAAACGAACAGTGCAGCGTGACCAAACGATGCAACACCGGCATGGATTGCCCGTTTGTGTTTGGTCGCTACACCTGCGTGAAGCCTTGCGATACGAACAATCCTTGCACGGGCAATCGCGTGTGTCAGCCGGATTCTCCTGGCTCAGCCAAAACCTATTGCATGCCCAAACCCACCCAAACCATCGGTCAGAATTGCAGCACTGAGAAGTTGTGCCTCAGCGGTCTGGAGTGTCGGTACAGCCAGGGGGATTACTACTGCCTTAAACCTTGTGACATCAACAAGACTGGCGAGTGTTCCAGCACTCGAAAGTGTGAGCCTTTGTTTGAAGGAGCCACGCAGGGGTACTGTTTGACACCTGCCAAACAAAAAGAAGGTCAACCTTGTGACGGTGTTGACCTGCGCTGCCTTACCGGTCGAACCTGTCTTCGGGTGAACAACGAAACTCCGGTCTGTTTGCTGAACTGTGAGCCGCAAAAGCAGAACTCCTGTCCAAGCACGGCGCAGTGTACCCAGGCCAGCGACGGTCGTTACTTCTGCGTGGATGTGGGGACGGCCAAGGATGGTGAAGCTTGTCAGGTGACCGACGACTGTGTTCCTGGGCTTGTTTGCTTCCAAGGACCCGATGCGACCGAGTGTTTGCGACGTTGCAATGTGCAAAGCCCCTCGTGCCCCGGAGGCCGGACTTGTCGAACGCTGACAGCCTCCTCCACAGACTATTACTGTCTGCCCGCACCGAGCCAAAAAGCCGGTGAAGAGTGTGGTGTGACGCGGAACATTTGCCTGTCTGGGCTTCGCTGCATCTTGGACCGCTTGGCGAACAAGTCGCGCTGTCGAGCCCAGTGCTTCCCTGCCAAGAACCAGAAGTGTGCGGCGGGTGAGACATGTCTCACGTTCTCCTCTGGAGATGGGTACTGTCTGCGCTTGCGCAAGGAGTTTGAGTCCTGTTCGAATCGGTCGGCTGAGGAGCAATGTGGTCCCGGAACAAGGTCACAGCTTCAGTGCATTCAAGGCACATGTCTTGAGTCGTGTGACATCAAGAAAACCAACCAGTGTTTGTCAGGTCGAAAATGTCAGCCTGTGGTGGGGGCGTCTTCGACGTTGGGCACCTACTGCATCGCACCTGCGACCCGTCAGTTGGGGCAAACTTGTGACCCGATTAAGCAACCCTGTGTGACCAAGTCGCAGCTGAACCCCAACGTTCCTGAAGCAGAGTGCGTGGGCGGTATTTGCTTGCAGGTGTGCGCCTTTGGAACGACGATTCCCTGCGCGTCGCCGCTGACCTGCCAGCGCTATTCGGAGTTTGTCTCCAAAGAATACTGTCTGCCTGTGCCCACACGCCGGAACTACGAGACCTGCAACCTGAACACGCAACGCTGCATCTCCGGCCGAGCCTGCTTGAAGTTCGGCACCGTCGACAAGTGTTATCCGATTTGCGACCCGTCGCGAAGCAACAGCTGTCCTACCGGAACCAAGTGTTCCAACGAGGCCGGTCACCTCAAGCTTTGTACAGAACCTTCACCCTAACCCTTTAAAGAAAGGAACCTTCTGCCGGATGGTCATGGAAGGAGTATCAGTATGGTAACGCGGAACAACTCTTCAGCTCATTCTTCCCGCAGGGTGCGAGGCTGGGAGCAGTGTATCCAGGCTATGTTCCGCCTGATGTTGTTGTGTTGTGGCCTTCTTGTTGTGTTCTTCTCGTCGGGTTGCCCAGAAGATCCTTGTCTGGATTGGATGGACGCTGGCGCCAACTGCTTGTTGAGCTGTCCCACTGGACAGCAGCTTTGTAGCAACACTTGCGTGAACCTGGAGAACAATCCTACACATTGTGGCTCTTGCAACAACGCCTGCAAACAAGGCTACTTCTGTGACAAAGGCGAGTGCAAGATTAAGTGCCCCAACGATTTTGTGGATTGCGGTGGAGAGTGTGTTGACCTTCAAAACAACAAGACACACTGCGGTCTTTGCAACGCGCCATGCCAAGAAGGTCAGGTCTGCCAAAAAGGAGCCTGCACCCTCAACTGTCCTGAAGGTTTCAACTTGTGCTCCGGTCGCTGTGTGGACCTGACCAGCGATCGCTCCCACTGCGGCTTGTGTGGGAAAAAATGCGCCACAGGCCAAACCTGTGAGAAAAGTTCTTGCAAAGCGATCTGCTCACCACCGTTTCTTGTGTGCGACAAGCTATGCCGCGACGTTCGCGTTGACAACAACCACTGTGGCTCTTGTGGAAACCCCTGTCCCAAAGGGCAAGTCTGCACCGCTGGCAAATGTGAGATCGCATGCTCCACAGGCTTCACTCGTTGCGGTGACAAGTGCGTAGACACCAACAACGACAAACTCCACTGTGGTTTGTGCAAGAAGGCCTGCAAAGGCGACGAGATCTGCAGCCAGGGCAACTGTGTGGTGGAGTGTCCCACCGGGCTCACCCTGTGTGACGGGGCTTGCGTGAATTTGCAACAGAACCCCAAACACTGTGGCTCTTGTAGCTCGGCCTGCACCGATGGAAAGCTATGCTCAGAGGGGGCTTGTTCCCTGTTCTGTGGCGGCTCGACCAGCCAGTGCGGGAGCATCTGTGTGGACAAAGATCGCGACGCCAAACATTGCGGAGCTTGCAACTCCGAATGTCTAAACGGCGAACGCTGCCTCAACGGAAGCTGCGAAGTGGCTTGCCCCAACGGCTACGACATCTGCACAGGCAACTGCTCCAACATCGACTCTGACCGCTTCAACTGCGGAAAGTGTGGCGTCTTTTGCAAAGACAATGAGACCTGCATCAACAAGAAATGTGAACCTTGCGAAGGCTGCCCGATGTGGCTCAAAAGCATCCAGGGTGCGCTGTTTGAGGTGGGCCGAGGCATCGCCTTTGACAACCTTAACAATGTGTACACTGTGGGGACGTTCCAAACGTCAGCCCAGATGGAGCTACGGTTTCTTCGGTCCAAGGGCATCGAAGACATTTTCGTCGCCAAACAAGACAAGGGCGGTAACTTCTTGTGGGCTCGCAGCGCTGGGGGGAACGGATTCAACAGCGGGTACGATGTCGCGGTCTCTGCGTCCAACACGATCTATCTCACCGGCTCGTTCCAAGGTCAGGCAACTTTTGGAACCTTGACCCTCACGTCCAAAGGCAACTCCGACATCTTTGTGGCTGCCATCAACAAAGATGGAAAGTGGCTGTGGGCGACAAGCACAGGAGGAAGCGGGGAAGATGTCGGTCGAGCTATCGCTGTGGACGACAACGACAACGTCTACATCGCTGGCTCCTTCCAAAACTTTCTTGCGGTTGGGACCACCACGTTTTCGTCACAGGGTCGCAAAGATGTGTTCCTTGGAAAGCTCGACAAAAACGGCGGGTGGCAGTGGGGCAAGAGCATCGGAGGAACTCTCGATGACGAAGCTTTTGACCTTGTCCTCGACTCCAACAAGAACGTTTACATTGCAGGAGCGTACTCCAAGGCGATGGCGTTGGGCTCGACCACGCTCAACTCGGCCGGTGGCCAGGACGCTTTCTTTGCGAGGATGGACACCAACCAAGATTGGACCTGGGCGGTTTCCATGGGAGGCCGGCTCAACGATGTCGGTCGTGGCATCGCAGTGTCGAGCAACGGCGAGATGTACATCACCGGTGATTACCGGGACAAAGCCACCCTCAACGGTGTGAATTTGCAAGCCAGCGGGGACTCCGATGTCTTTGTGAGCCGCCTTGATGCGCAGGGTGTTACTACATGGGTGCGGAGCTTTGGGGGAGGGCGCGCCGACTCGGTCAATAGCATCGCTCTTGACTCCCAAAACAACGTGTATTTGCTGGGGACTTTCGCCGGTCGCGCTTTGTTTGACCTCAGCAACCTTCTCGCCAACGGGGGCTTGAGCGACGTTGATGTGTTTGCTGCCAAGCTTGACGACAAAGGAGCCGTTCGCTCCGCGTCCCGGTTTGGCTCGCGCAACTTGGACTCTGGCCAAGCTCTTGCCATCGATGGAAACGACCGCGTCCTTATCCTTGGTGTGTTGGGGGATGTTACGACCTTTGGCAAGCTCATCTATCCGCACCTCGGGGGCAATGACACCTTCGTCGCCAAATACAACATCCTCCCCTGTGCTGACGGCCAGAAGCTTTGCAACGGCTCCTGCATCGACATCTCTGAAGACCCCACCAACTGCGGTGACTGTGGGAAATCCTGCAAGTCGTCGGAGATCTGCGCTGCAGGAAACTGTCAGATCTGCCAGCAATGCCCGCGGTGGGTACGCCGAGCAGGTGGAAGTAGCGCGGAAGAAGTGTGGAGCTCTGTCGTTGATAGCGCCGGGAACATCTACCTTGTAGGACAGTTTGAAGGAACCGCCAGCTTTGGAACGCTGGCTCTTGCGAGTCGAGGCGACACCGACGTCTTCATCGCGAAGATCTCGCCGGATGGTGCATGGCTCTGGGTTCGTCAAGTGGGTGGCTTGTTCAAGGACGTCGCTCGCGACATCACCATCGACGCGAAAGACAACCTGCATGTGGCGGGTTTCTTCGGTGGAACGGTCTCTTTTGGCACCACCACGTTGCAAGCTGCAGGTGGTGTGGATGTGTTCGTGGCCTCGTTGACCACCAACGGAACCTGGGGTTGGGCCAGCCAGGCAGGAGGCATTTCCACCGACAATGCGACGGGCGTCGCCTCCGACGGGCAGGGCGGTGCCTATGTGGCGGGAAGCTTCACTCGCTCCGCAGCGTTCGGCTCCACCACCCTCACCTCATCCGGACTCAGCGACATCTTTGTCGCTCATATCGACAACACTGGCGCCTGGACATGGGCGAAACGAGCCGGTGGTCAGGTCGCTGATCAAGCTTGGGGAGTCGCGGCCAACGCCAAAGGTCAGGTGTTTGTTAGCGGATACTTTGGCGGTCAGGCAGCTTTTGGAACCCAACGACTCACCTCGGCCGGGAGCGCCGACTTGTTTGTTGCTTCCCTTGACAAGACGGGAGGCTGGACCTGGATCCAACAGGCTGGCTCGGCCGACTTTGATGAAGCTCGCGGTCTCCTTGCCGGAGCCAACGGCGACGTCTATGTCACAGGCTACTTTCAGACCAACAAGGCTGCGTTTGGTTCTTTCACGTTGAGCTCCTTTGGTGACGCAGACTTGTTCATCGCCCACCTCGACAACAAGGGAGAGTGGGACTGGGTGAACAGCGGGGGTTCGACAGGCTTTGACGCAGGCTCCAGGCTGGCTCGCTCCGCTGACGGTGACTTCTATGTGATCGGAGAATTCAGAGGGAACGGACGTTTTGATGGGATTCCCCTGTTAAGCAGCGGAAGCAGCGATATGTCCCTCTTGCAGTTTAACGTGGCCGGGCGATTCATCCGTGCGGTGCAGTCAGGCGGTGGCTCGGTTGAGCAAGGCCGTGGTCTTGCTGTGGATGCGCAAGGCAACCTGTTTCTCTCTGGCTTGTTCTTCTCGGCGCCGGCCAGCTTTGGCTTGTACCGTCGCTCCACAGCAGGAAGCAGCGATATCTTTGTCACGCGCTTCTCCAACCTGCCGTGTGATACGAGCCTATTCAAGGTCTGTGGGAGCCGGTGCGTGGATCTCAAAAGTGACCCCGCGCACTGTGGCTCTTGCAACAACGCTTGTTCATCTTCGTCGCGATGCGTCTCGGCGCAATGCAAACCGTAAGCGCTGGAGCAACGTAGATGAAAGCAAACTCTGAACCGAAAACCTACTTTTCATTTTGATATAGATTGCGATTTCCTGTTGGAAGGAGCCCGTTCCGATGTACATACGACAACCTCTTCTCAAGTCCCTGACCTATCTTGTGGGGTTGCTGCTACTCCTGGCGTTAGGCGTGGGTTGCGGCTCCACAGATTCGGGACCTTGCCAGGATGTGTCCATCTCCGGTGGCGGGGTCTTGTCGGGCAATCGGGGCAAATGCAAGCAGCGTTGCCCGGAAGGTCAAGAGTACTGCGACCTGTCGTGTGTGAACACCAAGAACAACTCGCTTCACTGTGGAAAGTGCAACAACTCATGTGGAGACGGACTGGCCTGTGTTAACGGTGCCTGCACTCCAACCTGTCCCCCGGGCGCGATGGTTTGCGGAGGCAAGTGCGTCAACGTCCAACAACACCAGGAACATTGTGGAAAGTGCGACAACATCTGTGGTGTGGGTCAGGTCTGTTCGTTGGGGATATGTTCTTTCTCTTGCACCAACTCTCTGAGCAACTGCGGGGGCAAGTGCACCGACACCCAATCGGACAGTCGAAACTGCGGAAACTGCGGCGACGCCTGCCAGCCCGGCTTCGACTGCGTTCAGGGAAGCTGCACCAAAGAGTGTGCCCAGGGACAGCAGCGCTGCGGAACAGAGTGCATCTCCGTGTCCAGCAATGTCGCTCACTGTGGGAAATGTAACACCGCCTGCAAGCAAGGTGAGATCTGTGTGGACGGTCAATGTTCTCTCGACTGTCCACCTGAGTTTAAGCGCTGCAACAACTCCTGCTTTGATATCAAAAACAGCAAGCAACACTGCGGTGATTGCGGCAAATCCTGTTCTGGCGATGAACAATGTGTGGAAGGCAAGTGCAAGCTGATTTGTCCTTCGGGCTTCTCCACATGCGGCGACCGTTGTGTTGATCTTCAGTTTGACCGCAGTCACTGTGGCGCTTGTGACAACCAATGCCAAAGCGGCACCGTCTGTTCCCAAGGCAAGTGTTCGCTGTACTGCGGTGGAGGTACCACAAAGTGCGGCCTCGACTGCGTGAACCTGGATAGTGATGTTCGACATTGCGGCCAGTGTGGAACCACCTGCACTACCCAGGAGCTTTGTGTACAGGGGACTTGCAAGCTGTCGTGCTTGCAGGGGCAATCCATCTGCGGCGGCCGATGTGTTAACTTGCGCTCTGACCCCAACCACTGCGGTGTTTGCAACAAAGCCTGCCTGGAAAAAGAAGCTTGTGTGTTCGACCCCAAAACCCAGTCCGGCCAATGTCGTTCGTGTGTCGGTTGTCCCATTTGGCTCAAAGGAATCAAAGGACAAAAGCCAGCCAAAGGCAACTCTCTCTCCATCGACAAAACCTCCAGCATCTTCTCCACAGGTTCCTTTGTGAATCAAACCGCGTTTGGGAACTACCAGCTTACGGCAACCTACGGAACCAAAGTTGGCCAGGATGGAAAACCCGAGGAAACGTCCGACATTTACATCTCCAAGCAGGACTCTTCGGGCAACTTCCTTTGGGCGTATCGAATCGGTGGACCCCAAGACGACGAAGGCTTGGACCTTACCAACGACGACAATGGCAATGTGTTTGTCACCGGATACTTCCAGGGGACCGGCTCGTTTGGCACGCTGAATCGCAACTCCAAAGGTCTCAAGGATATCTTTCTGACCAAGATGGACAAAGACGGCAAGTGGTTGTGGGCTCAACGGTTTGGTGGAGCCCAAGACGACGAAGGTAAGTCGACCGTCACCGATGCAAAGGGAAGCGCCTATGTGTCAGGTTTCTTCCAGGGAACCGCAGACTTTGGCTCCACGACGCTGACCTCCAAAGGCAAGAAAGACGCCTTCTTTCTGAAGGTGGATGAGAAGGGCTCTGTGGAGTGGGTGAAGCAGCTCTCAACCAGCGAAGATGCGATTGGTGTCGACTTGGCTGTGGACCAACAAAACAACGCCTATGCTGCCGGCCAGTTCGCTGGTGCCGCTGCCTTCGGAACCACAACGGTCACATCGAAAGGTGGCAGTGATATCTTTGTCGGTCGGTTCGACGCGAAGGGGAACTGGTTCTGTACGGCTCACGCTGGTGGTCCTGGCAACGACAAGGTCACCTCTGTAGCCATCGACAAGTCGGGCAACATGTATCTCACCGGTTCGTTCCAAGGTAAGGCGCTGTTTGGCTCTGTCGCACTGACTGCGGAAGGGGGCCAGGATGTGTTTGTCGTCAAGTTGGACAACAACTGCCGCTGGCTGTGGTCTCGCGGTTTTGGTGGAACCAAGGATGACAAACCAGGGAAGCTCGCTGTTAACACCAAAGGGGATGTCTATGCGACCGGTAGCTTCAAGGGTTCGGCCAAAATTGGAAACGCCAACTTAAACGCGTCAGCGCCTGGAGCCCAACAAGCCGACGATGAAGACGCCTTTATGGTGAAGATGGATGACCAGGGCAACGTTGATGTGGCCACAAGTATGGGTTCGCCCGGTCAAGACGAAGGGAAAGACGTCGCTGTTGATCCCCAAGGGAACGTGATTGTTGTTGGAACCGCCAGTGACAAGGCCAAGTTTGGGGAAGCGGAGTTCGAGCCGGATGCGAAAGTTCCGACAACCTTTGTCGCCAAGTACAAAGGCTTGCCATGTCCAGCGGGGCAGCGGGCTTGTGGAACGGTTTGTGTCGATCCACAGTCAGACCCCAACAACTGCGGGGGTTGTGGCGTGGCTTGTTCGTCCAAAGAGATTTGTTACCTGGGCTCATGTTCGCCTCGTCCAACCTGTCCTCTGTGGGTAAAACGAGCCGGTGGTAACGCGAAAGACGAAGCCTGGAGTTCAGTAACAGACCCACAAGGAAATGCCTACATCACCGGGTTCTTCTTTGGTGCGTCACAGTTTGGTCAGAGCACGCTCACCTCCCAAAGCGGTACGGGCATCTTTGTGACCAAGCTCGACAAAGATGGAAACTGGCTGTGGACGCAAATCGCCGGTAGCTCGCAGTTTGACGGTGGTCGTGGAACGGCCGTGGATGCTACCGGTAACGTGTACATCTCGGGTTACTTTGGTGGGACCATGTCGCTGGGCTCAACCACGCTGACAACGAAGGGGAACGCGGACGTTTTTGTCGCAAAGCTCGATGTCAACGGCAACTGGGTGTGGGGATTAAGTGGAGGAGGCACCGGCGCGGATTATGCGGCCTGTCTGGCTCTCGACAAAGCCGGCGACCTCTATGTGACAGGTTACTTCCGGGACCAAGCGACCTTTGGCTCGACCACCCTGACATCGGGAGGCGAGGCCGACATGTTTGTGGCCAAGTTCTCCCAGCAAGGGCAGTGGATCTGGGCGAAGTCTGGGGGCGGCTCAAAGGCCATGTACGGTGGCTGCCTCACCGCAGACCAGCAAGGCCGAATTTATGTGACCGGTCGCTACGAAGGAACCGCAACCATCGGCAACACTCAGATTACGGCCAAAGGCAGCGCCGACATCTTCATCTCTGCCATCGATCCCAAGGGCAACTGGCTATGGACTCGAACGGCAGGTGGAGCCCAGTTTGAAGAAGGCCGCGGCATCACCGCAGACGAAAACGGGCATGTTTATGTGGCTGGTCTGTTCTTTGGCTCCGCTGATTTTGGTGGGACGCCTTTGGTGTCTGGTGGTGACTCCGATATCTTTGTAGTCAAGCTCGACGAGAAGGGGAATTGGGTGTGGGCCACCCAGGCTGGCGGTGTGCAAGCCGACTCCGGTTGGGGTGTGACTTCTGACCGCAAGGGACGGATCTATCTCACTGGGGAGTTTCGTGACGCCGCCAAGTTTGACTTGTTCAACTTGCAGAGCAAAGGAAGCAGTGATGTCTTCCTTGTCCAACTCGACTACAAGGGGAACTTCGTCCGGCCGGTGGGTCTGGGAGGACCTTCCGAAGACATCGGGCGAGGTGTGTCTGTGGGAGACTCCGATAACGTCTTTGTTGCAGGGCACTTCTTCTCACGACCTGCTTCGTTTGGCCTGGAGTTCCGGTCGTCGGCCGGTGACAGCGATATCTTTGTGTTCAAGTGTTCGACCTTTGATTGCCCGAAAGGCACCACCTACTCGACTTGCGGCGGAAGCTGTGTGGACCTCCAAACCAACCGCAGTCACTGCAACCAATGCTTTAAATCGTGTGACTCTGTGGCTGTTTGCAAGGCGGGTTCTTGTGTCTCGTGCCCGGCCGGTCTTGTCGGATGTGACAAGGGTTGCGTTGACCTCAAGAGCAACCGTCAGCACTGTGGTCAATGCTACAACACCTGCAAGGCGTTGGAAGTCTGCAAACATGGGGTGTGTCAGGCTTGTCCTGGAAACGAGCGATGGTGCGGTCTGTCCTGCGCCAATTTGCAAACCAACAAGCAGCATTGCGGCTCGTGTGGGAACGCCTGCGTCGGCTCGGAAGTTTGCCTGAATGGCAAGTGTGTGGGCTGTCCTCCGGTGACCCACAACATCTGCAACGGAGTGTGTGTCGATATTCGCACAAGCCCCCAACACTGTGGCGCTTGCGGTAACGCTTGTACCACATCCGCCCTGTGTATCTCGAACACGTGCATTCCCTGTCCAACCGGGCAGACGGGGTGCAATGGTAGTTGTGTGAATGTCCTCAACGACCAGGCCAACTGCGGGCAGTGCGGCAATGTTTGTCTGCCGGGCTATGTCTGCAACAAAGGAAGCTGCCAGCTCTCGTGTCAGGTCGGACTCACCGATTGTGGCGGAAACTGCGTCAACATTCAGGTAAGCCAAAGTCACTGCGGTGCATGCAACAACAAGTGCAAATCCGGCGAAGTTTGTTTGAGCGGAACGTGTACCTTGTCGTGCTTGAAAGGTCAAACCAACTGCAGCAACTCGTGTGTGGACCTGCAAACTGACAGGGGACACTGCGGCGCATGTGGCAAAGCCTGTGCAACGGGTCAGGTGTGCAACGCAGGGGCATGTGTGTTGTCGTGTCAGGCAGGCCTATCCAACTGCGGCGGAAACTGTGTGAACCAGCAAACCGACAGAGCCCACTGCGGGGCTTGCAACACTGTGTGTGCAACGGGTCAGGTGTGTAGCGCAGGAAAGTGTGTGTTGTCGTGCCAGTCAGGTCTGAACGATTGCGGGGGAAGCTGTGTCGACTTGACCTCTGACCGTGTCCACTGTGGAGCCTGTGGCGTTGTGTGTGCAACGGGTCAGGTGTGTAGCGCAGGAAAGTGTGTGTTGTCTTGCAAGGCCGGGTTCTCCAACTGCGGCGGAAGCTGTGTGGACTTGCAAACTGACAGAGCCCATTGCGGCGGCTGCGGTAAGGCTTGTGCGTCCGGTGAGGTGTGTAGCGCTGGAAAGTGTGTGATCTCGTGCCCACAAGGTCAGACAAATTGCGGCGGAAGCTGTGTGGACTTGCAAATTGACAACCAACACTGTGGGGCGTGCAGCAACGCATGTTCATCAGGGCAGGTTTGCAGCGGTAGCTTGTGCCAGCTGTCCTGCCAGTCGGGTCTGACCAACTGTTCCGGGTCTTGTGTGGATCTGCAGACCAAGCGCGAACACTGTGGCGCTTGCGGAAAACAGTGCGCCTCCGGGCAGGTGTGCAGCAGCGGAACCTGCCAGGTGTCGTGCCAGTCCGGTCTTTCCAACTGCAACGGAAGCTGCGTCAATGTGCAGACCGACCGGGCTCATTGTGGAGCTTGTGGCTCTGCCTGTCCCAGCGGCTTTGTGTGCAGCAGCGGAAAGTGTCAGTTGTCGTGCCAAGTGGGCCTGACAAGTTGTGGTGGAAGCTGCGTCGACACCACAAGCAACCGGGCCCATTGTGGACAATGTGCCAAAGCCTGCGCCTCCGGTCAGGTCTGTGCGAACGGGACATGCCAACTGTCCTGCCAGTCTGGATTTACCAACTGCGGCGGAAATTGCGTCGACAATCAAACCGACCGGGCTCACTGTGGTCAATGCAGCAACCTTTGTTCGTCCGGCTCCATCTGCAAATCGGGCAAGTGTGAAGTGTCGTGCCAGCAAGGTCTAACGGACTGCAGCGGCAAATGTTTCGACCTGCAAAGTGACAGCCAACATTGCGGAAGCTGTGGCAATGTCTGTCCGTCGGGCCGGGTGTGTTCGAGTGGTCAGTGTGTGTTGTCATGCCAGGCCGGTCTCAACAACTGCTCCGGTAGCTGTGTGAATCTTCAAACCAGCCGGGCGCATTGTGGAGCCTGCGGTAAAGCTTGTGCTTCCGGTCAAGTGTGCTCCAGCGGAGCCTGTCAGATCTCTTGCCAGGCCGGCCTTACCGATTGCAACAACAACTGTGTGAATCAACTCACCGACCGGGCTCACTGCGGCGCTTGTGGTAACGCCTGCAAGTCAGGTGAAGTGTGTTCCAACGGTAGCTGCCAGCTGTCGTGTCAGGCCGGTCTCTCCAACTGTGGCGGTAACTGTGTGAATCAACTCACCGACCGCTCTCACTGTGGTCAGTGCGGTAAAGCGTGTGCCAGCGGGGAAGTGTGTTCCAACGGTAGCTGCGTGGTTTCCTGTCCACAAGGGCAGGCCAACTGCAGCGGCTCATGCTTCGACTTGCAAACCAACCGAGCGCATTGTGGGGCCTGCAACAAAGCTTGCGCCTCCGGTCAAGTGTGTAGCTCCGGTAGCTGCCAGCTATCCTGCCAGTCAGGGCTCTCCAATTGTTCGGGTAGCTGCGTGAATTTTCAGACGGACCGGGCGCATTGTGGTCAGTGTGGCAACGGATGTGCGGCAGGTCAGGTGTGTAGCTCGGGTAGCTGTCAGCTCTCTTGCCAGTCCGGACTTACCAACTGCGGCGGCAACTGCGTCGACTTAACCACCGACCGAACCCACTGCGGCCAGTGCGGAAAAGCTTGTGTGGGTGGCTTTGTTTGCTCCAGCGGTAATTGCCAGTTGTCGTGCCAGTCGGGCTTAACAAGCTGCGGTGGTAACTGTGTGGATGTGAAGACCAGCCGGACCCACTGCGGAGCTTGTGGTGTGCAGTGCAAGTCCGGTGAGGTGTGTACCAACGGCGCTTGTGTTATCTCCTGTCCTGCCGGGCAAACCAACTGCTCTGGAACCTGTGTGGACCTTCAAACCGACACCAATCACTGTGGTGCTTGTGGCAAGGTTTGTGCGTCGGGTCAGGTGTGTTCCAGCGGTCTCTGTCAGGTGTCGTGCCAGTCCGGTCTGAACAACTGCTCGGGAAGCTGTGTGAATCTTCAAACCGACCGCGCCAACTGCGGTGCTTGCGGTAACTCTTGCGCCTCTGGGGAAGTGTGTTCATCGAGCAAGTGTGAGCTGTCGTGTCAGTCGGGGCTGGCCAATTGCTCCGGCAACTGCGTCAACTTGCGGACAGACCGGGCGCATTGCGGCTCGTGTGGAAATGCCTGTATCAGCGGTCAGGTGTGTAGCTCTGGAACGTGCCAGTTGTCCTGTCAAAGTGGTCTTGCCAATTGTGGCGGAAACTGTGTGAACAACCAAACCGACCGAACCCACTGTGGAGCCTGCGGAAATGCCTGCAAATCCGGAGAAGTGTGTAGCTCAGGTAGCTGCCAGTTGTCGTGCCAGACAGGTTTGATTAACTGTAGCGGGAACTGTGTGAATGCTCTCACCGATCGCGCTCATTGTGGGCAATGCAACAACGCTTGCGCCAGCGGCTTTGTTTGCTCTGCCGGGAAGTGTGTCATCTCATGCCCTGCCGGGCAGAACGATTGCTCCGGAAAATGCTTCAACTTGCAGATTGACCGTAACCATTGTGGAGCTTGTGGTAACGCTTGTGCCTCCGGCCAAGTTTGTTCTGGAGGACAATGCCAGGTGTCGTGTCAGTCGGGTCTGACCAACTGCTCAGGTGCCTGCGTTAATCTTCAAACCGATGTGGCCCATTGTGGCGGCTGTGCGAAGGCTTGCAAGTCTGGGGAAGTCTGCTCCAGCGGCGCATGTCAGGTGTCGTGTCAGGCGGGCCTCAACAATTGCTCGGGTGCTTGTGTCAACTTCAAGACCGACCGGGCGAATTGTGGCTCGTGTGGAAAAGCCTGTCAGGCTGGGGAAGTTTGTTCCAACGGTGCCTGCTTGCTTTCGTGCCAAACGGGCCTGACGGACTGCGGTGGCAACTGCGTCGATACATCCAGCGATCGGACACACTGCGGTGCGTGCGGCAAAGCTTGCAAGGCTGGGGAGGTCTGTTCCAGCGGAGCTTGTGTCTTGTCGTGTCAGACAGGGCTCACCGATTGCTCCGGTAACTGCGTGGATACAAAGACCGACCGTTCCCATTGTGGTCAATGCAACCAAGCTTGTGGAAGCGGCTTCATCTGCTCGAACAGCAAGTGTGAAGTGTCGTGTCCTGCGGGACAAACGAACTGCAACAGCGCCTGCGTCGACATCCAAACCGACCGTACAAACTGTGGCGCTTGTGGTACCGCTTGTTCTGCGGGTCAGGTTTGTTCGGGCGGAAAGTGTCAGTTGTCCTGTCAAGCCGGCTTGAACAACTGCTCGGGTAGCTGTGTCAACGTCCAGAGCGACCGAAGCCATTGCGGTGCATGTGGAACAGCTTGCAAAGCCGGAGAAGTGTGTAGCTCAGGTAGCTGTCAGTTGTCGTGCCAGAGCGGCCTGACCGACTGTTCCGGAAACTGTGTGGATGTCAAAACAGACCGTGCGCACTGTGGCTCGTGTGGAAAGGCTTGCAAGTCGGGAGAAGTCTGCTCGAACGGCGCGTGTTTGCTGTCGTGCCAGTCTGGGCTTACCGATTGTGGCGGCAACTGTGTAAACACAAACTCCGATCGGGCTCATTGTGGAGCTTGCGGGACAGCGTGCAACGCTGGCGAAGTTTGCTCGTCGGGAAGCTGCCAGTTGTCGTGTCAGTCGGGGCAGACCAATTGCTCTGGTTCTTGCATCGACTTGCAAACCGACCGTGGCAACTGCGGATCGTGCGGTAACTCTTGTGCCAGCGGGGAAATTTGTTCCAGCGCGGCCTGTGTCATCTCTTGTCCTACAGGTCAAACCAACTGCAGCAACCAATGTGTGGACGTTCAAATTGAACACAACCACTGTGGTTTGTGCGGCAACTCGTGTGCGGTGGGCCAAGTGTGTTCGGGCGGAACTTGTCAGTTGTCGTGCCAATCGGGTCTGACCAACTGCAACGCCTCTTGCGTCAATCTCCAAACCGACCGCAACAACTGCAGCGCTTGTGGAACACAGTGTCTGGCGGGTCAAGTTTGTTCGTCTGGAACCTGCACGCTTTCGTGTCAGGCTGGCTTGACCAGTTGCAACGGGAACTGTGTTAACGTTCGGACCGACCGGGCTCATTGTGGGTCGTGCGGAAACGCCTGTGCGGCTGGTGAAGTGTGCTCCAACGGGACATGCTTGTTGTCGTGCCAAACGGGGCTAGCCAACTGCGGTGGAAACTGTGTGAACAACCAAACGGATCGAAGTCACTGCGGTGCTTGTGGCACGGCGTGTTCGTCCGGTCAGGTGTGCTCCAGCGGTTCGTGTGTGTTGTCGTGCCAGACAGGCTTGACCAACTGCTCGGGATCTTGCGTCAACGTGAAGACCAACCGCGTGCATTGCGGAGGTTGCAACCAGGCCTGCGCCAGTGGTGAGATCTGCCAGAATGGTTCGTGTGTTGTGTCGTGTCCTGCCGGGCAAACCGATTGCTCTGGAACATGCGAAGACCTGCAAACCGATCGCGCCCACTGTGGCTCTTGTGGAAATGTCTGCTCCACAGGGCAAGTTTGTTCTTCCGGCGTATGCACCTTGTCGTGCCAGTCGGGTCTGACCAACTGCTCGGGAAGCTGTGTGAATCTTCAGTCTGACTACGACAACTGTGGGGCTTGCGGCACAAAATGTGCGGCAGGGCAAGCATGCTCTAGCGGTCAGTGTGTTGTCTCTTGTCAGGCGGGCCTGACCAACTGCAACGGTAACTGTGTCAATGTGAAGACCGACCGGGCGAACTGTGGTTCGTGTGGAAAAGCTTGCAAGTCTGGGGAAGTTTGCTCCAACGGTGCCTGCACGCTGTCGTGCCAGACAGGCCTGACAAGCTGCGGTGGAAGCTGTGTTGACACCCAAACCAACCGCAGCCACTGCGGCGCATGTGGAACGGCGTGTCAATCCGGTCAGGTGTGTTCCAGTGGCTCGTGTGTGTTGTCGTGCCAGAGTGGCCTGACCGACTGCTCTGGGAACTGCGTGGATCTGAAAACTAGCCAGGGGCACTGTGGCTCTTGCAACAACGCCTGTGCCTCCGGTCAGGTTTGCAGCAGTGGAACTTGCGCTCTGTCTTGCCCCACAGGCCAGACCATCTGTTCGGGCAAGTGCGTGGACACCAAAACCGACCGGGCAAACTGCGGAACATGCGGAACGACCTGCAAGTCTGGAGAAGTGTGTACCAACGGCGCGTGTACTCTAGTTTGTCCTCCAGGAACCACCAATTGCTCGGGTACTTGTGTCAATGTTCAGTTTGACACCAACCACTGCGGCCAATGTGGTAACAAATGCCAAACAGGACTTGTCTGCATTGCCGGAACCTGTCAGGTGGTCTGCTCCGCCGGAAAGACCAACTGCAACGGAGTCTGCGTCGACGTTCGCACCGACAGCAACAACTGTGGACGCTGTGGCACAACTTGTTCAGGCGGCAAGACTTGTCAGACCGGTCAATGCCAATGCCCCACAGGCTTCTCGTCGTGCAATGGCGTTTGTGTGAATGTCCAGTCGAACAACTTCAACTGTGGAGCTTGCGGCAACGTATGCAACGGCGGCCAAGTTTGTATCGGGGGAAGTTGTGGAGTGTCGTTGCTGTCTACCCTTAGCGGCGGCAGCAACGAATCTGTCGAAGATGTTGTCGTGGATAGTTCTGGCAACGTTTACCTGTCCTTGAACTTTGTTCAAAGCCTAACACTTGATGGCAAAGGATATCTTGCGAGGGGTGGCCAAGACTTTGCTTTGGTGAAGTTGAGCTCGAAAGGTCAAATTGTCTGGGCGATAACACCGAACGGGTCGGGTCATGACCACATCCTCGATATGGCAGTGGATGGCTCTGACAACATCTATCTGTTGCAAGGAACCGAAGGGCAGCCGGTTACCATTGGTGGTACCACACATCCTGCCAATTCTATGATTGTCACCAAGTATGATAGCTCCGGAAACGTGCTGTGGAGCAAGGGATCTACAGGCGCAGTTCCCTACCGAGACAAGGCGTTTCAAGGGTTACGAGTGGACACCAACGGCAACGTCTATGTGGCCGGTTACGCGAACGGTACCTACGGCATCGGAACGTTGTCGGTGACGGCTGCTAACAATGAAGTTCAAGCCTTCGTGGCTAAACTCGACACTACAGGGAAAGAACAATGGATTGCTTCTTCCACCAACCATGCAGCGAGAAACATTGGGCTGTCCAACATCGCGCTAGACTCCAATAACAATGTGTATGTTTCGGGCCAACTTAAGACTGTCGGTGCCTATTCCTTTGGAACATCGAATGCGAACAATACGGTGGGACAGGCCTTTTTCGTTGCCAAACTCGATGCCAACGGCTCCTGGCAATGGGTTGTGACGAGCTCCCCCGTGGGTACCACAAACTATGTTGCGGGCACCGGTTCTCTG
This sequence comes from Deltaproteobacteria bacterium, assembly GCA_006226375.1. GTDB lineage: Bacteria > Myxococcota_C > UBA6777 > UBA6777 > UBA6777 > M3003. The sequence goes on along the minus strand of SBHC01000081.1, from coordinate 497,854 downwards.
GAGGTGGATGGTAACGATCAGGTCCATGTCCTTGGTTTTGTTTCTCAACAGTTTGTCGTTGGGTCTACCACTCTCTCTACACCGGAATCTTCTGGTTTGTTCGTCGCGTCGCTGAACAGCGCAGGCGCTTGGCAATCAGCCACCATACTTGGGAAGCTTGCACCACAAGGAACTTCGATTGTTCGAATGGTTGTGGACGCCGCTGGAAATCGGTATGTCACAGAAACCTATAAGACCTCCATCCCACTTGGTGGGAAAACCTACACCACAACCACAAACAAGGTTGCTTCTCTGTTAGCCAAGGTCTCACCTACGGGAGCTGTGATTTGGGTGCGCAATATGACAAGCCCATCTCATGTGTTCTCCACCGACCTGACCTACAGCGGCGGCAGTGTTTATGTTGTCGGTGTCCATGACAGCAACTCGAACTTTGGAGGTCGAACATTAAGCTCCGGTGGATTGAACGATGGCTTTGTCTGGGAGCATGCTACTGCACCGACTTGTTCGTCCGGACAGACCGACTGTTTTGGTGCTTGTGCCGACCTCCAAACAGACAAAAACAACTGCGGTGCTTGTGGAACAACGTGTGGGGCTGGCCTGGTGTGTTTGGCTGGAGCCTGCTCGTGTCCTGTGGGTAAGGTGGATTGCAACGGGGATTGTATCGCCTCCACGGATATCTGTGTCTCTACGTTTGTGAAGGTCGGCGTGACGCAACCCCATGGCATCGCCCTGGATGGCAGCGGGAACCTTTGGATTGGTGGCTACAAATCCCACAAGATCTACAAAGTGACCTCCCAAGGTGTGGTGACAACGGAGGGAGGCTCCTCGGCTGGACTTACCAACGGACCACTCAGCTTCTCTTCGTTCAACCAGCCCCTAGGTTTAGCCTTCAATGCATCGGGCCAGATGTTCATCGCAGACTCCTCGAACCATGTGATTCGTAGGGTGTCTTCGGGAGCAACGACCACATTTTCGGGTGTGGGGCAGGGCTATGCAGACGGAAGCTCGTCTGCGACCAAGTTCAACCTCCTCGCTGATCTTGCGGTAGACGCCAGCGGCAACCTGTATGTGGCAGACAGCGCCAACCACCGCATCCGCAAGGTCGATGTGACAGGCGCTTCGTCTACACTGGCAGGCGACACTGCAGGTTACAAAGACGGTACAGGAACAGCCGCTCTGTTCAAGTTCCCTCAAGGCATCGCCATCGACAGCAACGGAAATCTGTATGTGGCAGACACCGAAAACCATCGAATCCGAAAGATTGATCCACAAGGCAAAGTGACCACCCTGGCTGGGAGTGGCTCGGCAGGATTCAAAGACGGTGATGGAGCCAATGCCTCCTTCAACTCTCCCCACGGTCTTGCTGTGGACAGCGTCGGCAATGTCTTCGTGGCTGACCTGAAAAACCACGCCATTCGCAAGATTGACCCACAGGGCAAAGTCACGACGTTGGCGGGCAAGGGTGTCTTAGGTACCCAAGATGGTGGAGGGACTGAGGCCACGTTCAACGAACCTGCGGGAGTGGCGATTCTCTCGGACAAGATCTTTGTGACGGACCGGGCCAACAACAGCATCCGGGTGTTGAAGTTGCCTTGCCCCACCACCCAAACCTTCTGCAGCATTGCCTGTCGCAACCTTCAAACGGACAACAACAACTGTGGCTCCTGTGGCAAGGTTTGTAGTGGCCAACTTACTTGCCAAAATGGGACATGCCAGTGAGGTTCTGAGTCTTTTGGTTTTACACTTTCTGCCGTTTCTTCCTTTAAGTAGTAGCCTCCCCCTCGGGGTGGGGTGTTTTCGGGTCCAGGGAAAGAGGAGTCATACATCGGATGTTGCTGGGTTCAGGCAGAGCGGTTGGCCACCGCTTCCTGTTGCTGTTGTTCGTGTTGTTGGGAACGCTCTCCTCCCTCCCAGGCCACGTTTGCGCTCAAAATACCGACCCTCCAAACCGCGCGTTTCAAGCCCAACAGCTTCGCCCGTGGGGTGATCCACAGGGGATGTTCCAAACCCAGAGCGGCATGACGCTGGGGCAATGGAATTACGGGGTCGGGTTGCTGTTCAATTACGCCAGCAACACGATGGTGGTGTCGGGCGCTGGCAATCGCAGCCAAAGTATCATTGGTCATCAGGTGGCCGCCGACCTCAACGCGAGCGTGGGGTTGCTGGATTGGTTGGATGTGGCCTTGCTTATGCCGGTCACGCTTTACCAGGTGGGGCGTATCCCAAACCACCCAGCGTTCTCGGAAGCCGAGCGCGGCGAGAATATCTCTTCGTTTGCGCTGTCGGACATCCAGTTGGGGATTAAGCTGCAGGCGCTGCGAGAAGATCGTCATGGTATCTCGTTGGGTCTACTCGCGTTTGTTGGCTTTCCCACTGGCCGCAGCGACATCTTCAATGGCGAAGACTCCTTTCATGCAGGCGGACGCTTGTTTCTTAGCCGCACCTCCGGCACGTTTGGGTTTGCTGCCAACGCCGGCTACCGTTATCTGCCGCCCACCACCTACATTGATCTCTCGTTGCAACACGAAGTGACATACAGCCTGGGCATCAACTTTCGGGTGATGAAGTATGTATGGGATCTCTTCTTTGAAGGGGCAGGAGGTTTGTTGCTCGACTCCTCGGCCCAGGTGACCAATTTATCGTTGGAGGCCTACGCGGGGGTGAGGCTCTTTCCTCTCGGGCATCGCAAGCTCGCCGTCACGTTGGGAGCGGCCGCTGGAATTCTCGCCGGGTATGGTACTCCGGCGTTTCGTGTTTTAGCGGGGGTGATGTACTCGCCCAAAATTGAGGACGAAGACTACGACGGGATGGAAGACCATCTCGACGCTTGCCCAGGCAAACCGGGGGATCGAGAGAACAGAGGCTGCCCTTGGCCCGACACCGACGGCGACGGGGTGAACGACAAACTCGACAAATGCAAAACCACACCTGGAGCCTCTGACAACAACGGCTGTCCCTGGCCGGATACCGACGGCGACGGTTTCGCAGACAACGTGGACGCCTGTCCCAAGAAAGCGGGCCCCGACGAGAACAAAGGCTGTCCTTGGCCCGACACGGACGGCGACGGCATTCCCGATCGTGTGGACCTTTGTCCCAAGCAGAAGGGTGATCCCATCAACAAAGGTTGTCCTTGGGGTGACCTCGACAAAGACGGCATCGCCGACAACCTTGATGCCTGTCCGAGCAAGCCGGGTCCGAAAGAGAACAAGGGATGTCCGATCAGCGACCGTGATAACGATGGCGTTCCAGACAATAAAGATAAGTGCCCCGACAAAGCAGGAATCAAAGTCGCAGACGGTCAAACCCCGGCTGGCTGCCCGTTGCCCGACCAGGACAACGATGGTGTGCCGGACAAGTTTGACCAATGTCCTGGAAAGCCAGGCGTGAAGACCGCCACAGCGGATACGAAGCTGGGTTGCCCAACCGCCACCGACAAAGACAACGACGGCGTCCCTGATGACAAAGACCAGTGTCCCAACCAGGCAGGTGTGGCCGTGGCGGATGGCAAAACCAAGCTGGGTTGCCCGAAGGTGAAAATCCTTGCGAGCATTCCCCAACGTATTTTGTTTGAATTTGGGCGGGCTACGATCCGTCCTCAGTATAGAAGACCCCTCGCCCAAGTGGTCAAATTGCTGTTAGAATATCCGACAGCACGAGTGCTGATTGAGGGGCACTCCGATAACGTTGGGAACCCTTCCTACAACTTAAAACTTTCAGAACGCAGAGCGAGAGCTGTGTTGCGTTACCTGGTGCAGAGCGGGATTCCTTCGACACGTCTGGCGATCAAAGGGTTTGGTAAGAACAAACCGATGGTCTCCAACACGTCGAACCGGAACCGCGCGATGAACCGCCGGGTAGAGTTCACAGTTCTCCCGACCCCATAAAGAAGGTGGAGATTCTTTAATGCTAGCACGACGGTGGTTATGGCCGATACTTGGACTCATGGGGATCGTGGTCGCCCTTCAAGGGGGGTGTTCCACGTCACCTTGTGATGTTCCATGCTTGGCCAAAGACGGCTTTACCTGCGACCCTGTCACACGCAAGTGCGTTCTTCTTTGCGAAGAAGGCTCTGTCGAGTGTCAAGGACGTTGTGTAAACTACCAATCCGATGACAAACACTGTGGCAAGTGTCAAAACCCTTGCCAAAAAGGTGATGTCTGTTGGAAAGGTGCGTGCACCGCTTCGTGTCGTGCAGAAGAAACTCGCTGCGATGACCGCTGCTTTACCGTAACGTCGGCTGTGGAGCATTGCGGCGAATGCGGGAAAAAATGTCGGGGGGACCAGGTCTGTTCGTTGAGCGAATGCAAAGCGTTATGCGACTCCGGATTGACCGACTGCAACCGAAACTGCGTGGACCTCGACACCGACAACAACAACTGCGGTGGCTGCAACATCAAATGCCCTGCGGATGCCAAATGTTCCAATGGAAAATGTCGCTCCTCCTGCCAGGAAGGCTTCACCGATTGTGGGAAATTCTGCGTTAATCTCAAAACCGACAGCGCCAACTGTGGGGCTTGTGACAACAAATGTGAAGGTGGAAAAGCCTGCTCTGACGGGGCTTGCAGCGAGAATTGCAAAACAGGCCTGAGCAAATGTGGCAACCAATGTGTGGATGTGCTCTCCAACCGCTTCCACTGTGGTGCTTGTGGCAAAACCTGCGCCAAGAGCGAGGTCTGTTCCGGTGGTCAATGCCAAGGGGGATGCAAACCTGGGCAAACCCTCTGCAACCAAACGTGCGTTGACACCCAGGCCGACCCTTATCATTGCGGTGGTTGCGATGTTTTCTGCGGTGATGGAAAGGTTTGTTCCTACGGTGCCTGTCGTGTGGGCTGTGGTAGCGGTCTGACTCGTTGTGGCAACTCTTGTGTCCGGGTGAACGCGGACCCCAAGCACTGCGGTGCTTGCAACGCCGCTTGCCAAACCGGTGAAGTGTGCACCAACGGAACGTGCGGAAAAGAGTGTGGCCCTGGCACGACAGATTGTGGCGGGGCTTGTGTGAAAATGCAGTCCGACCACAACCACTGTGGAACGTGTGGGAACGCTTGCTCTCCACAGCAGGTGTGTAGCCAGGGGTCGTGTGGTCAGGTCTGCGCCCAAGGTCTCGGAAACTGCAGCGGAAACTGCATTGACTTATCCACAGACCAGGACAACTGTGGCCAGTGCACCACCCAAGACAACTCCACAGCTTGCCCAAAAACAGACTTCTGCAAAGAAGGCAAGTGTGTGCTTCGGTGCCCCGACGGAAAGAACGCCTGTGGACGAGAATGTTTTGACCTCAACACTGACACCCAACACTGCGGAAAGTGCGACAACGTTTGCGCCAAGCTTGAAATCTGTGAAGGTGGGGCATGCAAAAGCTCCTGTGGCAAAGACGAGGTGGTGTGCGGCGAGTCGTGTGTGAACACCCAGGCCGACGCGAAGCACTGCGGCAAGTGCGACAACGCTTGCGCCCAAGGAGAAGTGTGCACCGCTGGAAAGTGTGCAAGCACCTGCAAAACGGGAGAAACCAATTGCTCCGGTAGCTGCGCGGACCTCCAGACCAACCGCGCGCATTGTGGGAAGTGTGGCACAGCCTGCAAACCCGGCGACATTTGCAAAGAAGGTGTCTGTCAAAGCCCTTGCCCCTCCGGACAGACCGATTGTTCCGGTGCTTGTGTGGACCTCCAGAATGATCCCAAAAACTGCGGCAAATGCGGCACGTCCTGCGACAGTGGTGAAGTCTGTGTGAAGGGGGTTTGTGAAAGCCAGTGCCAGGGAAGTTTGGTCGCCTGCAGCGGGAAGTGTGTCGACCTTCAGACCGACGCCAAACACTGCGGAAAGTGTGGCGTGGCCTGCAAGTACGACGAAGTGTGTGGAGGTGGAACCTGCAAGCCCGCGTGCAAAACCGGCGAAACCTTCTGCAGCGGTAGCTGTGTGGACCTGACCCAATCGAATCTTCACTGCGGTGCTTGTGGGGCGGCTTGCAAGTCCTCCGAAGTTTGCGTGAAGAGCACTTGCACGGGTTGTCCAGCGGGGGAAGTCTTCTGCGCAGGTCAATGTGTGGATCCCCGCTCTGACGTGAACCACTGTGGAAAGTGCGGCAACGTCTGCCAGAAAGGCGAAGTCTGCGGCGCTGGTGTGTGCAAGAACGCCTGCCCCGCCGGTTCCACCAACTGCAACGGAAACTGCGTGTTGGCGAACACCGACCGTTCGCACTGTGGTGCTTGCAACAACCCCTGCTCCAGCACTCAGCTTTGCACCAACGGTAGCTGCGTAAGCTGCCCCAGCGGACAAGAAGCCTGCGGAACCAAGTGTTACGACCTCAAGAAAGACGCTTCCAACTGTGGCGTTTGCGGCAAAGTTTGTACAGCGACGCAGTCGTGCCAGTCGGGGCAATGCCAAGATTGTCCTGCGGGTCAAACGGGTTGTGGAAATTACTGCGCGGCGTTGCAAGCCGACCGTACCAACTGCGGAACGTGTGGCACTGCATGCACCGGAACAGAGATTTGTGCCGCTGGAAAATGCACGGCCTGTCCCACCGGCGAAACCGCTTGCAACAACGCGTGCAAGAACCTGCAGACCGATGTCACAAACTGTGGAGCCTGTGGAGTCGCTTGCAAGCAAGGCGAAGTTTGTGTGGCAGGGAAGTGTGGCGCGGCCTGTCCTCAAGGGGAAGCGGTTTGTAGCGGAAAATGTTACGACCTCAAGAAGACCGACGCACACTGTGGAGCGTGTGGCAATGCCTGCCAAAGTGGCTACGTTTGTTCGGGTGGTACTTGCATTGTGATCTGCGCCGCCGGCTTGGTGGAGTGCAACGGAACGTGCATCAATCCACAAACTGACGTGAATCACTGCGGCGGTTGCAGCACATCGTCGAACTCCAAAGCCTGCAAGTCAGGTGAAGTTTGCAGCGCTGCACAATGCACCAAGGCTTGTTTGCAAGGTCTCGCCAACTGCAGCGGCAGCTGTGTGGACCTCCAGGCCAACCCCAATCACTGTGGAAAATGTGGAAACGCCTGCCAGGGTGGGGCTGTTTGTACCAGCGGTGCTTGCCAATTGTCCTGCCAGACAGGACTCAACGAATGTGCCGGTAGCTGTGTCAATCTCTCCACCAACCGCGCTCACTGTGGAAAGTGTGGAAACGCTTGCAAGTTCAATGAAGTGTGTTCCGACCGTCGATGCTCCAAATTCTGTGAGTATGGCTTTAACTCTTGCGGCGGAAACTGCGTTGACCTACAGAGCAGCGCCAAAAACTGTGGGAAGTGTGGCAACGCTTGCAAAACCGGCGAAGTCTGTTCGTTTGGTGTGTGTCAAACGACGTGCAAAACTGGCCTCAACGCCTGCCGCGGAAACTGTGTTGACCTGAAAACCAACCGGGACCACTGTGGTCAGTGCAACAACGCTTGCTCCACCACGGAGCTTTGTACGTCCGGTGTTTGCATCTCCTGTCCTGCGGGACAGAGTCGTTGCTCTGGAACCTGCACCGATTTGCAGCGTGACCGAAGCAACTGCGGTCAGTGTGGCACGACCTGCAAACAAGGCGAAGTCTGTAACAATGGGACTTGTACACTCTCTTGCTTGAACGGTCTTGTGCCGTGCAGTGGAAGCTGCGTGGCATTGCAAACCGACCGCACCAACTGTGGGGCCTGTGGACGTGTCTGTCTTACGGGCTATGTTTGTGTCGGCGGTCGCTGTACTGTGTCGTGTGGTGTGGGACAAACCGACTGCAGCAACCGCTGTGTGGACCTACAAACGGACACGCAAAACTGCGGTCGCTGTGGGTTCTTGTGTCCCAGCGGTCAGGTCTGTTCTGGCGGTCAATGCAAGCTCTCTTGCCAACAAGGTCTGACCAGCTGCAACAGCCAATGTGTGAACATTCAAACCAGCACATCACACTGTGGAGCCTGTGGAAACGCTTGCAAGTCCGGCCAAGTTTGTTCCAACGGAGCGTGCCAGTTGTCGTGCCAGAGTGGTCTGACGGACTGCAACGGAGCCTGTGTGGATCTCACCACCAACCGGGCCCACTGTGGACAGTGTGGAAAGGCTTGTGCTTCCGGTCAGGTTTGTAGCAATGGAACCTGTCAACTCTCGTGTCAGTCGGGACTTACCAACTGCGGTGGCAACTGTGTGAACACCCAAACCAGCCTGTCGCACTGTGGCTCTTGTGGGAATGCTTGCCCAAGCGGCCAGGTCTGCAGCGCTGGAAAATGCCAGGTGTCCTGTCCTTCCGGTCAGACCAACTGTGGCGGTAGCTGCTACGACTTACAAAGCGAACGAGCCCATTGTGGTGTGTGTGGAAACGCCTGCGCCAACGGTCAGGTGTGTTCAGGGGGTCGCTGCCAGTTGTCGTGCCAGTCGGGACTTACGAACTGTTCGGGCCAATGCGTAAACTTGCAAAACGACTTGGGTCATTGTGGACAGTGTGGACAGGCCTGCGCCTCCGGTCAGGTGTGCTCCAGCGGTGTGTGCCAGTTGTCGTGCCAAGCGGGTTTGACCAACTGTTCGGGCAAGTGTGTTGATCTGCAAACCGACCGGGCTCACTGCGGTTCTTGCAGTCAACCTTGTGCCAGTGGGCGGGTGTGCAGCGCGGGTACCTGCCAACTCTCCTGCCAGTCGGGCCTTACAGACTGCGGTGGTAGCTGCGTGGATAACAAGACCGACCGGGCTCACTGCGGCGGCTGCGCGAAGCCATGTGCCAGTGGAAATGTGTGCTCCAACGGAACCTGTCAGTTGTCGTGCAAGGCTGGATTTACCAACTGCGGTGGGAACTGTGTCGATGTGCAAACCAGCCTGGCTCACTGTGGAAAGTGTGCCAACCTCTGTCCCAGTGGAAATGTGTGTCAGGCCGGAGCTTGTGTGGTTTCCTGCCCACAAGGACAGCTTAACTGCAACGGCTTGTGTGTCGATCCACAAAGCGACCGTCGTCACTGTGGAGCTTGCAACAACGCCTGCGCTTCGGGCCAGGTGTGCAGCACGGGAACCTGCCAGTTGTCCTGCCAGTCGGGACTCACCAATTGCAGCAACAGCTGTGTGAACCTCCAAACCGATATCGCAAACTGCGGTCAATGCGGAACATCGTGTGCTTCGGGTCAGGTGTGTTCGGGTGGTGTGTGCCAGCTTTCCTGTCAGTCGGGACTGACCAACTGTTCGGGCAAATGTGTAGACCAGAAAACCGACCGGGCTCACTGTGGACAGTGCGGAAAAGCTTGCGCTTCGGGGCAGGTGTGTTCGGCTGGCGTGTGTCAGCTTTCGTGCCAAACCGGGCTGACGAATTGCGGTGGAAGTTGTGTGAACACAACGACCGATCGCACCCATTGCGGCAAATGTGCCAACGCTTGCCAGTCGGGCGAGGTCTGCAGTGCTGGAGCTTGTGTCGTGTCATGCCCCAAAGGCCAAACGGATTGTGGTGGTAGCTGCATCGACTTGCAGACCGACCAAACCCACTGCGGAGCCTGCAACAAAGCCTGTGCTTCAGGGCAGGTGTGTTCGAGTGGACGCTGTCAGTTGTCGTGCCAAAGTGGTTTGACGGATTGCAACAGCAACTGTGTGAACACCAAGACAGACCGGGCTCACTGTGGCAAATGCAGCGCGGCTTGTGCAAGCGGCGAAGTGTGTTCCAACGGAACCTGCCAACTGTCGTGCCAAACAGGACTTACCGACTGTGGCGGTAACTGTATCGACGTAAAGACCGACCGCTCCCACTGTGGAGCCTGTGGAAATGTTTGCCAGAGCGGCTACGTCTGTTCCAACGGAGCATGCCAGCTCTCCTGCCAAAGCGGGTTGACGGATTGCAACGGTAGCTGCGTCAACACCCAAGAAGACCGGGTGAATTGTGGGGCTTGCGGAACAACCTGCAAGTCCGGTGAAATCTGCCAGAGTGGAAGTTGCGTGATCTCGTGTCCTACGGGTCAAAACAACTGCAGTGGAAAGTGTGCTGACCTGCAAACCGACCGCAACAACTGCGGGACTTGCACCACGACCTGCAACGCCGGTCAGGTGTGCTCCGGTGGACAGTGTCGTGTCTCGTGTTTGTCGGGTCTGACCAACTGTTCTGGCTCCTGCGTGAACATCCAAACCGACAACGCCAACTGTGGTGCCTGTGGAACTGCGTGCAAATCCGGTGAAGTTTGCTCCAACGGAGCGTGCCAACTGTCGTGTCAGTCAGGCCTCACTCTTTGCACAGGGAACTGTGTGAACATCCGCACCGATCGAGCGAATTGTGGGCAGTGTGGCAACGCTTGTCCCAGCGGTCAGGTATGTTCGGGTGGTGCGTGCCAGCTTTCCTGTCAGTCGGGTCTTACGGACTGCGGTGGTAGCTGTGTCAATGTGAAGTCCAACCGGGCGCATTGTGGTGCTTGCGGCACGGTCTGCAAGGCCGGTGAAGTGTGCTCGAACGGAAGCTGCCAGTTGTCGTGCCAGGCCGGGCTCTCCAACTGTTCGGGCTCTTGTGTGAATCAGCAAACCGACCGGAACCACTGTGGTCAGTGTGGCAAAGCTTGCAACTCTGGATACATCTGTCAGGCGGGAGCTTGCGTTGTCAGTTGTCCTGCGGGACAAACCAACTGCAGCGGAACATGCTCAGAGCTGCAACTCGACGTCAACAACTGCGGCGCTTGCGGCAACAAATGTGCGTCAGGGCAGGTGTGTTCGAGTGGAACTTGCCAGGTGTCGTGCCAGACAGGCTTGAACAACTGCTCGGGTTCCTGTGTGAACTTCCAAACCGACCGAAACAACTGCGGTGCTTGCGGTACACAGTGTGGTTCGGGGCAGGTTTGTTCTGGAGGAACCTGCCAGGTATCTTGTCTGACAGGTCTGACCAACTGCAACGGTAACTGTGTCAACGTCCGGACCGACCGGGCGCATTGTGGTAGCTGTGGAAAAGCTTGTCAGGCCGGTGAAGTTTGCTCCAGCGGTGCATGTCTGCTGTCGTGCCAGACCGGCCTGCTCGATTGTGGCGGTAACTGCATCAACCCGAAAACGGACCGTACCCACTGTGGTGCTTGTGGTAACGCTTGTTCGGCCGGTGAAGTGTGTTCCAACGGAACGTGCCAATTGTCCTGCCAAAGTGGGCTTACCGATTGCGGCGGAAACTGTGTCAACCAGCAAACCTCACGAACCCACTGTGGCGGTTGCAACCAGGCCTGCGCCAGCGGTGAGATCTGTGACAACGGCACCTGCAAGATCAGCTGTCCTGCAGGGCAAACCATCTGCAGTGGGAAGTGCGTTCAGCTTCAAACCGACACCAGCAACTGCGGCGCTTGCGGAACCGTCTGTAGCTCCGGGCAGGTTTGTTCGGCCGGTAGCTGCGCGCTTTCGTGTCAGGCAGGTTTGACCAACTGTTCGGGCAACTGCGTCAACCAACAAACCGACCGCAGTCATTGTGGTCAATGTGGAAAGGTGTGTTCTGCTGGGCAGGTGTGTTCGAGCGGAACCTGTCAGGTGTCTTGCCAGTCGGGCCTCTCCGATTGCTCTGGAAACTGCGTGAATGTTCGGACCGACCGAGCCAACTGTGGTAGCTGTGGTAAAGCGTGCAAGTCGGGGGAAGTGTGTTCGAACGGGGCGTGTTTGCTGTCGTGCCAGACCGGTCTCTCAGACTGTGGTGGAAACTGTGTCAACAAACAGACCGACCGAACTCACTGTGGGGCCTGCAACACGGCCTGCAAATCGGGTGAAGTGTGCTCCTCGGGAAGCTGCCAGTTGTCTTGTCAAACAGGGCTAACCAACTGCTCCGGTAACTGTGTGAACACCAAAACAGACCGACGACACTGTGGCGGTTGTAACACCGCTTGCGCCAGCGGTGAGATCTGTGACAACGGCACCTGCAAAGTAAGCTGTCCTGCCGGTCAGACGAACTGTTCGGGCAAATGTGTGGATGTTCAGTCGTCGAACGAAAACTGTGGAACCTGTGGCACCAAGTGTGCTTCCGGTCAGGTCTGTAACTCGGGAACTTGTGCGCTTTCTTGCCAAACGGGCTTAACCAATTGCAGCGGATCTTGCGTCAACACGCAGTCAGACCGAAGCCACTGTGGTCAATGCGCCAAAGCTTGCTCGGCCGGGCAAGTGTGCAACAGCGGGACATGCCAACTGTCATGCCAGAGTGGACTCACAGACTGCAACGGAAACTGTGTGAACGTTCGGACCGACCGAGCGCATTGTGGTAGCTGTGGCAAAGTATGTGGTGCCGGAGAAGTCTGTTCCAACGGCTCGTGCTTGCTGTCATGCCAGACTGGCCTGACGGATTGTTCGGGTTCATGTGTAAACACCACGACTGACCGGGCACATTGCGGTAGCTGTGGAAATGCCTGCAAGGCAGGTGAAGTGTGCTCCAGCGGTAGCTGTGTTCTGTCCTGCCAGTCGGGCTTAACGGATTGCAGCGGCTCGTGTGTGGATACCAACACCGATCGACTTCACTGTGGCAAGTGCAACTCCGCTTGTTCCAGCGGTCAGATCTGTGACACGGGTGCTTGTAAGGTAAGCTGTCCTGCCGGTCAGACCATTTGCAACGGGAAGTGTGTCAACCTGCAGGTGAACATCTCCAACTGTGGTGCCTGCGGAACAGCTTGTTCGTCCGGTCAGGTGTGTAGCTCGGGAAGCTGCCAACTGTCGTGTCAGACCGGCCTCAACAACTGCTTGGGGAGCTGCGTCAATTTCCAAAACGACCGAAACAATTGCGGTAGCTGCGGGAAGAAGTGTGCAACGGGCGAAGTGTGCTCCAGCGCCACCTGTGTCCTGTCTTGTCAAACTGGACTGACGGACTGCAGCGGAAACTGCGTGAACACCAAGACCGACCGGGCGCATTGCGGTAGCTGTGGTAAAGCGTGCAAGGCCGGTGAAGTCTGTTCCAACGGTGCTTGTACGTTGTCGTGTCAGGCGGGCTTCTCCAACTGCTCGGGCAACTGCGTTGACTTACAAACGGACGGCGCTCACTGCGGTGCTTGTGGCAACGCCTGTAACGCCGGTAACATTTGCTCTTCGGGAAGCTGCTCGTTGTCGTGTCAGTCGGGCTTTACCAACTGCTCGGGAAGCTGCGTGGATACCAAGTCCAACCGGTCTCACTGTGGTGCTTGTGGAACGGCCTGCAAATCGGGCGAGGTGTGCTCCAACGGAAGTTGTGTGCTGTCTTGTCCTTCTGGCCAAAGTGTGTGCTCCAGCAAGTGTGTGGATCTTACCTCAGACCAGGCCAACTGTGGTGCGTGCAACAACGCTTGCCAGGCAGGGTACATTTGCCAGAGCAGCACGTGTACGTTGTCGTGTCCAACAGGCCTTACGAACTGCAGCAATGCTTGTGTGAACACCCAATACGACACCAACCACTGCGGTGCTTGTGGGAAAGCCTGTCAGACCGGTCAATTCTGCCTGGCAGGTAGTTGCCAGGTGGTGTGTCAGTCGGGAACGACGAACTGCGCTGGTTCTTGCGTCAAGGTCGAAGCCAACAACAGCCACTGTGGTCTTTGCAACGAGAAGTGCACCACGGGGACCTCCTGTTGTGATGGTCAGTGTGTGGCGCAATGGGCCGTTCGCACCGGTAGCACCGGGGCTGATGTTGGTTATGGCATCGCCCTTGGACCCAAAAACAATGTTGTGACTGTAGGTAGCTTTTCAGGGACAACATCGTTTGGAAACACCAGCCTGACTTCGGCTTCTGGTTCTGACGCTTTGATCGCAAAGCAAGACCCTGCAGGAGTGTTCTCCTGGGTTCGCTCGGTGAAGGTCGCAAACGGTAGCGCAGAGGCTTACGGTGTCACAACGGACGGTGATGGTAGCTCCTACATTGTGGGCTACTTCCGAGACAAGGCAGAGTTCCCTGGTCTCTCGACGCTCACCAGCGCTGGGGGAGCTGACGTTTTTGTCGCGAAACTCGACAAGAACGGAAAGTTCCTTTGGGCCACCCAAGGCGGCTCTGCTGGAAATGACGTTGGCTATGACATCGCCGTTGACGGCAGCCTCAATATCTATGTGATCGGTAGCTTTGGTTCCAACGCCACCTTTGGCTCGATCAATGTTGCAAACAGCGGGCAAGACGATGTGTTTGTGGCCAAGCTTAACAAAACCGGTGGCTTTCTTTGGGTTCAGTCGATCGGTAACACGGGCTCGGACAAGGGCTATGGCATCGCTGTTGACGGTAGCTCCAACATCTACATTACGGGTACCTTTGCTGGAACTGCCACCTTTGGGACCAACTTGATCGCTGCGAACGGTCCCTCTGATGCTTTTGTCGCCAAAGCGACCACCAAAGGTGTGTGGAACTGGGCTCGTACAATGGGCGGCGGAGGTTCGGACATTGGTTGGGATGTCGCGGTCGATAGCTCCGGGAATAGCTATGTCGTAGGGAAGCTTGATGGGACGGGTCCGTTCGGTAGCACCACTTTGGTTTCAGCTGGAAAGACCGATCTCTTCGCTACCAAGTGGGATACGTCTGGAAATCTGGTTTGGGCCAAACGTTACGGTGGCGCTGGTGATGACGAAGCTCGGGGTGTTGCGGTCGATAGTGCTCGCAACGTCTACGTAACAGGTGGTTTTGAAGGAACCATGGTGTTGGCCAACCTTACGCTCAACGCCGGGTCTGTGATTGACACCTTTGTGATCAAGCTCGACCCCAGTGGTTTGGTCTCTTCGGCGGGTTCGGCCGGTGGAACAGGGATTGATCAGGGGAACGGCATCGCTGTGGATAGCAACGGCCAAACCTATATGGTGGGGCAGTACGCAGGAACCATGAAGTTTGGGAGCCTTGTGCTCTCTCATGGCGGTGATACCGACATGTTTGTCTCCAAGAATATGCCGATTGGAGACTGCGCCGATTGTCAGGCGGGCCGCAATGTTTGCAGCAACGCTTGCGTGGACCTTCAAAACGACCGGACCAACTGTGGTAGCTGTGGGAACGCTTGCAACAGCAACTCCATTTGTGTGTCTGGTGCTTGTCAGGCTTGCAACACAGGAGAGAGTCGTTGCTTCAACGTGTGCGCCAACCTCCAGTCCAGCGCGGCTCACTGTAGCACCTGCGGTAACTTGTGTCCTGCTACTTACGGATGTTGTAGCGCAACGTGCAAAGACCTCCTCAACGATGTGAACAACTGCGGAACCTGCGGCAATGTTTGTACCGGTGGGAAGCTATGCCAGAACGGTACTTGTACCTGCAAGCCTGGTGAGACGCTGTGCAATGGTGTCTGCTACAACCTTCTGAAAACCAACGCTCACTGTGGAACTTGTGGCAACGCTTGTGCCAACGGCGAGACTTGCTGCGGAGGGTTCTGCAAGAACCAGTGGATCTTGGCTTCGGGTGGTACGGGCGCTGAAGATGCTCGTCGCGTTGGTGTTGACTCCAGCGGTAACCTTTATGTGGTCGGTGAGTTCCTCGGGACGGGCACTTTTGGGGCCATCAAAAAAGTGAGCCAAGGACAAAGCGATGTCTTTGTCGCCAAGATCTCGCCTTCCGGTACGTTCTTGTGGGTGGAGTCGTTTGGTTCCACCAACCATGACAAAGGCTGGGATATTGGCCTGGATAGCTCCGGCAATGTCTTTGTGGCTGGACAGTTCGAAGGCACGGTCAGCTTTGGAACCTTTACGCTCACTGCGTCTAGCTCTTCAGCCATGTTCGTGTTGAAGCTCAACAACAACGGTCGCGTGCAATGGGCGGTGTCGGGCGGTAACTCTGCGTCTGCGAATGCTTTGGCCGTAACAAGCCAGGGGGATGTGTATGTTGGTGGCTCTCATCGTGGCGGGAAGTTTGGCACAACCACATTGACCAACGTTGGTTTCACCGACGCCTTCTACGCGAAAGTTAACAAAAGCGGTGCGTGGGTGTGGGTCAAAGGCGCACGTTGTGGCGACCATGATGGCGTCGCTGGGATGGCTGTGGATAGCAGTGACAATCTCTACACAACCGGTACCTTTAAGAACAACTCCATCGAATTTGACGGCACCAATGGCAATGTAACTCTGAACAACCCTGGGTTCATTTCTCCGTATGTTATCAAGGTTAATGGTTCCAACGGGAACGTGATCTGGGGTTACACGGGTGGAGGGACAGCTTGGGATAACGCGCTGGATATCGCTGTCGAGTCGAACGGTAGCGCCGTTTATTTCGTGGGTGACTTCCAAAGTACAACCGCTACCTTTGGTAACGCCAATCTGCAGGTCAAGGGCCAAAGCGATGGGTTTGTTGTAAAGCTCAACGGCAGCGGTGTGTTCCAATGGGCCAGACAAATCGGCGGGACTGGGTGGGACAAGGTCGCAGGGGTGACTCTTGGACCCAGCAACACTCTTTATGTTACCGGTGAAGGCGATGGAACCGTCAGCTTTAACCAGACGGCCTATACGTTTGGTGGCCGCGAATTGTTTGTGGCAACTCTTGATTCGTCCGGCACATTCCAAGGCGTTGGCTTCGGTGACTCCTCAGGCTTCTCTATCGCCTGGGACATTGCCGTGGATACCTCAAAGAACATCTACGTGGTGGGTTCGTTCACCAGCACCATGCAATACGAAGGTGCGACGCAAGTAACTTCGGCGGGTTCGCAAGACCACCTCATCGCGAAAAACTACCCGTTTGTTAAGGATTGTGACTTTTGTCAAAGCGGCGGTGGTACCTGCTCCAACGCATGCTTCGACTTCCAAACCAGTCGCAGTCATTGTGGCTCGTGCAATACGGCTTGCAACACGACGTCGATCTGCTCGTCAGGCACCTGTCAAGCTTGTGCTACGGGTGAAACCGTATGTTTTGAGTCCTGCGCGAACTTGCAAACCAGCGTCAACCACTGCGGCGCTTGTGGGACCAAGTGTACTTTGGGTGATACCTGCTGCTCAGGGACTTGCAAAGATCTTCAAAACGACGTCACCAACTGCGGAACCTGTGGGAATGCTTGCACCGGTGGAAAGATCTGCATCAACGGCTCATGTGGCTGTGCGCCGGGCGAAACGGATTGTTCAGGTACCTGCAAAAATCTCAACACGGATCCACAAAACTGTGGCACCTGCGGCAATGCTTGCACCAATGGCTTTGCTTGTGTCAAAGGGACATGCATCGATGTGACAGGTCTCGCTGTGGGCTCAAGCCACTCTTGTTTGCTCACTGCAGGTGGGAGTCTTCGGTGTTGGGGGATCAACGGTGGTGGGCAAAGCTACGCAAACACTGCAAACACCTCCATCGTTCCGACGACAGGGGTGAATGTGGGTACGGGTCGTATTGCGCAGCAAATTTCAGCGACTCATTCACACACCTGCGCTGTGCTTGATAACGGGGAGGCCAAGTGTTGGGGTGTCAATGCCTTTGGTTACTTGGGGAATGGCAACACCTCCGATGTTCGTGCTCCTGACGCAAAGGCATTGAATTTGGGAACAGGTCGAACGGCCAAATTCATCAGCGCTTCTCTACACCACACCTGTGTGTTGTTGGACGACAACAGCATTAAGTGTTGGGGTCGTGGAGGACGATTGGGTGTCAACAACACAACGCAGCTTAACAGTCCACCTGCCAGTCCAATCCAGTTGGGTACAGGTCGGAGCGCCAAAGCCATCTCTACAGGTACTGGCGCACACAATTGTGCCATTCTTAACACAAACGATTCGTTGCTGTGTTGGGGTAGCAATGGCTCTGGTCAGTTGGGTTACGGAGACACGACCCAACGGCTGGTTCCGGTTTCAACATTGGTCAATGTTGGAGGCGGTGTTAAGCAAGTCGTAACAGGTGGAAGTCATACATGTGCGTTGCTCAACGATAACTCTGTCAAATGCTGGGGTGATAACTCCAAAGGGCAGCTTGGCGTTGGTGATACGACAAGGCGCCTTGCACCGACGAGTGTGAACCTAGGAACAGGACGTACTGCCAAGGCACTTGCAGC
Source organism: Deltaproteobacteria bacterium (assembly GCA_006226375.1). GTDB lineage: Bacteria > Myxococcota_C > UBA6777 > UBA6777 > UBA6777 > M3003. The sequence goes on along the minus strand of SBHC01000081.1, from coordinate 480,041 downwards.
AGGCGACAAATTTACTTGTGCCATTCTGGACAACAGTTCTGTCAAATGTTGGGGGGAGAACGTCTACGGGCAGCTTGGGGTTGGCACGACCTCTGACCTGAACAGTCCGCCGACTGACCCTGTTGACCTTGGACCCGGTCGTACGGCCAAATGGATCGCAGTGGCCGGTCATTTTGGGCATGTTTGTGTCATTCTGGACAATGATGTTGTGAAGTGTTGGGGCTACAACGCCAACGGTCAACATGGGCTCGCCAACACAACGACCAGCAACGCTCCAACCGACGGCGCATTCTGTATGAAGGGTGGATGCTCATCCTGCAGCACCACAGACTGTTCGGGAATCTGTGTCGACCTTCAATCCAGTGAAGCACACTGCAGCGCTTGCAACGCGGCCTGTTCCACCGGACAATTCTGCGACAAGGCCAAGTGTTGTCTCACCAACGAACTTAACTGCAGCAACGCTTGCATCAATCCACAAAACGACGCGAGCAACTGTGGCGCTTGTGGCAACGCCTGTAACTCCAACATCCCCTGTGTTCAGGGCAAGTGTGGTTGTCCTACAGGTCAGTTTGAGTGTGATGGGCAATGTGTACTCAATGGCACCATTTGTGTCACGACCTTGGCTGGAAGTTCAGGAGGATTTGTCGATAACAAAGGCATTCTTGCCAAATTTATCTCGCCCCAAGGCATCACTGTGGATAGCTCTGGCAACCTTTTTATCGGAGATCTTGGGAATCGTCGTATTCGTAAAATTGATACAAGTGGGAATGTAACAACTTTTGCAGGCACCGGAGCAGCAGGTGGTACAAATGGTCCTCGACTTTCAGCTACGTTTGTAGCACCGCGAGGGGTTGTTCTTGATGGCTCTGGGAACCTCTTTGTGCTTGAGAGAGGAGGGCATCGCGTTCGCAAAATAGATACCAACGGCAATGTTACCACCTTTGCGGGAAGCGGTACTGCTGGTTTTGCGGATGGTCAGGGTGCGACTGCACAATTTAACAACCCACAAGGTCTCGCGATCGATTCTTCTGGAAACTTATATGTTGCAGACCATAAGAACAACCGAATTCGCAAAGTTGATACAAGCGGCAACGTGACAACTCTTGCTGGAAATGCAACCGCTGGTTTTGCAGATGGACAAGGTTCAACTGCAGCATTTAATGAGCCTCACGACGTCGCCGTAGATGCAGGTGGCAATGTGTATGTCGCGGATCTATCCAACCATCGAATCCGAAAGATCTCTCCTGATGGAACTGTGACCACTTTCGCTGGAAGTTCGCAAGGTTTTGCAGACGGTCAAGGTTCCGCGGCAAAGTTCAGCCAACCGAATGGTATCACAGTGGACTCGGCTGGTGTGGTTTACGTCTCTGATACCGGAAACAGTCGCATTCGACGTATTACTTCCGCAGGCCTTGTGACAACCATTGTTGGTACTGGAACTGCGGGTAATACGGATGGTGTGGGGTCTATTGCTCAGGTCAAAACGCCCCTAGGTATGACCCTCAAAGACAACAAACTATATCTTGCTGATTCTGGAAACCATCGAATCCGTCAAATCAAACTGGAATGTAACACAGGTTTTGGACTTTGCTCTGGCACTTGTACTGACTTAACCACCACCACCAATTGTGGAACATGCGGCAACGCTTGTGCTTCTGGTGCATCATGTGTTGCGGGACAATGTGTTTGTCCCACGAATCAGTTGGCGTGTAACAACCTTTGTGTGGATGTCGCTTTTACCTATTCCCGCTGTGGTAGCTGCACCGCGACGTGTAGCAACGGTCAGATCTGTTCGAGCGCAACGTGTACTGAATGTTTGGTGGGCCAGCGCGAGAGACTCACGCAACCGATCACACCCCCAGGAGTAGCTTTCTCCAAGAACGGCTATCGTCTCTACACAGGCGATTACAGTAGGAACATGCGGATCTATGACCTGGCGAAGTCACCGCCGGGGTTGATTGTGGACAAGCCCGCTGAGACAGGCTCTCATACCAGCCACATTTGGGATATGGCGATGAGCCCGGATGGTAACACGTTGGCTACCTCCGGTCATGGGGGGAAAGTTGTGCTGTGGGATGTCTCCAAAGATACCTACAAGCGTCTTCACACCCTCACCAATGGTTCGACTTGGCGAATTGCTTGGAGCCCCAACAGTCAATATCTGGCAGCAGCTTCCTTCAGTGGAGTCATCAACGTGTATGACACCACACAAGATCCTCCCACCGTGAAGTGGTCGCTTACTGGCTTCACTGGGAATGTTTACGGCGTGGGATACAGCCCTGATGGCACCAAGATCGCAGGCTGTAACAACACGGGTACAGCGATGTTATGGGATGTTTCAGGTTCCAGTCCTGTGCTTAAGGAGACCTGGACTGTTCATACAAGCACCTGTCGGGATCTTCGGTTCACTACGGACAGCAAGTGGGTGGTGACAGCGTCCGATGACAAAACTGTGAAGCTATGGGATGTTGTCACTTCTCCCCCCACCTTGAAAGAGACCATCTCTGTTCATACAGGCTCCATCTGGCGAACTGCGATTCATCCCGATGGAAAGAAGATTCTTACCTTTGGCAACGATCAGAAGACCAAAGAGTGGGACATCACCCAAAGTCCACCCAAAGAGCAGTTTACTGTTAGCACCAACGGAACCATCTGGGGCGGCCGCTATCACCCGAACAAAACACACTTTGCGACAGGTGGCACTTCTCTTGAGATCTTCGGCTGTTGCAAACTCACCGAGAGCCATTGTGGTGGTACCTGCATCAACAACCAGTCCGACACCAACAACTGTGGTGCTTGTGGGAACACTTGCCAGACCGGCGAATCGTGTAGCAATGGCTCGTGTTGTGGTTCCGGTCTTACGGGCTGTTATGGCTCTTGTGTGAACACGAGAGTGGATACCAAAAACTGTGGTGGTTGCGGTAAATTCTGCGGTGATAACGCCGTCTGTGTCAACAGCACTTGTACCTGTCCCTCGGGTCGTTACATGTGCGAAGGCAACTGCATTCTCGACACCCAAGTTTGTGTCACGACCTTCGCAGGTTCGACCCAAGGCTTCAAAGACGACAACGGCAAAGCGGCTCAGTTTAATGGTAGCTCCGACGTTGTCGCGGATAGCTCCGGTAACTTGTATGTGGCCGACAGCACGAACCATCGTATTCGTAAGATCGACACCAGCGGAAATGTAACAACCTTCGCCGGGACTGGAACAGTTGGTGGAACCAACGGTCCTAGGGCTTCTGCTACGTTCAACGGCCCCATTAGCCTGGCGATGGATGCCTCAGGCAATCTGTATGTTTCTGAATTTGATGGACACCGCGTTCGAAAGATCGACACCAACGGGAACGTGACAACCGTTGCAGGCTCTGGAACGGCAGGGAACACCGATGCCCAAGGCACCGCTGCGTCCTTCAGAAATCCACACGGCTTAACCCTCGATAACTCCGGTAACATCTATGTCGCTGACTGGGGCAACGAGCGAATCCGTAAGATTGATGGAAGTGGGAACGTCACGACGGTTGCCGGTAGCACCCAAGGTTTTGCCGATGGGGTGGGGACTGCGGCGAAGTTCTTCCATGTCACGGATGTGGCTTTCTATGAACACGGCTTCCTGTATGTGACCGACCGAGGCAACCATCGAATCCGAAGGATCTCTCTCAATGATGGGACTGTGACGACAGCTGCAGGTTCGGCTACAGCGGGAGGGCAAGACGGTCAGGCGAATGTCGCGACGTTTAACAACCCATCAGCGATCTCCATCGACAAGTCTGGTAACTTCTACATTCTCGAAATGACGGGGCATCGAATTCGAAAAGTGTCTGCTGCAGGTTTGGTCACTACGGTTGCTGGTACAGGAACGGCAGGTGCCAACGATGGAGAAGGCTCTGTTGCGACATTCAATGGAATGTTGGGCTTCGGTCAGTTTGGTGACTCCCTCTACATCGCTGACGCTAGCAACCATCGTATTCGAAAGGTGAAGCTACCTTGCACCGATGGCTCCCATCTTTGCAGCGGAACGTGCACCGACCTAACCACCACCACCAACTGCGGTGTATGTGGTACGGCTTGTACTGGCGGAAAAACCTGCCAGACCGGTTTGTGCTTCTGTCCTTCCAATCTCACCAACTGCAACGACTCATGCTTTGACCTCCAGACTTCTGCTACTCACTGTGGTGCTTGTGGTAACGCTTGTCCCACTGGTGGTACTTGTACCAGCGGAGTGTGTGCTTGTCCCTCGGGCAAGTTTAACTGTGATGGTGTATGTGTGGTCGAGGGGACGGTTTGCGTGACAACGATTGCAGGAAATATACGGGGATTTCGGGACGACAAAGGCCTCTTGGCTGAGTTCAACTCACCGATGGGTGCTGCGGTGGATAGCTCCGGCAATGTGTACATTGCGGACATTCAGAACCATCGCATCCGAAAGATTGACTCCAACGGTAATGTCACGACCTTTGCAGGAACCGGAACCGCCGGTAGCACCAACGGCCCAAGAGCTTCAGCGACCTTCAACCAACCTCGTGGTGTCGTGTTTGACTCGTCGGGGAACATGTTTATCGCGGAAGCTGGTGCAAATCGAATCCGAAAGATCGACACAGGCGGAAACGTCACCACCTTTGCAGGTTCTGGTGTGGGTGGAGCTACCGATGGTCAGGGGACAGCAGCGACCTTTAATAGCCCACAGTTCATCGCGATTGACTCCCAAAACAACCTGTATGTTGCGGGATACTTCAGCAACGCCATTCGAAAGATCGATCCGAACGGAAATGTTGTAACGTTGGCTGGTGGAACACAGGGGTACCAAGACGGTCAAGGAACAGCAGCTCAATTCGATCGGCCCTTTGGTCTGGCTGTAAGTGCCAGCGGTGTTGTCTTTGTGGCGGACAGCAACAACCATAGAATTCGGCGGATTTCTCCCGATGGAACCGTCACGACGTATGCTGGCTCTGGGATTGCCGGTGGTGCCGATGGAACCGGTACGGCCGCTCAATTTAATACACCCATTGGTCTTGCGATTGATGCAGCGGGCGTCTTGTATGTGACGGGTCGAATGGGCCGAAAAGTCCGAATGATTGATGCAACAAAGAAGGTCTCCACCATTGCTGGAACCGGGACCAACGGCCTGCAAGATGGTGTGGATACAGCCGCTCGATTCCGACAGCCCGATGGCCTCGCTCTCTTTGGTAACAAGCTGTATGTCTCCGAAGGTTCGGCTCACCGTATCCGTCAGGTCAAACTTTCGTGTACCAGCGGTCAAATCTTATGCAACGGTACATGCACGGACGTTACCACCGTCTCGAACTGTGGCGCTTGCGGAAACACGTGTCAGTCGAATGAATTCTGTAACGCCGGAACCTGCGAGATTAAGTGTGGTGGCGCAGGTTCGCGCTGTGTGTTTGTGACGCAGGCCGCGTACGCTGCTCAAAGTTTGGGAGGGATCAGCGGGGCAGATGCCAAATGTCAGTCGGATGCAAAGAGCGCAGGACTGACTGGCGCATTTGTTGCTTGGATCAGTTCGGCGACGGTTGCCGCGAAAAATCGTATGGTTCAGGCAACGGTTCCCTATCGTCTTACCAACGGTACGACGGTTGCAAATAACTTCACTGACTTGATCGATGGCTCCATTGCCAATCCCATTAATGTTCATGCGGACGAGACGACATTGAGTGGCACACCGCTGACATGGACGAATACCCGAGTGGATGGGACGGTTGGTGATACTCGTACCAGTCGAACCTGCAACGACTTTACTGGATTCACCAACTTCCGTGTGCCCATCGGTCAGGTTGGTGCAACCGACAGCAAGTGGACCAACAACACGACGGGGATCTGCAGTTGGACAGGCCATCTGTACTGCTTTGAAACCACCTGCCAAACCGGCGAAACGATCTGCAACAATGCCTGCATCAACACCCAAACGGATGCCAACAACTGTGGCGCTTGTGGAACGGTTTGTCCCAACGGTCAGCCTTGTACCAATGGCTCGTGTGGCTGTCCGACCGGTCAGTTCTTGTGCGATGGTACATGTGTTGCGAACGGCACCGTTTGTGTCACCACGCTGGTGGGTGGGAACGGTGTTGGCTTTGGTGATGGTCAAGGCTCCGCGGTTAAGTTCAACCGTGCGACGGGACTGGCCCGTGATAACTCCGGTAACTTGTATGTGGCGGACTTCAACAACAACCGCATTCGCAAGATCGATACAAACGGAAATGTAACAACCTTCGCTGGAACAGGTACCGCAGGTGGAACGAATGGACCTGCTGCTTCAGCTACCTTCGACCGGCCTGACTTCCTGGTGTTTGATGGCTCCGGTAACTTGTTTGTTTCGGAGTACGGCGGCCACCGCATCCGTAAGATTGACGGGAGTGGTAACGTCACGACCTTTGCAGGTAGCGGAAGTCCTGGAAATGCCGATGGTCAGGGCACTGCTGCGAGCTTCACCAATCCCCGAGGCATGGCGTTTGACTCGAAGGGTAACTTGTTCGTGGCTGACTTCTCTACCAGTCGCATTCGTAAGATTGATACGAACGGAAACGTGACAACCTTTGCTGGTAACTCAGCGGGTTATCTGGACGGTCAGGGAACAGCTGCCAAGTTTGACCATCCCACTGGCCTCGCGATGGATGCCAATGACAACCTCTATGTGGCAGACTCACTGACCTTTAAAATTCGCAAAATTACCCCTGATGGAACTGTAACGACCATCGCCGGTAGCACCAAAGGCTTTGCCGATGGTCAAGGAACGGCGGCTCAATTCCAAGAGCCGACGGACATTGTGATGGATGCAGCGGGTACGTTGTATGTGTCCGACCTGGTCGATGAGCGTATTCGCAAGATTGATTCGAGCGGTAATGTCACAACAGTCGCAGGTACGGGCGCTGTGGGTTACAAGGACGGCGTCGGTTCGGTCGCACAGTTTGAAGACGCGGCTGGCTTGCTCCTTCACAATGACATTCTTTATCTGGCCGAATTCAGCAGCAAGGTGCGAAAGATTAAGCTTCCTTGCAACGCTGGCTCCGGCCTTTGCAGTGGGACCTGTACGGATCTGACCACGACCACCAACTGCGGAGCTTGCAGCAACACTTGTTCGGGTGGAAAGGTCTGTTCGGTAGGAGCTTGCACTTGCAGCCCAGGCCAAACCGATTGCAGTGGAACGTGTGCCAACCTGAACACCAGCACATCCAACTGTGGTAGCTGTGGGAACGCTTGCTCCAACGGTTTGTCTTGTATTGGCGGAGTGTGCAAAGAAGCCGTCAGCATCTCGACAGCAAACTCCAATACATGTGCCTCTGGCAACGGCCAAGTTCGATGCTGGGGTCTTAACAGTGGCGGTCAATTGGGAACGGGCAATACTACGAATTCCACGTTCCCCAACCCTGCAATTGATGTCGGTACAGGTCGGACGGTTGCCCAGGTTTCGATCGGAGTAAACTCAACCTGCGTATTGCTCGACGATGGAACTGTGAAGTGTTGGGGTTACAACAACGTCGGTCAATTGGGGCAACCTTCTTTGGGTGGGGCAGAGAGCACCGTTCCTTCAACGGTCATCGACTTTGGAGTGGGTCGAACTGTTAAGCAGCTTGCCTCTGGCACTAACCACCACTGCGCTTTGTTGGACAACAACACAATGAAGTGTTGGGGCTCCAACAACAATGGTCAACATGGAGTTGGAACTCTATCCGGCACGAATTCTTCACCTTCTGCTGTAAGCCATGTGGGCACTGGCCGGACGGTCAAGTACATCGCAGCTGGCGGAAACAGCACTTGCGCGATCCTTGATGATGATACGCTCAAGTGTTGGGGTGAAAACACTTACGGAAAATTGGGCTACAATCACGCGAATCGACTTATCAGCCCTTCTGCATCGGTTGTAAACCTTGGAACCGGACGCACCGCCAAGAAAGTATTCATGGGGGCTTCTCACGCTTGTGCCATCCTGGATGATGACTCTCTGAAGTGTTGGGGCCTGAATGACGTTGGTCAATTGGGAACGGGTAACTCCCAGACTATCTATGGGCTAGGTAACTCCGTAAATCTAGGTACTGGCCGTACTGCAAAGTCTGTAGCTCTTGGTGCGAAGTTCACTTGTGCCATCCTCGACAACGACACCGTCAAGTGTTGGGGGGAGAACGCGAATGGACAGCTAGGACTTCGACACAAAGAAAGTATCCACCTCCCGATTACGCAGTCGGTCGATCTTAGTGCTGGTCGAACCGCGAAATACATCACAGCTGCAAGCAATCACGTCTGTGCCATTCTCGATAATGGCGCTGTGAAGTGCTGGGGACAAAACGAGAGCCACTCCACTGGAAATGGAATCGGTGGTGATATCGTAGAAGCTGATCTGGCTTCGATGTGCAACAAAGGGAGTTGTACGGCCTGTGGGTTGACCGCTTGCGGCAGTGTCTGTGTAAACACCCAAGAGAGCCGTTATCATTGTGGCGCTTGCAACACATCTTGTACGAGCAGTCAGGTTTGTAGCTCCGGTTCTTGTGCGGCTGCTTCGCTGGGTAACTTCTACAACCCAGCAACTTCTTGCAAAGCTATCCTCACAGCCAACGGCTCTGCTAGCTCAGGCACCTACTACCTGAAGGATGGGACAGACCCAGTCTTCCTGGCCTACTGTGATATGACCAACCGGTACGAAGTTCGGATGTCAGCGTACAACAAAAACCTCACTGACACGCGGGCGTTCTGTACAGGACGTTCCATGACGCTGGCCACTCCGAAAGACAACACCGCATTGGGTCATATCCGAGCGGCAGCTATCGCAGGGATGGGCGGTTCCAGACGTTTCATTCGTATGGATATGGATGTTAAGGTTCATGGTGGTTGTCTGAGCGCGGTTAGCTTACGGAGCAACAGCAGCGCAGCAACCACAGTGCCCGAATACGTTGTGACAGGTGGGCAGGCTCAATGTAGCTCCAACATCACAAATACCTTTGTGACAGGTGGACAGATCTTTGTCTCCACCTCCACAGGCCAAACCTGGTATGCCTTCCATAGCTTAGGAACTTCTGGAAGTGGCGACCACTCCGGTCGAACCTTCGTTTGTCATGAAGCGGCCAACACAGGCTGCAATGTCGCTGAAAAAACAGTATCGGGTCCGTTCCCGGTTTGCCAGTGGTGTGGCACCGGTGAGGCCCTGTGCAACGGCGTTTGCGCCAATACTCAAACCTCTACTGCACACTGTGGTGCGTGTGGAAACGCTTGCGCGAATGGTCAAACGTGCTCCAGCGGAACGTGTGCTTGCCCCACAGGTCAGTTTGTATGTGACGGTCAGTGTGTGGCCAACGGAACCATCTGCGTTACGACCTTTGCAGGTACAGGTACGCAAGGTACTGTAAACGGGCCAAGGCTGACATCTCAACTCAGCCGACCCTACGACTTTGCTGTAGACTCTTCAGGGAACTTGTACATTCCTGAGGCAGCCTCTCATCTGATTCGGAAAATTGATACCAGCGGAAATGTCACAACCTTCGCCGGTACAGGGGCAGCAGGTGGTACGAATGGTCCTCGATTGTCGGCAACCTTCCAAAACCCGGCAGGTATTGTGATCGACTCGCAAGGCAACTTGTATGTCACTGAACACAACGGTCAGAGAATTCGGAAAATCGCTACCAACGGAAACGTCACTACCTTTGCAGGAAGTGGTGGGACAGGTGCTACCAATGGTCAAGGAACATCGGCTGGGTTCCACACACCACATGGTATTGCGATTGATTCCAACGATAATCTCTATGTGGCCGACATCAGCAACAACAGAATCCGTAAGATCGATCCACAAGGAAATGTGACCACCTTTGCAGGTAGCACTGCGGGTTACCAAGACGGTCAGGGGACGGCTGCCCAGTTTAATCAACCTCGACGTGTTGCTGTGGACAGTCGCGGTAATGTGTATGTGACTGATTACGGCAATCATCGCATTCGAAAGATTACTCCAGATGGAACAGTCACTACAGTTGCAGGTTCTGGTTCTGCGGGCAGTACGAACGGCCAAGGAACAGCAGCATCCTTCACCAATCCTTCCGGTATCTTCATCGATCCAGCCGGAATCATCTACATCTCCGAAGTAGGCGGATCGACCTCTCGGATCCGTAAAATAGACTCCAGCTTTAATGTTACAACGTTGGCTGGTATCGGAACCACAGGTAGCCAAGACGGACCAGGAACGACTGCATCCTTCTTCACGCCACAAAGTGTCTTCTTGAACAGCAACAAGCTCTACATTGCGGACTACAGCAACAACAAAGTTCGTGTCGCTGAGTTGCCTTGCAAGGCAGGAAAAGGCCTCTGCAGCGGCGTTTGTACCGACCTGACCACCGAAGCCAACTGTGGCGCCTGTGGTAATGCTTGTAGCTCCGGGCAAGTTTGTATCGACGGTGTATGCGGCTGTCCCTCGGGCAAAACCAACTGCAGCGGCGCGTGCAAGAACCTCAAGTTGGACCAAGACAACTGTGGAACGTGCGGCACCTCCTGCTCTATCGGGCAGGTTTGCCAATCGGGAACTTGTGGTTCACCGCTCTTGTTCCAGAAGGGGGCAAGCAGCAATGAAACCGGCATCGACGTTGCTACGGATGCATCGGGCAATATGTTCGTTGCCTTCCACTACAACGTATCCTTTACGATGGATTCCATCACTCTAAATGGTACAGGTGGCAATGACTCTGCCTTGGTTAAGATCAGCCCGGCAGGTACGGCGTTGTGGGCGGTGAATTTTGCTGGATCGGGTCATGAGCAGGTCCGTAATGTTGTGGTGGATAGCCAGGGCAATCCGATCGTCTACTACTACAATGCGGGAGGAGCATTTACGGTCGGTGGTGTTAGCTATACCAAGTTCAATCGCTTGGTGATCGTGAAGTACCGGGCTAGTGATGGAGCGGTGCTTTGGACCAAGTCATCCGATAGCTCTCCCATTGGAGTGGAGGCGGGGGATGGCTACCAATTGGCTGTTGACTCCAACGATAACATTTATTGGGCAGGTTCATTGCGTGGAACTTGTACCGTTGCAGGAACCGCCATTGCTGGGGTTAGCACCATTCATCGAGCGTTTGTGGCCAAGCTCGACAAAAACGGTAACTTGGTCTGGTTGAAGCAAGAGACCACCAACACAGACTCCCGTGGCTACGCTGTTACAGTTGACTCCAAAGGTGATGCCTATCTCTCTGGGTATGTCTCTCAAGGTGGCTATACCTTTGGAGCAGTCACAGGGACAGCCTCAACGACAGGAAAGAATGCCTTTGTGGCGAAAGTTAACAGCGCCGGGGCTTGGCAGTGGGTCAAAGTGACGGCTGCTGCCACTCCTGCCAATTACAACTCTCTTCCCTTTAGCATCAGCGTGGACGGCAACGACAACGTTTACGTTTCAGGTATCTACAACGGGGATGATGTTGTCTTTGGCTCCACCACCATCTCGAAGTCTTCCACAAGCAATGCTTATTCCGTCTTCCTTGCGAGTCTTTCCTCTTCGGGTAGCTGGCGATTTGCGAAGGCGATTGGTGACATTGAAAGCTTCGCCCAAAACTACACTCGGATGGTAACATCACCCTCAGGGGATAGCTTCATTACCTTCCAGTTGGCTCATATTGGAGCGACTGTGGATGGTACCTTGTATGTCGCAACGCAAACCTCCAACCGCGATATGTTGTTGGTGAAAGCGAGCAGCACGGGCGCCATCTCTTGGACTCGTTCTACAAACGGTACCGGGCAAGAAGTCCCGTATGGTCTTACTTATCGTGGCGACCGGGTGTATGTGACAGGGTCTGTGCGTGACGCAGGTAGCTTCGTCAACGCTGGAACGTTAACGTCCAGTGGAAACACCAACTTGTTTGTTTGGCAGATTCCTGACCAGGTTGTGTGTGGCGGGGGGGAAACCAACTGCAGTAACGTTTGTGTCAACGTACAAACCAGCTACTACAACTGTGGAAGCTGCGGTAGTCGATGCACAGGAAGTACGGTCTGCTCGTCGGGTACATGCACCGCACCCGGTTTGTTTGTGGACGCTGGATTCGACTCGACTTGTGCCGTGGTCAGCGGTGCTCTGCACTGTTGGGGCAAGGGTGACTTTGGCAAGTTAGGCTATGGCGATACGAACGAACGGTTCGGTCCGAGTGTAACACCTGTGGCCGTAGGAACGGGCCGAACGGTCATCCAAGTAAAAGCTGGCGAGCGTATGACCTGTGTTCTGCTCGACAACGGTGATGTGAAGTGTTGGGGTTGGAACGATCGAGGACAGATTGGTTACGGAGGCACAACCAATGTTCTTGAGCCCAAAACAACCGGTATCAGTGTTGGAGGTACAGTTGTCTCGATTGCGGTGGGTCATCATGACGCGTGCGCTGTGTTGTCGGACGGTACGCTCAAATGTTGGGGCCGGAACCAATCGGGGCAGCTCGGTCTTGCCCATCACTATGCTATCTCTTCTCCCTCAACTGTGAACCTTGGTACAGGGTTGAAAGCACAGCAACATGCGATAGGACTTTATTTCAGCTGTGTGCTTCTTACCAACGGACAAATCAAGTGCTGGGGTAACAACACCTACGGTCAGCTCGGTGTGAGCGGTGCGAGTACCAGCGCTCCACCAAGTTCGACTCTTGATTTGGGAGCAGGCCGGACAGCTGTCTTTGTTGCAGCAGGTCAAGAACACGCCTGCGCGATCTTGGATGATGGCTCCGTGAAATGTTGGGGGCGTAACTCTTCAGGGCAGTTGGGCATCGGAAGCACCACGAACACATCTACACCCACAGCCGTCAATTTGGGTACTGGGCGAACTGCCAAGGCTCTCGATCTTGGACCCATTCACTCTTGTGCCCTTCTCGATGACAACTCTGTGAAATGTTGGGGCCATAACGCTTCAGGTCAACTTGGGGATGGAACCACGTCACAACGAACAACTCCTGTCGCTGTCAACCTGGGCACTGGTCGTACCGCGACAGGCATTACTGTGGGAAGGGACCATAGCTGTGCCGCGTTGGACGACGACACTCTCAAGTGCTGGGGTAGTGGACTGAACGGTCGATTGGGTTACGGTAACACTACAGGGATTGCCACAGGTCCCCCCACGGCTACCGTCAATTTCTCTTGTACCGGAGGACTTACCTTGTGCACAGGAACCTGCGCAAACCTCCAAACGGACGCAAGCCATTGCAGTGCTTGTGGGAATGCTTGTGGCGGGGGCGGGGAGGTTTGCATACGTGGAACTTGTGGGTGCCCGCTGGGTCAATTTAAGTGCAATGGAACCTGTGTGAACGATGGTACCGTTTGCGTTACCACCTACGCCGGTAGCTCCCAAGGATACCAGGACGCACAAGGAACCTCCGCTCGATTCTTCAACCCTCATGGTGTGACTGTGGACTCGTCCGGCAATGTATTTGTTGCGGATGCCGCCAACCATCGTATCCGTAAAATCGATACGAGTGGAAATGTCACGACCTTCGCTGGAACAGGAACACAAGGTAGCACCAATGGACCCAAGGCTTCAGCAACGTTCAATAAGCCCATTGCGTTGGTCTTTGATTCGTCTGGGAACCTCTACGTCTCTGACTTTGACAACCATCGAATTCGGAAGATTGATACCAACGGGAACGTGACAACCTTTGCCGGTAGTGGTTCGCCTGGTGCTTTGGATGGACAAGGAACCGCAGCCCAACTGAACGCTCCGTTTGGCATGGCCTTTGACAGCCTGGGCAACTTGATTGTCGCGGAACACAACAACAGTCGTATCCGAAAGATTGATCCGAATGGTAACGTCACCACGCTGGCGGGGAGTACGTCGGGTTATGCGGATGGTCAAGGTTCGGCTGCGAAGTTTGCGTCGCCTTACGATGTCGCCGTGGATGCGTTCGACAACGTGTATGTGGCGGACACTGGAAACCATCGTATTCGTAAGATTGACACCAACGGAAATGTCACCACGGTCGCTGGCTCTGGCGCAGCCTCGTCCACAGACGGGCAGGGCACCTCTGCTACCTTCCAGTCTCCCTCAGGCATCTTGATCGATGGGGCAGGGATCTTCTACATCAGCCAGTCGCAGTCCAATCGAATTCGCAAGATGGATTCTAGCTTCAATGTGACTACGATTGCAGGAACTGGAGTGACAGGTGCGCAAGATGGACCTGGCTCCACGGCGACATTTGGTGCAATCTTCGGAATCGCTGGAAAGGGCAATTCTCTGTATGTGGGTGACCTTGGAAATCATCGCATCCGCAAAGTGAAGCTACCTTGTAACTTGGGAGTTGGGCGCTGTGGCAACCTCTGTACTGCGCTCACAAATACGACCAATTGTGGTGCTTGTGGAAATGCCTGTAGCACCGGTCAGGAATGCCTCTCTGGTCAGTGTGTGACAGCCTGTGGTACAGGGCAGACGCGCTGTGGTGGAGTCTGCAAAGATACGCAGACCGACAACAACAACTGCGGTGGTTGTGGAACGGTCTGTGGCTCCGGAAAGTTCTGCTGTTCTGGTAGCTGCGTGAACGATGGTACGGTCTGTGTCACAACCGTTGCGGGAAGTACGGCCGGTTTTGCCGATGGTCAGGGAACCTCTGCCAAGTTTGATAACAACTCCAACCTTGTGATGGATGGCTCCAACAATCTGTACATCACGGATTTTGCCAACCACCGTATTCGAAAAGTGGATACCAGCTACAATGTGACGACGTTTGCAGGAACCGGAGGGAACGGAAACGTGAACGGTCCAAAGGCTTCTGCTGTCTTCTCTGGACCCTTTGGAATTGTTCGTGACTCTGCTGGTAACTTTTACATCACAGACTACGATGGTCATCGTGTTCGAAAGATTGATGCGGGTGGGACAGTCACAAACTTTGCAGGTTCAGGTGTTGCAGGGTCTACTGATGGGCAAGGCACCTCCGCCAGCCTCAGTAAGCCTTCCGGCATTGTGATGGATTCACAAGGCAACCTCTTTGTCTGTGAATTCAACAATCATAAAATTCGTAAGATTGATCCCAATGGAAACGTGACAACCTTTGCTGGAAGTACACAAGGTTTCCAAGACGGTGTGGGTACATCTGCGAAGTTCGACCGGCCTCTGGGTCTCGCCATTGATGGGCTCGATAACATGTATGTGGTTGGTTACAACAACCGTGTCCGCAAGGTTGCCCCCGATGGTACTGTGACAACTCTTGCTGGATCTGGTGCTTCGGGTGCTGCGGATGGACAGGGAACATCAGCGTCCTTCAGCCTGCCGTATACGATCACCATCGATGCAGCGGGCCAGCTTTACGTTGGCGAGTGGGCCGGAGCCAAAATTCGCAAGGTGGATTCGGCTGGAAACGTCACCACATTTGCAGGGACAGGCGTCGCAGGCTTCAAGGATGGTGTCGCTACATCTGCACAGTTTGAGCCCATCAGTGGTTTGCTTGTGCAGGGTTCCATTCTCTACATCTCGGACCGCCGAAATCACAAGCTCCGCAAAGCGACCCTGCCTTGCCAAAACGGTCAGGGTCTCTGCAGCGGCTCCTGCACAGACCTTACGACCACGGCCAACTGCGGTCGTTGCGGTAACGTCTGTAGCACCGGACAAACCTGTATCTCCGGCCAATGTGTCGCGGCTTGTGGTACGGGCCAAACGCGCTGCAGTGGAGTCTGCAAAGATACACAAGCTGACAGCAACAACTGCGGTGGCTGTGGCACGGTTTGTGGCTCGGGGACGTTCTGTTGCGCGGGTGCTTGTGTGAATGACGGCACGGTTTGTGTTTCGACGTTTGCAGGTAGCACCGCCGGCTTCTTAAATGGGCAAGGAACTGCTGCGAAGTTTTCTGGGCCTCAGGGCGGTATCTGGATTGATAGCGCTGGCAACCTCTTTGTGGCGGATACCAACAATCGTCGTATCCGAAAGATTGATGCCAACGGTAACGTAACGACGCTCGCAGGTTCAGGTGCGAGTGGGAGCGTGGATGGACAAGGGACGTCAGCATCGTTCAACCTTCCCATCAGCGTGACACAGGATAGCTCAGGGAATACGTACGTTGCAGAACAAGGCAACAACAAAATACGCAAGATCGATACCAACGGTAATGTTACTACGTTCGCAGGTAACGGTGTCAGGGCAAGTACGAATGGGCAGGGAACGTCTGCGTCGTTTGCAGAGCCCTACGGCATTACGATTGATGCGCTAGGCAACCTCTATGTCGGTGACTTCCATATTAAGAAAGTTCGGAAAGTCACACCGTCAGGGTATGTTTCGACATTGGCAGGGAATGGAACTTCGGGCTTTGCCGACGGTCAAGGGGCTGCGGCTTTCTTTAAGTTCCCCTATGCTTTGGCAGTTGATGATCTCGGCAATGTGTATGTGGCTGACCGTGACAATCATCGTATTCGTAAAATAACGCCGACAGGCCTTGTCTCTACGTTTGCAGGATCTGGCGCTGTCGGTTCCACGAACGGAAGCGGGACAAGCGCAACATTCTCTGGACCACGTGGTCTTGCGATGGATGCGGCCGGACAAATCTATGTTGCAGATGGTGGCAACCATAAGATCCGGAAGATTAACTCGGCTGGTTTCGTATCGAATCTTGCAGGTTCGGGCTCGTCGGGCAACGTTGATGGAGCCGCTGGAACGGCCAAGTTCAATTCTCCAGCAGGCCTGGCTTTGAAAGGTAACTATCTCTACGTCAACGACTACCTCAATCACAGGATTCGAAGGATCCGACTCGCCTGTCCAGCAGGCCAGGGCCTCTGCAGTGGTACCTGTACGGACCTGACAACAACATCCAACTGTGGTGTCTGCGGTACTGCTTGTAGCACCGGCCAAGAGTGCGTCTCTGGTCAATGTGTTGCCGCTTGTGGAACCGGGCAAACTCGCTGTGGTGGCGTGTGCAAAGATACACAAACCAACAACAACAACTGTGGTGGCTGTGGAATCGTTTGTGGTACAGGGAAGTTCTGCTGTGCTGGTAGCTGCGTGAATGACGGCACGGTTTGTGTGTCCACGATTGCGGGTAGCACCCAAGGTCTACAAGATGGTCAAGGTTCTGCTGTGAAGTTCAGCACTCCGCATGCGATGGCCATTGATTCTTCAGGTAACATCTACTTGGCTGACTTTGGCAACCATGTGATTCGAAAGATCGACACGAACGGGAATGTCAGTACCTTCGCAGGTACGGGCACTGGCGGCCTCGTTAATGGGCCCAAAGCATCCGCACAATTCAAAAGCCCGGCAGGTGTTGCGATTGATAGCAATGGAAACATCTTTGTTGGCGATCGAGGCAACCATGTGATTCGTAAGATTGATACTGGCGGGAATGTTACAACATTCGCTGGTAGCACGGCTGGCTATGCTGATGGACAGGGCGCCGCTGCGAAGTTTAACCAACCGGGAGGCCTAGCCTTTGATACAGCTGGTTTCTTGTATGTGGCTGACATCCACGGCCAACGTATCCGAAAGATTGATCCAAACGGGAATGTGACAACATTGGCCGGGTCGGGAAGTGCTGGTGGAACCGATGGCCCCGGTACGACTGCGAAGTTCTATTATCCCAGTGATGTGTCTGTGGACGACCTGGGGAATGTGTATGTCGCAGACCACTGGACCCAAAAGGTTCGTAAAGTTACTCCAGCGGGCGTGGTTTCCACTTTGCCAGGCAACCTAACTGGCTTGCGTGGCGTTGTCGTTGACAAAGCGGGCAATGTGTATGTGGCCAACTGGAACAGTCATAACATCATTAAAATCACGCAAGGCGGCTCTGTCTCGACACTTGCTGGTACAGGAAGCACAGGCACGGCTGACGGAATTGGGTCGTCTGCAACCTTCAATGGTCCCTACAAAGTAGCTATACGTGGGACATCGTTGTATGTGTCGGACGGTGGCAATCACCTGTTACGAAAGATCACCTTGCCCTGCACGGATGGAGAAGGTCTTTGCAGCGGAACTTGTACTGCGCTCACAACCACGACCAATTGTGGCGCCTGTGGTAACGCTTGTAGCACCGGTCGGGTATGCACCAGCGGTCAATGTGTCTGTCCGACAGGCAAGAAGTTATGCAACAACACTTGCATTGATGACTCCGAGATCTGTGTGGAGACCTTCGCCGGTAGCACCGCGGGTTACACTAACGCACAAGGCACCTCTGCACAGTTTAACGCACCTCTCGGTCTGGCCAGAGATGGCTCTGGTAACTTGTATGTGGTGGAAGCTGTCAACCATCGTATTCGTAAGGTTGATACCAACGCGAATGTGACGTTGTTGGCTGGAAGTGGCGTAGGTACCTTTGCCGATGGAACGGGTGCTGCGGCGTCGTTCCGTGATCCTCAGAGCGCCGCGATCGATGGTTCAGGTAACTTGTTTATCGGTGACTGGCGCAACAACAAGATCCGGAAAGTCACACAAGCTGGTGTGGTCACGACCTTTGCAGGAGCGGGAGGTGGCTATCTGGATGGAACCGGAACAGGGGCTCTGTTTAAGCGAACCTCCGGCGTCGCCTTTGATGGTTCAGGGAACTTGATTGTCGCTGACCAGGCAAACCAAAGAATTCGTAAAATTACGTCTTCGGGTGTGGTGACAACCATCGCAGGCAGCGGCACACAAGGTTTCGCTGATGGTTCGGCAGCTTCCGCTCAATTTGACCGTCCTACGGGAGTTGTGGTGGATGGCTCAGGTAACATCTTTGTGGCTGACCAGTACAACCACCGCATTCGTAAGATCGACACCAACGGAAATGTCACGACCTTCTCTGGAAACGGAACGGCCGGTCGGGTCGATGGCAACGCAGGAACGGCCCAGTTCAACCGACCGACGCGATTGAAGTTGGATAGCGCCGGTTACTTGTGGGTGGTGGGCTTTGAGAGTCATGCGCTGCGGCGCGTCGATCCCCAAGGTAACGTTGTCACCGTTGCAGGTACGGGAATCGCTGGCTTCGCTGATGGTCCCGGTTCGACCGCACAATTCAACAACCCCCATGACTTGGTGATTGCTGGCAACAAGATCTACCTCGTGGATGCTACCAACCATAAGGTGCGGGTGCTCACGTTCCCCTGTTCGACGGTGAGCCAATCGGTTTGTAGTGGAACCTGCAAAGACTTGCTCAACGACAACAACAACTGTGGAACGTGCGGCAACGTCTGTGGAACTGGTAAGTCATGCAGTGGTGGAGCTTGTGTCTGCCCCAGCGGTCAGTTTAGCTGTGCGGGTTCTTGTGTCCCCAACGGTACCATTTGCGTCTCAACGGTCGCGGGAAGCACCGCAGGTTATCAGGCTGGTCAGGGCACTTCAGCGAAGTTCAACAAGCCACACGCTGTTACTGTTGACAGCAGCGGTAACATTTATGTAGGTGACTTCCAAAACCATCGTATTCGTAAGATTGATGCTCATGCGAACGTGACGAACTTTGCTGGGACGGGTGTGATAGGGTTTGCCAACGGTGCGAGAGCTTCGTCTACCATGCACTTCCCAAGCTTCCTACTGTTTGACTCGGGTGGTAACATGTTCTTCGCGGATAGCTCCAACCATGCTATCCGGAAGATTGATACGGGTGGAAATGTCACGACCTTTGCTGGCGGTGGTACAGGCTCTTCAGGTGCTTCGGGTTATGTTGATGCTCAAGGTACAGCCGCTCGGTTTAATGGGTCTCATGGTATTGCGATGGATTCCAATGGCAACATCTATGTGGCTGAGATCTATAACCATCGTATTCGTAAAATTGATACGAGCGGCAATGTCACAACCATAGCAGGTGATGGAACGGCTGGTTATGCTGACGGGCAGGGCACATCGGCCAAGTTTAATACACCTACCAGTCTTGCCGTGGATGCCAACGGGAACGTCTATGTGGCGGATACGTTGAACCACCGTGTGCGTAAGATCGATGCAAACGGAAATGTCACAACCATCGCAGGTACAGGTCTTGATGCCCATTCCGATGGGCAAGGGACTGCGGCTGCGATTGGAAGACCTGGTGATGTTATCATTGACTCGGCTGGTGTCCTTTATGTGTCGTCTCGTTCTCGGCACACCGTCCGTAAGATTACCCAAGCTGGGGCCGTTACAACTCTTGCAGGGGTTGATAACTCCACGGGAACGACAGATGGTGTTGGAACCTCTGCGAAGTTCAATGACCCAGTGGGTCTTGCTCTCACAGGAGCCAAGCTGTATGTGGCAGACGTGAACAACCACCGGATCCGTCAAATCAGGCTGCCTTGCACAGACGGCCAGGACCTGTGTAGCGGAACCTGTACCGACCTAACCACCACAACCAACTGTGGAGCGTGTGGTAACGCTTGTGGAACAGGGGAAACCTGCTCTTCGGGTCAATGTGTTTGTGCTCCAGGAACGTACGACTGCAACGGTTCTTGTGTCGCAAATTCGATAGCTTGTGTGACTACCATTGCTGGCTCCAGCCAGGGCTTTGTTGATGCTCAGGGAACGTCCGCTCGGTTTAACCGTCCCTTTGGCTTGGTGACTCATGCTGGTGGGTTGCTTGTTTGCGATCGCGATAACTTCAGACTCCGCTTGATCGATAGCAGCAACAATGTAACGACCTACTCCGGAAGTACCTCTGGCTATTTGGATGGGACGCTATCGACTGCGAAATACACAAAGACCTTTGGCATCGTCAAAGACTCCAACGGCAACTTGTTCTTCACAGACAATCACCGTATTCGAAAGATCGATACCAACGGTAACGTCACGACGGTCGCTGGCAGTGGAACAGGCGGATTCGCGGATGGACTTGGCACGGCTGCGAAGTTTAACTTGCCGATCAGCCTCGCGATTGACCCCAACGACAACATCTATGTGGCTGACAACAGCAACAACCGAATTCGGAAGATTGATCCCGGCGGAAATGTAACAACCATTGCAGGATCGGGAGCTGCAGGTTTTGCGGATGGTCAAGGAACCTCCGCTGTCTTTAACCAGCCCTCCGGTATAGCATACTCGAAAGACGGCAACTTGTTTGTGGTGGACCGGTTCAATCACAAAATCCGGAAGATTGACGTGTATGGAAACGTCACGACGGTGGCTGGTTCAACCCAAGGCACTCTTGATGGTCAGGGGACAGCTGCAAGGTTCAATCTACCGATGACGATTGTGATGGATGATGCGGGTATCTTCTACATTGCAGACAACAGCAGCAATCGTATCCGCAAGATGACCTCCACCTACCAGGTGACAACGTTGTTTGGTTCCTCGGGTGCGTCCGTGGATGGGCCTGTGTCTTCCGCCCAAACCAACGGTCCTTACAGCATGTTCTGGGATGGAAAGACTCTTTACTTCACGGAGTTTGCTGGCAACAAGGTCCGCAAGGTGACATTGCCTTGCTCCAAAGGGCAGGACCTGTGCAGCGGCACCTGCACCGACCTGACGACAAACACCAATTGCGGTGCTTGTGGGAACGCTTGTGGAACAGGTCTCACTTGCAAAGCTGGTGTGTGCGCTTGTCCCACCAACGGAGAAGTGCAGTGCAGCGGAACTTGTGTGAACACACAATCCGATGCCAACCACTGTGGTGCATGTGGCAACGCTTGCGCTGGAGCGACTCCTGTTTGCAACCAAGGTGCTTGTGTTGCTCCTGTGACCTTCAACTACGGTGGCGCCAATACGCAGAATTCAAACTCTATGGCATTGGACCCCAATGGAAACATCTACACTCTGTTCTTGTTCAATGTCTCATCGACTATTGGCTCCACAACTTTGCCTGGTGTCGCGGCAAATGATATTGGCGTCGCCAAGTTTGATTCCAGTGGGAACCCTTTGTGGGCGAAGTCTCTTGGGACATCGACCCATGATAACCCTGCCCACATTGTCGCCGACTCAAGCGGTGTTTACATCCTATTCTCCATGTACCAGGGTGGGGATCTGACTATCGGAGGTGCTACGTATACCAAAGCTGCCGGTGATCAGTTGATCTTGCTTAAGTATGACGCGAGCGGCAATGTTTCATGGTCAAAGTCGTTCAATTACTCCTCCTCGACCCGAGGAGTCACATTGGATTCCAGTGGCAATGTGTACGTTGTTGGACACACACCGTCGGATCGAACTGTCTTGGGGACACCCATGGGTGGGACTTCAGCGCAGCAGAATACCTTTGTTGTTAAGTTTAACTCTGCTGGTGTTCAACAATGGTTTACAAAAAGCACGGCTAGCGCTGTGAATTCTCGGGGGACTGATATTGCAATTGATCGCTCTGGGAATGTCTACATCTCTGGACTGTTGCTCAATGCTGGAACCCATCAGTTTGGCACCGTTTCTGTCAGTCATGCTGGGACGGGTCGCGATGGCTTCGTTGCCAAACTAAACAACGCTGGTGTGTGGCAGTGGGTTGCAACTGGAAAAGCTGACACAGGTCTAACCTCGCGTGTTTTTGTTCGTGGTCTTGCCGTGGATAACTCAGACAACGTTCATGTCTTTGGGTACTTCCAAAATGGGAACGTTGTATTCGGATCGACCACAATGACATTACCCGGTAACGGCTCAGGTTTGTTTCTCGCACAGCTTGATTCGTCTGGAAACTGGGTTACCCCCATAAAAATAGGCGAAACCACCATCACGGATCACATGCATATGACATTTGATTCGAACAATCATCGCCGTATTCTGGTCCACATTGGTTCGGGGGGAGGGACGTTTGGAGGAACATCTTACACACCAAGTGTACACTCCTCCTACATTTTCAAAGTCGATGCTTCGAACAACGTATTGAGCCATCACTTCACCACTGGTATTGGCACAACCCGCCTCGAAAATCTTGTCTTCCAGAATGGGAAGTTGTGGGTCTCTGGAAACCTGAACGGAACCCAATCCTTCGGTGGCACGAGCCTCACGTCCAATGGATTGGATGGCTTCATCTGGATGGTGGAGTGATAGGAAAGACCTCACCCCCGGCTGCGCTGCGCTTGCCACCCCCTCTCCAAACTGGAGAAGGGGAGGATAAGAAAGCACACCTTCCCCCGGCTGCGCTGCGCTTGCCACCCCCTCTCCAAACTGGAGAAGGGCGATAACATAATTTGTCGAAACTGTCTTGGGTAGGTCGAACATCGTTGTCCAAGATCAGGACACTGTGTCCCGATCTTGGACAACTTGGTAACTGTATGGCTTCACTGTCACTCGGAAGTCCCTGTCATTTACTCAGATGAACGTTGTTTTGCGCTGGCATGCTTCTTTCAAAGAGCCCAAACGTCACACACGTTTGAGCTGTCGAAAGGAGTCTATTGTGAGCAAGAATGAGAAACATCCTGTGTGGACTTCAGGAACACGAGAATGGAGTAGATTGAAGCTCAGGGCTCGCTTGTTCCGAAAGGAGTCTACACATGCAGAGCGAGTCTTATGGGGGCATCTGCGAGCAAGACGCTTGAAAGGGTATAAGTTTCGTCGGCAGCAAGCCATTGATAGGTTTATTGCCGACTTCTATTGTTTTCAAGCTAAGTTGATTGTCGAGATAGATGGTCCTATCCATAACAAACAGAAAGACCGTGATGCCGCAAGGCAAGAGCGTTTGGAGTTGCTTGGTTATACCGTTATTCGATTTTCTAACCAGCAGGTTCTTGAGAATCTGGATCTTGTTCTCTCCAAGATTGGAGAAACAATCGAGTCGTTGCTTTGAATCTTATGTACAACCCCAACCCGCTCGCTTTATTCGCTGCTCCTCTCCACCTTGGAGAAGGGCAGCATCAGAATGTATTGGGGCTCAGTTTCGCTGTTATTGAACATTACAAACCTCACCCCACTCACTTTGTTCGTTGCCCCTCTCCAACTGGAGAGGGGGTGGCAAGCGTAGCGCAGCCGGGGGTGAGGTCGCTTCCTTAAAACTCGCCAACTCCATCCGTTTCTGGGCTTGATGTGCTTTCTTCGGCGTTGCCTTCACTCGGGCTGCTTTCTTCGGCGCCGCCTTCGTTGTTTCCTCCGTCGCTGCTTCCGCCTTCGTTTCTGCCTCCATCATTGCTTCCCCCATCGTTGGTGTTGGTTTCATCGGTGCTGCCTTCGTTGGCAGGTTCATCGACAAGTTCGGGGAGGGGTTTGACGCAACGGCGGAAGCGCACGACGCAGCGACCTTCGTTTTTGCAGGCTTCGGACCCTTTGCAGTCTTCGTCTTTCCCAACAATACATTCGGAACCTAGGCGGGTACAGCGACCTTCTTTGTTGCAAGATTCGCTGCGTTGGCAGACCGCGTCGGTGATGATGCACTGTTTGTTTTCAAGGAGGCATTTGAGTTCGTTTTTGCAGCCGTCGCTGTTTTCGCAGTCCACAACAGACTTGGGGATGCACTCGAAGGTTTTGGTGTCGAGGTTGCATTTTCCCTGGGTTTGGCAGGTGGGTTGTGACTGACAGTAGGCGTTGGTTATGACGGCGCATTCGTCGCGACGGAAGAGGCAGAGGCCGTTGGTTTTGCATTGGGTCGAGTTGCGGCAGTGGGCTTCGCTGGCGACGATGCATCGGCCGTTTTGGGCTTCGCATTCGGCGTTGTCAATGCAGAATCGGCTTCCCTGGCAGTCGGTGTTGTTGGCGGCGATGCACTTGCCATCAGCGAAGCTACAAAGCCCCTGACGAGCACAGCCTTCACTCTTTCGACAGGTGCCAGCGTCAAGCTGTTGGCAAGCTGTGACGGCCACAAACCCAACCAAGAGAAGTGCAACAAGGGTCGAGGACACCCGGCCAAACATGGGTCGAGCGGGCGAAGAAGAACGTGGAGTGTGTGTTGTCATTAATTTCCACCGTCTGCTGTGCTTTCACCGGAGCCAGGGGTCGCGCATCGACCGGAGACACAACTGGTTCGTCCTCCTCGGCAGCCTCGACAATCCGCGTCATTCTTGCAGAGGTTTTCCAGGCAGACGAGGACGCATTCGCCTTTTTGAGCGCTGCAGCGACCTTGTTTGGTGCAGGCTTCGCTTTGGGCGCAGTCATCGTTGGAGGCTGCTTGGCAGGAGCCGGTTGCGGTGTCCACGGAGCACAAGCCTTCTTTGAGGCAAATGGTGTTGCAGTCTTCTTTGGTTTTGGCGATGCATCGTGTGCCTTCGCGTGTGCATTGTCCTTTGTCTTTGCAGCCTTGTGAGTCTTTGCAGGTTTCTTGGGCGCAGTAGGTTCCGTCACACAGGACGCGGTCGTTGCTGCAGCCAGAGCAGTCTGCATCAGTGGCGCAGGAGCTTTTGCAGTTGCCGCCTTGGGTTCGAGTTTCCACGCATTTTCCATCTTCGGCGAAGCATTTCTTCTCCTGGCGACAGACAACGCTCTCACGGCAGTCGTCGTCGGAGTTGACCACGCACTTGTCGCCCAGTCGGGAGCAGGCGCCGTTTTGTTCGCATTCCTGGCCATCTTTGCAGGCTTGATCGGTGAGAACGCATTTCTCGTTTTCGAGGAGGCAGCGTCGTTGCTCTTTGCAGACTTCGCTTTGTTGGCAGTCTTCGGCCGTTCCGGCGATGCAGATGGCTTTCTTGGAGTTGAGTGAACAGAGTCCTTGGCTGGTGCACTCCGGTCGGCTGCTGCAGTAGTCTTTGGTGATCTCGACACATTCTCCTTTGCGTAGTAAGCAATAGTTGGCTTCTTTGCATTGGATGGAGTTGCGACAGTCTTCTTCGGAGCTTGCGATGCAACGTCCGTCTTGTTCTTTGCAGAGGCCGAGGTTGAAGCAGAACCGGCTGGCTTTGCAGCCTTCCTGTGTGGCGACGCAGCGGTTTAACTCCGGGCTGGCCTGGCACAACCCTTCACGCTTGCAGGCTTCACGTGCTACGCAGTCTTCGTTGGTGAGTTGGCAGGCGATCAGGGAAACACCAAACCCACTCAAGAGCAACAAAAGTGCACCTATCTTTTTCACAGCGTTCATACCCACGTTCTTCTTGGTTTGTGGAGGAAATCCCGGTGGTAACTATACCACTGCAGGGGCCAGAGGTGCAACAAAGCCATCACAATCCTGGGGTTGGGATTGTGAATCGAACCCAAAGGTACTAGGATCGTTCTGTGATTACAGAAACGACCTTAAATCTCTTTCACTTTGATAAAGGAATCTGAACGAAAAAATGTTCAACATTGACGACGAATGAAGGACCTCATCCCTACAGGGTTGGCGCTTCCATCGCACCTCAGCAAGGAGTTCTAGCGCTGAGCGTGTTTCTTCAGACAAATCAATGTGAGTCGTTTTGCGTTGGGTTCCCCCTAATCTATAGGAGTTCGCAGCATGCCGGACCCATCTCAGCCTTCCTCCATCGAACAACCTGCTTCTTCTTCTCCATCGCAAGACCCTTCGTTGTGGGGTTGCCCTGCTGATGCATCTCTGCAGCCTCTCTCCAACGATGAGGCTCGTCAGCGACTGCTGCAAGGTGGTGAGCTTGTTGGAGTTGAGGTCGAAGAACTTGACCTTCGGAGCCAGGATGTTTCTGCACCGGTTGTGATTCGTGAGTCTCGAATCCATCGACTGCTTACGGAAGGAGCTACCTTTCGAGAAGCAGTCACGTTGGAGCACGTGACCTGTGTGGAAGCAGCGGTCTTGTCCATGCGAGATACCAAAGCAGAGCAGAGGCAGACAACCTTCCATGGCGATGTGGCTTTTCTTTCGTCTCGCTGGGAAGGGGGCTTGCAATGCGACTACGCGACCTTTGAAGGGGGTTGCCGTTTGCTGGGAGAGCACCACAACACGGTCTCTCTCAGCTATTGTCAGGTGGGCGGTGTCCTGCAATGCAGCAGCTCTGTGTTCCACGGTGAGCTACAAATCATCCAGTCTGAAATGCACAATCTCACTTGGCTCCTTGAAATGGATTGTCACGCTGATGTTTTGCTCCGTCGTTCGACGTTTTATCAGAAGGTGAACGTTCGTGAGTCTCTCTTTCGCGGCGCTTTGTTTATCAATCATGCAACGTTTCATTTGCGCGCTGGCTTTAATAAGGTCACGTGTGAAGGAGAGGTTGTGTTCGATAGCACTGAGATGATCGGAGAGTTCTCTAGCAAGGGATCAACGTACAAGGGGAAGTTGTCCTTTCGTTCGGTGATTGCGCATACAAGAATTGCTCTCCACAACAGCACGTTTGAGGATGCTGTGTTGCTGTCCCGACTGCAGCTGGAGGGCGATTGGCAAACTCCTGGGGTGACGTTTGGTGGACGTGTGACTGTGGATGATGCCCGAATTAACGGGACAATCGATGGCAAAGGTACAGTCTTCCAAGGTGGCTTGCTCTGTCGCAACGCCCATCTCGGTACGTTGGAGAACAGCGTGAACTGGGAAGACGCTGTCTTTTCCAGAGACTTTGATCTGGAAGGCACCATCGTCGTGCACCAGCTGCTCTGTTCAGGAGCTTCGTTTGCTGGGAAGACTTCGTTGCGAGGAGCGATTCTTGGTGACAAAGAGGGCGTGGTTTCGTTTGAGCGGGCCATCTTCCACCGACGCACCAATTTTTCCAACGTTCAGATGGTCGCACGGTGTCAGTTTCAGCAAAGCACCTTCCATCAAAATGTGTCTTTCAACCGAGCGATCTTTGAGCGCCAAGCGGTGTTCTCCGATGTTACGTTTGTGGAGAAGGCGACCTTTGTGGACGCGCACTTTGCGTACAAGGCTTTCTTCACCGGAGCTACCTTTCAGCAGGTGGAGTTTAACGGAGCAGAGTTTGAAGGTGCTGCTGCGTTCTCGTCCGATCAGGTGGTCACCGCCAAGGAAGATTCTCAGGCGGCGACATTTCATGGCGAAGCTCATTTCGAGGGCACACGTTTCTTAAAGAAGGCTTTGTTTCAATTTGTCACGTTCGCTGAAGAAGCCAGCTACAAGTATGCTTACTTTGGCGAGCAAGTGAGCTTTCGCTATGCGAAGTTCCAGAAGGACGCTGTGCTTACTGGAGTGTTTTGCAACCTGGAGTTGGATCTTCGCCGCATGACCGTGGCGCAAGAACTTCACTTGAAAGGGGCAAACATCAACCGTCGTGTGAATCTGGCAGATGCTTCGTTTGCCGGGATCAGCTTCTACAACATGGTGACGGATCTGATCGCCGTGACACCCCAACAAATTGCCGGAAAACTCCGCGGAGATCGAAGCACAGATCCTGCTCCCATTGAGCTGGAGCGCACCGCCAACGAGTTTTTGTTGCTCAAGAAGAGCTTTGCGTACCAGGGCATGCACGATGAAGAGGATTGGGCGTACTGGATGTTCCGAAGGACCTCGCGTCAGGCGTCGTCGAAGGAGTCTTTGGCAGAGAGGAAGTGGGGCCAGCTCTGTAAGAACGGTTTGGAGCGGGTGTTCCTCGACTACGGAAGCAGCTACGGTACGCACCCTCTGCGGATTACGGTGCTCGCGTTTTGTCTGATTCTGTTCTTTGGCGTGTTCTACTGGTGTGTGCCGGATCAGATTGTCTTGGAAGGAAAGGAGATTGTGGGTGGGCAGCGGATCTCTCTGGTGCAGTCCATCTACTTCTCCACGATGGCCTTTACCACCATGGGCTTCGGTGATGTGCACCCCGATTTTCACGGCTGGCTTAAGGGGATCGTTGCGTTGGAAGCCCTCGTTGGGATCATCACGATGACCCTCTTTGTGGGTACGTACGCGCGAAAGATTGTTCGTTAACGTCCCCTTGTTTCTGGTGCTCTTTCGTTTCCAACGTCCCCAAAACAAAAAAGGCCGAGTCCATGGACCCGGCCTTCTTTTTAGGCATGACTCAGTGTGTTGATCTTAGTAGCGAATCTGGCTGAGTTGTGCCTGGATTTGTTGCATCATCTGCTGGATCATCTGGAGCAAGAACTGTTGGCCACCGAAGCGGGGAGCGGGTTGTCCTTCGCTCATCGCTTGTTGGGCTTGCTGGGTGATGCCACGGGTGGTGCCAGCTTTGGTCTTGAACACTTCGCCTTGCTTCTCGGAGCCGACGATTTCGTTCTTGCCTTGGAGGAACCAGTCGTCACCGTCTCCACCGAGGACAGCGTAGTCACCGTCGGGAGTGCGGGCATCGAGAGCCCATCGGTCGTTCTGAACGCCTTCGCTGGCCGGCTTGTTTTTGTCGATGCCGCCGATGGTTGCGCGCTGGTTGCCGTTCATGATGTCGATGCTTTCGGTCACAGTGTAGCCGTTGGGACGGGGAGGCGTTGTCTTGACCGAGATCTTGGTTCCATCGGGAAGAACAAAGCTCATGTTCTTCTTGAAGTCCCACTTTCCGCCATCGCTTTCGTGGACGTGCGGGTCGCCCCAGATACGAGTTTTCTTTCCTTCCGGAGTGGTCACGGTCCAGGCCGCGTCTTTTCCTTCTGCAGCAATCTTATAACCACCGGGGGTTACGTATTCGGGGGGAGTCTTGCCGGTTTGAATCAGACCGCTCTTGCCGTTGCTGGGGACGCTGGGGTTCACCGTGCCCGTGCTGGGGGGAGCGATGTAGCCAGCCGCCATGAAACCGGATTGCTGAGCAAAGCCAGTTTGCGGCATGGTGGGCAGTTGGCCCATGTTGAAGCTGTTGATTCCGGTGTTGATTCCAGAAAAGAAGTTCTGCACTTGGCCCAAGTTCTGCGTGATGGCAGTTTGAGCTGACTGGTTCATTTGAACGAAGCCAAACGATGCGAACATTGCATTTCCGCTGAATCCGTTGATTGCTGTCATGATTCTTGTCTCCTTAGCAGAGTTCAATGGCTGGAAAGTGACTCGTTTGTTCCAACTTACACTTCCATTATCGAACCTCGTCCGTGGATGTTTCCTATTCTTTTTCAGAGCGATAAAGGTGAAAGGGGAAGTGTGGCGTCTGTCACATTGAAGTTTGTGAGGTGGGTCACAGCTTTTCCCAAACGTTACGTTGGATGATCTCAGAAAAACTCATAGGAACCTTTGGGGTTAGCTTGGTTTCGTCTGATCTCCTCGATGAACCCAACTTTTTTTCACTTCGTTCTTCTCGCACACCCCCAAAACGTTCCTTCCTTGGGAGAGGATGTGATGTGAGTCACGGGTTGGATTGTAGGGGGGAGAATGAAACTGTGTCGGTGGGAGATCACATAGGATCGAAGGGTGGATGCAGTCGCTGCGTTAGGAGTGTAGAAAGGGGGCAAGGGACAAGGAATTGGACCGCATTGAGTTTGGTCACAGAAAGTGATACCACTTAGGGTGTAGATTTAAGTCCCGGAACGTTGAGTGATACAGGCTCTCCGCTCCGTCCGAATGAATCGTGACTGTGACGGGTTGGTCCTGTCGCTCCTGTAACAAGGAACCTTAAGTCTCGACTCAATGTGGTCGTAAATTCGGTACGTTCGTAGTGAGGCTCTGTCACTTGAGATGGGTTGTATGGAGCCGTTGTTTGCCAAGGAGGTTTTGATGAAGCAGTTTCGTTGGATGTTGGCGATTTGGGTAGCTGGTTTGATGATGGTCGGAGGTTTCTCTTCCGAAGCTCAAGCCGATGGTATGCGATACAAGCCTTCCAAGAAGTCGCACTTGAAAGTCGACGTGTACCACAAGTTCAAGCATGTCATTGCGAAATCAAAGCGCGTGAAGGGACAGATCTTCTTTGCAGCGAAAGGTAAAGGAACCTACGGCCTCAAGGGCGCACTTTCGGTTCGGATCAAGAGCTTGCGCAGTGGAAACCGCAGCCGTGACCGTAAAATGTGGAGCTCCCTTCGTAAGTCCCGACAACCCTATGTGTACTTCTTCCCAAAAACTCTGACCTGGGACGGAAAAGCTGGGAAGGTCAAAGGTGAGTTCAAGATCAACAAGATCAAGAAAGAGGTTGAGTTTGACGTGACCAAAATGGAAGGGACTGTGGATGGAAAGAGTACCCTGACGGTCGAAGTCAAAGGGCATCTGAAGTGCTCCGATTTCAAGATCAAGCGTCCCAGCCTGTTGACGATTAAGATCAAAAACAAAGTTGATGTGCAACTGTCTTTGGTGTTTCAACCGAAAAAGTAATCGACTCCATGGAGTGTTCCGAGCGTTTGGCATCGGCGTAGGCTTCGGTGCTTTCTCAAATGTTGAGGTAGGAATATGACCGGGAAGGAGACCTCTCGAATGCGACGATCTGTTCCCTCTGTTGTTGCGGTAGCTGGTTTGGCTCTGTTGGCCTTGGTGTTCTCGGCTTCCCCTGTTCAGGCGTCTGTGTTTGGCTCCAAGCCATTGGAGTCCAACGTGCTTCGCCAAAAGCGGTTTGCCTGGAAAGTCTCGCGTCCTGTTGTTCCCATGTGGCAGCGGGCCCAATGGTCGTTGGTGGACCCGGTGTTTCGGGCCACGCGCAAGACAAACAAGCGCAGGGTTGCGCTGGCTGATGTGAAAAAGTCGCTGGTTCGCCCCAAAGGAAAGGTGCCTCTGCATTTGAAGCAAGGGTATCAGGTGGATGAAACTGCGCTGGATCGAGACAGGCCTCGATGGGTAGCTGAGAAGCTCACCAAAGAAGAGATCGCTGAAAAGCGGCGTGAGAAGCTAGCCAGCGCTCACCAGATTCTTGGCTACACGACTCTGGCTTTGTTGACAGCGACCATGGTGCTTGGTCAGATCAACGCTGTGGACTTTCTCAGCAACCGTCTGAGCCCACAACCGATGCTTTGGTCCCACCGGGTTCTTTCCATCGCGACGACAGCCACCTATCTGAGCACCTTCATTCTGGCCATGCTGATGCGTCGGCCGCCGGATGAAGATGCTGACAGTGGGTACGAAGGCTTTGACTCGTCACGATGGCACAAAATCCTGGCCTGGATTCATGGCATTGGGATGAGCTTGCTGGTGTTGGGAGGGATTCTCAACGCCCACATCATCCCGTCGAATACCATAGGCAAGACGATCTTTACTGTCAGTCACCTTGCGATTGGCTATGTAACGTGGTTGTCGCTCGGTGCCGCTAGCATCATCATTACCTTTTATTAAGAGAGGCTTTGCAGAGAACGGCGGTTGTCTGTATTTCCTCGTAGCATGTGATGGATCTACAATGCGTATAGGTTTGTTTGGTCTTGTCTTGGGTCTCGGTCTGGTGGGTTTGTGGTTGGGATGCGATGCTCCGGCGGAATGCCAGGGTGACAATGTCTCCTACATGAACTGCATTGTCCCCACCTTGACGTCCAACTGCTCGGGCTCGGGAGGCTGCCATGGCGGTGATCAACCAGCCAAAGGCCTGCAGTTGGAGAAAGTCGGAGAGATCTACGCATCGATCACCAATCGTACGGTGTTTGCTGCTGGCAAAACCTTCGAGATGATCAAGCCAGGTGACCCTGAAAACAGTTGGTTGTATATGAAGATGCTGATCAATCCGCCGCCTCCCGAAGGCGACAGCATGCCTCCGTATCTTCGTCCGCCGATGAGCGCTTCGCAGCTCAAAATGTTCTCCACCTGGATCAAAGAAGGGGCCAAGAACGATGACCCCAACTACACAGGCGGCACCGACAACACAGTGACACCCCCGACGATTCCTGCCGAGGTGAAGGATGTTTCGTTCTCTACAACCATCAAGCCTCTTCTGGAGTCGAAGTGTGGGACAAGCGGCTGTCATGATGCCAACACCAAGTCTGCCAACGTGATTCTGGCTGGTGATTTCCTGGATGCGCTCTTGACTCAAAAGAGCCTGAACGGAAAGTACAGCCTGATCAAAGCGGGTGCTCCTGAAGAAAGTCTCCTGGCAATCAAAACCCTCGCCAAGAGGCCGACCGATGCGGGCTCACAGATGCCTCCCGGTGGAATGGATGAAACGTCCGTCGCTCAAGTTTGGGTCTGGATCAAAGAAGGGGCCAAAAAGTAGGCCGTCGGCTGCTTTGTGGGTCCCCTTGGTTTCCGTTTCTTTCTCGCTGTTCCTTCCTTGTTCACTCTCCTTGTCGTTCTCGGAATCTCATTGATGACACCTACACTTGCAGCAGTTTTTGTTGTCTCTCTGTTCTCTGTCTACACGCTGATTCGGATGTGGGCACGTCGAGCCTTTGCCCTCCATACGTTTGCGGAAGATGCTGAGGCTCATGTCGCCGAGAAGGACGACACGTCTCACTTCGAGCCTCGTTGGGTGCTGTTCCTTCGGCAGACTCTGACAGGTGGTTTTGTCGCTGCTGTCATGCTCTACGCAGTGGGTGTCTTCCGGCAGTTCGACTGGCTGATGCGCTGGCAACAATCAGGCCATCTTGTGTTGCACATTGTGGGCTTGAGTTTTGGGATTCTTGGCCTTCTGCTGTTGTTCTGGACGCACTGGACCTTGGGAAAACATTGGACGCCTGCCCTCCAACTTCGAACGGAGCACAGCCTCGTGACCACGGGGCCGTACCGTTGGGTTCGTCATCCAATGTACACCAGCTTGATTGTCTTTTTTTCAGGCGTGGCTTTGCTCTCGGGGCATCCGCTTGTGCAGACCCCTGCCGCTGTGTTTGTGCTCTTCTTTGTGACTCGTATTCCTTCGGAAGAGGCGATGCTTAAGCGTCGCTTTGGGGAAGACTACGAGGCTTATGCACAGCGTTCGAGCGCGTTAGTTCCCTTCGTCTGGTGATGCCTCCTGCATCGCCATCCTTGCCGCTTCTACCTTCTCGATATAAGGCAACACTCCCCCCAACGTGAGGGACTGGCTGATCTCAGCCATCTCTTGTGCGCTGTAAGGCATATCGTTTTGCAGCCACCATCGGAGCAACGCAAAGACACTTCCTGCCGCGTGCTGTGAAACCAGGCTGATCTCTGTTGTGAAAGGCGAGTTTTCATCCTGAACTGCTGGGCTTCGGTTGTAGCCAAACATCGCGATGTAATCGATCATCCGTTGCATCACAAAGCCGGGGCCTGTCTCGCTCATTAAGACTCGGTACAACGCTTCGTTGTCAGCAACATGCTTGAACGTCGCGTACAAAGGGTACGAATCTTCCGTAAAGGCCTTGTGCCCCAGCTTCTCGTCGATCTCTGCGACAAGCTCGTCAAAGTGAGACTCCAGGCTGTCAATCAGGAGTGTTTCTTTGCCCTCGTAGTGAAGATAAAAGGTGGCGCGATTGAGACCTGCTGCCTCTGTAATGTCATTGACTGTAATGGTGGTGTAGCTCTTCTCTTGGAGGAGCTTGAGCATCGCTTCCCGGAGGTAGTTCCGCGTCCGAACAACCCTTGGATCCAGGCGTTTCATGATCTCTCCGATGTTTGTTTGAATAGGAGCAGGTAGGAGTTAGGTATGTAGCCTTTGTTGGTTAGGTATACCACCTTTTGTCGCCAAATTGAACCTTGGCTCGTTGCGTTCCTTGGAATAGACCGCGTGGGACAGGGTTGTAGTGGGTAGAACAAGGAGGGAGTAAGAATGGAGCCTGAGTCCTGTTTGCCCTACGATGGGAAAGCGCTGCTGTTTCGTGAGTTTGTGTCCAACAATACGCTCGATGAACTCCACCGCCAGGTCGTATGGCAGGAAGAGTCCATCCAGATGTTTGGAAAGGTTCACAAAGTCCCGAGGCTAACGGCGTATTACGGCGAAGTTGGGTACAAGTATTCAGGTGTCTGGCATCCTCCTGCCGAAATGCCACCCATCTTGCAGTGCTACCTGGAACAATTGCACGCTGTTACAGAGTTTCGATTCAACTCGGTGCTGTGTAACTACTACCGCGATGGCCACGATGGTATGGGTTTTCATCGCGACAACGAGCCTGAGATGGACACGTCTTGCATTGCGTCTGTGAGCTTGGGGGAGCGTCGCCGGTTTCGGATGAAGCATCTCACCACAAAAGAGTCCGTGTCGTTGATGCTGGGACGAGGGGACCTTCTGCTCATGCTCTACTGTCAGGACCACTGGGAACACGCCATTCCCAAAACAAAAAAGGTTTGTGGAGAGCGAGTGAATCTGACCTTTCGGAGGATTCGGTAGGGTTTGTGGGCGTATTGTTGCCTATTCATCTCTGGGGGCTCGCCCAATGATTCCCCTGTCTTTGGTTTTGTCGTTCGGGGATGGCTTGCTGGGGACTACCACATCGGGAAGGGGGACATCTCCGCTGCGAAGTTCGACTTTGCCCAAACGCGTTGATTTTCCGTTGTAAACAAATGCCAGTGGCTTGGTTTTGTAGTTTTCTTTTTTGACGATCAGGAAGTATTTCCCAAGGGGAATGGGGAGCCTCTTGGATTCTTGATCTCCTTTTCCTCCCACACGTCGATGACAGATCTCAAAGGAGCCATCTTTGCGGGACACAACAAGTGCAGTGGCTGGCTTCGTTTCCACGGGAACATACGAAAGAGGCTTCCCATCCTCTTCTTTCACCAATCGACCGACGATGCATGGGCTTTCGGTCTTCACGGTCTGCTTCACTGTATGTGCTGTCTTGGCTTTGACTCGCTTTGTGGGGGTGCTGCAACCCACCAAGCAGACACAGGCAAGCCATCCTGTGAGAACAACAACTCTTGGCAAACGCTTCATCTTGTGACTCCTTGCTTCCCACGGAGAGTATTGTCCCAAGGCAAGACGCAATTCGGCCGATGCAAGCGAAAAGCGTTGCGTGCAAATGCAGACTTACCTGGGGAGCCCAGAAGCGAGATGGTAGGCTTGCTGGACTGGAATGAAAATGGATGCGTCAACCCATCGATGGTGCGGACTCTACCCAATTCCATTGAGGTCCAGAAGTGTTACATCCTGTGCAAAGGAAACAGCGAAAATGGAGATGTTCAGGAGCTTTGCTTTGTCGTCCCTTAGCGCATATTGCGTCGGGCGTTGCGGTAGAGGCTGCTGGAGCGGGGAGCGATCTGAATTACTTGACGGAGGAGTCGGCGAGCTTCGCGGTTGTCAACTCCTTTGAGGATCATGGCTTGCTTGTAGAGAGACCGTGCTTTGCTCTGAATCATTCGGATGGCCCGGCGAGATGGACCGTACCCTTTGTAGTAGTTGAGTGCGCGCTTGTGGAACCGAAGCGAGCGGGGGTATTGCTTCTTCATCCAGGCTCGCTGTCCCTTCTTGTAGAACGCGAGGGCGAGGCGGCGACCGTACTTGGACGAACTGCCCCCCATTGTCTTGGACAGCTTGTGGACACGAAGAAGAAGCACTGCAGCGCGGTCATGATTGCCTTGTTTGGAAGCCTTGATGCCTTTGTCGAGAATCTCCACAAAGTTTGCGATCTGACGCTGGTACGAACCTGCTTTGCGCTTGATCAGACCGGCTGCCTTGGACTCCAACTCTTTGAAGTACTTGGCCGCTTCCTCGTATTGGTTGGAGCGAAATAGCTTAAAGCCCGCTTCAAACTTTTTCAGGGCAGCTGCGTTGGCTCGGCGTGAACCTTCGGGGTCGGCCTTCTCCAACTTTTGTTGGAGGTCCACGGCTTCCGCGAGGTTACCGTCGTAGGTTAGGATCTTGTTGATGTTGCTGCGGGCTTCCTCAAACTTTCGCGACTCGATCTGAAGCTCAACCGTTTTCATCAACGGCTTGACCTTGTCGACAAAGATCTTCGCTCGGAGAGCTTTGCCCGCTGCATAAGCGTGACGTTCTTTGGGAATCTGGCCAAGCAAGGGCAGGGCATCGACCCATTTGTCGGCTTCAACCAACCCTCGGGAACGCTTCAACGCATCAAGGTGAACAATCTCCTCTTTGATCTGTTTGACGCGCTCGTTCAACACCGGAAGCATCGGGCTGGACTTGGAGGTCTGGGACAAGGTCTGCTGTGCGAGTTGGTCAGCTTTCCGAAACTGCTTTTGGTCAACCAACGTCTTGAGCTTCACAATGTTCTGAAAGGTTTGCTGTGGGTTGTCCGTCGCTGCAGCTGCTTTGGCTGGCGAGAGGTGCTTCATCCGGTAGACGTCGATACCAATGTAAAGGACCACCGCTTGCAGGATGTACATACCAATAATGAGGAAGAGTCCAAGCTTGCTCTTTTGGTAGCCTGTCGATGACGATGACGACATATTCACAGGTTGATCCAACAGAGCGGCCGCTTCGGCTAACTTGTTCTCGGCTTCCGCGCTTTTGCGGGCAAAGTCGTCAAAGTCGAGGGGAGCAGAGATCTTGGGGCCCATGGAGCCAAAAGGATCATCGGACTCCGAGGAAGAGCTTGACATGGACGAAAAGTCGGGTGGCACAAGGCCGCCGCTTGGTGTCGGAGGAGCCGCAGGTGCAGGGCCGAAGAAGTAGATCTTGCTGCTTCCTACTTGAATCTCTTCGCCACCGTTGAGCCATCCTTCTGCCGTTGCTTGGCCGTTCAGCAGGATGGTCGCGGATGGGTCCATCGCCCGAAACCAGAACTTGGTTCCATCCGTATCCAGGGCGATATGGCCCGGAGCCAACGAGGGGTCTTGCAGCGTGATCGCAGAGGACGCATCACTTCCGACAGTGATGGTGCTTTGCATCGCGTAGGCTTGTTGTGTTCCTGTCGGGTCCTGCACAACCAAACAGTGAACATCAGCCAACTCGGGCTGCGTCGGACGTTGGGGACGTGTTGCTCCTCCTGCCGCAGGGGAAGAGCCAAACGCTTTGTCAAAACTACTCATAGAAGCTCCATGCATCAATTTGTGGCGGGATGCTTCGCCATCTATCTATCTCATCACCAGGATGTGACTACCAACGGGACAAAAGCTCTTGGCTGGTCGCCTGGAACAGCTTGGACTTGGGGAAGTTCTTGATCTTTCGACGCTTGGTTCGAACCTGGAAGGTCAAGAACAGATGGATGATGGCGTTGAGCAGCAACACAAGCACCAGAATCGCCGCTTGCAGGTAATGTTCCGACAACGACTGGGGGGTGGCAGAGAAGTGGGAGAGCCCTTTGACAAACACGTAGATGCCTAGGCCGCTAATGACAATCTGCAAGAAGAAGACGATGAAGTTGTTTCGACGAAGTCCATTCTCACGTTGGACCATCTGCTTGAGCGCAATCCAGGCCATGTCATTCTGGATCTCGTCATGCTGGGTCAAGAAGTCGTCCAGAAGGTTGTTGGAGCTGCGCTGAAACAGCCAAGTCCGAGCTACGCTCAAGAGAACAAGGACAAATCCCAAACCCAACCAAAATCCGACGCGACCACCAGGTGACCAGGTCCACGGTGCTGCCATCGCTTGGGCAGAGACCGTCACCGTTTCGGTGGGGCTCCATTTGCCCGCGATGTTGCCGGCTCGAATGCCCAAGGTAAACTGGGTCTGGCCCTTCGGGAAGATGAAGTTGCGATCCTGGCATCGAGAGGCCTTGCCTAAGAACAACCGTCCGTCTTTGGGCCGCAACACAAGGTGAGGCATGGCCTTTTCGTTGATCTTGCCGCTGGCGTCGGCGATCCACACCCCAAAGAACAAGGCGTTCTTGGCGGCGTTGGCGTCTACATCGACGGTGATGTAGTCCGACTGTGGACCGCAAGCTCCTTTGTATGGACGCTCCCACAAATACCGGGCGTTGTTCACTCCTGCAGGAGGGACATCCTTGGTGGTGGACTCTGTTCCCGTCGTGAAGGTGTGCAAGACAGCAAACAAGTTGCCTGGGCCCTGGATATGAACCTCGTAGGTTTGTTTGGGCTGCAAGTTGGCGCTTGGCTGGATTACGCTCATTCGCCACTCACCCAACGCCAGATCGGTCTTGTATACCGGGATGTACTTGTTTTTGTTCTTGTGTACCAACAGCAGGGGCATTTGCTTCTGCTGAAAACGCTGCGACCAGAACCTGGGGTGCTTTTGGAAGTCGCTGTATTTCTCGTAGGGCAGGGTGAGATTGTAGGCTGGCAAACGGACCCAAATCTTGGTGCTGAGAGGTACGTTCTTTTTGGCTTGAGGCCAGACAAGAATGTTACCGTGTTTGGATGTATCGCAGGCACACGCCTGTACGGGCTTGCTGGTTCCAAGCCACAATCCCGCACCAACCAACAGCATGAGCACGAATGAACCCTGGCGGAATGTGTGTGTGAACTGGGCCAAGACGGTGTTCCTTCCACTGATGATTTGAGCAAAGGTTTAAGGACTTTTTCACTGTGGCTGATAGGACTCCGAATGTCCAGCCACAGAAACGGACTCCGCGCGAAGTGTACGCAAAAACGGATGAATTGCAAGGCTACCCAATCGTCGCAAACGCAGCGGGGGCGGCGGACGTTCCCGTCATAACTGGCTTACTACGGTAGGGTGTACTGTTGGAAGAAGGTCCACATGGTGTCGTTGGCGTTGATCTCTTGGGTGCTTTTTCCTCCCACGCAGAACGTATTGCCTGGCCAACAATGACCCACTCCCTGAC
This sequence comes from Deltaproteobacteria bacterium, assembly GCA_006226375.1. Classification (GTDB taxonomy): domain Bacteria; phylum Myxococcota_C; class UBA6777; order UBA6777; family UBA6777; genus M3003. The sequence goes on along the minus strand of SBHC01000081.1, from coordinate 441,061 downwards.
TGGTGCAGAGGGTGACTGTCGCGTTGTTCTTGCAGCTCTCGTAGGTCTCGCACTGGGTCTGACCTTGGGAAAATGTCTCTTTCGGGGTGCTACCACAGCCGTTGCGCTCAGCCCATTTGCCGACCATGTCTTTGATCTTGGGTGATGTGAAAGGTTTCTCGCCGGTGGTGTATTCTTTGCCGCCATCGTACGGGACGGACTTGTCCTCGGTGCCGTGGAAGTGAAGGATGGGGATCGGCTGGCTTGGGGTGCATTCGGAGTACGTCAAACCTGCAACAGGCGCGATCGCTGCAAACAGATCGGGAGCTTCGCAGGCGATCCTGTACGCCATGTGACCTCCGTTCGACATACCTGTTGCGTACACTCGCTTCGAATCCACACAGGCTTTCTTCTTGATCTCATCAATCCAGGCGCGGGTGGCTTCGACGTCGTCTGTTTTTTGTTCGCCGCAGCAGAATCGCACGTTCCAAAAGGTATCCGAGCCGTTCGGGTAGAGGACAAGAAAGCCCTCCTTGTCGGCTTTTTCGTCCATCAAGCTGAAGATCTGCTGCTGGGGAGCGTTGGAGCCACCACCGTGGAAGTTCACGACAAGGGGGATCGGCTTGTTCTTGTCGTACCCTTTGGGCACATACAACGTTGCTGTTCGCTTGACTCCTCCTACAGTGAGAGTCAATTCACTGCTGGCGGGTGCGATGTCTTGTCCACAACCGGCGACCTTCGTCGCTGTGGGTTTCTCCGCAACGCTGATGTCAGGATTGTTGCCACCGCCATCTTGAGAGGTTCCCGATTCATCGGTCGAAGAGGGGTTGCTGCACTGGAAGAACAGCCCCCCACAAACCAGGAGCCCGCACAACCCTAGAAAAGTCCAATTTCGCATGACATTCCATCTCAAAGAGTAGAGTTACACATCTCAGTTGCCACGTAGGATGAAGGATGCGGTTCGTCTTGACAAGGTGGAAGTACATTCTCTTATAGTTGGGTCCTTTGAAGCTCCTTTGGATGGACGCTGTTTCTCCACACGAAATGAGGTTGTGATGCTGTATCTGCAACGTTGGGTGTTGTTGAGTTTGCTGGGGCTGGTTGTTGTGGCAGGTTTGGAGGTTGCTCATGCCCAAACGTCGCGGCCTGCTATGTTGACAGATTTTGAGAAAAGCGAGGGCAAAGCAACGGTCCATCCCACGAAGGTCATGGAGTTTTATAGGAAGCTGGCCAAACAATCGAAGTGGGTGCGGATTGTTCGAGCAGGTGAGGGCGATGGTGGGCGACCGATCCATCTTGTCATTGTTGCCAAGGGAGGGATCGCCAACCCTTCGCAGCTAGGCAACCGGGTGGTGGTGATGACCAACAACGGGATTCACTCCGGTGAGTCCTGCGGTGTGGACGCAACGCAGATGTTAATGCGTGATGTGTTGCGCGAGATGAAACGTTCCCAACGCTTCGACAACGTCGTGTGGGTCACCATTCCGATTTACAACGTGGGCGGGCACATCCAATGGTCACCGTACAACCGTGTGAATCAGGTGGGACCTGTGTCGATGGGTTTTCGTGGGAACGCTCGTAACTACGACCTTAACCGAGACTTTGCCAAGGCCGACACCGCCAACGCACGAACCTTCCACAAGAGCTTTCACACCTGGAAGCCCCACATCTTCATCGACAACCACACCACCAACGGCGCTGACTACCAGCATGTCATGACCTACTCGTTGCCGCCGAAAGAGTCGCTCCCTCCTTCACTGCAGCAGTTGGTGTATCGCCACTTTAAGCCGCAGTTGGAAGCGACCATGTCGAAGCGAAAGTTTCCGTTGATTCCGTATGTGGTGCTTCGGAAGGCGGGCCAGCTTAAGAAAGGATTGATCGGGTTTGTCTCTAGCCCGCGTTATTCCACCGGATACACCCGGCTGTTCAATACCATTCCGATTCTCAGCGAGTCGCACATGTTAAAGACGTATCGGCAACGTGTATTGGGGACCTACCAATTGAATGATGTGGTGTTGCGGTGGGCGTCTCGTCATGCGGTTCAGCTTCGCAAGGCGAAGGAAAAAGCCAACCAGTTTGCGGCCCAACGAACGACCTATCCCTTGAGATGGAAGCGGACCGGCAAGTTTACGTTGATTCCCTTTCAAGGGTTTGCCTACCGCAAGAAGTTTAACCCCGTATCGGGAGCGCATCATGTGTTCTACGACAAGTCGAAGCCTCGCTCTTGGAAGATCCCTTTTTACAACCACAGCCGCCCAACGGTGGTGCTGAAAGCCCCTCCTGCTTACATCATTCCACAAGCCTGGAAGGGTGTGATTCAGCGACTTCGTTGGAGCGGTGTCCGAATGACTCGGCTTAAGAAGGACACCACATACACGGTTGACTCCCTCATCATGACGCAGGTTTCCTGGTCCAAGAAACCGTACGAAGGACACGTTCGACCGCACAGCATCAAGGTGGAGCCAGTCCGGGAAGCTCGGTTGTTCCGGAAAGGCGACTACATTGTCGCCACGAACCAGTCATCCAGCGCTTACATCTACGAGATGCTGGAGCCGATGGCGCGCGATTCGTTTGTGTCTTGGAACTTCTTTGATACGATCTTTCAACAGAAAGAGTACTTCAACGCGTACCTGTTTGCTCCACTGGCTGTGGAGATCCTCAAGAAGGACGCCAAACTACGACGTATCTTCCTCAACAGGTTGCGGAAAGAGCCGGCGTTTGCGGCGAGTCCGTACCGTCGATTGCAGTTCATTTACCAAAGCTCCAAGTTCTACGAGCCGGTCCATAACCGCTACCCCATCGCCCGGATGATTCGCAAGTAATCGTTCCATTGTTCCCCATTCACACCGTGTTGGAGGTTGTTTATGTTTGTGCGTTGTTTTTTGGGTTGCTTCTTGTTGGTTGGAGGGCTGGTGGGTGGTGAGGTCCAAGCCGGGTCACCTTCGTCGAAGCCTGCGCAGTCGTCTGCTTCGTTGGCTACCTTTACCGCGAAGCGAGCCGAGCGTTTTGTGAAGCTATCGTTGCACTGCACAGACCGGGAGTTCCCCTACAAGCTTGGACAGGTCTTGGGTGGCGTGAAGGACCTGTTGTCTCCTCGAACCTTGCACCCCGCGTTCTATGGATGCTTTGATTGGCACTCGGCTGTGCATGGACATTGGAGCATGGTTCGGCTGCTCAAATTGTTCCCACAGATGCCCAGCGCCAAGGCGATCCGCAACCGACTGCACGAACACTTTACCTACGAGAACATCCGGCAAGAGGCGGCGTTCTTCCAGTCCAAGTTTCATCATACGTTTGAACGACCCTACGGTTGGGGTTGGTTTCTGCGCCTTGTGGGTGAGGTGCATACCTGGAAACATCCCGAAGCCAAGAAGTGGCGGGCCAACCTTCGTCCTTTGGAGACCCTCCTGGTTAAGAGGACCTTCCAGTATTTGAAGCGCCTTTCGGTGCCTGTTCGTGCGGGAACACATGCGTCCACTGCGTATGCCTTGGTTCATATCTACGACTACGCGAAGGCAACAAACCATCGACCCCTGATGCAGGCCATCGCGCAGGCGAGTCTTCGTTTCTATGGGGAGGATCGTGCTTGCCCCACCGCTTACGAGCCCTCTGGAGAAGACTTCATCTCTCCGTGCTTGGTTGAGGCTGACCTTATGCGTCGGATTCTTCCGCAGAAACGCTACACACCATGGCTGTCGAACTTTCTGCCGAAGTTGGACTCTCCTGCGTTTGTTTCGGTCCGGAACCCTCCTGAAATCCGCGACAAGAAAGATTACAAGATCGGTCACTTGATTGGTTTGTCGTTGCAGCGAGCGGGAGCCATGCAAGGGATTGCTTCGAGCCTTTCTTCCAAGGACCCTCGGCGCAAGCAACTTCTCAGCTTTGCCCAACGTCACTTGCGTTCGGCGCTGGGACAGATGTTTGCGAGCGGTTACGGAGGCTCACACTGGCTGGCTTCGTTTGCCATCTACACTCTTACCCGTGTGGGGGTGAAACATGACTCCTGAGTATCCCAGCGATCCGTCGTCACAGCCGTTGAAGCTATCAAAAGGGACTGCGGCTTATACGGTGGAAGGGGAAGGGCAAACGGTTGTGGCTGTTCATGGCTTGCCCGGTACCGTCCGAGACTTTCGTTGGTTGGCCTCGTCTTTGGGTGGCAACGTTCGTCTGTACCGTCTCAATCTTCCAGGGTTTGGGGGGACAGAGTTGTCATGTGCCCCAGGCACAAGCTTGCAAGACCGCGTTGACTTTGTTCGTGAATGCCTGGACGCGCTGGCCATCGATTCTTGTGTTGTGATGGGGCACTCCATGGGAGGCCCGGTCTCCATGGGCGTGACGGCTCTGGAGCCTGAGCGTGTGAAAGGTTTGATTCTTCTCGCCTCTGTGGCTCTGCGTCCTCACAAAGGGTATCGCCGACAGAAGCCTTCGTTTCAGTTCCTCTCTAAGCTCCTGCGCGTTCCTGGCGTTCCGCTGTTGATGAAGAAACCGATCACGCAGGCGTTTGCGAAAGGTGGTTTCTCTTCGAGCCTTACCTATCCAGAACTGTTGCGGTCGCTTCACTATGTTGCTGGGGTTGATTTTGCGGACGTCCGGGCGTTTGCTTCCCAAGTTCGCGTTCCCACATTCATGTCATGGGCTGACGATGATACCTTTTTCGAGGCTGTGATCCAGGAGGAGCTTGCTGAGGCAAGTCAGGCCGGTCCTCGCTTGCGATTTGACGTGGGCGGTCACAACATTCAAAAGTCGCAAGCGATCGAACTCTCTGAGGCGATCTTGCCCTGGCTCAAAACGCTCTCTTGGTAGTGTTAGAAGATGTGTGGGGCTTTGGGAGGCGATAGGCTCTTGGGATGGAGTTTGCTAAAAGCAAAAAAGCCAGCTTTCCGAAGAAGGCTGGCTTTTTTGTGTGCCCAGGGAGAGAATCGAACTCCCGACACGGGGATTTTCAATCCCCTGCTCTACCGACTGAGCTACCTGGGCGGCCACCGAGATAACGAGAAGTTCTCTGCGGCGGGTCCTTCTTATAGCGAAGCTGGCAGCTTTGTGTCAAGAGAATTTTTGTACTTTTTCTTAACATCATGATTCTGCAATGCAAGTTGTGAAACAAAGTGGCATCGGTTTTTTGAGGACGCATACTTTCACAATGTCTGAGTGCTTCCTTTGTTGCTGGAACTTTGCCTTTCTTTGTGTCAAAATCACCTCGATTCATTTCTCCAACAGGTTATGTGATCCAAGAGGCAAAAGTATGGTGGACGAGCAAGAGTGGAACGTCTTGATCGAACGAGGCCGTATCGCGGCTGGGCAGGGCAAGTACGAAGAGGCTGAACAATGTTGGACATCTGCCTTACAGGTTGCCGACGAACTTGGAGAGGACAACCCCCGAAGGGTGTTTTCTCGTAACGTGCTTGCCGACTTCTACACCGTCACGGAGAAGCTGGACGAGGCCGAACTCTTGTATTGTGAGGCCTTGCATTTGGCTGAGAACCTTCTTGAACCCAATGATCCTGAGCTGTCAGCCCATCTCAACAATGTGGCTCGCTGCCATTACCAGGCGGGTCGATACGCAGAAGCTGAGGCATTGTTCCGTCGTTCGCTTGCAATTCGTGAAGACGTGTTTGGGCCTGAGGACTCACGTGTTGCAGAAAATGCCGGGTACATCGCGGAAAACTGCAGCATGCAGGAAAAGTACGATGAAGCAGAGTCTTTCTTTGCCCGCTCTCTGCGCTTGTGGGAGTCTCTGGTTGGTCCGGAGCATACAAACGTTGCGAATCTCCTCAACAATTATGCAAAGATGCACTACAACCGAGATCGATGGGATGAAGCCATTGCTATGTTTCAACGCTCCATCAAGATCCTCCAAAAGAACTTGGGCAACGATGATCTCCAGGTCGCGACGGCCTGGACCAACTTGGGACAACTCTACCGGGTCCAAGGAGAAAGCGGGAAAGCGCGTGAAGTCTTTGAAGAGGTTACCCGGATCTGGAAGGTGATGGCAGGCTCACAGCATCCTTACTATGCAATGAATCTCAACAATGTGGCAGCCCTTGCTATGTCGGAGGGAGACGCTGACGCTGCCGAACCTCTGTTCCGTGAAGCGTTGGCGATCTTTGACCACGTGTACGAGAAAGGCCACCCCGATCGGCAAGCGTGCCTGAGCAATTTGCGCAAACTTCTGGAAACCACGGGACGCGAGGCAGAAGCGGCAGCCTTGGTCTAGAGCGCCAGCCGGTTTGGGAGACCTCTGGATTGGCACACAACCCCTGGAAAGGTTTGCCGATACTCTTTCTGCCGAGTCTTGCCTCGACCCTTGACCAAGGATCTCATGATCCTGTATTGTCTGTGAAATTGTGGAATTACGTTTTCATTTTTGCCTCCCCTTGAACCCACGAGGCGATGAGGCTTATAGATTCTAACCGTGTGGTCCTTGGGCCACTGGCTTACTTTTTTAAACTGGAGGTTTCCCATGTCCAAGATTGGCGGAAACGGGCCGAAGATCCAGCAGATCCAGGGCTCTGAGAACATTCAACAAGTGAACACCACCAGCACCCAAGCTGGCAGCGTGGGGCAATCGACCCCGACTTCGTTTGAACCGAACCAGTCGGTCTTGGCAGAGCAACCTTTGCCCCAAACCAACAACACACAAGCACCTGCCGGCTCGTTTAAAGCGGGTCTGATGCCTCGTGGTTCTGTGAATGTTGGCCAGTTCTTGAACAACGCCAAGCAAGCCTTGGACAAGCTGGAGCAACAAATTAACTGGCGAACCGGACGTATGTTCAACCAGTTGAGCGACTTCTTCCAACCCCGTCCCGCAACACAGCGTCCTCCAATCCAGGCGATGTACGGTGTGATCATGCCCGGTGTGATTGGTGGCGGTGACGTGGATGTGAAGCCCCCTGTCGCAGAACCTCCCCCGATTCAAGCCATGTATGGAGTGATTATGCCTGGCGTCATTGGTGGTGGTGACGTGGATGTGAAGCCTCCTGTGGCAGAGCCTCCCCCGATCCAGGCGATGTACGGCGTGATCATGCCCGGCATCGGTGGTGGCGGTGACATCAGCACCGAGCCTCCCGTCATGCAGCCCATGTACGGTGGCTCCATGCCTCCGGGTGACTGGTCTCCTGTGATCCAGCCCAAATATGGTGTTATTCGTCCACCTATGATCCAAATGGGTGGCGCTACCAACAACGCCCAAATGGGTGGCCCCGTGAACAGCACCCAGATGGGCGCAGGCACTGTCGGAAACAAACAACAGGGATAAGTTGGGCGACACCTTTCCAACATCCTCACCCTCGAAAGGTGCTCCATGGTTGATTCTCCCCTCACTTCCTCCACTTCCAATGAGCGCAATGTGTACACTCCCGCCGAGCGAAAATGCTACGCGGTGTGGGAGATTACGCTGAAGTGTAACCTGGCTTGCAGTCACTGTGGTTCACGAGCCGGTGATGCCCGAACTGACGAACTCTCCACCGAAGAGGCGTTGGATCTCGTGCACCAACTGGCAGACGTTGGAGTGAACGAAGTTACGTTGATTGGTGGGGAAGCCTACCTGCGCTCCGATTGGCTACAAATTGCCGAGGAGATCAACAAGTGTGGTATGACCGCTACCATGACAACAGGTGGCTATGGTATCTCTGCTGAAACCGCTCGGCGGATGAAGCGTGCAGGCATCGCTCAGGTTTCGATCTCCATCGACGGCCTGGAAGATGTTCACGATCGTTTGCGTGGGAAGCCCGGCTCGTTTGCTGCTTGTTTCCGGACGATGGAGCATTTTCGCAATGCAGGCGTGTCATTCGGTTGCAACACTCAGATCAACCGGCTTTCGGCTCACCAACTGCCCCTACTGTATGAGAAAATTCGAGACGCTGGTGGTGTGGGTTGGCAAGTCCAACTGACGGTTCCGATGGGCAATGCAGCCGATAACTCTGAGATGTTGATGCAACCCTACGAGTTGTTGGATCTGTACCCGATGCTGGCTTACTTGATGGAGCGAGGCTTGCAAGAAGGGGTGTTGATGCAGCCGGGCAACAACATCGGATACTTTGGTCCTTACGAGCGGCTGTTGCGAGGGCGTGGCTCTGGTGATGCCTGGTCCATGTGGACTGGTTGTCAGGCTGGGATGTCAGTGTTGGGGTTGGAAGCAGACGGTGCGATCAAAGGCTGTCCTTCTTTGCCGACTGGGCCCTACACCGGTGCGAACATTCGCGATATGTCCTTGCGGGAAATCATTGAGACCAAAGAAGAGCTTCGTTTCAATGAGACAATGGGCACCGATCGCGCTACCGAGCACATGTGGGGCTTCTGCAAGTCTTGCGACTTTGCTGCGTTGTGTCGGGGTGGATGCAGCTGGACGGCCCACGTTTTCTTCAACAAGCGTGGCAACAACCCCTACTGTCATCACCGCGCTCTGTCTCATGCTGCTCAGGACCTGCGGGAACGCCACAAGATCCATGAGTTAGCCCCCGGAATTCCATTTGATAACGGCACCTTTGATTTGGTGACCGAACCTCTGAATGCGCCGCTTCCCCCCGATGAGGAGAGCGCGCGTTTTCATGCTGGTAAGATTGTTTGGCCCGACGCGTGGCTGCAAGAAGAACCGAACCTCCCGCGGTTGGTGGAAGAAGCCAACCGCACCATCATTGCTGCCTACAAAGGCGAATAAGGAGTGGTCTCGTGGAAGAGTTGGTATACCTGTTCAAAGTCGCTGACGATGCCGAAGTCCAAGACGCTGTCGCCAGACGACTCGATCTCGCAGAAGCTCCCTCACACGTACGCATTGCAACCCTCGCAAAGTTGAGCAACTACGGCTACCCCAATGATGCAGAAGGGGAGCTGTTGTTAGTCGATGGAGAAGGCATCGTCTTTGGTGTTGACGAGAACCCCGATGTCCCACGTGCCTTTGTTCCCTGGTCCAACATCGCTTACATGGCTGATGGTGCTGACCTCGGATAACGTGTCTGACCGATCGAGCCTTCGGTTGTATGGACTTGTCCAGTCAGTCTGAAGGCTCTGGCTGTCTCCACCCACCAGACACACGTAGGGAGAACACGCTGTGGATGAAATTCTCTATGTTCTCAAAGTTAACGACGACCCGACGCTGCAAAAGCAAGTGGCTCAGCGACTGTGCTTGCAAAAGTCGCCTGAGTATGTTCGCGTCTCGGCGGTCTTCCCCTTGAGCAATTATGGTTACCCCGAGGACGCAGCAGGAACAGTCCTTCTTGTGAACTCTCGGGGCATTATGATCGGCGTTCCACAACGGCCCGAGGTTCCACGTGACTTCGTTCCATGGAGCAACATCGCCTACTTTGCAGACGCTGCTGATCTTGGACCAACCCACTCCGAATAAGTCCACTCTTCCTTGTCCAGCTTCCTTAGTTCTGCAATCGAATCTCGACCACTCCCAGGCGTCCCATCATACGTGAAGCGACCATTTTGCCCTCTTTCGTGACCAATACGGTCCCACGGTTGCGGTGTTTGGCGTCTCCGCTTTCGATCTGCAATTCCAAAACAGATTGGACTGTGCCAAACACTTTGCGGGGTTGTGCTTCGCGGTAGGTCAGCTTTTGCTCTACGATCGCCATGCGTGGAATGATCAGGTAGTTGCGACGAATCTGGACACCAGGGCGAGCAGCAGGGAAGCGATTGTCCAGGCTGGTTCCCTGAAACGAGCCTTCTGGGAAAAACTGTGTCTTGGTCTTCTTGCCCTGCGTCCGCGTGATGGTCATTCCCTCCGCCGTGCGCTTTCCAGAGAACTTGGTCGTGCGGCTCCGAACTTTGCTGGTGATCGTGAACTCCACAAGGCGTCCTTGTTTGTCGTAGAGACACTTGCTTTTGTTCAACGCCTTCACGGTGGTGAAGATCATCTTGATGTTCATCTCACTGTTGTTCACCACCTCCACTGTCTGGTTGCTGAGGACCTTTTCAGTGCGGGTGAACTCGCCCACTTTCTCGTGACGGAAGTACATGTGGTAGGTGTTGGACACATTCGAGACGGGGTTGCCTACCTGCTCTTGGGGAGCTGCCTTTAGTGCTTTGGGTGCGTCCGCTCGACGAGCAGGCGCAGGCCGAGCCGGTGCTTTGCGCACTTCAGCAGCTTTGCGAGCTGCCGGTGCGGGTGCAGTTCGACGCGCTGGGGCCGTTCGAGCAGCCGGTGCCGATTGTGTGGGGGCTTTTCGTGCCGCTGGGGCTTTTCGGGCAGGGGTCGGACGAGCGACCGGAGCCTTTCGAGCTTCTGGGGCTTTGCGAGCATTAGGTTGGGTTCTTGGAGAAGGGCGGCTAGCTGGCGCGCTCCAAGTCGTGCTCAACGGTGCTGTTACACACACTGCAAGTCCAAGAAAGAGTGACTTGTATAGACGTCGGGCCATGTTGGTGTCCTTTTTAAAACGACAAGAGGTCTGAAAGTGTAGTGGTTCGAACTAGGAAAGAGTGTTCTAGTCAGATGAATCGCTGGTCTGGTCTTCGGACAATGGAAACTTCTCGCGAAGCCGTTCTGCAATGGAAGGGGGGACGTAGCTGTCGAGGTTCCCGCGGAAGTAGGCGATCTCTTTGACCGTGCTGGAGCTGATAAAAATGTTCTTGGGGTCCGCGAGCAAAAAGAGGGTCTCGATGTTGCGGTTCATGTTCATGTTGACCAGGCCGATCTGGAACTCGTAGTCGAAGTCGGTGGAGGCTCGAAGACCGCGGAGGATGACGTTCGCATCGACAGATTTGGCGAAGTCGATCAGCAGGTTCTGGAACCGCTGGACGCTGACGTTGGAGATGTTTTGTATCTGCTCTTCCACCATAGAGACACGGGTTTCGATGTCGAAGAGATAACTTTTCTTGGGGTTCTCTCCGATGCCAATGATCAGGTCGTCAAACAGGCGGGAGGCCCGTTTGATCATGTCCATGTGTCCGTAGGTAATGGGGTCAAAGCTGCCTGCGTATACAGCCCGACCCGAAAGAGAGTAACTCATGCTTCATCTCTTTGCGTGCGGGGTTCAAAGGTCACATTACAAACCAAAGCCCGGAGGAAATGTCAAGGCCGGGCGTTTCCTGTTGGAGGGTAGTAACCCACCCAATCATGGCCCAATTCAATGGGGGGTTGCCAGGGAAAGTTAAAGCTGCCGGTCAATGTCCCCTGGTTGTTGGGTGAGGAACTGCGGGACGTTGTCAGGGTTAGATTAAAGGATCCTTCGACGTTCTCTCCATGCTTCTGAGGAAACTTGGTGAACGTCAACGTTCCTTCCAGCAAGAACGGTTGGGTGTTGTTGGGGCACGTCTTCCCAAGGACGAGAACCGCACGAGCGGACACTTCGTTGGGATTGTTGCTCGGCGTTTGCGCCGACAAACTTGGCGTGAACTTCACAATCGGAATGCTCTGGTTGGTCTGGACTTGGAGAGGCTTGTGAATCTCCAACATCAAGAGATCTTGGGCGGCCCGGTTGTCGTGGGTTGTGGACCCAGGGTAGGTCTGCATTCGCAGTTCTGCAACAGCAGGCTCTGTGGATGTCCCTTGGTAGAGCATCGTCAGATAGCGGACATCCAGGGACCAAGCGGCTGAGGCGTTGAGTGGATCGCAGCCTGTGACTTGAAGGTTTCCATCCAGTTGACCCGTGCCAGGTTTGCCACAGCCCAAGTGGAGGGCTGAAAGTAGGGCTACCAAACACAGCAAAAGCAAGCGAGAAGGGGTGAACAATGAAGGTGTATGCATCCAAAAAAACCTCTAGGGTTCCATGAGGGGAAGAGAGCGTTTGTGGGCTCTCTCTTGTCACTCATCGTAGCGTCCAGTATCATACCGATGGGTCTGGAAAATGGCAAACTTGCGAATCGGGAGGAAGTACGTTGCGATGATGCGTTGGTTGTGGCATGTTCTCTTGCGCTCGCTCGGGCTCCTGCGCGGACCCGGTCGAGGAAACCGGGACGTTCACCGCCTGGCTTCGGAGTTTCGCTCCGGCTGGGTCACGAGCGTGACTGGGGTTGTGGTTTGGATTCAGCCGTTGGACGAGCGAGAAATCGCCGAACGTCGACGTCGTTTTTGGCGTCACTTGTGGCGCTCGTTCCGTGAAATGTTTGGGGCCAAACGCGACCACGCAGATCGCTACCCCCATCAAATCTTTCTGATCGAGGTGGAGTCCACCGATGACCTCACCATTCGAGTGGAAAACAACTTGTACTCAGGCAAGGAGCTTCGCGGTCTTAAAAAGGGCATGCGGGTGGAAGTGGGCGGCGAGTATCTCCCCAACGACAAAGGTGGCAAGATCCATCACACACATAGCGGCAAAGGCTATGTGTGGAAACGCTAAAGAGAGAGGACGATGAGCCAAGACGGATTTCATGTGGGTGTGGTTGGTGCAACCGGAGCAGTCGGTCGCGAGATGGTCAAAACTCTGGAAGAGCGCGACTTTCCCATTGCTTCGTTGCGTCTGTTGGCGTCGCCTCGCTCGGCTGGGGAAGAGATGACCTTTCGGGGCGAGTCCATCACCGTGGAGGTCGCTCAGCCGGACAGCTTTGAAGGGATGCAAATCGCTCTGTTTTCTGCCGGTGGCGGAACCAGCAAGGAGCTGGCTCCCGAAGCCTGGGCTCGCGGATGTCTGGTGATCGACAACTCCAGCGCATGGCGAATGGATCCCGACTGTCCATTGGTCGTACCTGAGGTTAACCCAGACGCGTTGGAAATGTACGAGCGCAAAGGCATCATCGGCAACCCCAACTGCTCCACCATTCAGATGGTCGTTCCTTTGCGTCCCCTTCATGATCGCTTTGGGATTAATCGGATTGTGGTGTCCACCTACCAGGCAGCTTCGGGTGCCGGTCAGAAAGCCATGACGGAGTTGAGCGAGCAGACCGTCTCTACCCTCAACATGGAGCCTGTGGAGCCCAAAAACTTCCCTCACCAACTCGCGTTCAACTTGTTGCCTCACATCGATGTGTTCATGGAAGATGGCTACACCAAAGAAGAACACAAGATGATCAACGAGACGCGGAAGATTCTTGATCTTCCTGATCTGGAGGTCTTCCCCACTTGTGTTCGCGTGCCTATCTTTTCTTGTCACGCTGAGTCCGTGATGATCGAAACGGATGAGCCCATCACCGTGGAAGAAGTTCGTGCTCTATTAACAGATTTTCCGGGTGTGGAAGTGCAGGACGACCCCGCGTCAGCGCTGTACCCCATGCCATTGAACGCCAGTGACACCGACCCCGTTTTTGTGGGGCGAATCCGACAACTTCCCGGCGACACCCACAGAGTCAGTATGTGGATTGTGGCGGACAATCTCCGGAAGGGAGCCGCGCTTAACGCTGTTCAAATTGCTGAGCTGATGATCGCAGAATATCTGTGAGCCAAATTGTCAACGCGCTTTTCGCCTTCACGAGGTTTCTGACAATTTGGCAGTTGCGCGACCCTCTCTGAATCCTTCGTTTGGAAGTGGAGTGCCGAGAAAACTAAGGGTTGCGTGCTTTTTCTAAATCTGGACTCGTTCTTGCTTTCGTTTGTTTTGATGATGTTTTTGTTCGTGTCATGGCTTGAGGTACATCGAATATGTTCGGATCACATTCAGTCACTTCCAACCCTCGTCGTTCTGGGTATTGGACCTTCGGTTGGATCGGTCTTTTGGGCCTTCTCTCCGTGGCTTTGCCTTCGTTGGCCTCTGCGCAGTCGGCCACAGCCACGCTGCGAAGTGCCAACGCCACTACCAACACCACAACCACGACTGTGGTGTATGGACCTACGGCATGTTCGGGCAACACCCAGCTGTCGATGTCCTGGATTCTTGATTTGGGTACCAGTCGAGTGTTCGACAGCAACACCCTGATCAAGGTGAAGTTGGTTCTGACCAACAAAGACGGTCAGGATGTGACCATCGCAGAACAAGCCACAGTGCGTGCTCCTGCCTTGCCTGAGACGCCAACGGTGACCGGTACTGCCAATTTCTACGCGAACAACCAAAAGGTGGAAGGGACTTGGGAAAACATCCAGCTGCTTGGCACATTTGACCGGGCCGCTTTGGGGTTCACCAATGACTCTGTCTTGGATGTCAAAGACCTGATCGGTTATGACAAAATTGTGAATGGAACCGGTGTGACTGGAGATACTTGTGACAAGCTGCCTCCTTCTACTGATTCTGGAGAGCGGACCATCTCGGTAAAAGTAAAATTTGAGTACGCCTACCGGGGGCTCTCCACAAACCAGGCCAACATTGAAGTCCCAGAAACCACTGTTCAAACCGACAAAACCGTCGAAACCACCGCTTCCGTTGAGTACGACCTGACTCCTCCCAACGCACCAACTCTCCGATTGGGAGATGCGACAAGTACCGCTGTGAGCCTGACGTTGGAAGGTGCGACCAATTACACCATCTACTTCCGAGGCATCAGCGACGGCTCTAGCACGCCTGACACTGCGGACGACGTGGCCTCTTGTGATGACGCGATCAAGTTGTTCAACAGCGCCAACGTCAAGACCGCGGAGTACTCCAAGCGGACAGTCAACGGTAATGAGACAGGCAGCACCTCCACCAATTTGGACAAGCTCACTCTTGGACTGTTCTACCTCATTACTGCGTCTGGGACGGACTCTGCTGGTAACGAGAGCGCCGTGGCGGCTGATGTCAAATGCATCAAAACCCAGCCCACGGTTGACTTCTACAGCACCTACAACAGCGTGGGTGGTAAGAACAAAGGCTTTGAAGGTGGCGGCTACTGTTTCCTCGCGACGGCAACCTATGGGTCGTACTCCCATGGCTGGGTTCGCGTGCTTCGTCAGTTTCGTGACCGCTTCTTGTTGACCCATTCATGGGGCAAGAGCTTTGTGGCCTGGTACTACCGCAACAGCCCACCTTGGGCGAAGTGGCTACAAGAGTCTCCCAAGGCTCGCTTTGCCTCCAAGATCCTCCTTGCTCCCGTTGTCTTTGCGGCGTTCCTGTTCCTCAACCCCCTGTGGCTGTTGTTGCTTATGTTGTTGGGGCTGGGCTTTTGGCGTTGGCGAAAGCATGCGAAGAAAGTGGCGGCAGCAGCGGCCCTCGGTTGTATGATCGCTTTGGCTCCTTCGTTGTCACAAGCTGATGTTGGGACGGAAGCCGGCAATAAGATTGAGTCTCCCCGAAACTTTGGCTTGGAAATCCGGGTCGGCCCGTACCGCCCTGACTCCATTGACAACAAGATCTCGGAAAACTGTCCTTCATCCATTACCAACCGTGAGCTGTGCAAACCCTATCAGTACAACTTTGGCGCTTACTACCAGCCTGTCATTGCGCTCGGCTTTGAGTGGTTGGTGTTCAAGAAGTTTGGCTCGATTGGTATCGGTGGTTCCGTTGGAGTGTCTTGGGCGACAGGCCCGATTCGGGACCAAAGCGGTAACGTCATCACCAAGGAACAAACCACGACAAACACCGACGGAACCCAGACCACTGAGACTGTGGATGTGACCCAGACGGCTTATGTCATCCCCATTCGACTCGATATCTCGTATCGCTTGGATTACTTTGCGCTTAATTACGGTGTGCCGCTTGTTCCTTACATTCGTGGAGGTTTGAACTACTCGCTGTTTTTTGTGACGAACGGCGACGGTGATATCTCCAGCACCACCGACGGAAGCTACGCTTTCAGCGGTAACATTGGCTTCCACTTTGCGCTAGGTCTTCAACTCCAGCTCGACTTTATCGACCCCGTCGCAGCGCGAACTTTCGACGTGGAAGTGGGCGTCAATCACACCTATCTCTTTGTGGAGTGGAGCTTTAGCTGGGTTGGCCAGTTCACAGAGAACGCCTACGACCTCTCCAACAGCATGGTCCGAGCCGGGCTGATGTTCCAATTCTAAGACATCCTATGGTGTCATCCGGAACGTACGTGCCGGTTTGCTCAACCCCTGAAGGTGGTAACGCGTTTCCAGTTGGGAACCCATTCTCCAGTTGGGTGGAGGAGGGCTGTCACTGGGAGTCTGCCATTCCCTCTTGATTCGGCGCCATCTGCTTTGGTTGATCCAGCCAATGGTTAGCCAGGTCAACTGCAAGGGGAGGGCGCTGAGCACACCCCATCCCAAATGATTCCATTCCGGCTTCTCCAACCGAGTTAAGGTAATCCCTAGCGCTGGTACAACGGCAACACTGAGCAACGTGTGCAGGACGTTGGCGGCCAGAGGCTGCGGTACGCTGATCATTGAGACCGGTGAGAGGGCGAGAAGAGACGTTCCTGCTATGCCTGTCATCACGAGGCCTGCCTTCCGAGCTTGCTCTTTGTGTTCGATGTCATCCATCACACCCATCGCTCCCATCGCTCCCATCGCTCCCATCAACGAGATGGTCATCGTTCCCATGGTCAGGGCGAGGGGTACCATCGTCTCGACTGGCAAAGGTGTTTTCGTCGGGTTCGGGGCCAACTCCCAAAGCACCCGCAAACTTCGAATCCTACGCTTGCGTGACCATTCCCGTTGAAGCAGGTGTTGCTGCAGCCGGAGCAAGATCTGCTGGGCCTTCAACACCTGCAGGCGTGACAAGTTTAGATACCGCGACGCTCGGGGGTTTTTGTGACTTCGGTCGTTCATGACTTTGAGCAGCATGTGCCAGGTTTTGACGCGGTTATAGATCCGCTTAAGTGTGGGGTGTGCCTGCTCGTACAACTTGAGCTTTCGTCGGGCGCGGCGCTCAACCACTGTTGCCTTCAACTGGCGAGCGAATCGATGTTGAGGCTTCAACGCCAAAAGACATCGGTGGTAATTGGTTCTGTAGGTTTGCAGAGTCTTGAGTTGACCCTTGAGAAAGTGAAGCTGTCGGGAGATCCCATACCAAGACCAGAGGTAGGTTCCTGGCTGGGTCCTGCGAAGAGGCAACACCGAGGTGAAGGTTGACATGCAGGCCAACACATCACCCAGTTGCTTTTCCCTTTGGGGAGGTAAGTCGGCTTTGGGTAGCTCTTTTTGCAGACGGTGGATGTCGGCAGAGAGCCGATGAAAGGCTCTGACCAACTGGGCACGCATCAGGCGGTGCCGGAGTTGGGTCCAGGCTCCTTCAAAAGACGCAGAAGCTTGGGGAGTGGAAACCAACAATCCCCCCAAACAAAACAACACACTGAAAACAATATTCTTTCGATTCAACATTCTAGATTCTCCAACACATAGGGATGGCGGGAGCGCGTTTGTTCGGGCTGAACGCTCCTTCAGCCATGGTTGGCCGTGCCCTCCTGAAAGATTCGTTCCAGGCTCACGCTGCTTAAGGATTCTTTGCCAGGTCAGTGGGTTGGGAGAATCGTACGGTCTTTTGGCAGGGGACTGTGTTCCTTGAAAGGGACATCTCTTTGGACTGTTGTTCCCTGGATGGGCAATCGGACGCTCTCTCGTTGGAAGTCTACGTTTTAGGCCTTTGGATTTGTTGAGCTTCTTCGTTCATTTTGTTTCAGACCCTTGCAATTTATAGGCTATTTATGGTGTTAAGAGGTTTGTCCTCTACATTTGTAGAGTGATGATGCTTCCGCAAACGGTCGCAAGAGGGTTCGGGTTGAGTTGTCATTGTCTTCTCCCTGTTGCTCCTTCTGTCGCCTTCTGATAGGCAGCAACCGTTTGTCTTCCTTGGTACTTTCCAGCTTTTGCTGTGACACATAGAGATCAAAATCATGGGTGAACCTTTGCAGAAAGACAGCACAGAAGTGCGCGTGGAACAGGCTGCGCAAAATGCCGAAGATACGGCAGGTGTGACGGAGGCTAAGTCCACGTTGGAGCAAGACAAAAAAACAAAAGGCCAAGGCTCTTCGGATGACTCTCCGCCCGAGACTTTGAAAGAAGGGAAAGAGTCGGATTCCGACCCCACCCAAGACTCATCTGATAAGAGCGAGACGGTCTCTGGTTCATCCAAGGCTGCTTCCGAAGAGGAAAAGGACGACGAGCCCAAGCCGGCCCAAGAGGTCGCCAGCCAGGAGGCCAAAGACAAGTCATCCGAAGAGAAGAAAGACTCGGAAGCGAAGACTGCCAAGGCCATTGGCGAACCCGATGACAAGGAAAAAGCTGGCAAGCCAGACTCCTCGACCGACGATGAAAGCTCCGAAGAGGATGCCAAGAAGGTTAACGTTAAGCTGGTCACCATCTCGAAGAAGTTGGTCAATCAAAGCGACGAAATTGATGAGGAAGAGCTCAAAGAAGCCGTGCAGCGGGAGAAAGTAGACCGCTTGCTCAAGAGCTCTTGGACCGGCATGGTCGAGCGCCTTCGTGGGATGTGGAACTGGTTGGCTCAGAAGTTGTTCAACGAGCTTGTGTTCCCAGAGACTCGAATCAAGCAGGTGCAAGAAGCGGCTGAGGAAGGGACGGTCGTGTATGTTCTGCGTAGCCGAAGCTACCTGAACTACTTGATCTACAATGCGCTCTTCATTGTCTACAAGCTCCCGTTGGTCCGGTTTGCTCCAGGCCTGTATTGGGTTCCTTGGCAGGTGTGGGCGCAAAAGCTCCGGGTCTTCCGAGGTTGGTTTGGTCGATTGTTCGGAAAGGGTGGTGATGCTCCCAGCGAACTCTTTGAGAAGCTCGTGGAGAACGATGTTCCCACCTTAATCTTTCTCGAAAAACCCGTGACCTTGTGGACCTACATGCGTCGCATGATCTACTGGATGCGGGATGTTGTCCGCTGGATCTTCCGTCGACCCGAAGCTCCTGGGGGTCGCAGCATCGACTTGCTCGAAACCCTGATCGCTGTTCAGCGGAAACAAGACAAACCCATCTTTGTATGTCCTCAAATTATGGTGTGGGACCGTGCACCCACCAGCGCCCGAAAGTCGTTTTGGGACGTGATGTTTGGTGAGAAGGAATCGCCCGGTCTGACCCGTGAATTGTACCAATTCATTCGGAACAAGAAGCAGAGTCACGTCAACGGCGGTGAGCCCATCAACCTTAAGAATATGGTGGACCGGTACACCGACCAACTGAGTGACGCTGAGCTGGCACGGAAGCTGCGGGCCTATCTGAAAGAACGCTTTGACCGTGAGTTCCGCGTCGCGACGGGACCTGTGTTCCGCCCTGCGTCGGAGATGAAAGAGCGAGTCTTGCGAGCTCCTCGGGTGCGAAAGGCCATCCGAATGCAAGCGGAAGAGAGCAACCTCCCCGAAGAGGTTGTGCAGGAGCGGGCTCGAAAGATCCTCGACCGAATGGCTGCAAACTTTACGATGTCCACGGCGCGTAAGTTTGACTGGTTCCTGAACAAGGTCTGGAAGAGGATGTACACGACCTACGACACGGACTCTTCTGGGATGGAAGGAATTGAGGTCCTTCCCTCTGAGATCGAGCAGGTTCGTGAGGCGGCCCTCAAACATCCGTTGGTCCTGCTTCCTTGTCACAAGAGCCACGTCGACTATCTGATTATGTCGCAGATCCTCATGCATTACGATATGATGCCTCCGCACATCGCCGCCGGAGACAATCTCATTATTCCTGTGGTTGGATGGCTCTTCCGGAAGAGCGGTGCCTTCTTTCTGCGGCGTTCGTTTGGCAACGACGAACTCTACCGCACCATCTTCAACGAGTATGTGCTGCGCCTGCTTCGTGAAGGTTGCACCTTGGAGTTCTTCATCGAAGGTGGACGAAGCCGAACTGGAAAGCTTCGCTCGCCCAAAACAGGGATGTTGAAGCTGCTCGTGGATGCTGCCATTGAAAAGCGAATCCGCGACTTTTACTTGGTGCCCACCTCTGTCGGCTACGACCGGATCGTGGAAGGCGAAAGCTACACCCGTGAGCTATTGGGTGGGAAGAAAAAACGCGAATCTTTGGCCGGTCTTTTTCGCTCCGCTCAGAAGTTTTTGTCGATCAACTTTGGTCGGATTGCCGTTCGGTTCGCAGAGCCCATCTCGATTCGTAGCGCCATCCAGGATCTGATTGAAGAAGAGCAACAACACAATCCCAAATTTGACCCTGTGGAAAACCTGGACGACCGACGTCAGCTGGTCCATATCCTGGCTTACCGTGTGTTGTATGAGATCAACAACGCCTCGTGGGTCATGCCTGCTTCTCTGGTCGTCGCTGTCCTGATGACGGAGATGAAGCGCGGTATCAACCACGACCGACTTGTGGAAGAGGTCGACTGGCTTCGTCGTGAGGTGGAAGCCCGTGGTGCCAAGGTTCACAACTACGATGAGCCTGACAATGTGGTTCGCCGAGCGACCCAATCTCTGAATCGTTTGATCAAAGCTCGCGAGTACCTCGGAAAAGACGTTGTGGTCTATCGTCCAAGAGCGAGTCGTCGTCTGGAGTTGGCGTACTACCGCAACCACTTGGTTCACCTGTTTGTGTCTGAAGCTGTTATTGCAGTGGCGCTGCAGGCGTTTCAGTGGCGACGTTCCTCCGACTCTGGGGTCAAGCTGGATGCGCTCCTCAAGGAAGTTCGTTTCCTCAGCTTGGTGCTCAAGCTGGAGTTTATCTACAAACCCTCTCCCGATATCCAAGACAACTTTGACGAAACCCTGGCCTCCATGGAGCGACGGGGTGTGCTGTCGGTGGATCGTGAAACCAACCGCGTGGAAGCGCAGAGCGGCGAAGGCCGTAGAATGCTGGTCTTTCTGCGGCACTTGTTCTGGCCGTTTGTTGACAGCTACTGGACCGCGAGCTTGGCTTTGTTTGCGGTGCAAAGAGAAGGTTTTGTGGAAGAGAAAGCCTTCATTCGGAAGATGCAAGACATGACCGAAGCCTTGTACCACGAAGGGTACTTGCGATACTCTGACGCCGTCTCCATGGACACCTTGAAGAACGCAATCTCTTTGTTTGAAGAGTTGGGGATGATTGTAAGGGTGCCGATGGATGAAGGAGGTCGTGCGAGCCGCAAACGGCAAATCGAACTCACGGAAGCCTACAGAGATGGCGAGAAGCTTCGGGAATTTATTCACCGGACTGGAAAGTTTAGCTCGTGTCGTGAGGCAGAAGATGTTGCCGCGCAAATGATCACCAAATTGACGCAAGAAGAGAAGTAGGAGAAGGATGATGGAAGCACAAGACCAACAGCAAGGCACCCGGCCGATGCGATGGATGCTGCGCGGATGGTTGGCGGCTCTCCTGGTTTTGGTTGTGGCCTGGGGTGGATGGGCGACGTATGTGTACGTTCGCTCCAACGGAAAAGTGAATCCGATTCGGATGTTAATCAGCGCCGCCCGCTCCAACCCTACATCTCAAAGTGTCCGCATCCCGCCTCCCTACCAGTTCTTCCGGACTTGGGAGCTGGCTGTCGCGGAAGCCAAGAAGCAAAAGCGGAGCATCTTCCTCGACCTGTATGCAGACTGGTGCTTTCCCTGCAAAAAACTAGAGCGTGAGACGTTCTCTCACCCCTCTGTCAACAAGGTGCTGAAGAAGTACCTGGTTGTGAAGTTCAACATTGACAAACCGGAAGGCCGAAAGCTCGTCAACCGGTTCCGTGTGGCCCGTTTCCCCACAACTTTGATGATCAACCAGAACGGCCGTGAGATTGAGCGAGTGGTTGGATTCTATCCTCCCAAATTCTTTCGCCCAGCCTTGGAAGACGCTCTGGGTGGAAAGGACCTGTATTGGTTGATGAAGCGACGCTATCGCTCCCAGTCGAACAACCTTTCTCTGCGGCTCAAGCTTGCGGACCGTGCGTTGCTCCGTCGCCAAATTCAGGAAGCCCGGAACTTGTATACCGCCTTGCTTCGGGACGACCCCAAGAACCAAAAAGGTTACGGCGCGAGGGGCTTGTTTGGGATGGCTCGTAGCCAGGCTCGTGTGAGCAAGTACGCCAAAGCGTTGCCTTTCCTTAACCGTCTTCATCGCACCTTCCCCAGCAGCAAGGTGCGGGTTGACGCGTACCGTTTGCAACTGTACTGCTTGTACAAGCTCAAGCGAAACACCGCGTATCACAAAACGTACGCCCTGTTTCGTAAGATGTATCCGGGACAATCGACGAAGTTTCACTAGAGCTTAATCTTACTAGAACCCACTAGAGTCATGTCGAGGTGAAGGGATGGGTCTGGAGCCCCAACTGTCTGGCAATGGATTGGCGTTTTACCGTCGTGCCATCGCTCTGACGGAAGAGGGCCGATTTCTCGACGCCATCCGAGAGTTACAGCGCGTGTTACAGCTCTCACCTGAAGAACCGACGGTGCTGTACCGATTGGGGTCTGTCTTGCTCCAAGATGGAAGACCCGAAGAAGGTGTGGTGTACCTGGAGCAGGCTGCTGACCTCGGTTATCCCGATCCCATTGTCTTCTACAAGCGAGGCAACGCGCTCCTCGACCTGGAGCGGTGGGCGGAAGCGGAAGAAGAGTTCCAGTTCTACCTGGAGGAAGACGTCTCGTTCGGGATTGTCTATTACAAGCTTGGGATTGCCCTGTGGGAGCAAGGGAAACATACAGAAGCTGAGGCCGCGTACCGCAAAGCCATTGAGACAGAACCTGATCAGTCTGACTACTTCTACAACTTGGGCGTGTGCCTGATGCTCCAAGAACGTTGGCGCGAAGCGGAAGAGGCGTTCCGGATGTGTCAGCAATTGGAACCCGGCAATCCTGATGTGATCCAGATGCTGTGCCGGGTGTTGGAGTCACAAGAGAACGAACTCCTGGAGCAGGTTGAGAAAGAACCGGACAATCCGGAGAATCGCAAGCGTCTTGCCAATGCGATGGTGGCCCAAGAACGTTGGGAAGAAGCCGAGGACCAATACCGTGAAATCCTCAGCGTCTCCCCCAAGAACGCCGACGCTCACTTCAACTTGGGTGTTTCTCTCTTGTGTCAGGAGAAGTTCGACGAAGCGGAGTCGATGTTTCGCGATTGGGTGGCCAAGAACCCAAAGGACGTGGCAGGGCACCAAAGTCTTGCGCTCTGTTTGTTGGAGCAACAACGCTGGGATGAGTCGGAGAGCATCCTTCACAGCGCCTTACAATTGGAACCGAAATCTCCGGACATTCATCAACATTTAGGCATCGCTGTGTTGGAACAGGAGCGATGGGAGGAAGCCGCCAGTTGGCTGGAGGAGACGCTTCGGCTGGAGCCGGGGCGACCGGATGCTGCCTATTATCTTGCTTTGGCAGCTATTAATCAGCGACAATTCCCAAAAGCCGAAGCGCAGCTGCGTCAGGCTCTGGAGCAAGATCCGAAAGCTCACGATGTTCACTTCGTGTTGGCTCTCTTGCTCTGGCGATTGGAACGTCGCGATGAAGCCCAGCAATCATTGTTGGAAGCCTTAACGTTGTTTCCAGAGTACCCGGAAGCGATCGTGGCTCTTCAGCAGTTGGAGCAGGGCATGCCTTTTCCGGACCCATCTTCTCTGACCCCCGATGAAGCGAGCGAATGATGAATGAAAAAGAACTTCGTGCCTACCAACCCCAACCTGTTGATGCCAGCAAAGTGGAGCATGTCCACCTGATCGGTGTGGCCGGTACTGGGATGGGAACCCTGGCTGGGATGCTCAAAAAAGCGGGCTACCTTGTCACAGGCTCGGACAAAGGAATCTATCCCCCGATGAGTGAGCAACTTGAGATCTGGGGAATCGAGACCATGGAAGGGTTTCGGGCCGAGCACCTTCAGTCCAACCCTGACCTGGTGATCGTGGGCAACGCTTGCAAACCCTCCAACCCTGAAGCCCATGCGGCGATTGCTTCGGGTATTCCTTGCACTTCCATGCCTCGTGCTGTCCATGACTTCTTTCTTAAAGACAGGGATGTTGTTGTCGTCGCAGGTACCCATGGGAAAACCACGACGACCACGCTGACGGGTTGGTTGTTGGAGTCGGCCGGTCTGGACCCTGGCGTGCTGGTAGGTGGAGTCAGCGCTAACTTTGATGGCTCGTTCCAACTTCCTCAAGGCAAACACTTTGTCATCGAAGGTGACGAATACGACTCGGCTCTCTTTGACAAAGTGCCCAAGTTTGTTCATTACGCACCAAAGTATGCGGTGTTAACGTCGGTCGAGTTTGACCACGCTGACATTTACCCCGACATCGACGCTGTAAAGGCAGCCTTCCTTAGCTTGATGGACAAGGTGCCCGAAGATGGTGCTTTGTGGGTGTGTGGACATTATCCCCTTGCGCTGGAAGTTGCGGAGTCTGCCAAGGCCAAGACGCTAACCTACGGATTGTCACCGCGGTTTGACCTTCACGCCGAAAACATCACTTGGGGTGAGGACGGAGTTGCTTTCAACTTGTTCCTCCATGACCGAAGCGTGGGACGCTTTGAACTCCCGATGTTTGGGGACTTCAATGTTCTCAACGCTCTCGCCGCGATTGGTGTGGCGCTTCATCTCGACATTCCTGTTCCCAAGATCCAAGAGGGCGTGGCCACATTCAAAGGCATCCGTCGTCGCCAAGATATCTACGCCACCATCGGAAAAATGGTCGTGATCGATGACTTCGCGCACCATCCCACTGCCATCAAGGGAACGACAGAGGCTGTTCGGAAACGTTACCAAAAACGTCGCATCTGGGGTGTGTTTGAGCCTCGGAGCAACACCGCGCGGCGGAACTTTTTTCAAGACGAGCTTCCCAAATGCTTTGAAGCTTGTGATCGTGTTGTGCTCTCGGAACCGTTCCACTCGGACAAGATGGCAACCGACGAACGGCTCAATGTTGAGAAGGTCATCGCGGAGCTGGAGGCTATGGGCAAAGACGCCAAAGTCTGTCCCCACGCCGATGCCATCGCTTCTCTCATTACCTCAAAAGCCCGACCTGACGACGTGATCGTTGTGATGTCCAACGGTGGCTTTGGTGGTCTCCTCCCCAAACTCCGCAAAGGCTTGGAAGAGCGATTCAAGGCTCCCCCTTTGGTCGTCAATCCTTAAGTTGCAGGGGGATGGTCACTGGCTATTGGTATGAAGATTGGGCTGTAAGTTAGGAGTGATTTGATTGTTCGGAACTGCGTTGCAGGGTGAGCAAATCGGGGTACACCATGAAGTAGAGAAGCGGCCCCACCGAAGCAAGCAGAAGTGTGAGAGCCAGGTATGGCGATAACGATAGGAAGGAACGTCCGTTCTTGAGGTGGTCCACAATCATGATGTATCCCAACACTCCTCCAGCAATCCACAAATCAACCAGCGCCTGGGTGGAGGGGTGAGCGCGGAAGCACACCGTGAACACGCTGGTGTACCCGAACTTCCAGGCTACCCACGTCGTGTAGGCGACAAAAGCCACAAGAACCACTCCCAGTATCCATCTCATCCCCAAAATCCTCCATCGACACAGCAGACATTTGAATTCCACCTGGATAGGCAATTCACTTCTTCTTGTTAGAACAGGAGGGTAGCACCGCTTGGAGAAGGGGGCAACGGCGAAGCATGGCTCACTGTGCACTCAATCAGGCCCTCAGACATTCAATTGGTGTGCCTGGTATGAATTGACAAAGAGGATATGGGGGTGACACGCTCTGACACAGGTCGAACCTACACTCCAAGCAAATGGAACACGACTTTGGCTGTGTTCTGATGTGAGTTCTTTTGGAACATGGAGTAAGGGCTATGGTCAGGGCACGACAACCGTCTACAACACTGTTTGCATTGGGGCAGTTTACCTTTCAAGATCAACAACTCTTGGAGCAAGGCGTCTTGGAGTTGGAGAAGCGACTGGAGACTCGCTTAAAGCAAACCGGGAGTGTGTTGCTGGAAGACTGCACCGCCTGGATCCGGATTCAAGCAGAGAACATCCAAGAACCCAAGCTTGTGGAAGAAGCGTTGCGTGGGCTCTCCGAGTTGGCAAGCGCTGGACACGTGGATCTTCGCCTGGACTCGCACCCCCAACTTCGTCGCCTTCTCCCTGGAGGCACTCGACAGTCGTTGGCGATGCCCGCTCTGGTGTCCCGTCCGTTTGTGATTGCGGCCCAGCTTCTCTTTGAGGACGCAGACTCTTGCTCTCAGGCTCTCCATGACTTCACTCGACGTTGTCGCTTCCCTGTGTTCCAAGAGCAAGGTTGGTCGGAGTTCCAACTCCAGGAGTCGTTGTGGCGTGTGGAAGGAAGGCGAGCGTCTTTGCATGTTCAGCTTTCCATCCGCGACGATCTCTACGATGGGCTTCTTGCTCTGCTTCAGTCGCTCGCTTACGAAGCCAGGTCCGGCCGTTTGGATTGTGGAACACCCCAACGTTACCTTCGCTGGAACATTGAGGATGGCCACCTTCAACGCATCCAGGAAGGCCTCTCTCCTATGGACTTTGCCAGTCATGTCCGAACATTGGAGCGGGCGACACCGCTCTCTCCGTGGTTGCAAGAGTCTGTTTCCTCGGAGCCGTCGGATGCGTTGGGTTCTGTCGATGGTGAGTGGGTTGAGTCTCTCGTATTCTCTGGGGCTGTGGGACAACCCCGTGGCTGTCTTGAGTTGGATGAGGAGCGGCTCGTTTCTTGGACATCACAGAGTATGCAACTTTGGGACAAGAGCAGTGGACGTTTGCTTCACCAACAGCGTCTTTCGTTTTGGTCGATTGCCGGGATGCGCAAGCTGCCTGATGGTCGACTTGTGGCCTGGCATGAGCTGGACGGAACCGTTCATTTGTGGGACCCAGACACCCTCGTCACCAGCGCGTTTGAGGCCCACGAACACACCGTGTGCAACGTGCAGGTTATGAACCCAACAACGTTGTTGTCTCATTCTTTGGATGGCACGGTGAAGGTGTGGGAGTTTCCAAGCTTGCGCCTCCTCCAAACTCTGGATGAGTTTCCCGAACCTGTCCGTCAGGTTGCCCCTCTCCCTGCGTCTCGCCTCTTGTTGTCGAGTCCTCCCTATGGTGACTCTGTCGAAGTGTGGGACTTGAAGAAGGGATGTCGCGTGTGGAAGACACAAGCAAACCAGGCCTGGCCACATCCTTCTGGCTACTTGGTTACAGAGTCGATGGGAACGTTCCGGGTTTGGTCGCCTCAGTGGTCTTGTGTGGCAGAGTGGTCGCTTGCTTCAGGTCCGGCGCACGATGTGTTGTGTTTGCCTGATGAGCAACTCTTGATCCATCCTCTCGGTAGCCCCGAACTTTGGGTGGTGTCTTTGTTATCGGGGAACGTTCTTCACCGTTGGTCCCCTCATCGTGACCCGCTGCTGCGAGTTGTCCCTCTTTTGCAACAACGCTACCTGACCCTTACCCAAGAACACATCTTCCCCGAACAGTCCGATACTACGGTAAAGATCTGGAGGGAAGACGGTTGGGAGCTTTGTCTCTCCTTGGATGCAAAGGAGCCTGTGCGGCAGGTCATGGAACTCCCAGGTGACCGGCTTCTCGTTGTATTGGAACGAGAAGGAGCCGGCCATTCTATGCAAATCTTTGATTTGAGCGATGGTGCGTTGCTATCCACATTGGAGGGTCATGAGGAGCCTGTTGTTGGCGTGGGAATGTTGCAAGACGGACGGCTCATATCCTGGTCGCAAGATACTACGCTGCGGATGTGGGGATAAAGCCTGGTAGGAGAACTGGCGAAGGCAGGCCTGAGTGTTCCTGAGTGTCTGAGTAATCCTGAGAATAACTCTGAAAATGCATTCCCAGGTTAAGAAGGATGTTTCATCCCAAACTTTTGAGCTTATCGCATCGACGGTCGGATGGAGACGGCCCATTTGTTCGTGAAGATGGAGCCTTCCCAGGGAGTCATTGGGAGGTTTTGGAGTTTGTCTTGTTTTGCGGCGAGCAGGGGGTCGGTGTAGACATTCACATCGTACAACGCCTGAATCAAACATTCACCCACAGGGAAGGGGTAGTTGCCTACAGTGCCTTGATCCGGTGACCACAAACCTGAGTTGAGCAGGGTCTTCTCTTCCAAAATGCCGCCCGGTTCCAGACGGGTAAACTCAACCAGGCGGTACTTGTTGGCAGGTACGGGGTAGAGATCCCAGGTCTGGTAGTTCGCTCGCCAATGATGACGGACTCGAATGAACGAGAGGTTGTACAAGGGGGAGCGGTGGTCTTCGTTTTGGAAGGCGCTGGTGGAGCGGACGAGGAGGTCTTCGTCAGAGCAGTTTTCCAGGGCAACATGAAGCCACACATCCTCACCCCAGTCGTACTGCATCTTGGGGGTCCAGAGTTGCAGTCGGAGTCCGTTAAGTATCGGTCCCCAGGGAACTTCGGTGGATGATGATGTGGTCTCCATAGTGTCTGCCCCAAACGCAACGGGTGAACCGTTGCGATGTTACTTTGGTTGGAGGGGCAGCTTACATCTGTTCGATGGTTTCGATGCCCATCAATTGAAGGCCGCGTTGAAGGACCGCCTGGACCGCACGACCCAAAGTCATACGTGCCGAAGGAAGGTGACCTTCCGCGCCAATGAAACGGTGGTTCTTGTCTTGATACAGGGTTGAGAACGATTTCGCAAGCTGGAACAAATAACGAGCCAGCATCGACGGAGCGATGTGTTCCGCAGCGTTTCGGACAACCATTGGGAATTGCATCAACTGGCGGGCCACGGCCAACTCTAGCTCGCTACCCAGCGCATCAAGGACTTCATCGTCTGTGCTCGTCTCTACGTCGGGAAGCTTCGCTGCGATCGAGTTGATGCGAGCGTACGAATACAGACAGTAAGGTCCTGTCTCACCTTCAAACGCGATGGACTGTTCCGGATCAAAGCGCATACGGGTGGCTGGCGTAAACTTAAGGATGAAGTACTTGAGTCCAGCCTGTCCGATCTTCTCAGCGCGCTCAAAAGCGTCTTCGTCGGACAGATCGGCGTCGTACTCCTTCACCTTGGTGACAGCGAGCTGTTGCAGTTCGTCCATCAAGTTGTCGGCGTCTACCACGGTGCCTTCGCGGGACTTCATGCGACCGCTGGGTAGGTCCACCATTCCGTAGGACAGGTGGTAACAGCGATCTCCAAATCCTTCACGGACCAGGTTGAGCATCCCGAACAGCAGCTCAAAGTGGTAGTTCTGCTCGTCGGCGACAACATAGATCATTCGATTGGGATCAAACTTTTCCAATCGGCGCATGGCTGTGCCAAGGTCCTGGGTCATGTAGAGGCTGGTGCCGTCGGGGCGAAGCAGGATCTTTTGACCTTCTTTGCCCAGCTTCTCCAGCTCACAAACGACGGCGTTGTCGTCGCGACGGAGGAAGGTTCCTTCGTCAATGCCTTTTTCGACCACGCCTTTGCCGAGGACGTAGGTTTCGTTCTCGTAGTCCACCCAGTCGAAGGATATGCCCAAGCGCTCGTAGGTCTCGTTGAATCCGTCGTAGACCCAATTGTTCATCTTTTCCCAGAGCGCGCGGACTTCTTCGTCTCCATCTTCCCACTGGCGCAGCATCTCTTTGGCTTGAGCGCCAAGGTCCGACTTGGTGTTGAAGTAGTCGTCTTTCTCGATCGATTCGCCAGGATGCTCCTTGAGGTAGGCGGAGTATTCTTCGTTGAACTTCTGGTCAAACAAGACGTAGAAGTCGCCGACAAAGAAGTCGCCCTTGCGGTCGCGTGATTCTGGGGTTGCGCCATCGCCAAAGAGCTTGTAGGCGAGCATTGACTTGCAAATGTGAATGCCGCGATCGTTGATGATGTTGGTGCGGACCAGCTCGTAGCCGACGGCCTCAAACAAGTTGGACATGGCGAGGCCCAAGATGTTGTTACGGACGTGGCCGAGGTGCTGAGGCTTGTTGGTGTTGGGGCCGGAGAACTCAATCAGGAGCTTCTCGCCTTTGTGGTCGTCCACTGTGCCCAACTTGTCGCCGGAGTCTAGCGCTTCGCGGATGGCTCCTTTGAGCAGGGTGTTTCCGTCAAATCGGATGTTGACATAGCCGTTGATCGCTTCGGCTGAGGCGATGCCATCTCCTTGGGGAACATTCGCAGCTACATCTTCTGCAATCACTTTGGGGTTCTTGCGGAGAACCTTGGCAAAGGGATGACAAGGCAGGCCCAGATCGCCCATCGATTCATCGCGAGGGGGCTGCAGGCGGATGTCTTCCACGTCTTCGATTCCAACAGCGAGGAGGGCTGTTCGCATGGCTTGTTCAGCTTGGTTTTGCAAACGTTCGATCAACCACGTTGACATTCGGTGGCTCCTTTGGAGGGTTGAGAGTGAGTGATATTTATGCAAGCAGGTACCTGATGCAAACAGACGTTGGGCCTCTTCGGAAGATTCTTTGGGCTTGGATTCCCATTCTTCCCGTCTCCAAGTAGAGACGATGCAATCTGTTGGATGTTCATCCCGTCATCGACTGCAGAGATGCGCTTGGGTATATACTTCTATGATGTTCGATTTTCAAGCAACCCGTTGGTTTTCTGGGTTGTCCGACGTAGCCTTCGGGAGCAGCCTTTCAAAGGAACGCGCGATTCCAACGGTCGATAGGGATGATTCATGACACACACTCGGAATGATTTTGTTCTTCGGCCAGCCACTCGTGAAGACGGTCCGGCTGTGATGGCGTTGGTCTCTACTGTGTTGCAGGAGTACGGTTTGAAAACGGACCCTCAGAGCACCGACGCGGATCTGGCTGACATTGAGGCATCATACCTTGAACCTGGCGGATGGTTTCAGGTCGTGGTTGGGCCAAGCGGGGACATCGTCGGTAGCGTGGGATTGTTCCTTGAAGATTCAGAGTCGTGTGAGCTTCGGAAGATGTATCTGCTGCCTCAGGCTCGTGGAGTTGGACTGGGTCGTGAGCTTCTTGATCAGGCCTTGGAGCAGGCCAGGCAGTCGGGTTTTCGGCGCGTGACTCTGGAGACGGCGAAGGTGCTGAAAGAGGCGATCGCCATGTACGAGCGGTATGGCTTTCAACCGTATCGACCTGAGCACCTCTCCAGCCGATGCGATGGAGCCTATGAGCTTTGGTTATCGTCTTGAATCGCAGGGCGTTCCGTTCTCTTTGGGGCTTCTTGACCTGACTTCCTAACCTTGCTACAACGCGATAACTTTTGGTTTAGATCAGACGTGCTGATGGGTTGCTCCTCCTGGTTGTCCTCTCCATCCACTCCTGGTTTGTCGCTTTGTTTGTGCCACCTGTTTGTCTTGATGAGGAGCGCGCCCCTGATGGTTGAAACTCCGTCTACGCAACAACTGCCCGACATTGATGAAGGGCAGATCAACCTTCGCAAGATTCTCATCCAGTTTGGAATCGGTCTCCTGCTGTTGATGATCTCGCTGGCTTTGGTTGGGTATTATTTTCGCCAACCGCTTCTCAATCTCAGCAGCACATTTGTGAAGACGTTTGGTGCTTTTGGGGTTGCGCTTGGCTTCTTTATCCCTGACGCATTTACCATCCCCTTTCCCAACGACGCCTTCACCTTTCTTGGTTTGCAAGGCGGCCTGGGCTTTTGGGAGTGTGTGGTCTGGGGAAGCGCTGGGAGCCTTCTGGGTGGTACTGTCGGTTTCTGGATTGGTCGATTGCTCGGCACCACCCAATGGATGGTGGGCTTCTTCCGGGGTCGAGGCTCAGAAGCCTACGCCATCACTCGTCGGTATGGCCTCGTTGCACTGGCCATCGCAGCCTTCACCCCGATTCCTTACTCCATTGTGTGTTGGGCGTGTGGTGCTGTCGCGATCAAATTCCGTCACTTCCTCCTGATCTCTCTTCTTCGAATCCCACGAGTGGCTCTCTACCTCTGGCTGATCCAACTCGGCTTTATCTCCATGCCCACACCGTCCTGATCGTTTCTGCTGCCCGGACTTCCTGTTTGGAGGTGTTCCCTCCTGTTGCTCCTTCGGCTCCCTCTCCCTTTGTCATTTTTGTGACCCATCTGAACCCATCTTGCGCTCTGTTGCGTTGATGGATTCTTTGATAGAGTTGAATCCTCTTTTTTTTATTACGATGAGGTGAACCATGGGTCAAAGAACAATGGGTGTGTTGGTGCTGGGGTTGGGGCTTTGTGTGGTGGGATCATTGGGGCAAGCGGAAACCGTTGCTACGAGTCGCCCCCAGAAGATGAAGTCAGAGAAGCCAAAGGCGAAGAAAGCAAAACCGAGGTTGTCGGCGGAAGAAGCCAAGCCTCGCTCTGGAGCCAGTCGTTCAGGCCGAACGACCGTGATCAACCAACCTGTCCGGTATCGTCGTCCCTATCCATACAGAAGCAGCGACACTGTGTTGGAGAACCGCGACGATCAAGGGTATGTCTGGATGATGCAATGTGGTGCGCAAGGTTTGCAGGGAAAGATTGGCCCGGATGCTGTCGTTCGGTTTCGGAACCGTGGAACACAAGCCAAACCCTGTAAGTTATCGTTGCAAGGTGGTCAGGCAGCCTTTTCGATGAAGGGCCAGAAATTGTTGATCCGTCGCGGCCAACTACGTGAGTTGAAGGTGACGATCGTTCCGTATCCTCCCGTTCCATTTGTCGGTGACGGCCTGATTGCAACGGATCACAAGTTAGCTCGGCAGTGGGCAACGTCGGCAACAGCAAGCTCCGAATACACAAGCGGCTCATGGAGCGCGAAGCGGGCAACCGGTCCTGCTGATGTGACTCGTTGCGCTGACAGCACCAACGCTTGGGCGACCAAGCCAGCCAACGCCGGGAAAGAGTGGCTGTCGTTGTCTTATGCTCAGAAGGTTCGGGCTGTTGGTGTTGTTGTTCATGCCTCATACAACCCTGGAGCAATCGTTCGGATTGAGGCTGCGACCGGAGCAGGGTGGACCACCGTTTGGCAAGGGAACGATCCCAGCAAAGGAACATGCCCGGTCAAAGTGGCGTTCCGCTTCTCTGAAGTGGTCGACACAAACAGCATCCGGATCGTTCTGGATACAAAGCTGGTCTCGGGCTGGAACGAAATTGATGCGGTCCAGCTGGTGTCTCTTCCTGCCCTTCCTTGATTGTGTGTGAACGTTGGAACTTGTTTGTTGGAAAGCAAAGCGGAGGCTGGTATGCGAGTCCGCCATCGGTATGTGTTGGGTCTGCTCTGTGTGACGTTGTCTCTCTCGGTCTCTCTACAAAATTGCCTGTGCTCCCAAAGCCTTGTGATTCCTGGCGGAGAGTTTGGCTTCTCCGATGGAGGAGGGCAGGCTCAGGTAGAGGGAACTGTCCCAGAGTACACCACGGAGCAAGGAAGCCGTGAAAAGGGTGCTGCGGATCAGACATCAACGCCCGATACGTCTCGCCCGCCGGAGCAATCCACAGGCGCATGTCCCAACGGTGTGGATGTGGTTTGCTTTCCCTGCAAGTTTACGTTGGAAGAGAAGGAGCAAATCCGCCTGGTTCACAACGGTTATGCCCTCGTCGGTGTGGACAAAACGTTCCGCTTGATCTCGTTGCAAACCTGCCAAAGCCAACCGTTTGTATGGCCCTATGGTGAAGGCTTTGTTGTTGCGAAGCTCGACACCGAGTCCGACACTGTGTTGCTGTACTCGAAAACGATGGTCAACAACAAAGAACGGCTTGATTTTGTTTATGTTGACCTCTCCAAGTCAGGCACGTTTGTTTCTACTCTTCAAGTCCAGTTGGATCTCAAGCTGAGCATGGTTTTTCTTGGGACGTTGTCGGAAAGAAGGGGGATTCTTACCGTCTCTCTTCAGAACGAAAAGTCTCAAGACGCAGGAAGGGTTCACATTCACTACGACAACAAGGGGTCCCAACTGAGGGAGGTTAAACTTCCTGCTGGGTATGCTTTCGATCGTTCCGGCCAAGCTCATTTCTTTGAGGAATATGAGGTCTTTCTCTTTCGGCATGAAGTCTCCGAAAAGGTGGTTCGTTTTCCCCTCGTCATTTGGTCGGTTCAAGATCAAAAGGTGGTTCGGATTGTCGAGCGGGGGGACCGACCGTACCCTCAGAACTATCAAATCTTCGCGACACTCAACAACGTGTATGTTTTGGAGCAGCAGAAAGACAATCGAAGCAAGTTTGACCTTGTCCAATACCCGATACAACGAGGGGACCCACTGACTGTCCCGATCTCGGGTTGCAATCGGTTGTGGGGGGACAACGCTCTGGGTGTGATGGCTTGCTCCACAGGAACTGTGGTCCATCGTTTCTTGTTGCCTGGGATTCAGGCTTCGGATAGCGTGACCCTTCCCGAAGAGGCCCAGCCCTTCGCTTACTACAAGGAGTCCTGGTTCTTTTGGAAGGGCGGTACGATATACCGCGTTCCTCTCAAAGGGGACGCGAAGGTTCAGACCATCTCAATGCCTGATCCAAGCTCGTCTATGGTGTTTGTCGGTCCATTTTATCCGTCTCGGACTTCGATGGATGAAGTTCCCCAGTACTCCTACCGAATCTTTCGTCACACGGTGGGAGACCACCAACAGATTGGGTTGCTCGACATGGACTCGAACACGTTTGCATGGTTGAAGCACAAGTTCCCTGTGCCCGCGATCATGGGCCGAATGACGGAGTTTCATAACTGGTACACCAAGATGGTTTCGTACTATGTTGAGCCGATGGACGGACCACAGAAACCTTCGCTTTTTCTTCTGAAGATCGGCAGCAACCCTGAAGTCATGTACGAGAAGACTCCTGCACCGTTCCAGTTCTCTGGGGGAGAGCTGAACATTCGTGATGGGAAGCCGTTGCGTGTTGCTGTCTTTAACGAAAGCACGCTCAAAGCGGAGGGGAGCTCCGAGTGGAATTACGAGCTTCTGTTTGTGGACTTGCAATCATTGGCCAAACAGCGTATGACGCTGGACCAACCCTACACCGTGCACAACGTGACCCACTTTGTTGTTCTGGAACCCAAATACACAGGGAAGGGACAGCGCGAGTTGACGGTCTTTCGCAACCCCCAACCCTGAACTGCTGGGCTTGTTCTATTGAATCTTGAGGGGCGCGAGGATTGACCTTCCAGGTCTCAATCGCTACAACATCATGAGATAAGGCTCTTAGACATAAGGCTTTTGTTTTCGAGAAGGACTCATAGTTATCATGTGGAACAAAGAACGAAAGAATCCAACTCTTGCAGCAAGTGTACTCTCCTATAGCGTGCGCTTGGTGTTGTGTGTGATGTTGCTCAGCGCGCTGACCGGTTGCGGTCTGGAAGTGTTGTTGTTGGGTGTCCCTACAGGGGGAGCCCACGAAGCGCCCAAGCCAGAGGTGGTTACCAAGCTGGAGGGGAAGGCCGACGGTTTTGGTGGCGCAGACGTTGTGCTGCGTGCCGGCCAACTTCGCGTGGCCGAAGGAAAGACAGAGAGCGACGGCTCGTTCTCTCTGGAACTCCCCAAAGGCACCGACTACTCCAACCTGATCGTGGAGGTCACGCAAGGGAGCGTGGTCTTGTGGGCGATCGTTCCCAAAATTGAGCGCGAGAAGACCACACAAAGTGGAACCATTGATGTGAAAAGCACGGCCGTGGCCTTGTTGCTGCAGTCTGTGTTGAGCGCGCAAGGTCTGGAGCTGTTCAACTATCCCTCCGATGGAGTGCAAGCTGCCGTCCAGAAGCTAACCCAGGACCTTGAGCAGAAAGACTCTATGAAGAAGCTGGTGGGGATGTTGGAGAAGGTCAACGAGGCGGCCAAGTCATTGTCCGGTGACGCTGTCCTTCAGGCTCCACAAATCAAATCGGCAGGACAAGAGCTGCAAGTGTCGACAAGCCCCCTCAACAACGGGAACATCGACTATTGTGATGCCAGCGCGGGGGACGGCTGCAAAGACGGCGCAGAGGGAGACACGGCAGCGTTCGACAAGGCTCTTCTTGCTGCGATCCAGCCGTCCGAGTTTCAACTGCCAAGTTGCACCTACCAGGACATGATTCAGGTCGTTATCACAGTAACTATCGACCCCAACAATGTGAAAGATGGCAACTGCAACGGAGTGAAGCAGTTCAAGCATGCCAAGCGTTACGGTGGAACATCCTGTGAAAAGTGCAAGGTCTATCTGACAGGTGGTTTGCACAAAGACTCCGGCTTTACCGACCAGAAGATTGCTCAACAAATGAGCAACTGGGTGCCCAACACCCTGGAAATGTACGACGACGGAACCCACGGTGACCTCGTCGCCAAGGACGGTATCTGGACCATCACTCTCCAAATGCCTGCGCCGCAGCCTACGGAAAAAGCCTGCACCACCGTGTCCGATTGTGACAAGGGACACGCTTGCTTGAAGGGCAAATGCAACAAGGTCTTGCGCCTGGGTTACAAGTACACGTATGGCTTGAACGGCGATGTGTGGGGCGGGACGGAAGAGTTTCCCGGCAACCAACGTCTGCTCGAAGTCGTGGACCAAAACGGCGACGGCTTTGTTGCACGCCACGATGTGTTTGCTGACGAAACCACCAACAAAGACAAGGTCAACGGGCTCCGTAAAAAGGGCGTGACAGGCTTGATCTGTTTTGCTACTCCTCCCGAAGACCAGTGCAACTCTCTCAACCCTGCCGAGAACCATCCTGACTGCGGTTGCTTAACCGACCAGGACGGTGACAACATCCCTGACGCTCGCGAAATCCCTTGGGACTTCGACCACGACTGCAAGCCCGATGGCTTCCGCGTGTATGCGAACGTTCAGCCTCTGACCCAGTCTTGCTCCTATTAATCAGCGCAAAAGAATGAGACCTTGGGGCTTGCCATTCGGTCTTTGACGTAGAATCTTTGGATAGAGCGGCTGGAGGCGTCTGACTCTAAGGGCTTGCTTTTTCTCGTAGATTCTGTATAACATCGGTAGCAAAATCCAAGGGGTTTGTTGGGCGCGTATTGGAGTGTAGACCGAATTCATTTCTGTCAGCCTTTCAAAGTCCTTTCAGGTCCGGTAGTTCTCGAATGTAGAACGGTTCTTCTGGACCTTTGTGTGGCGAAACGCAGAGCAGGCCAGTCCTCGTTTGGCTTGGCTTTCTGATCCAAGGTTTTATGTTTTTGACGTGAAGAGAGGGGACTCTTCCTCCCACTTCATCTTTTGATTTTCCCCATCCATTTGGGAGTGTATGCATTATGTTCCGTTTGGGTTATCGATTCTTCTTTGTGGTGGCTTGTGTCTTTGCCCTGTCCTGGTCGATGGGAGCATGTAGCGGTGGGGGTAACGACTCTGATGGGTCGACCACACAGGACGGAGGAAACAACTCCAACCCTGATACCCCAGCAGGAAACAGCAACAACACGCCGCCGGACCAGCGCAACAACCCAGGTGACCAAACCAGCAGCGGAAACTGGCCACCCCCCAACGGCATGGCTGCGATGGAGTTCGTTGTCGACGACTCTGCCAACAAGAGCTATGGTCCCGGTGAGCTTCTCTGGAATGGCTCGTTTGTCTACAACAAAGACGACAACACTGTGAAGTTCTCGGCGGCTTGGCAACCTACGGATGGTCCCTTCCCGCCGCTTTATGACGACGGCCCCATCGATCAAGGTGGACACGAACCGGTTGGCTCCAAAGCGGGCGACCACATCTGGGGTATTGTGGTGTTTGTCAAACCTGACGACACCCAAGACCTGGAGTTTGAGTACGGCCTCATCAACACCAGCAACCACTGGCTGTGGGAAGGTCCCAACGGACTTGTGACCGTCAAAAAGGGCTCTACCGAGGTGATGAAGGCCAAAGGTCAGACCCTCCAACCCCACGGGAACATCGACATCAAGGTGACCCTCGACCTGTCCAAACTGCAGGAAGACTTTGCCATCGATGACGTCAAAAATCCCCCGCTTCTGTTTATCAAAGGCACCATGACCAACTGGGCTCATGTCCAGGTGCAAGATCGTGGTCAGCGGGGCGACGACAAGGAAGGTGACGGCATTGTCACCTTTGTCCAAAGCAAAAACCTCGATTACAGCAAGCACTTTGGGCTGCTTCAACATGAGCGCGAAGTCCAGTTTGTCTACCAGTTCAACTCCATGACAGGACGTGAATACAAAGACGTGGACGACAACGCGCTGCCCAACGGTGTCCAAGCCTGGGCCGACTGCAACGGTGATGGCAAATTCACCGACGATGAAAAACAAACCATCGTGATGAAAAAGGACAGCCGAGGTGCAGTCCAAAACACCGCTGTGATTGTCTGCGAAGGAAAAGAACCTCCCTGCAGCAAGGCCGACTGTTCCAAGGACCGCTGCAAAGACAAGCCCATCTGCAAAGGCTGTACAGGCGATAGTGACTGCGGCCAAGACCAAACGTGCAACACCTCAACCGGTCAGTGCGAAGCCAAGCAAGGGGGCTGCACCAAGAATGACTGTGGCGAAGACCGCTGCAAAAATGACCCTGTCTGCAAGTGCCAAAGCAACGGTGACTGCAAAGCCGGCGAGACCTGCAACACCTCTACGGGTCAATGCGAGGCTGCCAAAAAGTGCACCTCCGACAGCGACTGCGCCCAGGACGAGACCTGCAATGTCCAATCCGGCCAATGCCTGCAAAAAGGCTGCACCTCCAACGACTGCTCGCTGGACCGCTGCAAGAGCGATCCGATTTGCACAGCGGACGGACCGGTGATTTACTTCGTCACTCCTGGCGTTGGACCCGTCGGCGGTGGAACGACCATTACCATCTCTGGTGACCGCTTCAAGTCAGGGGCGAAGGTTATGTTCGGTAACACGGCTGCTACCAACGTGAAGGTAGACTCCGCAACCAAGATTACTTGTGATACTCCAGCAGGTACAGGAACGGTTGATGTGACCGTGACCAACTCCGACGGAAAGAGCGGGACGTATCCTCAGGCCTTCAAATACGGCGGCGGCGGACCCAACCCTGGGCAGGCTTCTGTCGATTGGTGCAACATCCAATGGCCCAAGATGATCCCCGACACCAACAACAACATTCCCGATGCCCAAGTCGGTCAGCCGTCCCCCGTGATTTACGGATGGGTGTTCAAGACCGGAGTGACTGACAAACCGGGTCAAGGTCCTGGCATTAAGGCGGAAGTTGGCATCGGCCCCGTCGGTTCCAACCCTGCTACCAACAAAGATTGGAAGTGGTGGCCCGCCACGTACCTTGGTGACAAAGCGGGTATCGGCAACCCCACCGCCAACGATGAGTACAAAGGCACTGTAACTCCCGCCAAAGCTGGGACATACAACTACGCCTACCGGTTCACTGGCGATGGGACCAACTGGTGGTACTGCACCACAGCAGGAAATGACAAAAACACCCCGTACGACCCGGCCAAAGCGACGTCATTGACGGCTCGCTAACCGAACGGCCTACAAGGTGGGCCGACGTATGTGGAACTAGATTGTGCTCCCTGGGATGAAATCAACGATTTGAGGTAATCATGTTGCGACAGAAGATGCACCGGACTTCGCAGAGAGGGAGCGTTCGTTCGCCTCTGTCTGTGTTTGTCCTTCTGATGTTTGTCTCTGCCTTGGTCTGGGCTGGCTCGTCCGCTTGCACCGATGGCTTTGTTTTGCCGGATGGTGGTACGCTCGAAGATGGTGGCACGTCCAACATCAAAGACGACAACAGCCAAACCACCGACAAGCCGACCAACAACCCCGACACGCCAACGGGTAAGGACGACAGCAAGCCGGCAGATCGGGACACTCCTGTGCCCGACGACAACAAGCCCACCGATCGCGACACTCCGCCGCCTGACACGGTGAATCCTCCAGAGCAACCACCTGTTGAGCCCGACCCACCCAAACCCTTGGAACTGGTCTCTGCTTTCAGCCGCGACGGCCGCAACATCACCTGTCGCTTCAATCAGGCTGTGGACCTTACCACAGGCGCTGTAAAGGCCAACTTCCGTACTGTTCCACCGCTGACCATCAACGAAGCCAAGGTGGAGAACGAGTTTGTTCACCTGATCATTGACCCCAGCAGCAACATCGACGGAAACACCCTGTATACCGTGTGGGCAAGCAATCTGAAGTCGGCTCGTAACACCGACCTGAGCCGCGCAGCGAACAACTCTGTGGTGAAGCGGACATTGTATGTGGCTCTCGTCTGGCACCAACACCAGCCGATGTACCTCGATCCCCTCAAAGATGAGATGCAAGGTCCTTGGGTTCGCAAGCACGCCACCAAGAGCTACTACGATATGGCGGCGGTTGTGGAGCCTTACAAAGACGTCCACTACACCATCAACTTGACCCCTGTTCTCTTGATTCAATTGCAACGTTACATCGATCGTTTGGGGCCATTCTATAACGCTCAGACCAATCGGATCGATGCCAAAGGCTTCCTCGCCAAGTGGGCTCGAAAAACCGACCCCTGGATCGACCTGTTGCTTACGCCGACACCCGAGCCTTCGCAAATGTCGAAGCGTGAGCGAGGATTGTTCTACGATGATCCTTGGGCTACGGTTTCTACCTCGCCCCAGGTCATGGCGTTCTGGCCACAGTACGAAGCACTGCGCGACAAAAACCGCGCACAGTACACCAAAGACGATCTTCTTAAATTGAAGTTTTTCTTTGAGTTGGCCTGGTTTGACCCAAGCTTTGTCTACGGTCCTGTGAAGATGCCGGACGGCTCTGTGGTTGACCTCTCCGATATCATTGAGAAGCGAAACGGCAAGTACTACACGAAGATTCCCATCACTGAAGATCTCTGCAACCGGATGGTGGCTGAGAACTATAAGATCATGAAGAATGTGGTCGCGATTCACAAAAAACTGATCTACGACCCCCGCACCAAGAAAGGACAGATCGAGGTCATCACGACACCGTTCTATCACCCGATTCTTCCGTTGATCTACAACACAGACTTGGCGAAGCAAACCCCGTTTGTCGATGACATTCAATTGCCACCCCAACGATTTAGTTTCCCAGACGATGCATTTGCTCACGTCGCGAAAGCCAAGTTGCTTTACACCCAGATGTTTGGCTTTCCCCCACAAGGGATGTGGCCTGGAGAAGGCTCCGTGGCCGAAGATCTCGTCGACCAGTTTGTTAAAAACGGAGTTCGCTGGATCGCCACAGGGCAGGACAATCTCTCTCGCTCCAAGCCTGGAGGACAGCAGGTCTTCTACCCTTACAAGGTTGACTCCGACAAGGTGCAAGGCAACGGCGGTGATGACAGCGACAACCTGATGATCTTGTTCCGCGACAACAAAGTCTCTGACTTGATCGGCTTTGGGTTGCAGAGCTTGTCTGGTGAAGACAGCTCCAACCGTTTGATCAGCGATATCCTTAAGTTCGCTCCCCGGTTTGGCGAGAAGGACCGTCTCCTCACCATCATCTTGGATGGTGAAAATGCTTGGGAAAACTACACCCAGGATCACGGCGCTGTGGAGTTCTTCAACAAACTCTACGCCAAGCTCAACAACTCATTCAAAATTGGTGAGATCATCACGGTCACACCGACGGAATACATGGACGGTAACCCCGCTCGTAACGTCCCAGCTCACCCTGTAAAAGACATGCAAGAGCTGGAACCCCTCAATCCAGGTTCCTGGATTGATGGGACATTCCGCGTTTGGATTGGTGAAAACGAAGAGACCTGCGGTTGGAACTACCTGCTGCAAACCCGTCTTGACTTGGAGAGCGTACGCGACAAGGTACCCCGGCCCAATCCGCTGGCTCCTGCGCCGCCTCCCAACCATCCTCTCTACAACGCTTATCGCGCCTGGGAAGCCATGTACGCTGCCCAAGGTTCTGACTGGTTCTGGTGGTTCGGTGATGACATGACCACCCCCGCCAACGACGACAGCGGCTTCGATATCGTCTTTCGTGCGTTGTTGACCTCGGTGTACGAGTTTGCCAACAAGGCAGGTGCAAGCCTCAAGCTGCCTGTGTTCAAGCCTTGTGTGCAGCCCAAGCCCAAGCCCGTGCCGAACACTCCTTGCTCGCAATGTCCGCAAATCAACGGCAAGTTTGACCCAGACCCCACCGAGTGGACCGCAGACGGTGGTTTCGTAAAGGACGACGACTCGGCCGACCCGAACAATCCCGACGCTGATGATGATATCGCTGCGTCCTACGTGGCCTTCAACACGAGCAACCTGTTCATTGGTTTGTTGCACAACGAAGACTTGAGCAAAAAGTCGTCCAACTACAAGATCGCTATCTACTTCAGTCACCGGAACATCCTGGACAAAGCCACAGGCAAGCGCTCCGATGACAAACCTGTCAATGCGAAAACACCCGGTGGTATCGACATTGAGATGAAGACCGGCGGCGCGGCTCGTCGCTTGTTGCTGACCTTTGGCTCCACGGTCTCTGGCAAAATTCAGAAGGCCGATGGCAACGGCGGCTGGACGGATCAGAGCGGAAGCAACGTTAAGTTGGGTGGACCCACCCCAGGCGGCAAGCTCCTTGAAATCTCCATTCCTTGGTCCGACCTTAATTTGAAGGTAAGTCCTCCTGATATCGATCCCCTCCAGCTTCTGATTGTGGCTGAAGAGAACGGCAAAGAGATCGATCGCAGCCCGAACTTTGGTAGCTTTACCGTGTTTGAAGATTCATCGGATGCGATCCTTGTCACCTTCTCCGTTGATATTTCGGGCAAAGAGGAACCGATCAACAAGTATGGAACCTGCTGCAAGCAACAGCCCAAGCCCAACGGTCCAGCCAGCGTGTTTATTGTAGGAAACCACCGCTCGTTGGGAATGGTGGGCGTGGATGCACAAGGCAAGCCTGTTTGGGTTCCGAATAAGATTCAGATGAATCAGGATCCCAACAATCCCAATCTATGGACGTACAAGGTGTCGTTGCCCAACGGAATGAAGGTGAACTACAAGTACACCATCGGAACCAACTCCGACGAAGGGCGCTGGCGTCAGACGGAGGAGTTCCCCGTTACCTTCCGAGGCTTTGATATCAAAGATCCGTCCGGCAAGCGTTGCATCAAGGTCGAAGACATCTTTGCCAACAAGCCCACAGGCGGACGCGACGGCGAGGTCGGATCCAAGTCCAAGCTCACCGTCGGTTGCACCCGCTAGAGCGCGTTTCAACTTTATTGGCCAGCCGAGAGGGTCAGGTGTGCAACGCGGTCAAGGAAGCAAGCCTGAGCAGCAAAGGCGGGGCTGTGTCCCGTTGAGCAGCGCAAGGCGAAGATGACGATGACCCCGCCAGCAGATGCCCCTCATAGGGGTCAAGAAAGTTGAAATGTGCTCTAATGTTCTCCCCTCACTTGCCTCGAATCTGGGCGTCTTTTGTCGCCCGTCTTCTCTCTTCCTCTTTTATCGCATACAACACTTCTTGAACTTCTTCCCGCTACCGCAGGGGCATGGGTCGTTGCGTCCGACTTTGGTCTTGACCTGTTGCGCTGCAAACTTGGGTCCTTTGAGCCGAACCAACGACTCCTCTACCAGCTTACGCAGTCGTCGGCGTTCGGCTTGGGATACTTCCATGAGAGAGAGCTGGTTTTGGAGTCGGACCCACCACTCCACGGCCTGTTCTTCGTTCCCCATGGCTTCAGAGACCATCGCCAATCCGTGATAGCTTCCAGGCTCTGTGGGGTCGTCTTCCACGGCTTGAAGGAGGTTTTCGTAGGCTTCATCAAACTTGTTCTGGTGGGTCAAGAAGCGAGCGAGTTCGATCCGCATGCCCACAGCTTTGGGGTACTGTTCGAGGGAGCGTTTGCAGCCTTCGATGGCATCGAGAGGGTGTATGTATTGACCCAGGGTTTTAAACTCCATGATCTCGTAAATGGAGTTTTCAACGGTGCCTTGTTCTCCAGCGATGACCTGCCGGATGAATCCAGCCAGGGCTCTCTTTACGCCGCGGATGCTGAGGTCGTAGATGTCGACTTCGCCGCAGTCGGGGCAGGTGACAGGCTCTGGTATCCACATCGCTTTGACCTTACGGGCCTCACGTTCTTCTGGCTCCAACTCGTCGATCGGGCTGATGTTGGCGTGCAAGACAATCGGATCGATGTACGCTTTCTCTGTCGTGAAAGGATAAATGCGGTAACACGACTCACAGCGCAGATACACGGTGTTGCTGGGGAATTGTTCTTGTAGATCTTCGACCGAAAGCTCCACATCGCCAAAGGCCGCTTCCACATGATTCAGGGGATAGTGTTCTGCGTCGATCCGGTTTTCTGCGTACACTTCTTCGATGGCTGGGAGGACTTCAAGCAGAGAAGGATCTTGGGTTGTCTCCACTGTGAGGCACAGCAAGTCAATCAGCTCGGTGTTGTGGGACTTGATCTCGCTTTCGTCGCCGTGCTGAGTGTTCCCAAGGAAATCCTGGATGCGATGAAGTACCGACTTGGGGACGCCATCCTTCAGCTGAAGGGGGAGGAGGTTGTACAGCAGGCGGAAGCGCAAGCGGGCGTTGCTTGTGGAGTTGTCGTAGACTCGGAGGAGCCCTTCAAGCGCTGTGTCAACGTTTTTGGCGAACAGGGTCTGGAGGCCACGTTGGCGAAAAATATCCAATCGTTCCTCTTCGTCGAGGTAGACTGCGGCTTTCTCCATGTAGCCGACATCATCGATTCCCATGGCTGCCAGGGTTTGGAAGGCGAGATGGATGGCTCGACCCACAGGCTCGTCATGGGCTGAGAGGCTCCAGATCTCGTCGTCGAGGGCCATGGCTTTGAGGTCTTCCAGGTGGTTTTCCTTGAGGTTATCAAAGCCAGTCAGCCCGTCAAACACATCGTCGACAGAAGGAGTCATCTCGGTTTGGGTCAAGTAAGTCCAGAGTGGCTCGGGGTA
Source organism: Deltaproteobacteria bacterium (assembly GCA_006226375.1). Lineage (GTDB taxonomy): Bacteria > Myxococcota_C > UBA6777 > UBA6777 > UBA6777 > M3003. The sequence continues at coordinate 396,846 of SBHC01000081.1, read as the reverse complement.
CTTCGACTTAAACGCCTCCAGCACCTCGGGGTCACCCGTCTTTGCTGCTGTATCTTCTTCATCATGCGTGTGGTCATGGTCATGACTGTGGTCGTGTCCCTGGCAACCTTCGTGATCGTGATCGTGGCTGTGGTCTTCAGATGTATGTGTTCCCATCAACGTTGTCCTATGTGTAAGGGATGGAGGAGTCGGAGTCGCTGAATCAAGCTCTTAGAGGAAGGTTTCGATGCGAAATCCAAAGATCATCCGGAACTCTTGTCCGGGTTGTTGGTTCGGCATGGGAATTCGTCCATCGACTGTGACAAAGAGATAGAGTCCTGCTTTGACAGGTGTCTCATTTCCCACAGCGTATTGTCCAGTGTTGCGAAACCCAAACTCCAGGCTCCCACGGACAAAGAAGATCGAATACGCTGGGAATTGGAAGGGGATCTCAAACATCGGTGAGGCTGTAATTCGAAAGTATCGATACACCTCCAGGCGAACTTGTGGGCCCAGGCTGACCCTCGTCCCGAAGTCTGTTTCGACTGGGAGGGACAACCCAATCGACCAGTTCTTCTTCTCCCACATGTACCCCATATCGATCTGAAAGAGGGAGCCTCCGTTGGCTGTGTTGGTGGCAAAGTTGGGGTGATACGTTCCCCCCAATAAGATTCCAGGGGCCCAATGCCCCTGGGCCGTGGAGGGTCTGGACGTCATACACAAGAGAACAACGCCCACTCCCATGAAGAAGCCGATGGTTTGGTTGAGTTGTGTTGGGAGCGGTGAGGGCTTGGTCGGAATCATTCCTGGGTTCCTGGAGCCGATAAAGTGAAGTTTGTGATCGGCGGTAGAGGTCTTTCGTGGTGGAAACCCTGCGGAACATCGGCCCTGTCTGGACCTTGGGTGTTGCAATGGGTCCCAATTTAGGTCTATACGATATACCGAACTCTCGAATGTGGTGCAAATCAGAAACAGAACCTATGGGTAACCATGACAAAACAAAAACATCGACGGAGCAAAGCTGAGCTAAAGAAGTTGCCACCGGAGGAGCGCGTTGTCGCCATCTTGGAAGATAACATGGGGGAGTTTGGCTACCCCGAATTGCTTCTCCAAACCGCAGTCCGGATGTGGGAGCTTTTCTACAAAGAACACATGCCAAGGATCCGTTCCGCCAGCGGGCACGCGGCTTCCATTGAGTATGTTTTGATTCATATGCATGTTGGTGGATTACACGTCACACAACAAGAGCTGGCAGAACGATACGGCACAACGTCTGCTACGATCAGTCGTCTGTCCAACTTGATGTACAACTTCTTTGAGGATTTGCCGGGAGATGCCTATCTTCCCACCTACGAGGAAGAAGAGTACGAAGATCTTGACGATGACGACGATGAGATGGATCCAGATGTTCTCAACATGCTCTCTGGTATCGCCAATCTTTTGGGTCCTGAGGCGACACCGGAAGCCTTCCGAGAGTTGCTCCCGCCAGGCTTGATGGACGCTCTCAAACAGCTCCCCAAGTCCCAGGAGACCTGGGTGGGAGGACGGCGAACCCTGGACGTTTACGTGCGGGACCCTGAGCTTCATCATCCCGATGTTGTGCTGTGGGCTGAAGGTTCGGGTCATCCTGTGCTGGGTCAAATGCTTCTTCCACCGGGCCTTCCTGACCCCGTCACTGCGATGTCTCTAACCCAGGCCATGATGGAACCTGATATGGGCCCGCCTCGATTGCCCCGGCTGGTGCTCGTCGCCAACCAGGAGCTTGTGGAGCCTCTACAAGGCTGCTTTGGTGAGCTTGGGATCGTCTTCCAATTTGGCGGCGTCAAAGTGGTCGAAGCGATCGTTACGCTGTTGGAGTCTCACCTCAACGCTCCCGATGAGAGCGCACCAGAGCCCAATTACACCTATTCGGGTGATATCCCAGATGACATGGTCGCCGAGTTCTTTGATGAGATGGCGCTTCTCTACGAACAAGCCCCCTGGAAGTTTTTGCACGACTCCCATGTGTTTGGGATTGATCTGTTCCGAGATGGCTACGAGCGGGTTGCTGTGATCGTCATTGGCGGGGCAGGGCAGGCCTTTGGGTTGTTGGTGTTTGAAAACATCGATGCGTACCACATGATGAACGAAGCCAGCCATGTCTTTGATGGGGCTGATCCTAGCCAGTTCCAGCCTCCTCCTATCGATGTGATGTCCATCGAGTTTGAGCGGGGCGCGGATCTTCCTGCTCCCAAACGTCAAGAATGCATGGCCAAAGGATGGAACGTTGTAAACTCGCAAGCTTATCCCAACTTGGAAATGCGCGAGCGGCTGCTGATGCTGCGTCCTCTCGACACCAGCGATTACAAAGTGGCGACGTTAATTGTGAAGGCCATGACAACCTTCTTCCGGAAACACAAAGCCAATTTAAAAAAGCGCAAACCCAAGCCCTGCTCGTTGGATTTGCCGCCTCCCCGAGGGTCGATGGATTTACCTGTGACAGTTTCTTACCCACATCCTGATTACAATGGGCGCTGAGTCATCGGGATCAATTCCTGATCCCAAGAATGAACCTTGTGATGCAGTCGCGCGTACAGGGTTCACAAATTGCCTGATACAGTAACCTCGCTCCGCCAGGAGAATTGAGGATGCCCATTTGCCCAAAAGGAATGTCATATGTCTCGCACCGACGACCTGAACAACCAGATCAAAAACGGCTTTGTGTTTGAGACTGTCTTTTACAGCAACCCCAAAAAAGACAGCCCCTTTCGCTTTCGAGCCAAGCATGTCAACGACGCTCGCGCACCCAAGGTTGTCCTGTGCAACGACTCACGAATTCAGCCTGGGAAGGTGTGCGAAGTTCGCGTCACCTCCGTGAAAAAACCCGGCAGCAAAGATCGTGGCTTTATCGAAGTTGAGTTCCTGCGGCAGGTCACCTTTCGCATCGACGAGAGCTTGTATGTCGATCCCATCCTGGGCAAGAAGCTACAAGCTATGCTTGAATGTGGAATGAACATTCTGCTCGATGGCCCCCAAGGTAGCGGGAAAACCGTGCTCTCCAGGAAGGTCGCTGAGGCGATGGATCTGGAGTATGTGTTTTTCAACTGCAGCTCCGTGTTTGAAGCCACCGACTTTCTTGCCACCTTGCAAATCCGTGCAACCGAGTCAGGGCAGGCAGAGACGCTGTGGATTCCCACAGACATCTTGCGTGCGTTGGAGTCGGCTCATGAAAATCCAGAGCGTCGCTTCTTGATCTTCCTGGATGAGTTCAACCGGTGCCGCGAGATGACGCGAAACGGGATCATGCCTGCCCTCGATTCTACCCGCAAAATGTACAATCCCTTGACGGGTTCAACCATCCACATCCCTGACAATGTGTTGTGGATTGCTGCCATCAACAACGGCGCCCAGTTTACGGGAACAACCAGCGTGGACCCTGCACAGCTGGACCGCTTTGCGCCGCTCAAGATCGATTACCTTCCGGGTGAGGAGGAAATCAAAATCCTTCGTCGCAATCATCCTGACGTGGAGGCCAATCAGATCGAGCGTATCGTCGAAGCCGCCAACGCTGTCCGTCGGGATGACAACCTGCAAGTGGACCTGAGCGTCCGTGCCACCGAAGAAGTGTGCACCTTGATGGGGCATCCCAACTTTGCAGAGTTTGATGGCGATCCTCTTCCCGAGCTTCTCAAGTCGAGCTTCTGTGGCCGCTTCTTTGGCCACTGGAACGACCCTTCCACCGACGCTGGCCTCGTTTGGCAAACCATCGTTCGCACCCTCAACCTGTAAAACTTCCCCAACTTTGGAGGACTTCCTCTCCTCCAGCGAACCAGAGTCTCCTTCGTTCGTAGTACCTTTCGTTCAAGACTTGCCCGCTCTCTTTCCTTTTCCTTTTCCATAGGTACAAGTTATGCATGCCACAACGGAAGCCGTTGGTGCGCCTGGTCCAGAGGTGGTCTCCAGGTGGTACTTTCAATTGCGCGCAGATGACCCGATTCTTCGGATGAATGCGATTGCAGACCTGGTTCGAGCTGGTTACACCAGCCGCCGGATGTTCTTCCTTCTTCGCCGGAGCTTGCATCACGACAACGTTGCCGTTGCGCAGGCAGCTTTGGGAGCGATCCAAACGTTGTTCCCTGGAGAGTGGAAGGACTGCGTGTATCGCGTTTGGCAGCTATCCAACCCCGAACACCGGAGCTTTGCAGCCGAAATCCTAGCTTCGGAGATGGGGGAGGAAGGTCGTGACTTTCTTGCCCGTAAGCTATCCTTCCTTGCCTTTCATAGCTATCCCGAAGCGTGGCGTGCTTTGGCCAACCATCATGCAGACTGGTTGCTCGACCGCTGCATGACTTGGTCAGACTCGGGGTTATGGCAAGAGCGTGCTGTCGCGGCCCAAGCGATTGCTGCGTTGCCTGTTTGTGGTTGGGGTAACTCCTCCCAAGAGGAGAGCCACTCCATCCGTGATGTCTGCCTCAAAAAGCTCCTCGGAATGTGCGAGGACGCCGAAGAGCAAGTGCGCATTGCTGCGGTACGGTCGTTGTATTCGCTCGATCGCGAAGCGGCTATCAAGTGGACCCTGGCTTTCCTCAAAGACCCGAACCACTGGGTTCGTGAAACGGCCGTGGATTTGGCCGACAACCACAACCTTCGAGAAGCGCTACCCACGCTTTGGACGATGGTCCACGATGACTCGGAAGAGGTTCGAGCCAGCGTTCTTTCTCTGGTAACGGATTGGGACAGCGGCGAACGTGCCACGGCTTTGGTGCGTCAGGCTCTTTCGGATGAGAGCGATGAAGTTCGACTTGTCGCTGCTCGTGAGATTCGCGATGTGGGCAACGCTTCTGACGTTGTGATGCTGGGTTCTCTGCTTGCTACCGAACAGTACGAGCTTGCAGAGGAAGTCCTCGACTCCATTCTCCATCTGGGGCAGGGTGACGCGCTGGCGCTCGCTCTCCGGCAGGGGCTTTCTCTTCCTTCGGGTGACCTCGTCTCTCGCTGCGTGAATACGTTGCGTGGTTCGTTGCCTGCGAAGGAGTGGGAAGATGCTGTGGTGTTGGCTTTGCCAACAGCCCGGATTGAAGGGGGTCTTGTCTTGGTGCGTGCCCTGCAAGAGCATGCTCCCAAGCGTTGGTATGGTCTGCTCGAAGAAGGACAGGTGGAAACCTTCCCCTGGCCTGTGGATCCGGTGGCGTCGCAGCGTATTCTTCGTTCGTTCTTTGACGCCAAAGATCCCAAAGCCATTCCCTTGTTTGTGCAAGGGTTGGAGCATGCGATCCCTCTCATCGCTAGCGAAGCTCTCCACTGTCTGTATCTTCATGATCAGGAGAAAGGCAAGGAGCAATGCCTGCAACGATTGGGAGCGTCTTCGCCTCTGGTTCGTTTGGCTGCTGTGGAGCAACTGGAGAACGACAACGATCCGCTCTTGGTTGATGACCTTCTTCCACGCACTCGGGATGCAGATGCCAACGTTCGTTACGCTGCCTTGAAAGCCCTCGCGAAGTACGATGACCCCCGCATTGTTAGTGAGTTGGTGTCGTCGTTGCGGGATGTGGAGCTTCGTATTCGTCACCTAGCTCGTCAGATTCTGCAGAACGAAGTGGAGTACGAAGTTCCTGTCCTGCGGACGTTTGGTTCTCGCTCAGGTCGTCGTGCGCGGTGGAAAGAACTCGACGAAAAGGCCCAGGAGATTAATCTGTGGGCGAGCAAGATTGGTCAGCAACTTCTCGGTCGGCCCGTTCGTATCCACCAGCACCGTCAGGGTTTGGGTTATACCCTCGACACCGATGCCGACGCGCCCATTGATGTGTTTGTCTCGGATACTCCTGTGACAAGCGGTCACCCTTACGGTGAGGAGATCATGAAGGGGTTGGCGTTGCACGAGATCGGCCACCACCTTTTTGACATTGGCGTGCGAGGCCACACCACCATGCAAGGCATCGCTCGCTCCGAAGGCATCAAGGATATCTACGACATCCTGATCGACGAGCGTCTGGAGCGTGGAATGCGTTCGCGTCGTCCCGAGTGGGGCAAGCTCTTTGACCGACTGGGCTCGTACGCGTTTGCGCAGAACGCTCATGTTCTTCCTGTTGAAGAGTACGCGAGGTTGTTGGAGTGGGAAGTCGGCGTTGTGATCCGTGCGATTCGGAGCAACGAGATCCCCGGTCGATTGGTCCCACTGGTTCGAACTCGTGGCGTCGCGAAGGTTGTCCTGCGCGACCGAGATCTTCTGGGTATCCCTCAGGCGATTCCCCCGTTGTATGCGTTCTTGTGGTGCCTTCGATGCGGCTTTGACCCGAAGATGCATCCCAACCCCAACATTGCCGCAGCGGTCGCTCTGGTTCCGAAGAACCTCAAAGACCTCCGTCATGCGGATGTTCTCCAACTCTCTCGCGACATCTCGGAGCTTTTGGGGACGGGAGAAGACAACCGAAAGAAGTGGGACCGAACGATGGGCCTGCTCAACGAATGTCCCCACCTACGCGGAGTGTTTGGGCGGATCAAGGAGGGATTGGGAGAAGCCAAGCAGCTGCCGGATTGGATGCACAAGGTGCCGACTGGTATCCGCCACAACCAGGCGGAAGAAGCGCACGAAAAGACCACTGCAGTCCAGCATCTTCGAAAAGGTGGACGGTTTCTTAACCTGGACGATACGTTGGAGTTTCCCCCCCTCAAACATCTTGAAACGTTGGAGCCTGACTCCGAGAAGTATGCCAACCTTGTCGGTCCGATTCGTCGCCACATCCGCAAGATGCGCTCGTTCTTTGAGCGTCTGGGAAAAGAGACCCATGATGTGTTTGCGACCCGGCGTGGGCGACGGTTGGACATGGGGCAGGTTCGCTCCTTGGCCCTCCGAAACAACGCCAACGTTTTGGTCCAAACGGTCGATTGTATCGCTCCCGATCTGTACCTGGGTGTGTTGATCGATCGGTCAGGCTCGATGCAAGAAGGCGAGCGGATGGAACAGGCCAAGTCGTTCGCGACTTTGCTCGCGGAGAGCGCGCGTGGCTTGCGCGGCATCGAAGGCCGGATTCATGCCTTTGACGAACGCACCTTGTTTGATCTGGGAACCTTCCAACGCAACACCATTGAACAACTCGATGCTTGCGGTGGAAACAACGACGCGGCTGCCCTCCAGCGTGCTGCAGAGTTGGCCCTCAAGAGCCAGAAGAAACACTGTTTACTGGTGATGATCAGCGACGGCTTGCCTGCGGAATGTTCGGTGGCTTCGCTTCGTCATGTGGTGCGTCATTTGACAGAAGAGCATGGCATCATCTGCGCTCAAGTCGCTGTCGCGCCGTTGGCAGAGATCTGTTTCCCTCATTACCTGGACCTAAGCCAGCATACCCTCGACGAAGCGGTCTCTCGGTTTGGCCGGTTGATCATGAAGCTGACCACATCCTGGCGATAGCTTCCTCGATACCTTGCAAGGAAGCTATCTTTTTTTGAACCTTTCCCAATCGCTTTCGTATCAACTCACCAGTGACCCTCCAACTTCTCCCATTCATGAGCACTATGGGACGGTTGGGTGGTCCGCCAGCTTTCTGGATAGCTAGCTCGTTGCATGACATAGAGTTGGAATGAGTTAGCTTGAAAAGAGGTGGACTGTCTCTTTGGCTTTGCCAAGATGTTTGGTCTGCTTTGGAAGTGGGGAGCTTCTCTGGCGTGTCTTCCCGAGACCGGGCTGTGGCTATCCCGGTAGGACGGTGTGGGTGGAGCAATCCATGCGCTGTTCTTCAAATGGTCACGTTGGACGTACACTTCTGCTCAGGCCTGTTTGCTTCGCTTTGGCGGGGGAAACGGCGGGCGCGCTGTTTGACCTGGACACCGCGCGTCAGTGGCTTTGGAGAGACTCAGGCGTTCACACAAAAAGCCGTACGGGCCATTTGTACGCTTCTTTTTGGTGTGGCCTCCTGCCGAAGCTGTTTGAATCTCTCGAACCTCCCTTTCTTTTGTCTCTTGTGTTGCTGGCGAGTCATTCTATGCAGGACTCTCCGATCGCTCACAAGGTTCTTCCGGAAAGGGAAGCAGGGCTCGCCCCACTGTCTCCGTCCCGTGTTGCATTCCTCATTCCTGGCGTCAAGCGAGCGGCGCGAACATGTGCCTCGTTTCGTCAGGAAGAATGGGATGCAAGAGGAACACAGGTTTCGAATGTTGCTGATGGAAGAGTGGAGGATCTCGTTGTTCCACACTTTCTTCATCACCCTTATCTGTTTCTGGCCCGATCGCAACGCATAGATACAGGGTTCTTTCCAAGGCTGTACGTGAACAACGATAGGAAGGCCGCCAATCTTCTGCTTCTTCGGGAGAGAAACGTGACGCCCTGGCAAGAGAAGTCTTTGACGCCCTGCGAGCGAAGCGAACGAACGGGCTGTTGGAAGCATGATCCACAAAGCACAGACCCTGGGTGACGATGAGCCTCACACGGCTTGCGTCTGAAAGTGGGTACGCTCACGCCCTGGTAGCTACGTGTTTTCGCCTCCAACACCCAACATGCTCCTTGGAGTATCCAGAGACAGAGTGACTGAAGCGACAGTTGGAGCTTGTTGTTCCGCACCTCCGGGTCTATCCATCTTTTCCCATGTGGAGGGAAGACGGGCCTGCTCTCTTAAAATTACAGAGCAGTGCCCGCCCTCCATATCTAGAATTATTCGGTTTTTGTGGGACGCAACACCGGAACACAAGACCTTCGAACGATGCGGCTCCCAGCTTGCGATGGGGGCCGAACTTTGTTTAGATACTGGGGGAACGAAGAGTTGTTGTGCTGACATCGTGTGAGGAAGACGTATGCCTTCAACGGTCCGACAAGACTTGTTGTCTCAGCAAAAGTTGGTGGGGTTGTTTGCCACGGCATACCTGGTGTCTGGCATTGTTGCGATTCGCCTGCTCATGCGAGTTTCCCAACGGGATCCTGAGCTGCTTTGGACGTATCTTGGCGGCACACTCTTGCTGGCCGCTTCCTTTGGCTTGATGCATTCCCTCTTGCATCGCTCTTGGAACGCGCTGGCCTTGCTGTTGCTGCTCCAGTCCTTCTTGATTCTGGGTTTGACCCTTTTGCATCCTGCCTACTTTATTGCGTTGGTGCTTTTCGTTCCTGTCATCCCAGGGATTCTTCTGGCGGTTCCAGGACGCTCAGGTTTGGGATGGGTCTTTCTTTTCTCCTTGGTGGCTTTTGCGGTGCGTTATGGGTTCTTTGGAACCCAAGACCTCAGCACCACTTTGATCATCTACGCTGGGTTTTTGTTGCTGAGCTCTTACGTCAATATGCTCATTACAACGGAAACGGCTTTGATGAACAGCCAACATTTGTTGCTCCAACTGCAGGAGTCGCACCAAAAACTTCAAGAACACTCCGAACAGGTCGAGGAGTTTGCGATTGCCCAAGAGCGGAATCGCTTGGCGCGCGAGCTCCACGACTCCGTCAATCAGATGCTCTTTAGCATGACCTTTTTGTCCCAGTCTGCGTTGATGCGTTTGAAGCAAGATCCTTCCAAAGCCACCGAACCTCTGGTTCAGATCGATCACACCGCCCAAATGGCTCTAAAGGAAATGAGGGCGTTGATCTTTCAACTTCGTCCTGCCTTGCGTCGTGAAGAGGAGCCGTTGGAGTTGTTGAAAGAATATCTTGCGGAGATGGAACAGCGCGACCAACTTCACTACACTCTCCATGCCCCGCCTTCGATTCCATCCCTTCCCCCGGAAATTGCACACCATCTGTTCCGTATCCTTCAAGAAGCCCTTCACAATGTGGTAAAGCATACAGAGACCAGAGAGGTTCAAATCACACTCTCTCTTGATGAGAGCGGGCTTGTGTTGGAGTTGATGGATCGCGGTCCTGGATTTGATTGGGAAGCCAAGCGGGAAGCCTCGCAAACCTTTGGTCTTGAAATTATGCATGAGCGTGCGGAGTTAATTGGGGCTTCATTGTCGATTGAGAGTCATCCCGACAAGACAACCTGTGTGCGGTTGTCACTTCCGCTTTCCTTCTCTGAGGTTTGAATCATGACACCCATCCGAGTCTTGATCTGCGATGACCACATGATGGTTCGACGTGGCTTGCGTAGCTTTCTGGAGCTACACGAAGAGCTTGAACTTGTTGGAGAGGCGACCAACGGTCACGAAGCCTTGGAGCAAATTGACTCACTCTCTCCCGACGTTGTGTTGTTGGATCTGGTCATGCCGCAGCTCTCAGGCATTGAAGTTCTGGAACAACTCAAGAAGCGACCCTCTTCGCCAAAGGTCTTGGTGCTGAGCAGCTTCTTGGACGACGAGAAAGTCTTTGCTGCCATTGAGGTGGGCGCAGATGGTTACATGCTCAAAGACATCACGCCCCAAGAGTTGTTCAAGGCGATCCAGGACGTTCATCGTGGAGAGTCACCGCTTCATCCTCGCATCTCCCAAAAGCTAATGAAGAGACTGACCAGCCCATCTCCTGCACCTTCCTCAGCTCCAGAGCATGACCCCCGTGACTTGCTTACCAATCGGGAGTTGGATGTGTTGAGGCTCGTGGCGCAAGGTCAAAAGAACAAAGAAATCGCGACTCATCTCAACATCAGCCCCAAAACCGTAAAGACACATGTGAGCAACATCTTGTACAAATTGAGCCTCAAGGACCGAGTGCAACTCGCGGTCTGGACACACGAAAACAATCTCATGACGTAGGGGATACGTGTGTGTAAGACTTTGACCTACGCCATCTGGCCGATGCCGAATTCCTCTTGTTAGGGGATAGCAACGCCTCGAAATCTTTGCTACAACTAGGAATAACTATTTCTTGTTCCAGTCCAGGTGGATGTGGAGAATCCGATGAAAAGCATCACGATGAGAGCGGGGATGTGGGGGCTTGCAGCAATGTTTGCAGGTGGTGTCTTGCTGTGGCAATGGCAACCAGCACGCAAAGCCAATGCGCGACCTTCAGCACCAGGAACCTTTTGCGGATTGTACGCCGACTCGCCTTTGTGTGCGAGCGGTCAGGTCGAGTGCAAGACGTGTCACACCGCGACACCTCCAGGTGTGAACCCCTTTGGTCAACAGGTCAAAGACGCGATGGGAGCGGACGGAAAGCCCCTCTCTCATGAAGCGTTTACGTCAGGCTTGCAGCAGGCCCTCAAGAAGATTGAGGGGATGGACGCAGACAAAGACGGCGTGACCAACCTTGTGGAGATCCAGAAAGGCTACGCGCCCGGCGATGCTTCTGTAAAGCCGACAGAGTCGGTGGCTTGTGAGCCTGGACAACCTGGATGTGGGTACGATTACATTCGCGCTTACAAGAAAGTCTCCCAAGACTTCTGCGGTCAGATGGTTTCGTTCGAAGATCTTGAGAAATTCCGTGAAGTGCAAGACAAGAAGGGAGCGATCTCCGCTCTTCTCGACAAGTGCTTTGATACACCTTATTGGAACGGGAAAAATGGTGTGATCTGGCAAATGTCGCACCGTAAAATTCGGCCAGGAAAGTACGGGAAAGCCGGGGAAGACGCAGGGCTCTTTCCTGTGGCGGATTACTACCTGGATTACAATCTGATCACCTACGCGCACACCGACAACCGGGACGCTCGCTTGCTGCTCACTGCACAGTATTACGTGGGTCGAAAAGAAGAGAACGGGAAGTCTGTGTACTACAAGATGGACAAAGACCCCGACACCAACTATTTCGGCAATCCCATCTACAGCATTGTGCCGAAAGAGAAGCGCGCCGGCGTGATGACAACGCCCTGGACCTTGGGGCTTATCACGATGTTCAGCGTGATTCCTCGGGCAACGGCAGCCCAGATGTACCGCTCCTACCTGGGAAAAGACATCGCGAAGCGCGAAGGCTTGTATCCCGTTCGCAACGAGCCTGCCGACTACGACAACAAGAACGTTCGGGCCGAAGGTTGTAAAGGCTGTCATCAAACCTTGGACGCAATGGCCTATCCGTTTACTCGGTACAACGGAGTTTCCGTCCAAGCAGGAAAGCTGCTTACCTACATTCCAGATCGAATGAAGTTCTTCGAGCGGGATGAAGGACCACGCATCAAACTTGTCCCGGAGTCCGGTGTTTTGTTGGGCAAGCGCGTGAAAGATCTGATGGAGTGGGCACAGGTCGCCGCCAACAGTGATGAGTTCGCCCAAGCGACGGTCCTCGATTACTGGAAGCTCTTGATGGGCGCAGAGCCGTCCTTCCCGAAGGAGCGGCAAGCGTTTGAGAAGCTCTGGAAAGACTTCAAGTCGGTTCACCAATACGGTGTGGAGCGAATGCTCCATGCCCTCGTACAGTCGGAGGTGTATGGTGCGCCATAATTCTCTTTTCCGTTGGTTACGCAAATCCTGGATTGTTGCTGGGTTGGCTTTGTGTTGCTTGTGGACTCTTGGCTGTGAACCACCCACCGCCACCCAAAATGTAGCGCCTTCCCAGACCGCGCGAATCAAGTTCAAAGGCCCGACCCGTCTGGCCAACAACCTGAGCATGGCGCTTCAAATTGAGAAGACTGAGCTTTGTCGTGAGCTTGGGAAGTACGATTGCTTTTCTGAGGCTCACCGTGTTGCCTTGAAAGGAGTTGAACCCTACCAACTCTCGATTCGAGTGCCTTGGGAGATTTCTCCTTTGGGAGCACCCATTGTCACGGAGCGGGTTGCGATGGCGTCTTGCACCGAGCGGGCCAAGCGAGATTTTGCAGACGGCAGCAAGGCCGTCATCTTCAAGCCTGTGGTCGGACAGTCGGAACCCAGCGCCTCTGCTCGTGAAGAAGTTGTCACCACTCTTTACAAGCGACTGCTCTTGCGTTTGCCCACGAACGAAGAAAAGTCCAAGTTGGTGGGCTTTTGGGACAAGGTGAAAGAGAAAAGCCAGAAGCCTGCCCAAGATTGGTCGACGTTGGTATGCTTTGGTCTTGTGACAAGCACTGAGTTCCTCTTCTATTAAACCGCAGCAGAGAGTATGACTATGAGCAAAAAGAACAACGGGTTGTCACGACGTCAACTGTTACAAGGCTTGGGCGCTGCTGGTTTGCTGGGAGCGGCTGGTTTTGGGCTCTCCCAATGGAAGTCCGCGCCACCTGCTGTGGCCCAACCGGGTCAAGGCAAGGACCCCAAGTTTTTGATTGTCCTTGCGGCCTCTGGCGGTGCTTCTCTTGTGGATAGCTTCCTGGCCATCCGCGAATCCGAGAGCGCCAACGCACCCACCCTTAACTGCTTTCCCGACAAACTCGTGAAGTCTGTGGAAGGTTCTCCCTTCCGGGCCGTGGACCAGCGTTTGGATGCGATTGGACCCATCCCGATGCCGTCCACCACAAACCAGTCGGAGTTTGTGAAGAAGCACAAGCAAGACATGATGGTCGTGACCCAGACCGGCTCCAGCGTGAATCATGAGGTCGCCCAACGGCGCTGTGTCACTGGAAACGAGATCTGGGCGGGGCGCACCCTTCAAGAATGTGTGGCGGCGGAGTACGGTGAATCGTATGCCTTGCCGAACGTCTTGTTGGCGTCGGGAACCCAGTTTATCCAGCACGGTACCGACACAGGACTTCCCACGTATGCTCTTGGTGAGAAGGTCGCGAATCCCTCGTTGTGGCCGCTTGGTTTGCACGGAACCAAGGGACTGACCGACATTGACCCCTCGCTGATTCAACAGATGCGCCTTCTTCGCGATGAAAGCCTTGACCCTCACACCCGATTCACCAAGCTGTACCAAAACAACAAGGCTTTGCAGCGATGGACCCGAACGCGAGGCGAGAGCTTACGAAACTTGGAAGCCCAAGACCTCATCTCCAAGTTGATGCTGTATCCGGACTCCGCGAAGTATCCGCTTAAGAAGAGTGGTTTGGCTCCGTCTCCTTCGGCCCAACTGGTTCGGGAAAAGTTCCCCAATCTGGAAGTGGACCCCTTGGAAACCCAAGCCGCGTTGGCGTTCTTGCTCCTGAAGTTCCGAGTGTCTGTGGCTGTCACTATCGCTCCCAACTTTGATGTTACGGCTGTGGGTGACCACGACATCTACGGAAACCTGACTGGTGGTGGCAAAAAACTACCAGAAGGTACCGTGTTGAACACACCCATCGCCTTTGACTTCTCCCACCAGGCCCACCGCGCAACCCAGGCGTTCATGTGGAATCGCGTGTTGGGTGTTGCCGACCGACTCATCGATCTGTTGAAGTCGGAAGAATACGCCAGCGGAGAGAGCTTTTGGGATCGCACCCTCATCTATGTGGCAACGGAGTTTGGCCGAGTGAAGAATCGGCCAGCCAACGCCCCCGACTTTGGAACCGCTCATAGCCTCAACAATGGCTTCCTGGTTCTTTCGCCTTTGGCCAACGGCAACACCTTGTTGGGTGGTGTTGATCCCGACACTGCAATGACTTACGGATGGGACACCACCACAGGAAAAGCAGACAAAGGCCGCAACGCCGAGGAAAAAGAGATCTTCGCAGGAGTTCTCCAGGCGTTAGGAGTGGACACATCGCCTGCGAACCTTCCTGATGTTCGGGCGATGCGTAAGAAGGCTTAGTCGTTTGGATGCTTGCAAAGGCGATGCGGCTTAAACCATAGGTTGGGCTTCAACTCGCTAGACACCGGTGGTACGTATGATTCTGCAACGCAATCGTTTTTCACAGCTTGCTTTTGTTGTGATGGTCAATGTCTTTCTTTTTGGGGTGACTCCTTTCCTCAACTGTGGAGGGCCAAGTCCTCAGGAGCAAACAACTCAAGACGCCAGCACCACAACAGACAGCGGAACCGGCCAAGTTACCCCGGAACCTTCCAAGGGGCCGGAGCCTGAATCCGCCGATTGGCCCAAACCCAACACTCCTTACGAAAATCCCAAAGGGTCAGTGCCGTCCAACTCTTTTGACGCAAAAGCCCAAGGCTTCTCTGTGGAGTCGTCTGCCGAAGAGAAGCAAATCTGTGTGGTCTTGGATGCTCCAACGACTGAGGACCAGTTGCTGCATCGATTCGAACCCATTGAAGTCAACAAGGGCGTTGTGCAGCGGGTCATCTTGAGCATCGATGATGGCGATAAGAAGGACAAAGACGCCTGGGATTGCTCGGCGGATGACCCATCCAAAGAGAAGCTGACGCCGTTGTTTGTCTGGGTTCCAGGTGCCACAGCCTTTCAGTTTCCAGACAAGGCAGGGGTTTTGCTTCCCAAAGGCAAACGTCTTCGCCTCACGTTTTTGGTTCGCAACGACTCAGGCAGCGCGGTGGAGTTAAAGAGCGGGATCAAGGTCTTTCCCATCGCTACAGGTGGGAAGGCGTACAAGCTTTGGTCGAACCCTGTCTCTGACATCTCGATCCAACCCGGTGTCCCGCAACGTCTCTCCAGCCTGTGTGTGTTCAAGCAGCCTGCTACCTTGTTGGCGGGTTTGCCGATGATGGGGAAACTTGGAACCCAATTTATTAGCGAGATTGTTCGCCAAGACGGCTCGCGTGAAGAGCTGATGTACGTGGATGTGTGGTCTCCTGACAAATACCTTAAGATGTTCTCGTTCCCGTTCGCTGCGAAGGTGGGAGATACGCTCTCGACCGCTTGCGCCTGGAACAACAAAGGGGACAAAGAGGTCAAGCAAGGCTGGCGGTCCTCGGACGAACAGTGCGACTTGATGGTCTATATCGACGCACAGACCACTGTGACCAAGGACTTGTGCAGCAATGACCCGACCAAGCCCACCTACAAACCACCCTCCATTAACTTCAAGCCTGGGAAGTGTGCGTCCAAGGATGGCCTGACGACAGCCAAGGATATCCCTCTGAAGGCGGGATTGGGCTCCGAACTGGATGTAGACTTTGGGTTCAAAGGCGGCGAGTGGATTGAGGCGAACTGGGAGCTACAGGGTGGCGAAGTCATCTTCAAATCGGCGCTGATCGGTACCTTGATGCGAACCGAGTTTACGACGGCGGCAGGGCAGATTCGGACGGGTCCAACCTTCTACATCGACTTCGTGATTCAGGCTGTAATCAACTTGGGTGACCGGACTGTGGAGTACCCCTTTCCTATTTCAGCCAATGGCGTCTTCAAAGCTGGGGCGAAGGCGGGTGAGTTCTCTGTGGATGTAAAGTGCGGTGACTTTGACCACAAAAACTTTACATACGAAATCGATGGAGACACACTGCAAATTGGTGGCGTCATCAAGGCGCAAACCCAAGCCGGTCCGATTGACTACTCGTTGAAACTCAAGTTTGTGAAGAAATAACGTATGGATGCTTCCTTGTTGGTTGTTGGAGCGACTGGCCTTGTTGGCAAGGCTGTCCTCCGGAAAGCTCTCGCTACCCAAGTTTACGAACGTGTTATCGCTCTCACTCGACGGCCGATCGAAGAGTTTGAAGGCGAGAATCGCTTCGTCCAACACATCGTTGACTTTGACAACCTCGAAGCCTCTCGCGACGTGATTCAAGCCCGTGATGTCGTGAATACGATGGGAACGACACACAAGAAGGCTGGCTCCAAGCAACGGTTTTATCAAATCGACCACGATTACCCGCTGCAAGTTGCAACGATCGCCCGGGAGAACGGGGCACAACGTTGCATCAATGTATCCTCTGTAGGGGCTAAGGCTTCCAGCCTGACGAGCAACTACTTGCGGGTCAAGGGAAAGCTGGAGAACGACCTGCGTGAGTTGGGCTTTCCTAGCTATGTGATTCTTCGTCCCTCTCTGCTGTTGGGAGACCGAGACGAACATCGCGCTGGAGAGAACTTGGGGAAAGTCCTCGACCGTGTGTTGAAGCCCATCATTCCTCCTCGCTACAGAGGGATTCACGCCGATCAGATTGCAGAGCGCGTCCTCTACATTGGGGAGAGCAACCAAGCCGGTGAAGTCATCCTGGAGTCCGAGCACATCCCTGTTGCTTGAAGGAAGCGCGCTCTAAAAGGCGAAGTCAGGATGGAGGCTCATGGGGAGTGGGCTGGGGGCTTTGGTGCGGACGGAAGGTCCTTTGTAGGGCGTCGGTAGAGGGTTGAGGTGGAGAAGTTGTTGTAGCTCACCAATCAAGCCGAAGGACCCGAGCGCAAGCCCAAGATGGTCTCCCTGAAGGAGCGCGGTCAGGTGCTGCCAACCTTGCTCAACGGAAGAGAAGGTGTGGACCTGGGGTGGGCGTCCCGACCATTGGATGTTTGTGAGAATGGACTGCAACTCGTCGGTGCCAAGGCCACGAGGGCCAGGGTTGGGAACCAGGCAGAGGTGTTGGGCTTGTTCTCCGAGTCGCTGCAGCAACTCGGCGGCGCGCTTGTCGCTGTTGAGCCCCAAGAGTACAGCATGGGGAGGTCTTTGCCCGTGTTGCTGACAAGCCTGCAAGGAAGAAGCGACAGAGTTGGGTGTGTGTGCTACATCCAAGATCACAGAGGGTGAGTTGTGGATGTGTTGAAGTCGTCCAGGGATAGATAGCTCTTGAAGGCTCTTCAAGCTGCTGGGTTCAAAGTCCTGTCCCAGGCTCTCCAGCAGGGAGCCGACGATGCCAACAGAGAGAGCCGCCAGCGTTGGATTGTGAGGACCAAGCAAGGAGAGCCGGACAGGCCAGGCTTCTCCGTGAGTCCACTTGTCGGAGCGTAAGGTAAAGTCACAGCCTGTTGTGTCCAACGAGACATCTTGCAGTTGGATGGCGTTTTCAGGGGAGGTTTCGTCGGCCACTCGAAACAGGGGGGCGTTTCTCTTCTCACAAATAGAAGCCACGATTCGCATCGCTGGGGCGGGGAGGGGGGCGGATACCACTGGAGTTCCGACGCGAATCCCGCCAGCTTTTTGGTAGGCAATGTCTTCGATTCTTGGGCCGAGAATTTCGGTGTGTTCCAGTTCCATGGAGGTGATGCCGACAACGTCTGGGGCGATGGCGCTGGTTGCGTCCTTTTTTCCGCCCAGGCCAGCCTCAAGGATGACAACATCCAGGTCGGCTCGTACAAACATTTCCAAGGCGAGGACGGTCTCCAACTCAAAACGGGAGATCTGACGTTCCACTGGGTCAAAGGTTTCCCACAGCATATCGAGGACTTCGGTCCACAAGTCCAATGATGCATAGTCTCCGTTGAGCAGGACGCGCTCTTTTCGACTTTGCAAATGAGGCGATTGGTACATGCCCGTGCGCCAGCCGTGGGCTTGGAGAAGCCGGTTTAACATCCAGGCTACGGTGCCCTTGCCTTTGCTCCCCACCACCTGAATGATAGGCAGGGGATAGACCGTCAAGGCAAGGACTTCGAGCATCTGGTGCACGGTGTTCAAGGACAAAGAATGTTTGCTGCGCTGTGGACCCCGGAGGACTTCCATGTCTGGCAGTTGAGACAGCCGGCGTTCCAATTGTTGCCACTCTACGTGCGTCAATGTTGAACCTTTCAAAACGAAATCGGAGCGTTAAAAGACTTGCGGCGTGAACCACAGTCTCCCCTTGCACTTGGGTCATCAACTATTCTATCTATAGTCTGGTTGGTGTGACTTCAAGATGCAACTTTTGTCCAATAGGAGATGCTGTGTTGTCGAAAGGTTCTTCCTGCTCTTCCGGGCGCTTAGCCTCGTTCTTTTTGTCTACTTTTTCCTGGCTTTTTGGGGCGCTGTTAGGACTTTCTATGGTCCTGAGCACCAACGGGTGTAAAAAGAAAACGGAAAATAAAGTAAATCTGCCGAGTCGGGTTGCTGTGATGAAGCCCTACACGGAAGAAGAAAAGAGGGTGCGAAAGTCGCTCCCTCTCACTCTCAAAGTGTACGAACCCGATGGTTTGCAAGCCTTCGATATTATCTTGCAAGGGAAGGTGGTGTGGCGAAAGACCTATGCGTCCAAAAACGACACCGATGTGACCGTTCAGACGGAGCTGGACCTCAGCAAGTACGACCTCGACAATGGACGTCAAACTTTGATCTTCCGAATGCGTGATCACGAAGGCGTTGACTCCATCTCCAAGTTGAAGTTCTTCCTCGATAACAAGGGACCTGAGATTGTCTGGCTTGCCCCAGAGGCACAGAAACCCATCACCCAGGCGGTGCGGGCTGAAATCAGCGTCAAAGACTTGAGTCGTGTGCAAAAGGTGGAGGTGTTTGCAGACCATAAGCTTGTCAAGCGGATGGTGTATGCCCCCTATATCTTCGCCATCGATCCCAGCGAATATGCAAGTGGTATTGTGAATTTCCGTGTGGTTGCTGAAGATGGACTCGGTAACGTTTCGGCTCGGAACTTTGCCTTTGAGTTTGCAGGGTCGGGAGAGGGGGCTTTGTGCACCAAGGCAGAGAGCTGCAAGTCTCCCTTTGTTTGTGTCAAAAAAGTGGGGGACACTCGCGGGTTTTGTCGGCGTCCTTGCCGCCTGAACCGCGACTGTTCCGAAGGCTACCGTTGCCGTCGCGCCGGACGAGGCCGCGTCTGTGTTCCAACAAAGCGGACCCTTCGCAAACGCTTAAAACCTCGTGTGGGGTTGATGGAAAAGTGTAGCCCTCTCACTCTTTGCAGGAAGGGTCTCGTCTGTGTGATGCTTGCTGACTTTTCGAGGCGCTGCTTGGCCATCTGCGGATCGGGCTACCCCTCTTGTCCCAAGAACACAATGTGCAAGAAGGCGCCCAGGCTATCCAACAAGGTTTGTGTTCCTATGAAGAAGCGGGCCGAGAGGGTGGGGCTGGGGAAACGCTGTACGAAGAAGAAGCCTTGCAAGCGAGGACTGGCCTGCGTGCGGGCTCCTGGGAAATCGTATTCGATCTGTTATCGAAAGTGCCAGAGTCGCTCGGATTGCAGCGCTCGCCTGACATGCCAACGTCTTTCGGGGCAGCGGTTTGGGGTCTGCTTGTACAAACCCTACACGACAGTGGGGCCTTACCAGTTGTGTAGCCCCCAAAGAAAGTGTCGCTACGGGTTGCAGTGTATCTCGACAGGCACCAATCCCAAGCCTCGCTGCTTTCCGGGTTGCAAGCAAGGCCAATGTGGAGGGGGCTCGTTGTGCGTGCACACAGGTGGATATTCGGTGTGTCTGCAAAAGTGCAACCCCAACAGCCCATCTTGTCCGTCGAACACGACGTGTGGGGGGGTTCAATTTGGCTCAACGTATGCGACGTTGTGCCGATAGCTTGGATACTTTAAGGACGGAGAACGTCTTGAAGAGTCCAGTTGTAGGTCGTGAGAAGAGCCTCATCCCATGACTCGGCCTCGATCGAGAGAAGGGCAGCGTTGGCTGTTCCCATGCTGACGTAGGTTCCGCTGAGTTGGCTAACTGCGTCACTCCAGCCTGGGTTGTGTCCCACCAACATCAAACAGCTGCAATCTGATAAGTTGTGGTGCTGAAGTGTGGGAACGATGGTGTGGAGGTTGCCAAGATAAAAGCTGTCTTCCCAAGCAACCTGAAGTTCATGAGACCAAGCGTCAAGCAGGTTTTGTGTGGTTTCTCTTGTTCGAAGTGCCGAGCTGCTGACCACGATACTCGGTAACCAGCCCGCTTCGGATAGAAGAGTGGCGAGGCGACTGGCTTGCTTATGGCCGTGTTGGGTGAGAGGACGTTGGACGTCTCCACCTGAGCTGGCACGTCCAGCTTCTCCATGGCGGGCCAGGATGAGTCGTAGATGATGCATGTTCTATCCTTGCTTGCGTGAGGTTCGGTCTCACTTTTGTTAATAACGATTTACGGCAGCCCAAACAAGATGTAAGATGCGGGCCTGTGATTGTTTTGGATGATTCCTTTTTGAAGAGGGATACTTTGATGGTACGTATGTTTGGTTCACGAGTGGTGATTGGGTTGTTGTGTTGGGGGCTTGTGGCTTCCTTTAGCGTTGTGGGCGGTTGTGCCGGAAGCGGCGACCCATCGGAAGTTGCGCCGGATTCGTCAAGTACGGACGGTGGTGGAACCATAGATGATGGTGGCAACAAGGATAACGCTACTACAGCAGACAAAACGCCACAAGGACAGGTTGTTGAACGAAAATGGACCTACCGGATGATCGCTGGAATCTCCATGGGCGGCGGAATGGCTGCTATCGTGGGGCTTCGCAATCATGAAAAATTCGACATCATCGGAAGTATGGGGGCCCCCAACGACCTCACGTATCTGTATCACTACATTGAACGTGCGATGCTCGGCGGGTTCTGCGACCTTAAGAAGATAGAAGAGATGGCGACACAGAATAAGCTCAACACCAAAGACGCTTACTGCGCTCCTCCCGGACCCAAGCCTGTGTATCCCCATGAGTTTACCTCCCACTTTAACGACTGGCACTACGATGATGCGGGCGGGAACTGGAATCGCAATGGCCTCATTCGCGTGCTCCAAGATCTCACGATGGCTCTTGGCAATCCCATGTATTACAACACCAAGAGCCCGTACTGGCCGTCGGACAAGATTCCCAACGCGCGCCGAGCCGAGCAGGACCGTTGCAACAACCCAGTCAAAATCTCGGGTGTTAAGTCGTATCCGTACAACCCAGAAGGCAAATACGATATGATCACCTTCTGTGATGGGAACGGTCGTGAACGCAGCGGAACCTACCATATCGACAAAGTCGGCGACCACGTTCAACCCATTGAAATCCTCTTGGCCGTCGATGTGAACGGCAACGGCAAGCGTGATTACGGTGAACCCATTGTCTCGATGACCCGAGAGCGGTTTGATGACGTTGGAAAAGACGGATGCACCAACGATCGTGAAGATGGAAAAGGTGGATGTGTGCCCGAAGGTCAGAAGGGTCCCGGTGGAGAAGATCCCAATGGTGATGACTATCACCCCCTCACCAATCCCACAGGCCAAGAAAACAACATGATCTACGATGAGGGCGAACCCTACAAAGACTTTGGTATTGATGGGATTGAAAACACCAAAGACTACGGAGAAGGGGACGGCAAATTTACTCGCACTCCCAACCGCGAGAACATGATGAAGCACGATCCCAGAACCTTGGTTCGTCAGATGTCGAAGGCGTCGTTGGATCGGCTGAACTTGTACCTTGATGGCGGAATTCGCGACCTCTTCAACTTCCATATCTCAGCGCTTCACCTTCTTGGCGCAGCAAAAGCTCATTACCCTGACCAACCCAAGCGGGCTCAAAAGTTCGACAAGTTTGTTTCTTTGCTCAACGACCCCAGCCAGGAGTTTGACTACACCCTGGTGGATTGGTCCAACAAAGGGCAACATGTGTACATTCAGTACGGTGACCCGAACGCCACCGAAAAGATGATTGAGCAGGGCGACGGTGACCACGTTCACGGTGGACGGGCTCTGGATCGTACCCTCAACTACTTTGGTTTTGTCACTGCGCAATTGCCTGACCCTGATTTGAAGCCTGTTTCGATGGACTTGAAGAAGGGCGAAGGGATTGCCAAACACTACTCGTACGACTCGAAGGCTCTGGGCTTCAAGAACATCTACTCTGTCGTGCTACCGCCAGGGTTCTACAAGGATACCACCACCCGGTATCCGGTGGTGTACTTTGGTCATGGGTACGGTATGAACGCGCCGGATATGGCGAACTTGCTGGCGATTGTTGCCACGCAAATGTCACAAGGCGCGATCGCCAAGATGATTCTTGTGTCGTTGCACGGAAAGTGTGAGCAGTGGGTCCCCAAAGTGGATGACCCCAAGTCTTTCGACAAGTCCAGCAAGGGAGACTGTCATCGTGGCGTGTTCTACCTGAACGCCAAAGGCATCAACAACGACGGTCTACAGTTTGAAGATTCTGTCTTTGAAGTTATTCAAAGGATTGAACAAGAGTTTGGAGACCGCATTCGCAAGCCGGAAACCCGAAAGTACAAGGTCCCACTCCCTTGACATTCGTGCCGGAAAAGGTACGAATAGAGAGTGGTTTTGATACCCACAAGTAATCCGTCTGCAAGCTGCAGGCCTTCTTCTTCATTCCTTTCATCGTAACCGTGAGGACGCTTTGTTTCCATATTGCCATGGGTTCCAGGCTCTCTCGCGCGTTCTTCGATGTGAGGATGGACGACGAGAATGAAATCCACCTGTCCGAATTGCAATTATGAGAACCCCACCGACGCCAAGTTTTGTTTGGAGTGTGGGTTCCGCCTGAAGCGCTCGTCCGATCCGCTTATCGGTCAGCAAATCGGGAACCATCGTTTGCTCGAACGCATCGGTGTGGGCGGGATGGGTGTCATTTACAAAGCGGAACACATCAACCTCAGCAAAACCTACGCTGTGAAGTTTCTTCACCCCCAGTTTGCTTCCGACGAGGAAGTGGTGGAGCGGTTTCGGCGTGAGGCTCAGGTCATCTCTTCTCTGGACCATCCAAACATCGTTCGAGAGACTGACTTCGGCTGGCTCGACGGTGTCGGTTTCTACCTGGTGATGGAGTTTCTCGAAGGGGAAACTCTCAAAGAGGTGATCAAGCGTGAAGGTGCTTTGGAGCCTGAGCGGGTCTTGCGTATCTTTGAGCAGCTCCTCGACGCCCTGGAAGTGGCCCATGATGAAGGCGTTGTCCACCGGGATTTGAAGCCCGAAAACCTCTACCTGATCGAGCGCCGTGGCAAAGAAGTCTTGAAGATTCTCGACTTTGGTATCGCCCGCATCGCGATGGAGGGAGAGAAGAAGCAAGAGTTTACGATGGACGGTGAGGTGTATGGCTCACCCACATACATGTCACCTGAGCAAGCCCGCGGTGATATCAGCCGCGTGGACGCTCGCTCAGATCTTTACTCAGCAGGGATTATCTTGGTCGAGGCGCTTACTGGTCGGCCTCCCTACCAGGGGAACACGCCGGCTGAGGTGATGCTCTCCCATATCTCTTCGTTGGCTCCTCGTATCTCCGACTTACGGCCTGACTTGCTCTACGCTCCCGAGCTGGAAGATGTGATCATCAAGTCGTTGGGGAAAGAGTCAGAAGACCGCTACACGGACGCTACAGCCTTTCTTCACGCGCTGCTTCCCACTCTTGAAAAAACCATCGCGTTGCGAAAGAAGGCTCAGGACACACCTCCTTCTGGAAGTCCTGGCGTGGCCCAAGAACAAACCACCGGCAAGATGGAAGGCCACCGTTCGCCGGAGTGGTTCCACAGCGGCGCAGCACCTTCTACCCCAAAAGCCTCGCCCGGTCATTCGTATGATTCGTTGCCGTCGATGCCGGCGCCTGTGCATTCTCCAACGCCTGAGACCCCTCAGCAACCGGGAAGCACCGGGCACTCCTGGCCGTTTCCTTCTGCGCAGCCTGTTCCTGTCCCACAAACGAGCACGCCAGCGCGTTCGCAGCTTCCTCCCGTCAACGGCGACGTTTCCGTGCAATCACAGACCTCATCCACGCCGACACCCTCTGTATCTTCGTCGGTGTCTCTTGCTGGACAACCGTCTCCTTACATTGAGACAACACCCCAGCCTCACTCGGTGGCGGCCTCCCAGTTGAGTCAGGCGCCTGCCTCTCACTCGTTGACGCCCTCACGTGGTGTTCCCCCAAATCCGGTGTCGCTGTCTCCTTCCCACTCCAACCTGACTCCAGCAACGTTGCAGGACAATGCGGGTTGGGATCCCACCGCTCCTCAGAGTGATGATTACACGGATCCTGGTTACGACCCGGCTTCACAGACCAGTTCGATGCGAGGGCTTTCGGACCCTGACAAGGTCGAAGCCAATGCCAAGCGCAAACGCATGTTGGTCATGGCCGCTGCTGTGTTTGGTGGTGTTCTCTTGCTGATGGGGCTGTTGAAGTTGGTTGGCTCTGGTGGGTCAGACAACAACGGGAACAGCCCTGGGATGCAAACAGACGCCGGGTTGCCGCCTCTGCCTCAAATGCGAAACCCTGTGCGTTCACTGCCTGTGATGCGACGCAAAGTGGTTGGTCGCACTCCTCCTGCACGCCGGGCAAAGAAGCCTCCCTCTCGTCGACGTGACAATGTCGTGGAGTACAAGCCACCTCCTGTGCCTCGCTCGATCAAAGACACAGACACAGACGATCCGCCTCAACCCAGGAAGGCGTTGAAGACCTATCGTTTGACGATCCTAAGCAAACCCTCTACCGCTGACATTTTCATCTCTGGGCAAGGGAAAGTCGCCACAACGCCTTATGTGTTGCAGCTTCCCCAAGGCTCTCGCGTGATGTTGGTCATTCGCAAGATTGGTTTTCTCCCCCAAACCATCTCCTGGCGGGCGGAAGAACACAGTCGGGTGATGCTTAAGTTGATTCCCGATCCCTCTCAGTAATCGACCCCATCCACTTTCTACGATTCAGCTCATACAACAGAACCGAAGTCGCTGCGTTGATGGAGAACGAATCGATCTCCTCAGACATGGGGATGGTCCAACGTGTGTCAAAATGAGGCTGCCATTCGGCTGGAAGTCCATGGGCTTCGCTGCCCATGAACAAGGCGTGGCGGTCGGAAACCTCTCCTTCGTAAGGGGCGACCCCTTCTTCCACGATGGCTCCGATGGTCTGGATCTGAGCGTCGCGCAAGAGGGTGAGGATGTTCGGGTCCAAGGGCAAAGTGAGGATGGGAATGTCAAAGATCGCACCCATCGACGTACGTGCAGCCTTGGGATGAAAAGGATCGGTCCCACCAACCACGAGGAGTGCGTCTGCGTTGGAGGCTTTTCCTGTGCGCATCAACGCACCCAGATTTCCGGGGTCTTTGGCTTCGACAAGGACCAAGAGTTTGCAGGGAGCGTCCTGGTCTACAAGCCATTGTGACAGAGAGGGGGCTTTCAGCGTCTGCACCACTCCCATCATCGGACCAAACGTTCGACCCTCTGTAAACTCTTCGACCTCGGATAAGGTTGCTGGCACCACTGGGATGGAGGACTCCTCCAAAGACTCCAAGATGGCAAGCTCCCTTGGCGTTGGGGTTTCCATCATACGTTCTTCCACCAAAACGGCTCGCAGGGGGCCCTGACTTCCGAGGCACCTCTCGACCAACCGGTAACCCTCAATCGAGAACCTCTGGTGCTTGATTCTACCCTTGGGTGTTCGGACCTCTCGGAGGACCTGCAACAACGTCCCTTTTTTCATTGCTATTGTTCGCTCCTGGCAACTTGTTCGTAACGAAATCAATCTCTATGATAGCAAGGCTTGACAATAAAGGGTCCACTTCGTTACTATGCGCCCGCTTGATTGAGGACCAACTGTTTGATTGGTAAGGAGTTTTTGGGATGAATGTTTCAGTATGGCTATCACGTGTAAGCAAAATGCTTCTGATTTCCCTTTTGGCTGTGGGGTTTGTCGCCTCGCAAGTGGCCTGTCGTGGGGGGGGTCCACCAGAGAACAACAGCAACGGTAATACCAATACCAACGGCACAAACACAAACAATTCTTCGGGGAACAACAACAATTCTTCGGGGAACAACAACAATTCTTCGGGGAACAACAACAATTCCTCGGGGAACACCAACAATTCCACAGGAAACAACAACAACACCAACACAAACAAGCCACCCAAAGAGGCGTCGATCAAAGACGTTCAAGATCCCAGCTCTGGGAACTATGTGGGCGATGGCAACGGGGTGATCCTCAAGGGAGTGATTGCAACCACGACATTGTTCCAGGTGAACGACACCCTGAGCGGCTTCTTCATCACCAGCCCCAACAGCCCCGATACCTACGGTGGTGTGATGGTTGTGGTTGGCAAGGATGATATGACAGATCTGAAGATCGGTGACGTCCTCGACATTGAAGGGCAAGCCAGCGAGTACTTCTTCAACACCCAGGTCTCAGCCCAAGCATCCCGTGGAGGCTTTGTCACCAAGAAGGGTGAGAACAACGCTGCCGCTATCCGTGTGGTAGAAGTTGCGAATCCCGCTGATGTGGCTGCAACACCGTCGAGCAAAGAGAAGCCAGACGAGTCCAAAGCTGAGCCGTACGAAGGTATGTTGATTGAGCTGAAGAATGTGACTGTTGCGGAAGAGGCCGATCAATTCGGAGCCTGGAAACTTGAGGGCGGCGTGTTGGTGGAAGATACGTTCTTCCGCTACCGACCCAAAAAGGGTGACAAGATCGCCTCTGTCAAAGGTGTGCTTCAATACACCTTCGACCAGTACCGTTTGTTGCCACGTTCCTTCAACGACATCGCGGGTGCGAAGCCCGAGTGTGACACCAACACTCCTTGCCGTACCGGTCAAAAGTGTAACGAAGCCGTTGGCAAGTGTGAGTTCATCGTTTGCTCTGCAGATGGCGACTGCAACCAAGGCGAAGTCTGCAAAACTGACACCCAGCGCTGTGAGAAGCCCCTTCAAACCGCGACCGTTCAACAACTCCAAGACCCCTCTGCACAAGGTGCTTTGGGTGATGGCGACCCTGTGGAACTGAAGGGTGTTGTCGTTGTCTCCAAACTGTACAGTGTCTCTGCCAATCTCCAAGGCTTCTTTGTCACCGACATCAACAACCAGGGTAAATACAACGGTGTCCTCGTTGTCGTCGGCAAAGACTGGAAAGAGACCGTTGAAATTGGTGACGAGATCGACGTCAAAGGGAAGAAGCAAGAGTACTTCAAGGGAACGCAGGTGGCTGTGAACCTGACCCAAGGAGACACTCTGACCAAGACTGGAAACAACAAGAAGGACATGATCAAGGCGACGGCTGTCACCGCGGCTGACATTCCCTCGACTCCAACGGACACCAACAATCCTGACTCTTCTCCCGCCGAGCCCTACGAGGGTGTTTTGGTGGAACTCAAGGACGTTGTTGTCGATGATGTCCCCAACAAGTACGGTGAGTGGACTATTGGCGGCGGCGCTGTATTGGTGGATGACTCCTTGTTCAAGCACACCCCTGCCAAAGGTGACAAGATCTCCGTTCTTCGCGGTGTCATCTTGTACTCCTTCGACAAGTTCCGACTGCTTCCCCGCTCTGCTGACGACGTCAAGCCCTAAACACCATGTCAAACTTCCCCTGGCTCCAATCCTCTCTGCTTGTGGACGCAGGCTTCCCTCATCATGGTTTCACGATGCGTGAAGGTCCTGGAGTGAGTGAGGGCGAGTTTGCCTCCTGGAACTTCTCCACATCAACAGGTGATTCCCAAGAGAACGTAGAAGGCAACTACCAGGCCTTGTGCGACCAACTGAACGTGGAGAGGGACGCCTTGTTCTGTGTCCACCAAGTTCACTCCGAGCGGTTGGTGTGGGTGCAAACGGGTCAGATGCCAACGTCAACCACGCAGGCTGACGGACTTGTTGCGACCCATCCTGGCGCAGTCGTTGCTGTCAAAACGGCCGACTGTGTTCCTGTGTTGTTGGCAGATCCCGTGTCGGGAAGTGTTGCTGCCGTTCATGCAGGTTGGCGGGGTGTTGTGGCTGGGATTGCACGGGAAGCTCTCGTGTGGATGCTTGCACAAAACCCCAAAGCCAAGCCGGTGATCGCGATTGGACCTCATATCTCGGCCGACCACTTTCAGGTTGGACCTGAGGTCGCAGAGCAATTCCCTGATCACCACAAAGCTGACCCAAGTGAGCCAGGAAAGTTTCTTGTGGATATGGCTGGAGCTCTGCGTGACCAGCTAGTTCAAGCTGGAGCTGAAAGCGAGCGCATCGATATCTTGGGTCTCTGCACTCTTACAGACCCGAACGAGCGCTTCTTCTCACATCGTCGCTACCAGGGACGCACCGGACGTATGCTTAACTTCATCCAGTGCCCCAAGTAGACTCTCCACAAGCCAGGCAACCAACGCCTAGCCAATTCCGATCTGTCGCATCTTTCTCTGCAACACAATCCGACTGACTCCAAGGCTTTCTGCGGCGGCAGCGACGTCGTCGTTGTTGGCCATCAGCGCCTCTTGGATGAGCCGAACTTCCAGCGCAAAGACTTTCTCTGCGAGGACGTTGGTTCGGGGTTGTCCGTGATCCGATTGGTGTTCTTGTAGCACCTTTTGGATCAGCTCCTCATCCACGATCGGACGAGCGGGATCCAGGGCGTAGAAACAGCGAGCGACAATCTCCCGCAACTCTCGGATGTTCTCGGTCCAGCGATGGTGTTGGAGATGCACCAGCGCTTCGTCCTTCACCACGGTTGTGGGCAAACCTTCTTCTTCTCCAAAGCGAGCCAGGAACGACCGGAACAATTGGGGCAGGTCTTCCTTACGTTGTCGCAGGGAGGGTACTTCAAGGGCATAGTGTTCCAGGGCTTCGGCCAGAGGAGCCATCAGCTTGTTTTGTTGGACAAGCTCTTGGAGAGATGTGTGGCTGGTGACCAACACGCGAACGTCTACCGACTCCGGAGTTTCGGAGCCCACAGGGGTCACCGCACCGTTTTGGATCAGGTTCAACAGCATGGGCTGTGCGCCCAGAGGAAACTCGCTGATCTCCTCAATCAGAAGACTTCCTCCGTCGGCCAGTTTGGCCTTGCCTGGGCGCTTTCGTATGGTGTCGTCGGTTTCTTCATTTACACCGGCAATCTCTGCCTCAAACAACTCTGTTGGAAAGTTCGCGGCGCTGAGCACCATCATGGGGGCATCGCGTCGGGGACTGGCCTGGTGCACCGCGCGGGCGATCCGGCTTTTTCCAACTCCGTCGTCACCAAAGACAAACACAGGGGTTGCACGTGGAGCCATCCGGAGAAGTTTGATCTTGAGGCGTTGCATGGCTGGCGCAATGCCCACCAGGTTGAGGTTGAGCATCTCTCGATCTTCTTGCGCCCGAATCAAGTGCTGGTGGGTCGAGAGAAGTTGGTTGAAGAGGTGGTGCAACGCGTGGAACAGTTGGAAATCGTTGGTCGTCCACGTGACTCCTCCGGGAGCCCAAATGTAGAAGTAGCCCTGCATCAGATCGTCGAAGAGGATGGGAGCGTACATCGAGCAAAAGCCATCGTCCGGAGAGGCTAGCGCTGAGTGAAAGACCACAGGCTCGGTCTGAAAGCGGACATGGTTGAGGAGCAACTCTGCGTGGGGATCGGAGTCACTGATTCCCCGCAGGTACAATTGGTTTTCCAGTGACAGCACCGCAACCTGAGCGCCAAACACGCGCTGCTGCAGATCAAGAAACTTTTCCAGGATGTTGTGGCGGGTTTGCTGGTGGTCGAGGAGCGCGCTTAGCTGCTCAATGGTTTCCCGGAAGATGGCTTCCGACGAGGAGTCGGGTCCTACGCTGCCAAGGAGTTCCTTATTCTTCTCAGGTGCCAGCGGCTGGAGGGGAGGGCGATGGGTGAACAAGAACTCACGCATACCCAGGCTGATGCGGTCCCCTGATTGAAGTGTGTGGGTGTGACCGGAAGGAAGCTCGTCCTTGTTGACGTAGGTGCCATCTTCGCTGTTGAGGTCTTCCACCTGCCAGGTTCCATCCTGTTCGGAGATTCGTGCGTGGAGAGGGGAGATCGAGTCATCGTTCCAACTCCAGTCGGCTTGCTCCTCGTCACAACCTACCGAAACAGACGCTCCTTCTTCCAGCGTCAGCCATCGACTTCCTTGCAAAGCAACCAGATACATGCTCATGAGCATCCTTTGTTTTCAGGTTCTAGCCACAGCTTGATTCTCATTCACACCGTTCACATACAGAAGATCAAGTCTACCATATCTCCCGGACTGATGCAT
The DNA here is from genome assembly GCA_006226375.1 of Deltaproteobacteria bacterium. Classification (GTDB taxonomy): domain Bacteria; phylum Myxococcota_C; class UBA6777; order UBA6777; family UBA6777; genus M3003. Next base: position 366,528 of record SBHC01000081.1, on the reverse strand, counting down.
CGGCTGATACGAAGGTTCAGGAAGAGTTGTGGGGCCGGAAGACTTGTAGGAATAGGAGGGAGAGCTCACCACGCCATGAGTTAGGATGGCTCGGAGGCTTCCTGGGTTGGGGCGTGGAGATCTTCTTGAGCCTGGCTGAGGAGGCTGTCGAGGCTCATGGTCTCTCCTTGGAAGGCGGACACGCCCACGGAGAATGCCAGCGACTCCGGCATCGAGTGAGAGAACTGGAAGTTGCCGAGGTATTCTCGGATCCGGTTGACGACAACCTGAGCGTTCTCTACGTCGGTTTCCGGTAGCACCATCCCAAAGGTGTCACTTTGGAGACGGGCGAGGGTGTCCGAGTCGCGAACACACATCTCCAGCCAACCCGCGATGTCGCTGAGGAACTCTTCCATGACCTCGTTGGACAGGCCCCGCTCCAGCGTCTTGTAGTTGTCGAGCTGCACGAGCAAGCAACAGAAGGGGCGCTGGTATCGGGTGGACCGGGAAATCTGTTTGCGGACTTCTTGGAGGTAGCTGATGCGGTTGGGTAGACCTGTAACCCAGTCGGTCGAAGGCAGCATGTCCCACAGCGCTTCACCTTGCTGGTTTTGGGCGAGGCCCAAGCGGGAGAGCAGCTGTTGGTTCATCTCGCGGACGGTAGAGACCATTCGGTAATGAATCTCATCGACGCTGGCTTTGGCGCTGATCACGCCGGCCAATCCTTCCAGGCTGAGCTTGGACCAGGCTCCTTCGGGGACCATCCAGATCACGCGCTTGCCCAGGTGGTGTCGTTGTTCTTCGGTCATCGACGGCCAATTCTGGTTGGAGCAAACGATGACAATCTCTGGATCGATCTGCTCGCGAGGTGGAACGTCTTCCAAGGACTTGATGTGTTGGGCGCTCCAACCCTCCTTGCTAGCTGCTTCTAAGACAAGCTCGGTTTCTGGGGCTTCGCCAAGGACGAGAACGACGTTGGTTTCTGTAACCACCTTTCCCTCCACATCATAGATTAGGGTTGGTTGGGGCAGACGGGGATGGGTTGGAGGCTGCCACCAGGGAATCCGCAACGGACTGAATTTCTTTCGGCAACGGTTTGCAACTTCGACAAGAACCGCAGGCTCGAATCTCTTCACTGATCAAATTAACGGCCACCTCACCCCGAATTTGAGTCGAAGTTGGATCTACGCTGACTTCTTCCAGCACAAACGGCTGTTGCAATTCCCCGGACAGCTCGCCGGTCCAGACCCGTAACGCGGCTCGTATCGAGAAGTATTGCTTGAACAACAAAAACTCTTCGATGCGGCGTTGCTTGTGAAGGTCAGGAACGAAATCGTTCACCGTGCCTGTCATCAACGATGTCACTGGCTTGCCTTCGATGTAGGGGAGAAGGCTGGCATCACCCACCGTTCGGCCGCACGAAATTTTGTGAAGCTGGAAGGACACAAGTTGATCGTCGTGGTCCACCACAAGGGTGAGGGTTTCTGTTTGGTCGTTGCAGGGCATAAGTCTCTGATCCTCAGAGGTAAACAGGTCGCTGCGGCGGAACAAGCCTCGACACAGCATACCTCATCGTTATATCCCTTTTGAGCGCCTTGTGCAATTCACTATCGCGTGAAACCTCTGGGAAGTTGCATGGTGTTGGGAGGTCCTGTGTTCTCCCTTCCATGCCAAGCGATGCGGTGCCAAGAGTTTTCTCGATCCTGTCGGGCTGCTCAAGGAAGTATGGAAAGGGTTGGAAGAATTTGTTGTATCAGATGGGTCGATGTTGGGGTTTCACGTTCAGCAGCTTGGTAGCGCTGTGGCTCGTGTCGTGTCCTGGCTTCGTCTCCCTTGCCAAGGCTGAAGAATCTTCATCCCAATCCAAGCCCTCTCCGCGCCGCTCAACCTCTGAAGCCACCTCCGAAGGCAAGCCCAAGACATCTTCATCCAAAGCCAAGAAGAAAGACGCCAAGAAGAAGCGAAGGAGCTTGCTGCAACGATACGAGTCGCAGCTCATTACGGCGGCGTTGAAGGTGACAGGCTTGAAGCGAGATCCAGAACCTTACGGCAAGACCATCGAAAAGATTGTGATTGTTCGCGAGAACATTGTGGCTTCGATCGATCCTTGGCCGTCGTGGTTCAATATCATTCACGCCAAAACCCGTGAGTCTGTGATCCGCCAGGAACTCTTACTTCGTGAGGGGCAAAACTGGAACCAACGCAAGGTGGAAGAGAGTGAGCGGAACCTTCGGAGCCTCTCGATCCTGGCTACTGTTCGCTCCCTTGCTTGCTTGTCGAAAGATCCTGACAAGGTGATCTGGCTGGTCGTGACCAAGGATGTATGGAGCCTCAAGATCAGCACCGACTTTCAACTGGTGGGCACCGTTCTCCGGACCCTTGGCTTGTTTCCTGTCGAGACCAACTTCCTGGGTCGAAACAAACAATTGGGGTTGGAGTTTGGATTTTCTGAGCTGGATCTTAACGAATTCATCGTCCGCAACCAGTGGACGATCGGGCAATTTTACTATGATCTGCGGCTGGCCGGGACTCGACTTCGTTTGCTGGAGTGGTTTCGGATCTTTTTGGATGGAGCCAATTTCTGCGCCGGTGCTATCGGTGACACTGTTGACGTTTGGTGCCCCACCACCTCGCCCGGTGGGTTTCGAGGCATTTATGCTCAACTTAGCTTGGATCGGCCGTTGTATTCACTGTCATCGAAGTGGGGCTTTGCTGTGGGGGTGGAGCTTAATATCCGTGAGACGCGAGTGTTTCGTCAGAACTCCCCCGACCAAGAGCCACCACCGGGAGAACGCCGCGGCGTCAGCCTTTCGACGGTACAACTGGAGCATCCCGACGGCCGAGTCCGCGCCGTTCCTCGTGTGTATGAGCGGAACGAGATACAGATCTTTGGTAGCTTAACCCGCTCCTTTGGCTACAAAACCAAGCACGACTTCATCCTTGGAGCAGGCGCTTATCGGTTTCACTACGAGCCTCCCTCAAACTTCCCCTTCGACGATACTACCCGTCGTGCTTTTGAGAGCGAGGTTCTTCCCCGAAGTGAGAGCGCGGCGTATGTGTCTCTTACCTATAGATTGCGACCTACAGAGTTTCGACGTTTTCGTAATGTGAGTCGGTATGGCTTAACCGAAGACTTCTCGATGGGGGCCAACTTTCAGGCTCGGATCAGCGGCGCGCTCGATTTGATCCGGACGTCGCAGCAATTTCTTACGTTCAGCGCCAGCTTCTCGTACCGATGGATCATGGGGGGGAACATTCTCACCTTTGCGACTGACGGCTCGGCACGTTGGCAGCCCCGGAGCAACGAGGTCGGTTTGCGAGGCCCCTGGTCTAACCTTCAGTGGACGGCTCGACTTCGCGAGACCACGCCGCTCTTGGGGATCGGTCGGATTCATGCGCAAGGCTACGTTGTGCTGCGAGCCTGGAACATCGATCGGTCCTTCTCTACATTGGGCAGTGAGCAAGGTCTGCGTGGCTACCTCAACGGCCAGTTCATCGGTGAGAACCTGTTCCGCGTGAACATCGAGTACAGGACTCTGCCTTTGGTGTTCTGGACTTTGCATGTGGGGATGGTGGTGTTCTACGACGGAGGAGGGGTGTGGGGAGGCTCCGATCCCAACCAGCCCAGCCAGGAGCTACCCTTTGTGTTCCGACAAAGTGTGGGCCTGGGGCTACGGATCTTGTTCCCGCAGTTCAGCAAGAGCATGCTCCGGTTCGACATCGGCTTTCCAATCACCGACCAACCTGGGCCTTTTGCCAACTGGTTGTTGTTGTCGTTTGATCAGGCTTTCTAGGAAGGAAGGAAGAGGTCGGAGGAGATCAGGAGTTCTCTTCGGCGGCAGCAATCTCGGGGGATTCTTTGGCGCTGAGGGGGAACAACTTGAAGATCAACTCCATCAGCGCCGGAAGTAGAACAAAGGTACAGAACAGGCAGGTAAACAAACCGACTACGGCGAGTACACCAACGCTGCGCATTCCCATGTGCTTGGCGGTGATCATGGTGGCGAAGCTGATCACGGTGGTGGTGGAAGCGACAGCGATCGGTCCCATCAATTCAACTGGCACGCCGAGTGTTCCAAGAGAGGGTTTTTCGCGGTAGCGGTGGAGCATGTGGACGCCAGCGTCCACGCCTATCCCAAGTAAGGCGGGAAAGACCACCATGTTGAAGAAGTTGACGCGGATATCAAAGACGACAAGCGCGATCGTTAGCCCCAGCAAGCCCGTGAGCAAAGGCCACAGGGCGAGCAAGGTTAGACGCCAGTTGCGAAGGTCGATCAACACAAGCAAGGAGATGGCCAACAAGCTGGCGACGACAGCGATAACGCCATCTTCGCCGACTACGCGCATCAACTCAGCGAAGATAATCGGCTCTCCGGAAGGATCGTACGACTTCTTCTTATGGGGGATCTGCTTCAACACGCTGTTGAGCTTGCGGGCTTCGTCACCGTTAGAGAGGTTCATCCCGCTGACGACTGCGACGATGTAGCCTTTCACCTGGTTGAAGTTGTTGCGGTTGTACAACACCAGATCACGCTGGAGATAGGCGGGGAGGTCGCCGATCCCAAACTCTTCGACGTCGAGCAGTGGCTTGTACTTGTCGTAGAATTTCTGGGCCTTCTTGTCGTCCTTGATCTCGTCTTCGTTGCTTTCCAGAAGGCGGCTGATCTTTCCGATGGTGCGGATCTTATCGTACTGGTTGGTTGGGATGAAGTCGAACGGGCTGAACGCCTGGACGACCACCTTCTTTTTCCAGTTGGGGTTCTTCTTGTTGGCGGCGTCACCGCGTCGAATCACCTCTTTGGTGAGGTGCCGTGCGGTGTCTTCCTGGGAGGTCAGGAAGATGACCGGGACCATGCCGTTTTGGTGGAAGATCTTATCAAAACGTTCCCAGCGCTTGCTGTCCTGGAGTGTTCCAGCGTTTTGGAAGCCCAGTCGCTTCATGTTCACTTCGGACGGCACATGCTGGACCGAGTAGAACGAGATGCCTACAATCACCAGACCTATGAAGGTCAAGGGAAGGGCCGCAGGGAAGCGACGACCCATCAGGCTGCTTGTTTTGAAGCCTGTTTGTGGAGGGTCCAGCGCTTTTCGGGACTCGGAGTAAGCGATCAATGCGGGGAGCAACGTCATCATGGCGAACAGGCAAAGAACAATACCCATACCGCCGATCAGGCCGAACTGTGTGAAGCCGCGGAAGCGACAGACCATCAGGGCAAAGAAGCCGACGGCTGTGGTCAGTGCGGCTGTGGCGATCGCCCCTCCTGTCCAGGTGTAGCAAATGTCGAGTGACTCCTCAATCGACTTGCCCTCCCGGCGCTCTTGGAAGTAGCGGTCGAGGAAATAGACCCCGTAGTCAATGCCAAGGCCGAACAACAGCGCACCGATGAAGCCAGTGACTGTGGTCAGGTAACCGATAAAGAGATAGGTCAGACCAAAGGTCCAAATGGTGCCCATGACAAGGGGAAGCGGGAGCAACCAAAGTACCCGGATGCGTCGGAAGAACACCAACACCAAGAGTACCAGCAGGACAAACGTGCTGAAGATGGAGCGTTGGAGGTCTGCGGAGATCCCTTCAAACTCACGGAGGTTGTTGCGGTAGGCACCCTGGAGCCAGACCTTCATGTTCTTGTTGTAGGTCTTGGGCTTCATCTCCTTAATGGTCGTCTTCAGCCGGGCGATGAGCATCTGGGTGAAGATCAAGTCGGTAGACGCTCCACGCGGCCGAATCATGAGCGCGTTGGAGTAGGTGTCTCCTTGCTTCACTTCGATGCGCTTCGGCAAAGAGGACAGCTGCTTCTTGTACTTGGCTTCGATGTCAGAGAAGTCGAGCTTGCCCTTCTTTTTCTTTTTGGCTTGCTTCTTCTTCTCTTCGTCCGGCTCAATCATGATGCCTTTGTAGGTCTCAGAGCCGATGTACGATTTCAACCTCTTGTAGATGGTTTTGAGGTCTTTGTTTTTGAGAAAGAGAAGCTGCCGCTTGGTGAAAAACGAGCGGTCGTACTTGGCGATCGCGTAGTCAATCATCGGGACCTTGTCGAGGTTCTCGATTCGCAGGTCCAGTTGTTCTTTTTCATACGCTGTGGGGTGCTTGGCGTATCGCAAGATACCTCGAAGGAGTTGGCCTGTGCGCTCGTACTCTTCTTGAAGACTGCGTCCGGCTCCCCAGCCAGGCTCCCAGAAGTAGTGGTTGAGTTTGCCCCGAATGTCGCGAAGGAACTTTCGGTTTTGCTTCTGACTGGGCGACACGGTTGTGACGGCCTGGTAGCTCACGCCGCCTGTTTCCGAGAGGACATAGCGGATGGTCTTTACCTGCTCCAGCTTGGGCGGAAGCAACTCGACAAAGTCGTTGTGCAGCTCAAGCCTTGTGGCGAACAGACCGAGGATTATCGTGAGGGCGATGCCAAGCGCAAAGACAGTTTTCGGGCGACGGTAACTCCAGCGCGCGAGGTAAAATGGTATCTTGCCTATCAACGTTCTTCTCCAGTGGTTCTATCGTTCCAAGAAGGGGCCAAGTCTTGTATCGAAATTTAGAGATGGAATGCAAGGGTCACGGTCGGGATGACTCGTGAGTGGCATGGGTAAGAATCAGATGGTTCTGACCTGTATTCCTATGGAGCAATCCGAGGGGTTGTTTGGAGGGGCGAGCCTCCAACTGTGGTAAACTTGCAACATTGTTACTCCGAGCAACCAGTCCCAAACGCACACATCTCTACCTTGAACCCGAACCCGGCGGGACTCAAGTTTCCTGCAAATCATCCAGGTCCGCGGGGTTGGGATATCGGCACTCACTGGAACTTGTTCTGCCCAGTGCCCGGAAACCTATCTTGTTTTTTGCTACCTCTGCAAAGATTGTGCACGCTTAGGCCAAGGCAGGGATTGCACCAAAAAAACTTCCCTTTCTTCTCTGAATCCTGTATACAGTGGCCGCATCCCTTGATGGCACAATTTGTGCTTGCAAAACAGTGCAATGCTACGGGTGTCTCCGGCATCGTTAGGGTGAGAGACCCATCCCGTTTCGGCACACTGGAGAAAGTTCGCGATGATAGTACTGGCTTCGTTGATATCCATCCTGTTTTTGGCTTGCCTGGCGATAGTCTTCTTTTATGGACTGCACCATGCATTCTTCACAGTGTTCGCGCTCCGTCGGCCGAAACAAGATCCTCTTCCTGAATTGGAAGAGTGTCCACCGGTGACGATTCAAATCACAATCTACAACGAAGGTGAATTGATCGAGCCCACCATTCATGCGGTCTCCCAACTGGATTACCCCCTGGACAAGTTGCAAATTCAACTCTGTGACGACTCCACCGATGGCTTCACCAGCGACATTTGCCGCGCTTGGCAGCAACGCTTGGAAGGAATGGGTTACCAAATCCAGCACCTTCAGCGTGAAGACCGCAAGCATCACAAAACAGGAAACCTCAACAACGCCCTGAAGCACGCAACCGGTGAATTTGTCGCCTTGGTTGACGCTGACTTTAAGCTGCCTCCCAACTTTTTGAAGGTGAACCTGCCTTTCTTCTTTGAGGATGCGAAGGTGGGCGCTGTTCAGTCGTACTTCACCCATGAAAACAAAACCGACCACCCTCTGGCTCATGTGATGGAAGCCACCTACGGCTTTCACCTCCTTGTGGAGCAGCTGACTCGCAGCAACTACAACGTGTGGAATGAGTTCAATGGTTCTGGTGGAATCTGGCGTCGTCAGGTCATCGATGAAGTCGGTGGTTGGCCCGTTGCGGCAGTCGAAGACGTTCTCTTGAGCGTGTTGGCCCAAGAAAAAGGCTGGAACATCAAGTTCTCGGTGCAGTCCGAGTGTGTGGGGTTGCTGCCCGATTCCGTCGATGGCTACCGGTCCCAACAGAATCGTTGGGCGATTGGTTGCGGGGAAGTGCTTCGCCAGAAGTTTTGGGACTTGATGAAGATGCCCCGCTCCTGGATCTTCAAGATGGAGTCAATGTTCCATATCGGTGGCTACTTCGTGTACGTCGCCATGACGGGAATCATGTCGCTGACTCTGCCGATGATCTGGGTCATGACGCAGTATCCCAGCGTCGCGCCGTGGATGCAGTGGATGCCTCTCCTCGGCTTGGCTGGCTCTATGGGTGGGTCGAGCATCTTGTTCTGGGAAGCCAACCGTCGGATTGGCGGCTCTCCCTTGTACCAGGCGATTCGTCCGAACCTTTCGGCGCTTGAGCAGTCAGGCAAGGCTCCGTTCGCGACCTGGCGATTCTTGATGGGACTGTTTGGTATGACCCTTAAGTCTTGGCAGTCCACCAACACCAAGTTCAAGGGCGTCCGCTACATCTGGGACAAGCTGTACGAAACCTTGATGGTGCTCAGCATCGTCGCTGCGCTGGTGTGGTCCTTCCAACTGGGCTTCTACTTCTTTGCCATTCCCGCTGCAGTCTACGGCATGGGCTCTGTGTTCATGCTGCTCGCTCCTTTCGCGATGCCCGGCGGTCTTTTCTACAAGGAAAAGAACTACGAAACACCTGCCTTGCCCTGGTCGGCGTTGTCAAACACCAGCGCGCCCAGCGAGAACTCGGCAGCCTCAAACGATGTGGTGGTCCAGGCTCCCGCAGCTGTCGCTTCTGCTCCCCAGATGGAGATGAAGGTTGAGGCCAAGGCCCGTCGGACCCCGTCCTCGTCTGCTGTGCTCCCTTCTGAAAGCTCCTCCTTCCGCTCCAACCCGTAATTCCTCGGGCCGTCTACATCAGACATGCTCTTCTGTTTTCCCTGAATTCTTGGACAATCTCTCAACACAGCCTTTGCGCTAGCGATCGTCGTCGAGGTCCTGGCTCATCTTTTCTACAAGCTTGCGCATGGCGTCTTCGATGTCTTGGGTGTGAAGCTTGCGGAACAATCGCCAACGTCTGAAGCGACGGTAGAGGTTGATTACAAGATCCAGGGAGATCTCACCCACCATCGGAATGGGGATCTTCACGCCACCACGTTTGCGGGAGACCAACAGAGAGATCCAGCGCTCGCCAAGGAATTGTTCGTACAACAAGGCGAGGTCGTAGCGACCAATCTCACTCAAGGTTTGGATGGCGTCGTTGTAACGAGACAGCAGCATGTCGCCGTTGTCATCGTTGATGAGCCCCTTGAGCAAGGAGGCGAAAGCGCGAACGTAGTCGAGCCATCGCTGCTGGTAGTCGTGAGCTTTTTTCGCGTGTGGGTACAAGATGGGAACGTCCACGCGGTGACCGGAAGGTGCTTCCAGTCGATGTTGACGGTATCGACCTTGTGCGAGGTCGCGTTCGATGAGCTTGCCCCATAACAGGAAGTAGGTCTCGGCGGTGTGGAGCAGGCGCGGGCCTTGCAGCAACATCAAGAAGCCGATGTACGAGAGAATGCCGTAGTCATCAGCGCTCTTCTCGTAGGCTGCTTTGAGGTGCTTCCAGGCTTTTCGTAGGTCGCCCTGTGACATCAGCTGTCGTTCGCTGCCGCGGAGGTGGAAGCGTGCTTCTTCCAAGCGATAGGTGTTGTGGTGTCCCAGGTGCTGACTCAACTGGTCCAGGATATCCCGGTGCAAGACACGGATGGAGCAGTCGTGTTTCTTGTCGTCTACAGCTTCGGTGAGGTCGTGGATCGCCTGGGCGATCTCTTTGGCCTGCTCTTCCAAGGGGTAGTCGTGGTGTTGGTTGTATTCATGCAGGCTCTCAATGATCCGCCGCACGCCGGAGGTTTCCACAGGTTCTGTCAGGAGTTTCCGGATCGCGACGTGGAACGAGTTCTCCACCACTTTGTTGGGTATCTTGGAGGCAAACTCCGCCAACTCTGTTGTGACCGAGACTTCTGGGCGAGGCGCTTCCGTGTCAGGTTCTACGTTGGCAGCAGGGAACTCTCCAGTGAGAGCAGCCGCATCCGGGAGCTTCTCCCGCATGGTCTCCAGCTGCTCTCCGGCCTGCATGTACTTCTCGTAGAAGAGCTGGGCTTCCAACTCGGCGAGGCTATAGCCCACGTAACAACGACGCAATGCCTTGATGAAGTTGCTCTCTTGTTGGCTGCCCCCCAGGGAGGTAAGGGTTCGTCCAACTCGGAACGCGTCTTCGATCCGGCCACGAGACGCGAGGTCCAAGGCTTCTTGGGTGATCGCTTCGAGCAGACCGCGTTTTTTGGTCGCGAGGAACTGGATGTGGGAGACCATTCCACTCAGACCTGGAGCGATCACTGAGCCGCGAGAGGCTTCCTGGATGGCTTCGTCTTGTTTGCCGTCGAGTAGCAGCTCCAACGATTGGTCAAAGTGGTTAAGCGCGTCCTCAAACCGTTCTGCTTTGACGATCTGGTTGTCCGGGTTCTCGCTGTAGGCGATGCCGTACACGAGTCGGTCGTCGGTGGTTGCCAGTCCCATTTTGTCGAGGATCGAAAGGAAGATGCTGCGTTCCGCGAGCATGGTCCCAATCAGCCGCGACTCTTCTTTCGCTGGGTGAATCAACAGGATGCGGCGTGGTGGCTTTCTCCGGTCGTCGCTGTAGGCGGCTGGAGTCAGGTACGACAACATCAAATCGATGACTTCGCGGAAGATCTGCTCCGTGGCTTTTTCAGTCCGCGACTTTCCTGTTCCGATCAAGGGAATGCGTAACGTTGAGCCAGGAGGCAGGGCGGCGAATTGCTCTGCAATGTTCTCCATGACTTCTCGGAGGACTTGCTCGTTGGTTCCAGCTGTCATGGTTGCCACGCAGGCGAGGAGGAGCTTGCTGACTTGATCGTCGAGGCCTCCTGGAGGAAGCTCTCGGACTTCACCCAGATCCATCACTCCTTCCAAGGCGCGACGAAGCTCCGGGTGCTTCTCCGGCTGGCTGCATTCAAACACCCGCCGAATGACGGGACCGTACGACTGGTAGGGCCGGGTGTTGCATGACACAGCGAGGGCGGTGGAGCGCGGCAACGTTGGCTCTGCGATGTCGGCTCGGACAGCGAGGACCACAGGGTCTGCGATCAGCGGGTTGCCTTTCGCGTCAAAGTAGGGAGAGCCTACAGCATGGTGAGTTACGTTGGGGCAATCGGTTAAGTCGCAGAACGGGAGCAAGCTGATTCTATCGGTAAGGTGCGCCATCAGGGTCGCCTTTCTTGGTTCGCAATCGCATAATCGTGATGTGGTGTGGGACTACACCCGATTAAAGTGGGTAAGGAGCTGGTCCGATGTGGTGATCGTAAAGTTGCCGGTCACTCCCTGTCCCAGCTGATTGAATTGCTCCATGTAGGAGATGGCTGGGTCTCGTTTGTCCGGTGCCAGCGGGAAGGTGCAGTCTTTGACGTAATACACGTTGAAGACCGAAGCCAACATCAACATGACGTTGCGGAGGTTGCAGATCTCATCGCACACTCCAAAGACAATCAGGTTGAGCCGGTTCTGACGACGGAGCTCCCAGAAGAGCCTGTTTACATAGGGCGTTCCTGGCGACATACAGAAGTCGTCCTTCATGAAAATAAGCTCGGTTTCCGGTTCAAGGTTGGCCTGGATGGGATAGTTCGAGTCGAACCATCGGATCAGAACTTCCTTGCTGTTGGGGAGCTTGATTTCGTCGATGGCTTGCTGATCTTCGGTGCCGAAGCGGCGGTTGCGATCGAGCAGAGCGTGAGCAGGGAACGACCGTACGAAGTCTGGAGCTTCACCTTCCCGAACGATCTCCATCGAGTGGAAGCGCTTGCCGTGGACGGATTCAATCACATGGGCGTCTTGAAACTGAATTTGCGGTACCTTTTCAGCAAACAAAGACTGACGAATCTGGCCCATACGTTGGGCCGTTTCGTCCAGGTCCTTTTGGACTTCTTCGAGGCTCAGTCCGTGGGATTGTTCCTGGTACACCGCTATCGATAATTTGCCATCCGTCTTCATAAAGGTTTGAAGACAGTCGATGGCAATGCTTGCGCAGTTTTCGGGCCTTAGGTCGGTGAGAGCCGACATGGGCGTTCTCCTCTGGGCTTCAGGCGAAACCCGGTCAGGTTCGATTCAAAGGACAGTGGATTTGTTCCATAGGCTGTACCTTAAGTTTGCCTGATTAACGAAGCAAGGGTTCGGCGGTTCGTTTCCTGAAACAAGCCGTTGTTCTTCCTCTGTGTGTTGCTTGCTTGACCTGACAGGAGGGGAGCCGTACCATCTAAGAACTGTGTAGGAATTGTTGCATGCTAGGAGTACCTTGTATGATTCATTGGATGCGAAGGTTGGGCACAATCAGCCTGTGGTTGTTGCTTGTGGGCTTGCTGGTGGGAGGTTGCTCCCAGACCACAAAAAAAGGGATCGGTGAAGCCTGCCAGGATACGACGGAGTGTGCTGACAATCTCGTCTGTCAGGCACAGGTGTGTGCGGAAGCATCGGGTGAATCCTCGGGGGAACCCTCCCCAGAGACAGTCGATGAGTTGCCTGCAAACGGGGAAGAGCCTGAGCCCACACAAGATCGAGCCAATGAATCTGTTCGTACGGAAACATCCGGTGAAACGACCACGGACTCTCCCGATGCTGGTGGTTCTTCGGAAGGGGAGTCCGAGGATAACGACGGAGGGGCTAACGAATCGGGTGAAGTCTCTGTTCCAGAAGGTACCGGAGAGTCCGTCCCAGAGACGCCGGCCGAGCGGCCCCAGCCTCCCACAGGTATGTTCTTCCGTTGCGCTGTCTCCAATGCCTGCACCGCAGGGCTGCAGTGTGTCGATGGCTTTTGTGTGAAGTCTTGCTATCCTTACAGTGATCCGTTGGATTGCCCTTCTCCTGCTTATTATGCTTGCTCCTCCAAGAACGTGTGCTTGCTGCGCTGCCGTGATTCATCCGGTCAGGACAACACTCTGCTTTGCCCCGAGGGTATGCGCTGCGCGAGCGGAATCTGTTCGCCAGGAGCGACCGCACCCCAAGGTTCCGCGAAAGAGGGTGACTCTTGCAAGCCTGGCGACTGTGACGGTTCTTTGGGCCTCGTCTGTTTGCCAGGTTTGGGCTCGTGTGTGAAAGCTTGCGACCCACGAACTGCAACAACTGGAAATCCATCTTGTGGTGCCAACGAAGAATGTGTGTTGGAGTCACGCTTCTCCTTGGCTGCGTTTTCTCCCTTGCAAGGTGTGTGTGCTCCCAAAGCCAGCAAAAAGTCAGGTGAACCTTGTGACTTCTTTGCCCAACGCTGTGGTGCGAACCTTCGCTGCATCTCCATCAACGCAACTTCACTGTGTCGAGCAGAGTGCGACCTCAAAAATGGCGCGGCGCTCAACCCCGCGTGCAACCGACTTGAGTATTGTGAAGGGCAAGGCCTGACATATCCCAATGGGATTTGCCGGCCGTTGCCTCCGCGAACTTCGACGGGTACCAAAGGGATTGGTGTGGCTTGTGCTCCAGGTGAATGCGATCGCAGCAAGTTTCTTTTCTGCGATGTCGTTGAAAACCAGTGCGCCAAAGTCTGCTCTCCCAAAGACGGCGTGACCCGGAACAATCTTTGTGCGACCAATGAGGTTTGTATCGAGGAGCGATCTTACAACCTTCAAAGCACAGTCCAATCCTTTTTGGGTGGACGATGTGCGCCTCCAGCCAACCGGAACCTTGGAGAAACCTGCGATGCGATCACCAACCGTTGCCGAGGTGGTTTGGCTTGCTACGGTCAGCGTTGTCACAAGGTTTGCGACCTCTCCAAAGGTGCCAGCAAGAACCCAGACTGTCCTACCCAAACGGATTATGGGTGTGCAGCTGTTCGAGATGGGCTGGCGCTTTGCCGTGTAATGTGCAATCCAACCCTTGGGTTGGCTGACAATCCCAGCTGCCCTGTGGGTCAGTACTGTGATTGTTTGGGAGGTCGTTGCTGTGTGGGTGGGGCCTGTCCCAGCACTGCGTTCTGCACTTCCAGCAACATCGTTGCAACGGGAACCAAACGGTTGGGTGAGTCCTGTTCGGACCAAGATCCCCAGCGACGCTGTGACAGTTCACAGTCCTTGTTTTGTCGGATGGGGCAATGTGAAACGGCCTGTGACCCACGAAAAGGTCGCACAGGCAATCCCAATTGTTCTCCTTCCCAAGAATGCGTGACAGGGCTTGGCATCACCGAAAGCTCTCCGCTGCAAGGGGTTTGCGAAGCGGCTGGAACCAAGAAAGAGGGGGAAAGCTGCAACAGCACCAACCGTTGTGCTGACGGCTTGGTTTGTGTTGCAGGCTCCTGCGAAAAAGCTTGTGACCCCAGCCAGGGCGTCGTGGCGAACTCCACCTGTGCCTTCACACATTACTGCAATGAGACGCTGGGTGCTCCCCAAGGTGGAGCGTGTACCCCGTTACCCCAAGGGCAGATTGGCAAGAGAGAAGAAGGAAAGCCATGCACCAACTCCTTCTCCTTCCGCAACAAAAGCTGTGACAAGAGCAAGAGTTTGGCCTGTGACGAAAACCAAGGCATTTGTGTGAAAGCCTGTCAGCCTCGTGACGGCGTGACCAGCAACCCCAAATGCTCCACTGGTGAAGAATGTGTGGAGAACATCCAGTCGTTCTTAGGTGGTGTGTGTGTGGCACCTGCAAGCCGCAAACTTGGCGAGTGGTGCAACTCGACATCGGCACGGTGTGTCTCAGGCACTCTCTGTGTGGACGGCTTATGCCAGACTCCTTGCGATCCTTCCCAAGGCATCACCAGCAATACAGATTGTCCAGGAAGCTCGTATCGTTGTCAGCAGCTCCCTGGGTTTGGAAAGACAACCCAAGGGGTTTGTGTCAACACCTGCAATCCTTCCAGTAGCGTCGTTGGTAACAGCGCATGTGGTGCTCGTCAGATCTGTGTGGCTGAGTCTGGCTCACAAACTGTCGGCCTCTGCACGCCGGTTGCTGCTCCAAACAACGGTTCTCTTGCCCTCAACCAACCTTGCAATGACGATGATCCTGACTTGCGATGTGGTGCCAATCTTGTTTGTGCGTCCTTCTCGTTTGGTCAACGATGCACCGCTACCTGCGACAGGAAACAGGGCAAAACGGCTTGCAACACGGTTGGCTGGGTGTGTCTCGCGAGTACGCGAAGTTCGACGGGAGGCTACTGTTCCCCACCGCAATAATGGGACTGGGCTAGCTTTGTGACGAGCGTCGAAGGAAGTCCATGATCAGGTTGACGAACTCAATCGCGGTGAAGATTCCGCCGATGACAGTGACGACCACTTTACCCAGGTTGCGTTTGTTGCCCGTCTCTTTGCGTTGGAAGTCCAGACCTGCAATGAGAAACCCGGAGCTGAGCAAGAGAAACAACATCACTCCAGCTTTGAGTATCATGGGGCCTGTTCCAAAGACCGAAACGTAGTTGTTGATGGCGTAGTGAAGGCTCCAAGCGAGGCCACAAAAACCGAGGGCAAAGCCTGCATCGTCCAGCCAATAGGCAGCGATCGGAGAGAGGCCCATGGTCCAAACCATCGCGCCTCCGCCTGCGGCGAACAGCCATCGAGTCCAGGGGTCAAGCTCCAGATACACAGGAGTTATCCCACCCAAAAGAGCGCCAGCCATCAAGCAGAAGATGCCTGTCTTGAGCATCATATCTGGCGAGCCTGCCAGCGAATAACGTTGCAACAACGGGAAGAAGAAGCCAAGGAGTAGGAGCACTGTTGCCATCGCCCACTCTTTGTCTTTGTCCCTCTGGCATTGTTCTCCCCAACAGCGCTGGAGCAAAGCGCAGTGTTGATCCACCACGCACCGAACACAGCGGCGTTGGAAGACGCAGTAGGGCAGGGCAGGGTTGCGAATTGCACAGTCCTTGTGGTGGCGGCAGAACAAACATCGACCCGAGACGCAGTGGTACAACTTCTTGGCGCGACAGTCTTTGTCTGAAGCGCATTCGTTACGTTGGGTTGGTTTGGAGGTCGATTGAAGGACTTTGTTCAAGGCCTTTTCGGCCCATTGGCATCCGCTCATTCCCAAGAAGAGTACGAGAAGGCAGAGCGCCCAGGGCCATCGAGAGGTTGGGGAGGAGCCAGGAAGGACAGGGGGGCGGATCATTGGAAGCAGTGGTTTCCTGAACTGTTCGTGAAGGCCTTGGCGCATCGCAAACCAGGAACTTTGCACTGGTAGTCTGCAGAGTTGCATTGCTCGATGCAAACACCGCCGCCGCCGTTGGTGGGGATGCACTCCCAACCTGCTTCACAGGAGGTCTTTACATCAGGATCGCAGGTCTTGGTGCAGAAGTTTCGGTAGGGAGTCACTCCGTTTCCGATACAGGTTAAGCCTTTCTCGCAGTTCACGAAGCCGTTGAGGCAATACTCGTATTGTTTGGCCACGGTGGTGGCTTCACAAGCATACTTTCCTGTGAGGGGGTTGTTGCGACAAATTGAGGTGCTGGGACACACGACGCCTTTACCCCAGTCACAGCCTTCGCTACCTGTGGCTTCTGTTCCGCAGAGCGCGACGCCCAAAGCGTTGCTGTACAAACAAGACTTGCCGGTGGGGCAGTTGGGCTTGTCGAGGTTGCAGGTTCGTACACAGCGGTGATCGTTGGTTCCAACGTTCAGGCAGAGAAGGTCTTTGCCACAACGAGCGTTCAGCGGCGAGAAGCTACTGCGGCTGCATGGTTCGCCTTCTTTGCGGGGTCCATCAAAGGTGGTTCCGTTCACACAAAGGTTGATGGTTCGACCGCCCAGGTTGAACGCTCGACAGGTGGAGAGCTGAGGAGGACAGTCAGCTCCTTTCTTGCTTGGGGTGCAGGTGAAGCCGCAAGCGCCGCCTCCATTGCTGAGCCCCAGACAAACGCCGAAGCGAGTGGCGGTTGCTTTCCAGGTCTTTCCAGAGTCGCTGGAGTAGAGAACCTGACCCTTGGTTCCCACCATAACACCGTTGGCTCCGTTCACCGCGATGGCGTGGTAGTCAAACTTGAACGGGGCTTCTGCGTAGGTCCAAGTTCCACTCTTGTCACGGGATAGGGTTGCACCTGCATCACCAACTACCCAGGCTGAATCGCCTGCGATGGCTGCGCCACGGAGGTTTTCGGTGCGCTTGGAGTCCACCTTGGTCCAGGTCTTTCCTGCGTCGGTACTTTCCAGTACTAGGCCTTTGGCACCTACAGCCAAAGCGTTGAGTCCTGTTGCAGCAGAGTCACGAACGATCGTTACGCCCCACACATCGTCGGTGAGGTTGGTGACCGTAATTGGAGTCCAGGTTTTTCCTCCATCTTCACTGCGAAGGAGTGTGCCTTTGGCACCCACCGCGACGGCAACGGAGCTGTTGCCAGACTTGTCTTGACCCAACGCTACGGCATAGAGGTTTTCGGTGACAGCCGGATTTAAGGTCACTGGGGTCCAGGTTTTTCCGCCATCTTCGCTACGCCAGAGGGTTCCCTTGGCGCCAGTGGCAAGAGCTACCTTGCCATCCCAAGACAACGCTACACCCCAGAGGTCGGGGCGATTCTTATCTCGTTCGCCGATCATTTCCCAGGTTGCGCCGCTGTCTTCGCTGCGAATGACTGCGCCTTGCAAACCGACGATGATCATCACTTTGCCATCGCCAGATGCTGCGATGTTGGTGTAGTCCGCTTGAAGGGGAGGACTCAGACGAGCCCAAGTTGTTCCATTGTCTGAGGATTGGGACACAAGGCCAGCGTTTCCTGCGGTCCAAACGTTGGAACCACTCCAGGCAACGCCGCCGAGGGTTCCGGGTGTGAGTGCTCCACAGCCCGATTGGTCGTTGCTGCCCGCACAGTTGTTCAAGCAAACGCCCTGGGCACCCGAGCTAAAGGCGATCGCTCGAGAGTTGCTGTTGCAGACAAAGGCTCCTAGCACCACGCTTCCTGTGGGAAGTTGAGGTTGGCACACCGTTGTGGCAGTGCCTCGGGTTCTTGCGCAGCCCATACCCTCGCCACATTGGGTGGCGTTGGTGCAGCGCTTGCGACACACAGAGTAGAAGCCAGGGCTGATCGTGGAGCAGACAAAGCCTGACTCACAGGTATAACCGTGGAGGCATTCTTCACCATCTTTCGCCACCTTGAAACAGGAATTGTCGCTGGTGCCGATGCGTGAACAAACTTGCCCTGTCGGACAGGGGCTGCCTGTGCCACACTTTTGTTGGCAAAGCGAAGAGAAGATACTTTGACCGCTTGGGGCGCAGGTGTCTTTGGTCTCGTCACAAGAACTGTACACACTGCAGGCTTCGTTCCTGCCGACTGTGGGCTTGCAAATCTTCGTGCTGGAGCCTTCCTCTGCTGTCTTGCAAACTTGACCGGAAGCGCAGTCACCGTCGGCGCTACATTCTTTCTGGCAGATCCAGAAGGTGCCGGTGGTTCCGTAGCGGATGCAGGTCAGGCCGGTTTTGCAGGTGGTGACACCCACGCATGTCTCACCCTCATCCACTTCCTTCGCACACACGAAAAGGCCTGTGCCCTGGCGCGTTTTGGTGTCGAGGGTTTCGGTGCAAGCCGTGCCTGCGGAGCAATCGCTGCCGCCCTTCTTGCAAGCCTTGAGGCAGACGCCGCTGGGCTGTGGAGCGCCTGTGGACGGACTGGTTTGTGCCGTCTCTGCACATTCTAGGCCGGGACCACAGAGATCGCGTGCATGACCTTCACGACGTGGATCGCAAGGGTCCCCTTCTTTGCGTTCTCCAACTTTGGGAGCAGCCTCTGGCTTGGGTTCGGGTCCAGGCGCATTGTCTTGCGGGGCTGCATCTTTTGCGGGCTCAGGGCCAGGCTCGGGTCCAGGTTCAGGACCTGGCTCTTGGCCTGTCGCAGTTTCTCCAGTGCTTGTGCCTGAGTCCAAGACTGAGCTATCGCTGCATTTGCCCTGGTAACAGATCTGACCACCCGAACATTGGGTGTCGTTGCTGCAAGTTCCATCGCCGCATCCGATCCAAAGGGCAGGGAAAGTTAAGGCCAAAAGCACACATACACACCATGTGGCTGTTCTTCTCATGCGTTCATTCCTTATCCAAAGACATGCTTGCAAAACACCAACCCGGCCGACCATAGAGGCACAACTTTGAGCGTCTATCCCTTCGATGGTGAGGTTGTTTTGTGAGGGGTCACTCTTTTGAAGAGTGAAACTATCACAACTTATAGTGGTTGTACGGGTTTTTCCAACAGCAGTCAAGCAAGAGACCCAGGGAGCGAGCGAGGTTTTGCCCTCTGGACCATCCAGCCTCAACAAGATATAGTGCCGATTGCAAAGGAGCCAAAACATCTCAACGTTGTGTGGGTGTGCCAGAAGAGAGACTTTCTCCTATCTTGGACATTCCCCTCTTTGTGAGAACTCCCCCCTTTCATTGGCGACAAGCCAGGGCAGATCTCGTTGTGTTGAGGCTTGGTCCTTGACTACTTTTGTCCAGTTACACTTCGGAAGAGAGACAATCGAATGACTTCACTTGGTACAAGGCACGGACGTTGCACATTGTTGGTTCTCCTTTGTGGCGCATTCCTTTGGTGGGGATGTCCTTCAGAAGGTGGTCAAGTCAAGACAGGTCCTTTTTCAGGTTCTGCCTCGGGCGCCAGCAAAATGTCTGAGATCAAAGATGGAGAAACAGCTCCCTCTTTTTCTCTCAAAGATCTTGGAGGGCGCAGCCACTCTTTGTCTCAATACAAAGGGAAGGTCGTCCTGGTTAACTTTTGGGCCACTTGGTGTGAGCCTTGTAAAAAAGAGTTCCCCCATTTTCAGGGGTTTCTCGATAAGTACCGCAAGCAAGGGTTTGAGATCCTTGCCATCAGCATCGACGAAGGACGCTCGGTTTCGGCGGTCGGTCCCACCGTACGTCGGTTGGGGTACAACTTCACCACGTTGCTAGACACAGAAGGCCGGGTGGTAGGGCAGTTCAATCCCAAACGTCACTGCCCCTACTCCGCCTTGGTGGATCGCAAAGGTCGGATTCGGCTGCGTCACGAAGGGTACAATCCTGGTGATGAAGTGCCACTGGAAAAGTTGATCGTTCGACTTCTCCAAGAAAAGTAAGCCCTACCACGATCTGACTGTGGGTTCTGGGTTTGTCGTTCGTAACAAGCAGATGAATTGGGTCTCTTGCGTAAGAAGAATGTGGGTGTCTGTTGAAACGTTATCATGATGGCGGGTTCTGGCAGTCTGTTTGGGTCAGTCTTCCACTCCTCGCTCTGTTGCTCTCGCCTTCCTGGGTTTGGGCGTATGCCTTTAAAATCAACAAAAAGGACCAGATGCGTATCGATATCGCTCTGAGTTCTGTGTACGAGTATCACACTCGGAATCTGTCGTTTCAGCGCCCAGCCCATGGTCCTTCCTATATGGATCTTCGAAACAAGCTCGACCTGACAGTGGAATACACCAAGTACACTGTGGGGGGGCGTGTTGATACCTACAACTTCTTTGCCGATCGAGCGCCTTGCCACGGCAGCTTTCCCAACTGCAAAGGTGTCTACTATCCCGAAAAGCTGTTTCTTAAGATTCGGCACAAAAACTTTGAGTTTGTAGGAGGGGATTTCTACCTGACTCTGGGCCGCGGTTTGGTTCTGGCGATCCGGAAGGTGGATGAGTTCGCGATCGACAACTCTCTTCGGGGCGCCAGGATGTCCTATGACGACGGCACCATTCGTGCGGTGGTTGCCGGCGGGTTTGTGAATATCAACAACTTTGACCCTGTGCAGGAGACGATCCTCAAAGATCCCTATGACTTTATCTTTGCAGCTCGGCTAGCCCATCGGTTTGCCCAGAAAATTAACATCGGCGCTCACTATGTACACATGCGATTTGCACCTTTTGAAGACGACACAGGTCTTGCTCCGAAGGGGTATTCGTTTGATACGTATTCGCATGTGGCTGGTGGATCGCTGGAGATCTCCCAGCTATTTAACAAGGTTGACTTCTACTTTGAAGGCAACGGACACGCCCAAACCATTGGAGTGAAGGATATCTTGGGGTATGGGTTTTACGCCAACCTCACGGCTTACTTGTTTCCTGTGACTCTTTTGATCGAGGGGAACTATTACAAGAACTGGGGCTTGATCGCTGAGCTGCAAACGCTCTACCGCAAGACAAACCCAGATGACATCCGAACCATCGACAATCTCCCAGTGATCACGTACGCGAACCCGCCGAGCATGGAGAGGGATGACCTTGATACTCTTGGCGAAACGGTCAACAACCGAGGGATTCGCGCACGCATCGATTACACGCTGCCCAACCGGGCGACTGTTCTTCATCTCAATTACATGTTGCGCGTCGGGTTCGCTGCAACAGAAGGGGTGGAGCCGCTGTATATCCACCACTTGTACGGTGGGGTTGAGCACCGAAGCGCAGCCTTCAGCGCCAACGTCAACGGTGGGATCCGAGAGGGGCTTAACAACCCCGACTGGCGGATCATTCACGGCGATGCTGATCTTTCGTTCCACTTTCTCAAACGCCATTCGATTGAAACACGCGCTATTTATTGGTGGAACAACAAGAGCGGCAACATCTTTCATATCGTGGACTTGCAGCTGGGCTATGCCTTCTCCAAGGTCTTCTCGGCTGCCTTCTTGTACTCGTACTACGACGAAGATCAAACCGCTGGAGTGCTCCGCCACTACTTCGCTGGTGAGATCAAGTTTCAGTTGTTTGGGTATGGTTCCATCAAGGTTCACTTCGGAGCCACGCGTGGTGGTCTACGTTGTATCTCTGGAGTTTGTCGGGTCTTCCCCCCATTTGAAGGCTTCCGAACCGAACTCAATTTGCGTTTCTAACCCTGTGTGCAAAGGTCAACATTCCCCGTCGTTGCGAGGTGATCTCTCTCTCTCCAAACGGCTCTCTTACAGCACGAGTACAAAGTATGGTTGTCACAATGGTTTTGTGGTAGGATGGCCGATGTTGATAGCCAACGAAGCTTTGATGTTTTGGGTAAGGTGAAAGTTATGAACAAGCAGTATCGTCGGATACTTATTTTGTGTTTGTTGGGACTCTCTAGTGTGACGGTTTTTGTGATGTCCGCCTGCGGAAGCAATTCCGATGGCCCTTGTCAGGCAGACTACAACTGTCCTGCGGACAAACCCTACTGTGTTGGACGTTCTTGCGTCGCGACGCTTCCCGGACAAAACGAACCAGGTCCAGAAGCTGCAGCCGAGCCTGTGGTTGAAACCCCTGCTGATGCTGGCGAAACCAAAGACGAGGCTCCTCCGAAAGACGAGGCTCCCTCTTTCATCGCTTGCAGCAACGCCAAGGACTGTCCTGAAGCTACGCCATGGTGCCGCTTTGGGCGCTGTAGCGAAGGGTATGCCTTCTTTGACTTCTTGAAGGGCCATCCGATCATGGATCCCACCCAAGATGCTCAAACCGCATGCCAAAACAGCAACCAATGCAAATCATGGCAAACCTGTGTGAATGGTGGAAGTTCTACCTTCTGCTACACGCTGGCAGGTCGTGAATCGACAGTGAAAGGAAAGATTCTGGACGAAGGGATCTTCTTGTCCGGTCGGTCGTTTGCGTTGATTGTGTTGGAAAATGCAAAAGAAGTGGTGAGGATGCGGATGGTGGGTGAGTTCTCAGACAAGCTAGAGCAACACCTTGAGATCGATGTGCCTTCTGGCTTGATGAACTCCAGCAGCACCCTCGACATTGAGAAAGACAAGATCAAAGTGTCCTTGTACAACGTCAAGATTGAGTTTGTTCCACCCATCCGTGAGTTGGTGGCCGTGGGTACTCGCGGTACCGTGACCTTGTCGCAAGCTTACAAGAGCACCAGCACACGAGATGCTAGCACTCTCGTCAAAGGCTCTGCGGACATCGTGTTCTCGAAGCCCTGATCATTTTCCCCGTTTGTTTCTGGCCTGCCCCAAGTCTTTCCTTATCCGCCAAACCAACCTTTGACCTTTGACAGCAAGGAAGAGTTCTCTTCCGCTTCACCACTTTCAGCCCTGGCAGCTTTGGCCGCTTTCTTCTTGAGCCGTTCGACCAGTCGGATCATGGGAGTTTCAGGCGTCACGCCGATTTTGATGTCAGCGACCTGACCGTCCATGAACGCAAGAAGTGTCGGTAGCGAGCGGATGTTCATCTCCTCTGCGATGCGGGGAGCTGCTTCTGTATCCACTTTGGCAAAGATGACATCTTCGTGATGCTCTTTGGCTACCGCCTCAAAGATCGGAGCCATGGCCTTGCAAGGGCCACACCACTCCGCCCAAAAGTCGACAATGGCAGGTTTGTCAGCGTCCAAGATCTCTCGCTCAAACTGTTGCATGTTGGTGATGATCTTGACCGGTCCGCTGGAAGCCTTGGCTCGCTTGGTTGGCGTGCTTCGTCGAGCCGGCTTGGCTTTGCCTGGTGACTTCTTCTTGGGCTTGGCGGCTTTGGGCTTTTTCTTTTGCTTGCTCATGGGTTCACTCTTTCAGGTTGGATGGTGTGTCGCGTCGTTCCCTTCGTTTCCATTGTTGTGGGTATAGAGTACACAGGTTTCATTCCGTTGCACACTCTTCTACGACGCTCAACATTTCCTACTTCTTTTTGCTGAAGTAGGCGTCCAACGAATAGCGGCCTGCGCCGGTAAAGATGAGCATCAAGAAGGGGACTCCATAGAGCAGAGCGAACTCTTTCTTGTGCCAGGGATCTCCGCCGTGAATCACGAACGCTGCAACAAGCATGGTGAACAACAGAGGAAACGCCGCAAACCGGGTGAACAAACCGATCACGAGCAAGAACGCGCAGCCTACCTCTGCTGAGACTGCAAGAACGAGAGAGAGAGTTTTGCCCACTCCGATGGGGTCAGCAAACTTGGGAGGGATCGTGGAGAACTTCCCAAGCTTGGGGATGCCGTGCGCGATCAACATCGTGGCACCCAGAAAGACGCGAAGGAGCAAGAGTCCGATGCTGGTGAGCATGGGTTTGACAGCTTCTGGAATGAGCGATTCACCAAGTCCGAGTAGTTTCATAGAGTCCTCCTAGAGAATGAGCATGGATATACAAACACATTGCATTGGAACGGAAGTACAACCCTGTTGGGAGAGGTTCCATTCCTTGGCTTTGCTTTCATTCTTTAGGAGTCGGTCTTTTCGAGAGACGTTTCTCTACTTGGGATGGACGGAGAAGGCTGGTGGATCGATGCGTTCCCTTCTGCATTCAGGACAGCGGCTGGGCTTCGTGAATTGAGCACGCTCCTCAAACAGGTAGCCACACGACTGACACCCCGCAGGGAGGACTTCCAGGCGCAATCCCTGCTGCTTCAGGCTTTTCGCCAGATGGGGGAGATGCGCGTAGACATCTTTCTCCGACATGCCTGCCATCTGCGATAGATCGCGGGCTGTGAGAGGTTCATCGTTGAGCCATTGAAGAAGGGATTGTCGGGGGGTGTTGCTTTGCTCGCGGGGGGGGCGAGGTTGCCGAGGCTTGGTCATGAAACACTCCTGATCGATCAAGCATGGAGAGGTCTGGGCTGGTTCTTCTACGTACCGTTCCTACTGTCGGTTCACGACCAGCTTTCCTTGTTGTGCTATCTTTCCGGGTGTTGTAGGCTTTTGGCTCCACGAAAATGGATGGATGCCTTCGTCGTTTGCCGCTCGTTGTTGCGGCCTTTGCGACAGGTCGAGACAGGCATCTCTGCGGTACTCTGCGGAAAGGGTGAAACGGGCGATGGTTACTTTGAAGATTGCGGATGACGTCCCTGGATTGGCGTTGGCGATTGTCGAACTTCATGGGGTCAAGGTTGGGCCTTCTTGTGAAGAACTGCGAGAACAATGTGACGAAGCGGTTCGTGTAGTGACAGAGCACGGTTGGCCGAATATGGAGGTGAGAAAGAAGGAAGTTCGTCAGCTGCTTCGGACAGGCGGATACAAGCCTTCGGGTCGAAACAAACCAGCCCAAGAGTACCTCCTTCGATCGGCGACCAAGCACAACGGCTTGCCTGTGATCAACAACGCTGTGGACCTGCTGAATTGCATCTCACTGCAGTCTGGGATCCCGATCTCGCTGGTGGCTCTCAACCGGATTGGTTCCAACATCACCTTTCGCTTTGGAAATCCAGGTGAGTCGTATGTGTTCAACGCTGGGGGCCAGGAACTTGATGTTAAGGGTCTGCTCTGTCTGTGCATGGACAGCGATGGAGAGTCCGTGCCTGTGGGCAGCCCAGTTAAGGATTCGATGACTGCAAAGTTGTTGGACTCGGATCACCACATCATGGCTTGTTTTTATGCTTCACAGTCGGCGATCTCTTACGACGAACTGCATCGGTGGGCCTTGCAGCTTGGCAAGGGAGCGCTGCAATTCTGTGGAGCCGACAGCTTTGAAGTGACATCGTTCCCGGATGGTGGCTGGTAGGACTGCCTCATCTTGTTTGACATTCATTGACATCCGGAGTCGTCAAGTCTAGCTTCATACCCACTTGACCGTCACGATTGTGTTTGTTTTGGTCCTTTCGTTCCCATGACTTCAAGGTTCCATGTGAACTGAGAACCGATGTTTTTGGTGTTCGAGGTCCTTTAAAGAACAGAGGTGCAGAGAGTGGGCTTGTCATTGTCCATGAAACATGCGCGTTGGATGCGAATCGCTGCCTGCGTCTGCCTTTGGGGTGTGTTGGTGCTTGCGTGTGTCGGGTGCCGCTCTCCTCTTCATTCCAAACACCCGCGTACGATTCGGTTGTATGGTGCTTCACCAACAGGCGTGTACACCCGAGCGATGAAGCAACTGGCCGCTCTTCTTCAAAAGGAGATGGGTGGGGTCTACACCTTTAAGGTCAAAACGTCGGCAGGGTCTGTTGAGAACATTCGAGATCTACACAGCCGTCTGGCTCAGATCGCGTTGGTTCAGGAGGATGTGGCCCATTACTTTGAGCAAGGGGGGCACGCGTTGCTCAAAGTCTCCCATATTAAGAGCAGCCCTCATGTTAAGTCGGTTTGCTTCTTGTTCTGGGAGTACTTTCATGTGCTCGCTCGGCCCAAGGTTCGGTCTTTGGCTGAAGTTCGCCGTATCAATGTTGGTTCGTTGTACGGTGGGAGCGGAGTCACTGCGATTAATCTTCGGGACCAGCTTCAATACCGCTGGCAATTTGATACAGCGTTGGATCCTGTTGTGGCGATGCGCAAGCCTGGCGTGGATGCGATCGTTGTCCTCGCACATGAGATCCGCTCTGTGACTCGTCGCTTGCGAGCGGCCAAGATTCTCTTTCATCCTGTAGGTATGTCGAATCGTGAGCGACATATTGTGACCGCGTCGTTTCCTTTTTATCACGAGGCGATGGTCTCTGTGTCAGATGGAAAAGGGATCAGACACAACATCCCTACCGTTGGGACGCGGGCCTTGTTGGCCTTGCAGAAAGATCTACCGGTTGATTTGGTTCGCACGATTCTTCGATTGTTCCGAGAGCCCGCTGCGTACAAGTCGTTTGCGAAGATGCTGCCCGAGATCAACAGCATTAAGGGCGGAACCCGGCTCGACCCCAACGATTCTAACAATATGCGGTTTGCCCGGTTCCCCATGCCCGTCCATCCTGCTGTGTTTGAACTGCATTGGGGGCAGCGACCTTACGCCAATCTGTATCTGTTTGGTCTGCCTCTGCTGCTGTTTCTTCTGGGGCTGGCGTATCTCCGAAGGGGCAATCGATACCAGCGGTGGCTGCGAGATGACCACTCCTGGCAGGGAGCCACCCGGCATCTTTTTGAAAAGTTTTGGGCGGATGTTCTCCTGGGTTTGATGTTGGCGCTTTACGTTGTTGTCGCGACCAACTGGATCAAATACCTGGAGATACAGGCGTTCCTCAGCAATGAGGTGGCATCTCCCTCCAACTTTGTATACATGGGCTTTAAGGAACTCTTCACCTGGATTTTTGTGTTTACGGCGACCGGGTTTGAAGACGCAGTGTTCCCCAAGACGATGTTGGGGAAAATTCTAGCGAGCAGCATCCGAATCGTCATCATCAGTTCTGTGGTCTTTCTTTTGGGCCGGATCTCCGCAGATTTCATCAAAACCTTGATCAAAGGCAGAGAGATGAGCAAAACCTACAATCTCAAAGATCATATTGTGATTTGCAACTGGAACCGCAAAGGCGAGAAGATTGTGCAAGAGCTGCACAGTACATTGTTGCAAGAGCATGATATGGCGCGACCCGTCATCATCATCACGGAGCAGGAGATCCGATTTCCTGACACACCCTCGTTTGAGGATACGTTCTGTATCCCTGGGGATCCTGTCTCTCCTTGGAAGCTCCGAAATGCCAACATCATCGGCGCTTACGCTGTCATTATTTTGGCCGATGAAGATAAGGAGCAAGGTTCTGACACCCATACGATTATGGTGGCGATGGAAATTGCAGAGCTTCTGGACGAAGCTGAGCAGCAGGGCCTGCGGTCCAAGAGACCCCACATCGCCGCTGAGATTCTCGACGGTCACAATGCAAAATACCTTCGTCGTTCAGGGGTCAATGAGATTATCTCGGGGAACGACTTGGGCGTGAAGTTGCTTGCCCAAACAGCGGTAACTCCCGGTGTGACAGCGTTTATGGATGACCTCCTCACGTACACATCTTCGTCCAATGAGGTGTACATTGTGGAGCCTCCTTCCAAGCTTGTTGCAGAGAGAGCGAACTTCACACAGATCATTCATTACTTGTTGGAGCAGCGCAGCAACTGTGAGCATGCGCTGCTCGTCGGCATTCAGCGGGGTGAGCCTCCTGTCATGATGGTGAATCCCAGCGCGAGTGACTTTGATGGTTTAGAGGCTGGCGACAAGCTAGTCCTCATTGCTCGAAAACGTCCTGTTTTCTAATCGCTCAATCTCCAAC
The DNA here is from genome assembly GCA_006226375.1 of Deltaproteobacteria bacterium. Classification (GTDB taxonomy): domain Bacteria; phylum Myxococcota_C; class UBA6777; order UBA6777; family UBA6777; genus M3003. The sequence goes on along the minus strand of SBHC01000081.1, from coordinate 338,945 downwards.
CTGGTTGGCACTCTAAGCAGCATTGGTGTTCCCACACGCTTCTTGTCCCATCTTCCTCCTTTCTTTGTGCAACTGCTGCCTCTCTTCCTCTGTCTTCAGAGAAGCTCTTTCAGTCTCAACAAAAGCAAGTAGTTCCTCGTTCCTGTTTGCCAACCTCTCAGGACATCTGCTCTTTTTATGTGAGCGGCGGCCAAGGAATTCTTGGGAGAGGTTTGCCCGCTTTTCTCGAACGTTGGGCTTGTCGGTGGGACAATCCCTGGATCTTTTACCTCAAGGATGATGTTGGCCTGTCGTTTACTTACTACAAGCAAAGGTGGTTGGGAGTTTTCACATCAGGCACCAGGAGGTGCCTTTTGAACTATGGCCCTTTGGTTGACAACGAAATCTCAGGCTACGTACTTATTCTCTTGCTCGACGAGATAAAGTCATGGAATTGACGACACTGACAGAGCTTCCCCAATTTTCGGAACACGAACTCCAGCAACTCTCAGAGTTTGACCTCGATGCTCTTATGATTGAGGATGCAAAAAGCGCTGATGGGCTGGTGAGCGTTCAATCGGCGGCACAAGAGGAGGAGGGATTGTATGCGATCCTTCACCTCTTAATGTGTTCTCCGTTGTTTGTGTGGCTCGATGCAAACGAAGCTTCTTTGTTTATAAAGAATCAGTTGCCCTGGCACATCGAAGGAAACACTCTTAACCTTCGACCTCTTTGGAATTATTTGCAAAAAGAAGAGGGCATTCAACAGGAAGCTCTTTACGCTTTCTTTGAGGAGTTGCAAGAGCACAAGCTGCCTTGGACCCTGTTGATGCCTTGGTCCCAACCCGCAGCGTCTCTCGATACGCAGCTAGAGCTTCCTCAAGTTGGGACCCCTTTCGAAGGTGAAGTGATCTCGTACGAGTTGGATGGCTTGTTGGTGGATGGGACGTCACAAGCTCATCTTGATGAAATCAGCGAGTGGCTGTCTGAGTCGCAGGCCGAGTTGGAAGCCCTGCCTTCCGATCCTTTGGAGCAAGGCATTTCTATCATTGAAGGTGTGATTCTATCCTCGCCGATGTCGATCTGGGTGAACGCTGAGAGTTTCAGGATGTACTTGGAGCGCCGCTTGATGGAGTATGTCCGAGGCAACGTGCTTGACCTGGAACCCATTTACGACAATCTGTCCCGGATCCCAGGGTCTCCTCCTGGTGCGTTGGAGGTTGTGCTCTCGGAGCTGACTCGTCAGACTCTTCCATGGCGTGTGTGTCTGCCTCGACACCTGGAAACTGTGAGCTGGATGCAATCGTCCAATGTCGTGCGGCGTGAGGTCTATGACTCTTTGGCTCCCGCCCAAGAGCCTGAGCCTTCTCCAACTCGCTCTCGCCCCACAACGTCCAGCGCGGTGCAGGCTCAGAGTGCTTCCTTGTCCAAAGCGGGCACTCCAGCAGAAGCGTCTCTACCCACCACATCTTCTTCGATCCTGGGCGAAGCCATGAGGGCAGCTGACGCTGCTGTCTCCGAGGGAGAATACGAATCCATTTCTGTGGATGACCTGCTCTCCGACTTGCCCGACGATATCCTCAAGCAACTGGAAGTCTTGTTGGTGGATCCGAGCATCACGGAAAAAGCTCGCTCCATGCGAGGACCTGAAACCGAAGTTGCGAAGTCCAAGCCTCAGATTCAAAAGGGCAGAGAGAAGTCTTCCGAGCGAGCAAGACCCAAGAAAAAAGCTCTGGCGGATACGGGGGAGTTCCAATATTCCGCGGGCCTGTCTCTCAAGGTAGGCTTGATGTGGCTGCTCAAACAGTTCACCCGTCGTGCTTTGTTGTTGATGGGCCTTCTGCTGACAATCGTTTTGTCTTTTTGGCTGAACTCTCTAGCCAACCAAAGTCATCTGGGACACTCCAAGACAGCGAAAATGTTCCAACGTAAGATGCCGCTGGTTCAAGACGAGAACATCAAGAAAGCGAAGGCGAAGCCCAAGGCACGGGTCAAAGTTAAGAAGAAGCCAACCTCGTTTGATGGATTCACCGACTCAGATTTCGACGACAACGACGAGTAGACGAGAGCAAACCGTATCGGGATTTCATTCTCTGCTTGAAGGAGCGAACCCGATCATGGCGCACCGTGTGCTTGTTTCCGTCTGGATAAGAGAAGATAGAGTAGGAGCCCCACAAGCACCGCGCCGTATACGCAGACAGCCATCCAGCTTAAGAACGCATACCCCTTCCACAAGCTCAAACTTTCCAGCGCACCTCCCACAACAGCACCCAAGAGGTTCCAACCAATCCAGAATGATCCGGCTGAGGTGTGCCGAAGCAAACTGGAGAAAAGCAGGCTTGCAAAGAAGAGGGGTCCCAGCAAGAAGGCCAACGCTGTAACCAACCGAAGAGAAGAGCCTGTCACTTGTGTGATGGTCGAGGTGGGTAAGGTGACTTGGAGCGCCAGGGTCAAGGACAAGCCTAGTACGAATACGACGATGGATTTGGCGGGGAGGTACCGCGCGAGCAAGGCTGCAACCCATGTTGAAAAGAGAGAACCAACAAAAATGTAGCCATGGTTCTGCCAGGTCGTTCCCATCCACAAACTGAGCTGTACGATCCCCTTGGACTGTAAAAGAACAAAGCCCGCACCCAGCCCAAAGAAGATGATGGGGGTGAGCCACAAACGTTGCTCCAACGCTTGACTCCCACGGGCAGGAGCAAGGCCAAGGATAAAAACAAACAGAAGAAAACTACCCAGCAGGGTAAACAAGGCAATTTGGTAGGGTCGAGGGAGTCGCTTGCTTTGGAGGTACAAAAACGGCCAATTGTCTGTGGCCAGGGAGAGAGTTTGGTCCGTTGCTCTTGCCGAAGAAGGGGAGTTGCGGCTGACCATTAAGATCGTTTGCTTGTCAGCTTGACCGAACACCTGTGGCTCGCGTTGGGTCGCCTTACGAAGCATCGCCCGCAGCTTTCTCTGCAGCCAGGGTACGTTGAATGCACCGTAAATCACAAGCTCACCACCAGAGGTAAGTCGTTCGAAGGATTGGCGAAATGACTCAACTGTAAACAGATAGTTTTCCTGACGCAGCTGAGTGAGCGGACTGTGTCGGAGTACAGAGTGTGGGTCTGCAAAGAGGATCAGGTCATACCGTTTGTGGGTATGACTTAGGTGTGTTCTACCGTCCTCTTTGTGAAGGGTAACTCGCGGATCTCTGTAGGGTCTGGAGGGGTGGTGTTGGGTCGCGATCTTCAGAATCACGGGGTCGATCTCTACGGCATCAACTTGCTCTACGCCAAGGGAGAGTGCTGCCGCGACATCGTTCCCAACACCTGCACCAAGGATGAGAACATTGCTGTATTGGGGTTTGCCGTCTTGCATTCTTTTGTTGTAGAGGAAGCCATAATCGCGGGGGATATGGTGGGGGAGGGAGAGGCGTTGTTGAAAGAGACCATTGCTGAAGAGAAAGAAACGTTGCTCATGTCCCTCTTCCAACTGCGCAAAGTCCAGCTTTTGGTAGGGAGACCAATACGTTTTGTGCTTGGGAGATTGGTAAGCGATGGCATGGACCTGACCGTCTTGGGTGGCGGCTGTTCCTGCGCACCCCACTGCACACACAAAGATAATGACACGCTGCCATGACTCCACATGTGAAAAGGTGAGCCAAGTCAGGAGTGGGATCAGAAACAAAAACCAGGTGTAGGCAGGCCACCAAAGAGCCGACATCCCAAGGAACGCAGCCGAACCCAGACACGCCCCAGCTGCTTGCCAAACATACCCTTGGAGGGAGGGCAACTTTTTGTACAGTCGTCCCAAGTGTTGAGACAAACAAAAGAAAATGGCAACGATCCAGACAAACAAGCCGACCAACCAGCGGACGTCTTGGGACTGCGTTCGTTGGTGAGGTGAGAGGGAGGTGGTATACCACTGCCCATCAAGCAAAGCACGGCTCTCTAAAAAACCAGGCATATTCGGATGGTATGTACTTGCCCAAAGCATCAAAAGGACAAGCAAGATCGGCCCGAGGAAGAGCAACCTTCGTGAGAGTCCTTTGGACAGGAGGTGAGCGATGGCAAGTCCACCCCCCATCCCCAACAAGCCTGCGAGATAAACAAGCTGGGGGAAGTACCCCAAGTTCCAAATGTTCGCTGCAAGGTAGCGAAGCAGAGCCAACTCCAAAAAGAGCAACGAGCCGCTAAAGGCAAACAATTGCCACCGGATGTGACGGGTATGTTTTGAGGTGGACTCAGCCAACATGGTGTCGAAGGATTCCTAACAAGGAGTGATTGGAAGCAACGCTATGCGACACCGTGGTTATACCATCTTTTGTTGTGACTGTGGATTCCACGATTCAGTTGTTGTATTGCCTTGCTCCTTGTAGAGGAAGCGAGGCCCAGTCAACGAGGGGAGGTGCTTCGTCAGGCTTGTCCGGTGGGGCTGTTTCTTGGGGCGGTACTGGTTGCATGGTTTGGGGAGGAGGGTGCAGCCTTTCGCGCTCTTTGCAACGTTCTTCTACCCACTCTTTGGCCTGATCCAATGGGATGATGGGCTGTGGATAATCTGTTCCAATCACACAATGATTCATGTGTTGCATGAGGACTGGTGTGTGGTGAGGTGCATGAACTTCTGTGTCGGGAAGTGGTGCCAACTCCGGAATGTAGTCACGGATCCATTGTGCGTCAGGGTCATACTTACGAGCGAGCTTGGTGGGGCAATCCAGCCGAATGGGAATGCGTCCTGTTGTCCCTGCGATATCCTGAATCCAAACGGTATGGAGCGGGGAGCTAAATCCTACCCACGTCTTGGACAAAAAAGGTAGAAGTTTTCGCCAATGAAGCCAAAGGTGATGGGTGGCGAAGCGCACAGCCGTTTCAAACATGACGGTGTCCCATGTGCCTGTGTGTTCGAGGTGTCGCATACACACATCAATCCAGGGGTAGCCTGTGTTGCCGTCGCACCAGTCTTGAAACAGCTCGGCGTCAAAGTCGTGCTCTCGCATTCCGTCAAAGGTTTCGTCCAGGTTTCTGCATTCCATCCAGGGGTGAGCTGTGTACTCTTGAATGCGCTGGATGCAGTGCTGAATGTTTCGAACGTTCCGTCGCAGTTGAGAGCGTATCGTCTGGTTCTGAGGTTCTTCGTCAAGGGCTTGCCACATCTCTGCCTCGTCCTGAATGGCCTGCCAGACTTGCCGAAGGCTGAGGTTGCCCCAGGCGAGGTAGGGTTGCAACTCTCCCCACACATCAAGGTTTTCAGCGGCTGTTGCCTCTAGTGTGTGCGGGGAGAGGAGTTTTTGCAGGGCCTGTTGGGCGACTGTTTCTCCACCGCGAAGCTCCAAGGTTTGGGTTTTTCCTGCGTGGCCCAAAGAGCGGGCCGATTGGGCCGAGCCGTAATGCCATATCTCCTCCCAGCCTTCTGGGAGTGGCGGAAATGGTGTTGGCTCTGGGAGAGGCTCACGCAACCATTTGGAGAGTAGCTTCTTGGATTCTTGGGGGGCTTTCTCTGGAAACACACCATCTTGGGGACATGCGTTCCAGTGGATGCCTTCGCTTTCACACCATCGTTGGACTCTTTGGTTGCGCTCCGTGACGCTTGCAGGTCCAAGTTCTTGGTGGCTCCAGATGCAAGCGATGCCTCCCCACGGTTCGAGTTCGCGATGTAGCTCTCGAAACACCTGAGGGCACTCGCCTGTCCTGTAGGTCATACGGCCTCCCCATGCCGAGAGGGACGCGTCCAGGTCGCGCAACGATTGGTTCACAAACATGAGATGCGTAGGGGACTGGACCGAGGGGCGCCAGGCTGAGGGTTCGTATGCATACAAACATACAACTGGGCCTTCCAGCGCTGCTTGCCACAGGGCCTCGTGATCGTGGAGCCGTATGTCACGTTTGAACCAAACCACTTGGATGTTTGCCATCGGTGCCTCTCATCAAAGATGGGGCACATGAAAGGGCCGATGCAAAGGGAAGGTGCCGGCAATGCCTCTCATGTGTGCAGTGCTGTATTTTGGTTCAGTGTTTTGGTTTCGTCAAGTAGTTCGCGAAAGAACCGACTTGTTGTAGGGGGAGGTGCGTGTGAAAAATACGGAAGTTTCGGGGGTTGGGGAGAGAGTCTACCAGGCGACTTCGGCCGTGGCTTTGGAGCGGAAAACGTTCCAGTGAAGGTCGGCGAGGGTACGTTGCGCAGGATCTGCGATGTGGCGATCTCGTAGCAAGGTGCGATGGATGAATTCCATGTAGTAGTAAATCTTCACTCCACCAAAGTTGATACGGACGCGCATGTAGGGCTTGTACTTGTTGGTGATAAAGCCCGAGTATCCTTGTTCGTCTGTTCCAAACACGCGGTTCTCACGCCAATGATTGACCTTAAAGCCAAAGTCGATGTTGAGCCAATCGGTGAAGTTGTAACCCACCTGGACGTCACCAAAGATCAGGTCACCCACGTAGTTGTCGTTCTCGATCAGGCGACGTCGTCCGTCGGTGTCTCGGATGTATTTCCCTGAGACCATAAAACGGAGTCCGTTGCCCACGGGAGCCGTATACGACATAGTGAGGCGGGCGAGGAACGTCATACGATCCTGGTAACGGCGGTAGACGCTTCGGGTATCTCGTCCAAAGTCTTGGCGGTTGATGTTGTTGAAGAAGTCGGTGTCGGTCAGCCCTTGGTGGAAGCCGGGAAAGCTGGGGTAGCTGTTGTCGACGTCGCGAGGTAGCAGCTCTCCGTTGGGGACCTGAAGACCGTTGAACGTGACGGTTTGGCCTGAGTCGTTCACCGGGTTGTTGGTGGTGTAGGTCAGGAATGTTCCCTCTAGCACGACTTTGAAGGTGCTGACCGCGTATTCAAACAGAACGGTTCCACCGGCCCAACCAATGATGCTTTCAAACCAGGGCTCGTCAAAGTCCATAAACTCGTTGGCGATGTTGAGCGTGGGGAGTTGGCCGCCACCGAGAAATCCATCGGTGAGCAGGACATCGCTCTCGCGTCGTGCTCCAAACGCTGAGTTGTAGTCAGGGCTAATGTAGAAACCTTCGGCCTTCATCGAGAAGCCGACTTCAAAGGGGTCATCCACGTCGATGCGGCCTTTGAAAGCAATCCCACGACGCTCGCCCCATACCATATTGTAGAAGCCGCCTTCCGGAATCCGGTTGGTGGCATACAGCTCGTTGATTCGGTTGTCGGTGTAAGCAAACAACAAGTTGATGTTGACGTTGTCGCCCGCTTCAATTTTTCCTTCCAAGGTTGCAGCGATATGCATGAACCGGTTGGACAGGCCGACAGCGCCGTCACGTTCGCCGTTGGGGTTGGACGAGCCGACTGCATCGGCGTCAAAGCGGTTGGCTTCCCAGTCGAGAACCACGGTTCCAATGGCTTGCAACTTCAGCCAGTCCACGGGATTCACGTCGAGTCTTAAGGCGTAGGCATAGTCTTGACCGTAGAAGGGCTGAGACAAGGCTGTGTCGCCCAGTCCGGTGGTCCAGCCAGGACCAACCCACATCTTGGGAAGAGGGATGATGCCAAGGTGGAAGTGAAAGACTTCTGTAACCCCCCCATCCACAAAGATCCCTTTTCCGTTGTCGCGATCAATGAAGCGGATCTTTCCGACAGTCCAGGGGTTGAACTGGGAGTAATCGGAGCTTCCGACGTGGATGTAGTTCAGCCAGGGAACAGGAGGCTTGATTCGGAACCAGTATCCGCGCAATCGAATGTATTCGGCGTGGTTCATCCCCAGCGATTCGCCGCTGTTGTCAGGGATGTCGCGCATGTCGCCGTTTTCCCACCAGTTGTGCCAGATGGCACCAAACCGGCTTTTGATTCGAACCCCTGCGTTCACGTAGCGACTGACTTTGCCTCGAAAGGTCAACTCAAACTCAGAGGCTACACCGTTGTCGCCTGAGTAGTTGTCTTTCTCTGCAGGGTGACCAAGCCATAGGTTCCCCTGTCTGTCGTTGTTTCGGAACAGCCACTTGGTGTAGATCTTGGCGGCCAAATCAAAGTTGGAGATGTCAGCTTGTGCTGGCGATGGGGCGATGACGTTCAGCAACGACCACGCAGCAATAGCGACACAAAATACAAACAAACGATGCGCAAACATAGGCTTATCCTGCTAGCGGACAAATGAAGTTGTATTCTACCTGGATAGGAGTGGATGGTTGGACAGACCTGCAGAAGAACAAAGAAGAGAGTCAGTGATGGGAAACGTCGTTGTGTCTTCTGGGTAGTTGTTGGGATCGTGGCGTTGAGCCACTGCCCCTTAGGGCTTGACGTAACCGATCACTGCGCGGCCTTTGTTGCCTTTTTTGCAGTCATACTTGAGCGCTTTGTACTGAGCTTTGCGCTCAGAGCTGCGGCCTTTGGCTTTGCCCGCCAACATATCGATAACATGGGGGTCACACATACCATCGTGCCCGCCACCAAAGCGATGCTTTCCGCCGTACTCATTGACGCGACGTGTCAGGAGGTCAGCTTTGTTGGGGTAACCTTCGTTGCTTTGGATCAACACCTGATAGCCCCAGGATTTGCTGAGTCCACCGAGGGCGCTCTTGGGGATAATCGCGATCAGGTTCTTGCCCGAAGCGCGGGTGACACGGGGTACAATGATTCCGCTCTTGAACTTGCGTGCCTTCAGGTTGATCTCTTGCTTCAGTCGAGTTTTGCCTTGGGGACTCAGCAGGATCACCTTGTTCCAGCCCTTTTTGAAGCGTACGTTCATTCCGGGGAGGGCGCTTTTCCAAGATTTGCCTTTTCCTGTGCGGATGTAAAGTTGGGCAAACTGGACGCTGAAGCCGTTTCCGCCCCACGTTCTGGATTTCCAGACGTCGCGAATTCGGTTTTGGAAGCGGACTCGAATTTCAATGTTACTTCCACGCACACTGATCTTCACCTTGCGCAGGTCAAAGTCGCCTTTGCTATACGAGCTATGTGTGGGGTAGGTGTAATTGCCCGGCCCCTTGTCGTCTTTGCGCGGATCTTTGAAGGTGATCGATTGGGCGTTAGCGGAGGACCAGGCCCCAACCAACACAGCTGCTGCAGTGATCATAGTGGCAAACCAGCGAGTCATATCTTGAACTCCTTTTTGCTTTGCGGGGAGGTGATTGTGAAATCGGTTCAAGTGTATACTCCGTTTCGACTCTCTCGGCAAGGGTACATGTCGAGAATCGATAGAAACTTCCACTTTTGTCGCCGCTTCCTCCCCTGGGTCACGGGCTTGTTGCGTTCCATTGGATGTCGGTGACCGGCTTTCGGGTCACGCACTCCAGGGTCAAAGGTTACAGTTCTTAGACGGCGACCTGCCCATTCTATTCGATGTTTCCGAGGGATTCTTTTGAGGGAGATGGGAACTGAGGGGAGAGATTAGATTCCGACGAAGAGTCGCTTGCCAAAGGCATCGGGAAGGCGAGCTTCGTAGACACGTTTGGCGGAGAGGTTGATGTCGTACTCGACGCGGTACTGCTCAAAGGAGCGAGATTCTGTATCAAACACTGCGTAGGCAGCACGAGGATCGTAGTCACGAGGTTGACCCACAGAGCCTACAGAGATGATGTACTGTTTGTCAGGCTCCAGGTCAATGTGACCAGGGACCATTTGGACTACGCCGTCATCGCTGAAGGCGAAGACACGGCAGAGGTGGGAGTGTCCAATGAAGGTGACCTGCTGGAGTTCGTCGCGGTATTGATAGGCTTCCCGAGCTTGTTCCATGTTGAAGATGTAGTTGAACTCTTCTGGATTGATGGGAGAGCCATGCGAGTAGAGCACGTCAATGTCTTTTTGGGGGGAGAGGTACGGAAGCTCCCGTAGCCATTCGATGTTGTCATCGCGGCAGACTTCGTTGGTCCAATCGAGAGCCTGTTTGGCTTGATCGTAGTAGAACGAATAGTCCATTCTGCCGGATACAGCAGCGTCATGATTGCCCATGATGACAACGCTTGTGAGATCTCGCACGATGTCACAGCACTCGTTGGGGGAGGCTCCATACCCTACCACATCGCCGAGGCAAATGTAGGTATCAATGCTATGCTTTTGGAGTTCCTCCACCACTGTCTCGAGAGCTGCCAGGTTGGCGTGCACATCCGAGAAAATACCGATCCGCATGCGATAGAACTCCTCCCAATGCGAGCGATGAATCTAGTGTTGACAGGTGTTGTCTCTCTTAGTGGGGATGCAACGCCTGGTTTTCTTAAGGTTGGAACAAGCGAGGAACAGGAAGCCTTGGAGAGACAACTCTTGTTTGTCTGCTCTTGCTCATTTGCATCTGTGTTCCGTCAGCCAATTCATCCTTCCTGTATACCACAGTTGTTAGAGAAAGAAAAATTACGGAATTTTCACAACAACGACGCGAAGATCCCGGCCCTCTCTTTCGGTGTTTCCCCCGCTCTTTATGAAAAGCGGCTTCGTTTTCAAGGCTGAGGTGATCCCCCTAAAACGGATCTTTGTCGAAGAAGTTGAGCGAATAGGGTTCAAACTTGTAATGATGCTTTGTCCTTTACGTTGTGCTCTGCATCAGGCTGGTTTGAATTCCTACAGCTTTCTCTCGATTTCCCGTGTCGGGGGGAGGTTGCTTGAAGCGGTTGTTCTTAAGCGTCCGCTTCTTCCTCGGCCAGCTTTTCTTTCCGTTTCTTCGCGAGCGTTTTGCGAATCTTGAAGGAAAGCTCAGAGAGTTGAAAGGGTTTGTCGATGTGATCATCGGCCCCGTAGAGAGGAGAGGTCATGTCGTTGACGGCTTCTCCGATGGCGGTCACCATGATCACACCCATGGTGTCAAACTCAGGGCGCTCCCGAACGTACTTGGCAACCTCCCAGCCATTGAGGCCAGGCATCATCACGTCCAGAAGGACCAAATCGGGCTTGTTGGCGAGGATGGCTGCGAGTCCGTCTTCGCCGTTGTTGGCTTCCAGAACGTCGCATTGCAGGCTCTCCAGATGATCCACAACCATCGAGCGAATTTCATCGTTATCGTCAACTACAAGAATCAGGGGGAGTTTTTTATCTTCAGCCATAAATCGGTTCCTCTTCAGTCAATATCGCAGGACACAAGCATAGCCGGAAGCCCACAGATTGACAAGGGTTCAGCGCGTGAATTCCACCCCAATTTTTTGCCCATCCAACAACCCAAGTCACCACAACAAATGAGATGACTAGCGTGGGAATTTATTTCCACGTTCACGGTGTAAATCCCACATTTATGTTGTAAATCCCGCGTTCGGAACGTAAATTCCGCGTTCATGGCGTAAGTGTCAAGTTTTTTAGGGATTCCCGCGTGTTCAGCAGAACCATCCCCATTCTTGAGGGATGTTTCAGGTTCGCAAGAACGAAGGTTGTTGTTAGGGGAGGGGTTGGGGGGGAAAGCGAAGCGATTGGGCGACGGCGACAAACGAGTCTTTCTTTTGGTCAAAGACGTGGGCGGCGGCGGTGCCTGTGAACACGAGCATATCGTAGCCAACAGGGACAGCGATACGAAGTTGGCAGACATCCAGACGTTGGCCGCGAAGGGAGAACCTGTACGCGACGGAGTGGCCGGTTTGGCCGGAGATGAGGATCGGTTCGTCGTACAAGAATCGGAACCGTTGGAGGCGGGGCTGTAGCTCTTCAAGTTGGTCGTCGAGGTAATCTTCAGCGGTGGTGCCGTAGGGGATTCGTTCTCGACTGACAGAGAGGTTCTCTCGGAAGCCTGAGCGCATACGGAGGTGCGGACTTTGTCTGGGGTCTACCACGCGAGGAGCGACAAAGGTGTACACCGTGCGATCACTCCAGCTGCCTGGTAGTTCGATGGCCATCTCGCCCATTTGGATGGGGTTTTTCCGTTCTGTCTGGGGGGGCGATGGCGGAGTGTTGGATTTGTGGACCCGACTCATACGATCATGCTCCGCTGATTAGTCTCGATCGGGATCGAGGAGAGTTGCAACACCGTTCCAGGTTGTATCAACGCTGGGTGGGAGTTCTTCCATGCCAAGCAAGGCGGACCGGGCGACTTCTTGGAACATCACCGGGTCTTCCAGACTTTCTTCAAGGAGCTCTTCCAACTCTTCGGGTTCTTCTTCCCGCTCTTCGTATTCAGGAGCAGAGCCACCCACTTCAAACCGGTCCGCTTGATCGACATTGTCGATGGCTTCTAACGGCTCGTTGGCTTCGGTGGCATCCACTTTGGCGCTGGAGGTCTCTTTGACCGAAGTGCTGCGGATGGATGATTTGCGAATCTTCAAGGCGGAAATCCTCTTCCTGCTGCTGTGAGCATGTGGGAGCTGATGGTTACACATTCCCATTGCGGTGATAGCCAAGCATTGTATAGTTGTTGTTTCGAGAATGCAACCGATTCCCGGCTTGCGTTAAGCTCTTTCCTGAGGAAGGAAATCTATGGGGATGAACCCATCTGTTGCGCGTTCCTGGTTGTTGGATTTGTGGGAGAGTGCGTTGTCCCGTGTTCAGTCCGACTTGTTGGTGGAGCGTGCGCTGCGGAGCAAGCCTCAACTTTGGAATCCTGAACCTGGAGGTCGGTCTGTTGTTGTTGCTCTTGGCAAAGCGGCGGCAGCCATGGCCGAAGGGGCCCAGCGGGTTGTGGGAGATCGGCTGTCGGAAGGTTGGATGATCACCAAAGATGGTCACGCCAAAACGATCCCAGGTTGGACAACTCTTGAAGCCCGACATCCTGTTCCAGACGAACGATCTGCCAAGGCTGGGCACCTGATGTTGGAACTGGCGAAGGGGCTGGGTGAGGATGATCGATGGCTCTTGCTGCTCTCGGGGGGAGCTTCTTCACTTTGCATTGCCCCTGTTCCAGGGCTTGGTTGGGAAGATATCGCAACAGCAGGGCAGCTTTTGTTACAGGCTGGAGCTACCATTCAGGAGATCAACAGCGTGCGGAAGCATCTCTCCTTGTTGAAGGGAGGTGGTTTGCGGCGTGCCCTTAGTCCAGCGAGTGGGTGGACACTGTCTCTTTCCGATGTTCCTGGAGACCACCCCGACGCCATTGGCTCAGGGCCTACTGTGCCGGACCCTACGACCTTTGAAGACGCTTTGACTGTTCTTCAACGCTACCAACTGACTGCACAGCTGCCTTCGATCGTCCGTATACTAGAAGAGGGAAAGGTAGGCCGCCGTCCCGAAACGCTGAAGCCCAATGAAACGGTAGCAGGCTCTATGCCTTACGACTGTTTGATGTCAAACCTGGATCTTCAGAGAGTTCTTAGAGAAGAGGCCGAAAGTACGTCCCACGTTCCAATACGAGATCTAGGATCGCTGAGTGTTTCTGTCGAAGAATTGGTACATCGAGTGGTAGAGCGGATTAAACAAGGCAGTCCATCCAAGGATGGGGTCTTGTGGGTTGGGGGGGGCGAACCCACTCTTGCTGTAACAGGTCCGGGGCAAGGGGGGAGGCTCCAGCATTTGGCCCTCCACGTTGCTGAGCAGATGGCACAGCGAAGCGGTTGGTGCATGCTCGCTGTTGGCTCTGATGGTACAGACGGTCCAACCGATGTTGCTGGTGCTCTTGTGGACGGAGAGACCTTGTCTCGGGTGAACGCTCGGGGTGGGGACGTGGAAGGTATGAAAGTCTCGTTTGATAGTTATCAATTCCATCAATGGGCTCAGTCTTTTGTTCGGACTGGGCCGACAGGTACTCATGTGGGTGACATTGTGCTGCTTCTTGTCCAGTCTTCCGGTGCTTTTGCTTGAACGTTGAATCCTGTTCAAGTGTGGCTTGCGCCGCCGTCTGGAAACTGTTAAGGTAGGGCGAATTTGTCGAACTGAGTGCTTCATACCAATCAGAGGTCGGGTATGTCGTTTCGTTGGGAACTGATCCAAAATCCGAATTTCTTGTTCGCTGCCAAGGCATCCAAAGTGATCTTGGCTATTGTTGTTGCGATTGGGTTGTTGGGTATCGTCTACTGGATGTTGCGCTCGCTCGGTATCGACCGCAATACACCCCCATCCATGATCCTTCGCAAATTGTACGGGTTTCTCCGCTCGTTTTATCGCCCCTTTCTGTCTGGCGGAAAGTGGAAAAAGGCGGCAAAGTGGGAGGAAAAGAAAAAGTACGATGCAGCTGTCGATATCTACTTAGATCTTTTCGACTTTGATGGGTTGACGAGTTCGCGAGCCAGTATCGCGATCCACAACGACCGCTGCCTTGAACACCTGGAAGACGTTTGCAAAGTCGTGGGGTATCCTTTCCCCAACGACCGAATCAACCGCCTTCGTGAAGATATCTACGATTTCTTCCTGGTGAAGCAGAAGTATCTGTCACCTACCGACTATGATGGCACAGAGTTGACCCGGCCCGAGAACGAACAGCGTTTCTCGGACAAGCTGAACTTTTCGCAAGAACAGGCTCTTGTGGATGGTTTCCGGAACTTTATGCAGTCGTTTACAGCCAAGCTGAAGAAACACATCATCAGCGGTGCTCCTCCGATTGTTACACCGGAAGATTCGGCTGTTTCTGTGTCCAATGTCAACATGGACAGCGTAGTGAATCCGTTTGAGGCGGGTGGAAACCCTGCGCCTGCTGTGTTTGAGCCCCCAGCCGATCCGTTTGGGAGTTCTCCTCCGGTCGAAGCGGAGATCCCTTTGCCGGAACCTCCAGGCATCTTTGGTCAGGCTCAACAGGATGCACCTTTGCCTGCGCCTCCTGACCCCTTTGGAGCGCCTCCTGCCGGTCAACAGCCTGCGTCTTTGGGTGCTCCTCCGATGCCTCCTTCGGAGCCCAATCCATTTTCGATCGATGATCCGCGTGTGCCTCACCACGAGGCGACGGGTCGTATTCACAAGCTCCCTGGTGAGCACGACGACTTTGTGCAGGACTCGCCAGCAGAGTCCACCCAGATTGCTCCCATGCCAACACCAGGTGGTCCTGGCATGGCTGGTGGTCCTGGTTTCCCACAGCCAACGGGCGGGTTTCCTGGATTTGGAGGCGCTCCTGCAACTCCCAATCCACCAATGACACCTGCATTCCCCCAGCCCACAGGCGGTTTCCCCGGTCTCGGTGCTGGACCAGCGACTCCTCCCCCTGGAGTTGCTCCGTCTGCTCCGCAACCCACAGGTGGGTTCCCAGGCTTTGCAGGTACACCAGGGACGCCGATTCCTGGTTCCCAGCCTCCTGGAACTCCTGGTTTTCCACAGCCAACGGGCGGATTCCCCGGTTTTGCAGGGGCTCCTGCTACACCGAACCCTGCGGCGACTCCCGCGTTTCCGCAACCCACAGGTGGATTCCCAGGCTTTGCGGCTGGACCCAACACACCAACCCCAGGTTCCCAACCTCCTGGCGCTCCTGGCTTTCCGCAACCCACAGGTGGATTCCCAGGCTTCGCGGCTGGGCCAGCTACACCGCCGCCCAATCCAGGCTCTCAGCCACCTGGAGCTCCTGGCTTTCCTCAGCCCACAGGTGGATTCCCAGGCTTCGGTGGTGCACCTTCAACACCACCTCCCTTTCCTCCCTCGGATGAAGACAACAAATAGATCTTCCTCTTCTTCTCTACCTCTCTCTACATCATCGGTACAAACGACGAAGCGTCTGGCGTAACGAACGCAGGCTCGCTTTGGTCACAGGACCTGGCTTTTGCCACAACACACGACCCTTGCGATCCACAAGTAACGCGATCATTTGCTTGGTGCTGCGTAGTTTGAGGCCTTTCTCAAAAAGGTCTCGACCGTAATACAAGGGTAGAGTGCGTTGGCGAGCCTTTTGGGTTTTGTAGACCTTGCGCATTCCACCTTCGATCAAGCCGCCGAACAGCCGGGCGAAACCATTCATCACAGGGATGATCATGTAATCGAGTCCAGGGTTCTTGCTGCACAGTGTCTTGATGTGTGGGCGCCATGTCTTGATGGTTTTTTGGTGACTCCGGGCAAACGCGACCAAGACAAGGTTGACTTTGCCGTACAGCTGCGAGGGCAACTTGCGTTTGGTCTTCGCAAGAGTGGTCCCTTTGACCTTGGGAAATGAGCGATTCAAGGCTTTTGCATAAGCCTGAATCGTGGAGATCTTCCAGGACTTCTTTGCTGGTTTTGGGGTTTGGGGAGCGGGTTGGGGTCGAGGGGTTGGGGCGGAACTCACAGGGGATGCAGTGAGTAGGGTGAGGCCCAATCCTCCACACCACAACCAACCACGGCAGGACAGGAGGGTTCGAGGCGTCATCGTTTTAGCTGTTCACTCGCTGAATGCGGGCACCAAGGGCATGAAGCTTGTCTTCGATGCGCTCGTAGCCGCGGTCAAGGTGGTAGATCCGACGGATCTCGGTTGCCCCTTCCGCGACCATCCCTGCTAGAACAAGGCATGCGCTGGCGCGTAGATCGGTTGCCATCACTGGGGCGCTCTGGAGAACCTCACGACCTCGGATCACCGCCATTGAGCCTTCGCAGATAATATCCGCTCCCATTCGACGCAGCTCTGATACGTGCATGAAGCGGTTCTCAAAGATGGTCTCTGAGATGGTGGAGCGGCCGTTGGCTACTGTCATCAAGGCCATCATTTGGGCTTGCATATCTGTGGGGAAGCCAGGGTGGGGCTGGGTTCTGATGTCTACGGGCTCGATCGGTCCGTCCATTTGGACGCGGACATCGTTGCCTTCCACGGTAAGAGTGGCTCCTGTCGAGCGAAGTTTGTCGAGGACCACGCCCATGCCATCAACCGGACAGTTCTTGACGAGGATGTCGCCGCGAGTGATCACGCCGGCTGCAAGGAGGGTTCCGGCTTCAATGCGGTCATGCATCACCGAGTATTCGATGGGCTGCAGTTCGTCAACGCCGTCGATCACCACAAGACCTGTGCCCGCTCCTTTGATCTTGCCGCCCATCTGGTTGATGAACTTGGCGAGATCCTGAATTTCGGGTTCACGAGCCGCATTTTCGATGATCGTTCGACCTTCGGCCAAGCTGGCTGCCATCATCAAGTTGCCAGTTCCTGTGACGGTCGGCATCTCCAGACGAATGGTTGTACCTTTCAAGCGCGAAGCTTGAGCGATGACATAGCCACCTTCTAGCTCAATGGAAGCCCCCAGTCGTTCCAGTCCCATGAGATGGAGGTTGATGGGACGAGCGCCGATCGCGCAGCCTCCTGGCAGGGACACCCGGGCTTTGCCGTAGCGGGCTGTGAGGGGCCCAAGAACAAGCACCGAGGCGCGCATGGTTCGGACAAGATCGTAGGCGGCTTCCTGTTTTTCCAGGTTGGACGTATCGACCCAAACAGTGTGATCCTCCATGTGGGCTTCAGCCCCCATCTCTTGGAGCAGTCGGAGCATCGTCCGAACATCCCGAAGGTCAGGGACGTTGTGGATGGTGCTTTTCCCACGGGTCAGGAGACAGGCGGAGAGCAGCGGAAGAACCGCATTCTTCGCGCCGCTGACATGAGTCTCCCCAACCAGTCGTGCTCCTCCGTAAACGATAAATTTGTCCATGGTAACCTCGTTCTCGATAGTCAGTGCATTTCGTGGCGGCTTCGCTTTGCACCACGAAATGATAGGGGCGGTGATTGCATGGATTGCAGCACCAGCGTGTTGTTCTTGATGAAGTGGGTCAGGGTGAATGTGAGGAGGAGTCTACGAGAGGTGCCCTACTCCATGACGTTTGCAGTCTGCTTAGGAGGCTGGCTCTTCGTTATCGTCATCTTCCCAGGAAGGCTGGTTTCGAAGATAGATGCGTGAGACCAACAACCCAAGCTCAAACAAAATGTACATGGGAATAGCCATGATCATCAAGTTTAAGGGATCTCCTGTTGGAGTGAGTACTGCAGCCACTGCCAAAATGGCGACAAAGGCGTGGCGTCGGTACATGCCAAGCTGTTCGGGTGTGATAATCCCAGCCACACAGATCAGGAAAATCACCAGGGGCGTTTGGAAGATGAGACCAAATCCCAACAAAAACCACGAAGACAGAGACAGGTAAGCCTGCAGGGTCAGAATGGGTTTCAATTCGCCCATTGTGTCGTTGGCTTGTGCCCGGTCGGGCCAGTGCATGTTCAGTTCAAACTGGCGCTTCGCCTCACCCTTTTTCCAGGTCAGGGCGATGTTCTTCTGACGCAGCAAGAGGGCAAGCCACTGCTCCGGAGTAGAGATGCGTTGTGATGTCTCTTTCTGGATAGACGGGTCGATCTCCAACTGAAGCCGAAGTTTCTCGTTGGGCTTGTTGGGATCAGGCTCTTGGATCAGCACCTTCACTTTGGAGAGAGAGCGAGCTTGAGGGGGAGCCTGCTGCTTGGGAGGCGTCTTGACCAGCGTTCGCTTTGTTGGTGGATGGGCCGGACGGGTCGATGGCTTCCGTTGAAGTGGTTTCCGTCGTGCGGGTAGGGTGCTTTGGCGAGGGTCAACCTCTCGGACCAAGAGACGAGGTCCTTTGGCTGAGACTTTGGGTTTTCCCTCCATCGCCTGGTGGGGGTTGGCGTAGAGCAAGAGAAACCGGTACGCAATCGGTACGGCGACCGTATAAGCAAAGGCAGTCCCCATTAAGAAGAGGAGGGTGGCGGAGACAATGACCGGACCGACCATCTTCTTTTCATGGTTGTAAAGGCCTGGAGCCACAAACAACCAGAGCTGCCATACCCAGTAAGGGAACGCGAGAGAGATACCCGCAAAGATGGCGATCTGAAACGACTGGAACAGCGGTTCGGTGATGCTGGTAAAGTGCAATTGCGGAGGGACATCCAGCCCAACGATGGCCTGCTTCAAAGGACCCATCAAGAAGCCGATGATCTCACGTGCGTACACAAAACCCAAAATAGCGCAGATGGAAATTGCCAGAACGCTGTAAAGAAGGCGGGTTCGAAGCTCTCCCAGGTGCTCTGAGAGAGGACGTTCGGGATCATAGTAGTTCTGGGAGCGAGAGCGCATCCATTGGGTCACGTATCGCACGTATCAACCTTTTTATCGCGTTGTAGAGGGAGAGCCGGGCCGCATTTCCCGAAGGGGGTGGGCCTGGAGGAAGTACAACCTTTGGGAACTTCCGTCAAGACGAAGGAGTATCGGTGGCTTTCGTCGCTGGGACAGGAACGGGTTCTTTGTCCTCTGAAACATCAGGGAGCTCAAGGGGAGCTTTTGGTTCGTCGTCCACTGGTAGCGCGCTGTGTATGCTTCGTCCTCGGGCAACCGAGCCTTCTGGAGGTGCTATCACGGGTAGCGGTTCTGGCTCTTCGGGAACGTCAGTCTCTGCGTCCGGCGAGGATGTTTCGTCTGCACCAACATCAGAGGTTGAGACTGCTTCGGGTTGGTCATCGCCTGTATCCTCAGAAACCGAAGCTTTTGTGGGATACATTTGTTGGTTCTCAACCGCGTCCGTTAGCTCTTGGGCGAGATGATCGTCGATGTGATCGTCAGCGTCTGCATCTTGTTCGACTTCAGAGATCCAGTCTTGAGCGGCTTTTTCCAACTCCAAGGACGGATCGATGTTGACGTGTTCCGCAAACTCTTTGCGAAGACGCTCAATCTCTTCTTTTTCGATTTCCAGGTTGATGACGTCGCGGACTTCCTGGGTGGTTTTGCGAACTTCTCGGATCATACGACCCAGCCAGCGCGCAAACTCAGGTAGCTTTTGGGGGCCTAGAAGTAAGAGGGCGGCGACCAAAATGGTAGCAACCTCGGGAAAGCCCATATTCAAGAACATGATGAAACTCGCATGCGGAAGCGCAGGCCATCGGCCTTCGCGCGTCACGGTGGGGGAGTGGTTTGTGTGTTTGTCTTTTTGGCAAAGTCGTACGTTTGGGCTCGCGCCCTGTGCTTTGCACAAACTTTTGGATGGGGAGTGACATTCCCCTGTTCGTGGCAAGGCTACGATTCTGCCGTACGAGTGTCAAGGGGAACCTGTCAAAGAGTCGATGAGTCGGAGAGTTAAGGAGAGAGGAGACTTAGCAGGAAGAGTGACCACAGTAAATGCAGCTTGCACAGCCACCTGCTCGGATGAACCCGGTGGAGCCACAGCTTGGACAGATGTCGGCAAAAGCGCCAAGGTTCAGGTTGAGCTTGTTGCTTTGCATATCAACAAGGTTGTTGGAACCTTCGATGGGCGCAGGGTTTGTTGCAGCCGTCGAGCCGTTGGGCTTGGAGGCCGGAGCCGTGGTCAAGGGAGCCGTCGGAATGGGCAGCTGCTCTTCCGAGTAGGCAGGGTGAGCCGTTGCCGAAGTTGACTCGTTGGTCAGGTAGTGTTCTTCCAGGACAAGGCCAACCGCATCGGGCAAGGAGAGAACGCGATGCGGACCAAAGCCGAGTGAGCTTGCGCCGCCGATGCCCTTGAGCTGGTTGACCACCTCTTGGATGCGCTCCATCGGAGACAGGGGCGAGCGGATGCGAAGAACGAGGGAGGTCAGACGACCCAGCGCTTCCGCCATCGCCTTGATGTCGGAGCCTGCTTTGCCGAGGTCGACGAAGACTTCAAACGGACGACCGTCTTCATCATCGTTCATGGTGATGTGAGCGGTTCCAGAGGGGGTGTCCTTGCTGAAGGTTGCACCGTAGCGACGGTAAGGCCGGGGGCGGACCTTCTGGACGCGGCTGGTGCGAGCAGTATCCTGGTTGGAAACCACAGGCTTGACTTCTTCTTTGACCGCCACCTCTTGGGCTTTGACTTCCTCTTCCTTCTTCTCTTCCTTCAGGTTGAGGACCTGGGTGTCGCGCGATTGGTCGCGGTATACCGTACCGCCCTTGCATCCGAGGTCGTACATCTTTTCGTACAGCTCACGGGTTTGCTCCAGGCTGTAGTCCGAGGGGAGGTTGGAGGTCTTGGAGATCGCGGAGTCAACCCAACGCTGGATGGCTGCAAGAACCTTGACGTGTTCTTCTGGGCTGAGGTCCATCGCTGTGACGAAGTATTCGGGCAGCTTGTCGTTCTCGTCGTTCTCTTGCAGCCACTCTTGGTACACGTTGACGCGTTCGGTGTGGGTGCCAAGTCGGCTCTTGCGGTCATACTGCCAGTAGAAGAAGGGCTCGATTCCCGTGGAGGTGTTGACCATGGTTCCGGTGGTGCCGGTGGGAGGTTGAGTCAGCAACGTGACGTTACGGATTCCCTTCTCTGCCACAGCCTCACGGACATTCTCAGGCATGGTTTTCATGAACCCACTCTGAAGGAACTTGTCCTTGTCGAACAAGGAGAAGGCTCCTTTTTCTTCGGCCAAGTTTGCCGAGGTCAGGTAGGCTTCTGTGGAGATGCACTCGTACAACTTATTAATGAAGTCGATGGACTCTTCCGAGCCGTAGCGAATCTTCAGTCGGATCAGCATCTCGCCGATGCCCATGGTTCCGAGGCCAACGCGACGCTCCGCTTGCTGCTGCAATCGGTTTTCCTTGATGAAGTAGGGGTTCGCGTCGATGACGTTGTCGAGGAAGCGGACGGCGGTTTGGGTGGCCTGACGAAGGTCATCCCACTGTACTTCGTACTCACCTTCTGCGTTCTTTGCGAGGAAGCGGGGCAGGTTGAGGGAGCCGAGGTTGCACACGCTGTAACCGGGCAGGGGCTGCTCGCCACAGGGGTTGCAGCCTACGAGCGGAGCAAAGTACCAGGAGTTGGACATCTTGTTGGAGCGGCCGCTGAACCAAAGGCCCGGCTCTGCGGAAGCCCAAGCGCTTTCGACCAGTTGGTCCCAGATCTCACGAGCACGTACGGTCTTGTGTACATTGACCGGTCGGCCTTCGCTGACCCACTCGTCCAGGTTGCCTTCCCACTTCTTGTCGAAGTCGGGGTGGGTCGTGTCGGGGAAGACCAACTCCCAGTCGGCGTCTGCTTTGACGGCTTGCATAAACTCGTCGGAGATGCCCACGGAGATGTTCGCGTTTGTGATCTGACCCATGGCTCGCTTGGCGTTGACGAACTCAAGGATGTCAGGGTGCCACACGTCGAGGATCAGCATCAGCGCGCCGCGACGGGAGCCGCCTTGCTCAATGAGTCCTGTCACGAAGGAGTACAGCGCACCCCAAGACACCGAACCCGAGGAGCGGCCGTTCACGCCCTTTACATAGGCATGGCGGGGGCGAAGGCTGGAGAGCGTGATCCCCACACCGCCGCCACGGCTCATGATCTCCATTTGGTCTTTAAGGGTTTTGATGATGCCGCCGCGAGAGTCATGGGGGAGGGGAAGCACATAACAGTTGTAGAGGGAGAGTTCTTGATCCGAGCCAGCTGCCGTGAGAATGCGTCCACCTGGGATGAACTTCCATCCGTCCAACAGCCAGCGGAACTTGTCTTCCCAGTCTTCGGGTTTTTCTTCAATCTTTGCGATACCACGGGCCACACGAGCCATGGTCTCTTCAGGTGAGGTCTCAAGCGGCTTGTCCACGTGTTCCAGGGTGCGCTTGACTCGTTCGCCATCTCGCAGTTCCACTTCCACGTGCTGGCCGGCCATGGAGATGACCGTTCCAATCTCTCGTTGTCCCGTTTGAAGGTCAACGCACACGATGACAAGGTCACCTACTTTGATGGTCGATTTGGTACCATCTTTGAGCGCGTACCGATCGAGGAAGATCTTCTCTCCCAGCGGGTTCAGCTGGTTGTGAGGGTTCTTCAATGTTGGGGATGCTTCTTGCCCGGCTGCCTCTTTGTTAGGAGGCGCGACGGTTCGAGAGGCGGCGGCAGGGGTTACGGATTGCGTTGATTTCATGTGCGGCTTCCTCACTGCGGCTTGGGTGACCTGGGCTCTTCGGACAAGGTCACATCAGTTCTCTTCGCTGGCATGGGTTGGGGTTTTGAACTGTTATCTCTCAAACACATGGCACTAGAACACAACTTCCTCAACATTGTTCAAGATGAACACATGCAGAAACCTGTTGGGCGATCTTGCGGACAGATCTCGGCCTTACCCAGGATCCGAAGGGATATGACAATCAAGATCTTGGGGGAGCCCTCGTGTTACTGTTTGGGAATCTGAAGATGTTAAGGTCAACGTGTTGTGGCGAACCAAGCTTGTCGATGCAAAGTCAAATTTGTATCTTGTTTGATACTCATTGCTTGGGCGGATCGCTGCCCCTTTCCCTCTACATCTAGTGTCAGACTGCTTGCGTTCTGCAACATGTTTGGTGTTTTTGTTCTAACGTGAATGAAAATTGAGTGTCAAGTTTTTTTTCGGAACGAAGGGCATCTCCGGGTGTTTTTCCTCGCCTTTTCTGCGGGATTCCGGTTTTTTTCACAATTGTTGCTCTGCGGCCATTTTGATCGGTTGAATTTGAGCTATATTTTTGAAATGTAAGGGTTTGTTTGTTTCTGTGTGATGCCTCGCTTCTTCCGCTGCCTTTGAAAGGGCTTGTGACACAATATGTTGTAGGGGTTTGCCTGGAGGTCACATGGGTTGATTCATGAATTGAACTGCGTTCATTTCATATAAAGGGGGTGGTTTGATCATCTTGATCACGGAAACCACGGGTAGAGGGAAGAAACGACAAGTTGAAATTGGGCAGGTTTGTGTTTCTTGACAACGCAAAGGGTGTGGTTATGTTCTTTGGCGCAGCGACCCAGAGGGTGTTGTTGATCCAAAATGCAACAGCCAGATACCTTCGGATAATGCGGAGCAATCGCGTACTGCTGATGGCCCTCGTGTGTTTGAAGTGGGGATCGCCCAACGCAAGCAAAAGCAACGACCACAAAATGTGGCACGAAAAAAAACGACAAGGATATGGGGACTCTTCGAACAAAGAGAAACCGATTCCACTAAATGACTGAGCAGAAACGGAGGTCTCGTCATGGGCAAAGTGATTGGCATTGACTTGGGTACGACAAACTCTGTCGTGGCGGTGATGGAGCGCGGTGAACCAAAAGTCATCGTCAACCAGGAAGGCAACCGCACCACGCCATCGATTGTGGCGTTTACGGATACAGGGGAGCGTTTGGTTGGCCAGGTCGCAAAGCGTCAGGCGATTACCAACCCTGAGCGCACCATCTTCTCGATCAAGCGATTCATGGGTCGTCGAATCGATGAAGTTACCGAAGAAACCCGCAACATTCCGTATCACATCGCCGCAGGTCCAAATCAGGACGCGCGTGTGAACATTGATGAAAAACTGTACTCGCCCCCCGAAGTGAGCGCGATGGTTCTCCAGAAGCTGAAGCTCGCTGCGGAAGATTATCTGGGTGAGACCATCTCCCAAGCAGTCATTACCGTTCCCGCGTACTTCAACGACTCCCAGCGTCAGGCCACCAAAGATGCTGGTCAAATCGCTGGTCTTGAAGTGCTTCGGATCGTGAACGAGCCGACTGCTGCTGCAATGGCTTACGGTCTCGACAAGCAAAAAGAACACAAAGTGGCCGTGTTTGACTTCGGTGGTGGTACGTTCGATGTCTCCATCTTGGAAGTCAGCGAAGACGTTGTTCAGGTTCTCTCCACCAACGGTGACACCCACCTCGGTGGTGACAACGTTGACCAAGTGATCATTGATTACTTGGTGGCTGAGTTCAAGCGCGACAACGGTCTTGATGTTTCCGCAGATCGCATGGTTCTCCAGCGTCTGAAGGAAGCGGCTGAGAAGGCTAAAATCGAACTCTCCAGCGCGATGGAGACCGAGATTAACTTGCCCTTCCTCACCGCCGACGCGAGCGGACCCAAGCACTTGAACATCAAGTTGACCCGGCCCAAGCTGGAGCAGCTCATTGAAGATATCTTGGAGCGCACCAAGAAGCCTTGTATTCAGGCGATGAAGGATGCTGGTTTGTCCGCGTCTGACGTGGACGAAGTCATCCTGGTGGGTGGTTCGACTCGAATCCCCGCTGTCCAGGACTTGGTCAAGCAGCTGTTTGGTCGTGATCCCCACCGCGGCGTGAACCCTGATGAAGTTGTCGCCCTCGGTGCTGCCGTTCAGGCTGGCGTTCTCTCGGGTGAAGTGACTGATCTCTTGCTCTTGGATGTTACCCCGCTCTCCCTCGGTATCGAAACCTTGGGTGGCGTGTTCACCAAGCTCATTGATCGCAACACCACCATCCCCACTCGCAAGTCGGACATCTTCTCGACTGCTGCGGATGGACAGACCTCAGTGGAAATTCACGTTCTCCAAGGGGAGCGTGACTTTGCGAAGGACAACCGAACCCTGGCCCGCTTCCACCTGGATGGAATTCCGCCCGCTCCACGTGGTATGCCCCAAGTTGAGGTGACCTTCGATATCGACGCCAACGGTATCTTGAATGTGTCCGCCGTAGACAAGGCCACCAGCAAGAAGCAAGACGTCCGCATCGAAGCGTCCTCGACGCTGACCGAGGACGAAATCAGCGATATGGTGAACAACGCTGAAAAGTATGCGGAAGACGATCGCAAGCGTCGCGACTTGGTCGACACCCGCAACCAGGCCGATATGTTCATCTATCGGATGGAAAAGACCCTCAAAGAGTACGGCGACAAAGTCGACGACGAGACCAAGAGCAACATCGAATCGAAGTTGGAAGAACTCCGTCAGGTCAAAGATGGAGATGACGTCGATGCGATTAAGACTCTGATGCAAGAAGTCGAGCAGGCGTCGTACAGCATCGCTGAGCAGATGTATGCTGCTGCTGAAGGTGACGACGCCGGCGAAGCTGGCGCTGCCCCTGGCGCTGCTGCTGAGGCTGCTGCCAAGGATGACGATGTCATCGATGCTGAGTACGAAGAAAAGCGCTAAGGCGTCTCTTCTCAGACTTTGAATCGCAAGCAGGGGGCTCGTCCCCCTGTTTGTCGTTTAGCCCGTCCCACATTCCTTCTTTTCTCTCCAAGGCCAGGGCCAAAAGAAGGGCGCAACCTGATAAAATTTCATGTGAATTTTCGCTTGACTTCTGGGGTGGGATCAGGTAAAAGCAGTTCCGAATCATCGGAGTTGCATCCTTCTTGAGGGCATCTCACGATGTTAGGGCAATCTGTAAATGTTCAAGTTTGTTGAACTTCTTGTTTGCTCTGTGGTCTAGCGAAGCTTCGTGGGGCTCCTATTCAACTTTTACAGTTGGTTGGAGCCTTCTCTGTTTGCACAGGTTGGGCTCAATCCCCTGGGTTGAACTTGCGCTACATCGAAGCTTTGTGAAGGTGGGCATCTACCGGTGACCCGCCTTTTGTTTGCGAAGTTTATTCTTCCAACCTCTTCCTCCTCTCCCTCGTCTCTCTACTTTGCCTCGGTTATGTGTAGTGAGAACGTCCTTCTGGGGCGGAGTGTGACGAGGTCCAGGCAAAGGTGGCATGCTGTGAGTCAATCGATGGAACAACAACTCTGGGCTCTGATCGAACCGGTCGTGGTGGATCATGGCTTTGAATTGGTCGAACTGGAATATGTTCGACAAAAAGAGTGGTTGGTGCGTCTGTTTATTGAACGACCGAATGTTACGATTGTTCCGGGTTTGGGAGTCGCTCCTGGAGAAGGAGTCGGCTTAGACGACTGTGCCAAAGTGAGCCGCGAGTTGTCGGCGATCTTGGACGTGGAAGATGTTGTCTCCCACCAATACCGGTTGGAAGTGTCGTCGCCTGGGGTCCAACGCCCCCTTCGCAAGTGGAAGGATTACGAGGCTTTTCTGGGATGTGAGGTGAAGGTCCGAAGTTTTGGCCCGATCGCCGCAGTGGAACCCGATGGAGCCAACCCTAGCCGTAATTTTTCGGGAGTCCTGGATGCGGTTGACCGCGACAAGGAAACGATTGAACTCCTTGTCGACAATCGTCGGTACCGGATTCCCTTGAACCAAATTGCCAAGGCCCATCTCGATCCGGACATGGAAGAATGGATGGCTCTGGCCAAAAAACGTCGCAAAGAATCGCAAAGCGGATAACGTGCGAAGGAGATTGTAGGATGCCGCGAGGAGTCGAAGTACTCAACCTCAAGAAAGCCATTGACCAGGTCGAACGGGAAAAAGGTATTAACCGCCAGATCCTTATCGACGCTGTCGAGGCTGCCATCCTCAGTGCTGCTCGTAAGAAGCTGGGCCATCAGTACGATATGGAAGCGCGCTTCAACGACGAGAACGATGAAGTCGAAGTCTTTCGCTGGGTTCGTGTGGTCAACGAAGTGACCAACCCCTACCGAGAAATTGCCCTGAACGATGCACGTGAGAAGCTGGACCCTGAAGCTGACCTCGATGATGAGCTGGGTGAGAAACTCGACACCTCGACCTTTGGCCGGATTGCTGCGCAAACTGCGAAGCAAATCATTATCCAACGTGTTCGCAAAGCCGAACGCGAGATGATCTTTAATGAATACAAAGATCGTGTGGGTGAACTTGCGACAGGGGTTGTTCGTCGTTTTGAACGACGTCAGCAAGATGTCATTGTTGATCTCGGACGAGCTGAGGCTGTCCTCCAACGGAATGAGCAGATTCCCAAAGAACACTACCGCATCGGTGACCGAATCCAAGCTTACATCAAGCGCGTGCGCGACGAAGACAAGCAACCGCTGATCACGTTGAGCCGTACAGATGAAGGCTTCTTGGTGAAGCTCTTCGAAATGGAAGTTCCAGAAATCTATGAAGGAATTGTCCGTATCGTTGGCGCCGCCCGTGACCCCGGAGTCCGAGCCAAGATCGCTGTCGCTTCCCGTGACCACGAAGTGGATCCCGTTGGTGCTTGCGTCGGTGTGAAAGGTGCCCGTGTCCAGGCTGTGGTGCAGGAACTTCGTGGCGAGAAGATCGATATCGTTCCGCACAGCGAAGACCCCGCACGATTCGTTTGCAATGCCATCGCTCCCGCTCAGGTCAGCCGCGTCATTATCGATGAAGAACGTGGCTCCATGGAACTGATTGTTCCTGACGACCAGCAGTCTCTGGCCATTGGTAGAAAGGGACAAAACGTTCGCTTGGCGGTCAAGCTCACCGGTTGGGACCTCAACATTGTTTCCGAACAAGAAGTGACCCAGCGACAAGCCGATACCTTGGTGGCGATGTCTCATGTGATGCCGCAGCTGACCCACGACATGCTCAACCCCATCTTCAAGTTGGGGTATCGCTCGCCACAAGATATCATCAAAGCGGATGTCAACGACCTCGCCATCATTCCTGGCATTGGACCGGACAACGCAGCGCTGATTCAGGAAGCTGCACGAGACGTCTTGGAACGATTCGAGCGCGGTGAAGATGTCGCTGGTGAGGCACGAAACGCTATCGCTGCTGCTGAGGCTGCTGCTGAGGCCGCTGAAGCTGATGTTGCTCTCGCCGAAGCGGAAGCTGCTGCAGCGAGTGCCTTGGCTGAAGAAGCAAGCGCGCCTGAAGCCTCTGACCAAGCGGAAGCTGTTACGGAAGAGGCCGCACCGGAAACCTCTGATGAGGCTGCAGCAGAGGAACCCAAAGAGTAAGTTCATTCAAGCCTACAGGAGATGCCTCCCCAAGGAATTGGATTGTTGAATTGTTGAAGATTGGCAGTAACCCAAACCCGTTTGTGTCCAGTGGACTATGGTCATTGTAGCTGAGAAACCCATGAAACAAGAAGGTTCTGACTCACAGCGTGTAGCGAACCGAACATGTGTGGCATGTCGGACAACACAGGAGCAGCATCTGATGCTTCGCATCGTGCTGGCCCCTGACGGCGTCACTCCACATGTCGACTACCTGGGGCGACTTCCCGGCCGCGGTGCTTACGTATGTCCGAATATGCGTTGTCTGGAGCAGGCTGTGCAGCGAGGAGGGCTTCGACGCTCCTTTCAAAAGCCTGTTACTGGGAATGCCGATGCCTTGATGAAAGAGGCATGGGAAGCTTCCGTCCGACAAATGCGGTCGCTGCTTTCGATCGCCAACCGGGCGAACAAAACATTGCCTGGACACAGCCGCGTGGAGGTTGGTTTCAAAAAAGGTGAAGGCGAGCTGCTGTTGCTGGCTCATGATGCTTCACCGGGTGTGGAACGAAAGTTCCGTCGCTGGGCCTCTGAATTGGAAATTCCAGTTCTCAAAGCTTTGTCCAAAGAGGAAATGGGACCCAGCCTGGGAGCTTCTGAAACGGCAGTCGTTCTCATTACAGACGCTGGCTTTGCACAGCGCATCCAAAAGGAATTGGAACGATCCAAACATCTACTCTGTATTCAAAACTAAGGATGGGGCGACGCTTGGCACACGCCTGTTCCTTCTCGGTAACTTTGCCAAAGGGTTGTAGGAGCGCGATATATGGGAAAAAAGAGAGTTTATGAACTCGCTCGAGATCTCGGTATACCTAGCAAAACACTGATCGAGCGTGCCCAGGCTCTCGGGTACACATGGATCCAGTCGCATGCCAACACCTTGGAAGACAACGAGGCCCGCGACCTGAGCCAGAAAGTGTCCGCCGGGGGAGGTCGCCAGACTGCGAAGCGCAAGTCTACTGTGCTACGTCGACGTGTCCAACGGGAAAGCTCGGGCTACGAGGTTGTGACAACCCGAATTTCGGACGAAGGCGCTGAAGTGCTGGACCGCAAGCAGATTGAAATGCCTGTGCCACCACGCATCGGCCCCGCTTCTGAGCCCCCACCGGCTCCAGCTGTGGAAGAACCCATCGTAGAAGCACCTTCTGTTGCTGCCGAAGTGAGCGCTCCAGTGGCTGCTCCCGTTGTGGAAGAGCCCAAAGCCGATGTGCCCGCTCCGGTTGAAGTTGAGGCTGCTCCTGGTGCTCCTGTAGCTGAAGTGGCTGAGCCTGTCGCTGCAACCGAAGAGAAGGCAGACACGAAGGCCACGACACCTGCTACGGCTCCTGTGAGCGAACCTGTTGAGGCAGCTCCAGCGAAGGTGGAGGCGATTGCCGAACCCGAGACTCCAGCCCAAGAAACCACAACTACAGAAAAAACAACGGCCAACGTGGCAGAAGCTGCTCCTGTGAGCGAATCTTCCTCGAAGCCCATTGGAGAGCCAGTGCAGAGTCATACTGTATCCATTCAAGAAAAAACGTCGCCTGCGCCTGCTGCTGATAGCAGCTCGTCGGGAAGCATTAAGCCTTTCAAGCTGGAATCTCAGTGGCAAGACGAGAGCAAAATTGTTCCCTTGCCAGCACAGCAAACCAAGACCACCAACGAACGATTCTCTGGTCAACAAAATACCGGTCGGGGCGACGACAGTCGCACCAACAACCCGAACGACCGACGTGCAAAGCGTGACAAGAAGAAAGATCGTCGTGGTGGGGGTCGTGATGAGTTCCAAAGCCAAAGCCAAGGTCAAGGCCGAGGTCGCTCTTCACGTCAAGGAAATCGTAACGATTTCAATGATAACCGTCGTGGCCGTAAGTCGAGAAAAGGTTCGAAAAAATCGTCCTCTAACCAACCGGTGACAGCTCCCGTGTCTGAACGTAAACGAGTCATCAAGATTGAAGGTGCTATCTCTGTAGCCGACCTCGCCCACCGCTTGGGTGTGAAGGCAGCAGAGTTGATTGGAATCCTGCTCCGCCAAGGGGTCATGGCCCGAATCAACGATGTGATCCCTGTGGAGCAAGCCTCTGAGCTTGCGCAATCCAAAGGGTATCGCGTGGAAGATACCAGCGTGGCCGTGGAAGACATTCTGGACAAGAACGAGATTCCAGAAGAGGAGGGAGATCTCTCCAGTCGTCCTCCGGTTGTGACCGTGATGGGTCACGTCGACCACGGAAAGACCTCTCTCTTGGACGCCATCCGGGAAACCCGAGTGGCCGACCAGGAAGCCGGTGGTATTACCCAGCACATCGGGGCGTCGGTTGTCTCCCTGAAGAACAAGCGAAAGATCGTGTTCCTGGATACTCCCGGTCACGAAGCCTTTACCGCGATGCGTTCACGGGGTGCACAGAGTACCGATATCGTGATTCTTGTTGTCGCTGCTGACGATAGCGTGATGCCGCAAACCATTGAGGCGATCAACCACTCGAAAGCCGCTGGTGTCCCCATCGTTGTTGCCATCAACAAGTGTGACAAGGCTGGCGCGGATCCCATGCGCACCCGCAGTGACTTGATGCAGCACGGCCTGATTCCCGAAGAGTACGGCGGTGAGAACTTGATGGTGGAGGTCAGCGCCCACACCGGTCAAGGTATCCCCGAGCTTCTGGAAAGCGTATTGCTTCAGGCTGAAATCCTTGAGCTTCAAGCCAACCCCGACCGTAAAGCCCAGGGTGTTGTTATCGAATCGCGCATCGAAAAGGGTCGTGGAGCGGTGGCTACTATGTTGGTCAAGACCGGTACCATCAACGCTGGTGATGCCATTGTTGCCGGTACGTATCATGGTCGTATTCGCGCCATGTTCGACCACAACAACAAGCCCATCAAGACGGCCGGTCCTTCGTCGCCTGTCAAGATTCTCGGCTTGAATGGTACACCCACTCCCGGTGATATCTTTGACTGTGTTGATGATGAAAAAGCAGCACGTCAGGTCGCAGATATCCGTATCGACGAGGCCAAGAAGGCAGAGATGGCTGCTCCCTCACGGGCTCGCCTCCAAGACCTCTGGGGCGACTCGCAGAAGAAGGAACTCAACATCATCCTCAAAACGGATGTGGAAGGTACCCTCGAAGCGCTCAAGCAGAGTCTGCTCAAACTCAAGAACGAGGAGATCGAACTCGCCATCACCCACGCAGCTGTCGGTGGTATTACAGAGAACGATATCAACCTCGGTTCGACCACAGGCTCTGTTGTCTTTGGCTTCAACGTTCGTGCCGATAGCAAAGCGCAGCGACTCTCCGAGTCGGAAGGTATCGAAATTCGTACCTACCGCGTCATCTATGAGTTGCTGGACGATGTGAAGGCTGCCATGGAGCGTCAACTGGCTCCGACCTTGCAGGAACGACCCATCGGCCAAGCCGAGATCCGCAAGATCTTCACCATTCCCAAAGCTGGGAAAGTCGCCGGTTGCTACGTCACCGACGGGAAGATTACTCGCGGCTCGTTGATCCGCTTGTATCGCGATGACATCCGTATCTACGAAGGAAAAGTTCAAACCTTGCGTCGCTTCAAAAACGACGTCAAAGAGGTGGCGACTGGATACGAGTGTGGTATTCAAATCGAAGGTTACCAAGACATCCATGAAAACGATGTGATTGAGGCCTACGAAATTGAGGAAATCGCGACCAAGCTCGAACTGTAAAGTTGAACTTGTGTCCTTTGTGTGCCCCTGTCTTTCTCTCGGAAGGCAGGGGCTTTTTTATCGAATCCAGCATCGTTGCGAAGTCGCAATGATGTTGTCCGGGTAGGAGCCTGGCTGTGGTCGTTGGAATCTGTCGACTCACATTTCATCTTCCAGGTGTTCGCTCTCTCAAAGAGAAGCGGCAAATCGTTCGGAAGCTTTGTGAGCGAACAAGGCAGCGTTTTCACATCTCGATTGCTGAGGTTGACTCGCAAGATCGGCACCAGGAAGCGGTCATCGGTATCGCTCTCGTGAGCGGAGAAGCTCGCGTGCTGGAGTCGTTCATGGAGCAAATCGTTCAGGCCATCGAAATGATGAATCTTGCCCCATTGACCGACCGACAGTGGGAACTTGTCCACTACAACGATGAATTTGCTTCGGATAACTTTTCGGAATGGGAAGATGAATTTGGTGAGGAAGACGACTCATTCTCTTCCAAAGCCAACGACCCATGGGCTTATATGGACTCCTGGTCAGAGCCTCCTCTCTCCGAAGAGTCGGAATCTTCTAATCACTCTCCCTCCTCCGGCCGACGCCGCAAGAAAGGAAGATCATGAGCGGCAAACGTTACGAACGAATGGCTCACCAACTGCGTGATGAG
Organism: Deltaproteobacteria bacterium; assembly: GCA_006226375.1. Lineage (GTDB taxonomy): Bacteria > Myxococcota_C > UBA6777 > UBA6777 > UBA6777 > M3003. The sequence goes on along the minus strand of SBHC01000081.1, from coordinate 306,463 downwards.
ATCAGTGCCTATCTCCAGAAGGGTCTGTTGAAAGATCCTCGGATCGGTTTTGCTACCATCTCCGGTGTGCGAGTCAGCAAAGACTTGCGTCATGCCAAAGTTTTTGTGAGCGTATTTGGCTCCGAGGAAGAAGGCGAAGGCACACTGGCTGCTCTTCAAAGCGCTCGGAACTACATCCGTCGTCAGCTTGGCAAAGATCTTCACATCCGTCGGGTCCCCGAACTGACCTTCTTCTTGGATGATTCCATTGCGGAAGGTGTGCGGATTAGCAAACTCATCAACGAAGCCGTTGGAGTGTCCAGCCAGGATGAGAGCGCCGGTGACGATGACGAGGTCGAGCACCCTGTGGACGAAGCCGACTTGGGCGATGAAGATTCTGCTGCTCTTTCCAATGTTTTCACAGACTGGGCTCCGATTGTTCAGGCCATTCAAGAAGGGCAGACATTCTTGCTCTCTGGGCATCGCCACCCGGATGGCGATTCGATGGGTGCAACCACTGCTCTTTTTGGTGTGCTGCAAGCGCTGGGCAAAGAGGTTGTGCTGTTCAACGATGAGCCGTTGCCAGAGCATTTTCACTTCCTCCCTCATGCGTCATCGTTGCGAACAGAGCTTGAGCCTGATGAATCCTTTGACGTCACGATCTTGTGTGACTGCGGGAGCCCAGACCGAGCCCCCCAAGGGTTTCCTGGACCTGAGCATCGCGGCGTGTTTGTTGTCATTGATCACCACCAAACCAGCAAGGTTGAAGGTGATATCAACTACAATGATCCCACAGCCGCTGCCGTAGGTCTGCTGATCTACGAACTCTGCCAAGAGTTGGGTGTGACCGTCTCTCGCGAGATTGGTGTGAGTCTGTACACGGCGTTGATGTCGGATACCGGCTCCTTTCGCTATGACAAAACCAACGCGCATGTGATGCGAGTCGCCGCCGACCTGTTGGAAGTTGGGGTCCGTCCTTGGGAGATCTCCTCGGCGTTGTATGAGTCTTCACCTTTGGAGCGGCAAAAGCTGTTGGCTTTGGCTCTCGACACCTTGGATGTTCGCGTCGACGGAAAACTCGCCACCATCCATATCACTGGACCGATGTTTGAACAGACCGGCAGTGAACCCAACATGACGGACGGATTCATCAACTACGCCCGCGGCATCAAAGGTGTTGAAGTGGCTGTGATGTTCCGTGAACAAGAGGGTGGCTGGAAGCTAAGCTTTCGCTCACGAGGAAGCATCAGCGTTGCTGATATTGCTTCACAGCTGGGCGGTGGCGGCCATCGCAACGCTGCTGGTGCGTTTCTGACAGGCTCCTTGGAAGATATTAAACAACAAGTTTGCGAAAGCCTGGAGGTTGTTCTCCGTAACTCTGCGCCGTCTTTGAGCGCATGACGTTGCCAAGCACCCCTCGTCATGGTTTGTTGTTACTCGACAAGCCCAAGGGCCTCTCTTCGATGGCCGCGGTGTCTCGGATAAAACGCATCTTGGGGATTCGCAAAGCCGGACACACAGGGACATTGGATCCCATTGCCACAGGCTTGCTTCCGATCTGCCTGGGTCACGCCACTCGTGTTGCAGGTATGCTTTTGGCCACGAACAAAGCATACCGCGCAGAGCTTATGCTGGGCGTTGCGACAAACACGTGTGACGCTGAAGGTGAAGTGAGCCAAGAAGCCTCCGTTCCCGAAGAGCTTGATGAGGCTCAATGGGAGACATTTCTTGAAGCCTACCGGGGTGACATTGAGCAAGTGCCGCCAGCATTTTCAGCTTTGAAAGTGAAGGGAAAGCGCGCGTACCAATTGGCTCGAGAAGGCAAAGAGGTGGTTCTGGAAGCTCGCTCAGTGCATGTCGAGAGGTTGCTACTGGAGCACTGGGAGGCACCCCACGCCCGCCTGTTCTGTGCGGTCTCCAAAGGAACCTACATTCGCTCGTTGATCCGAGATCTGGGGAATGACATCGGCTGTGGCGCACACATGACCGCTCTTCGACGAACCCAAGTCGGTCCTTTCTCTCTGGAGGATGCCATCTCCCTGGAAGAGCTGCGTGAAAACCCAGAGGCAGCCCACCAACACATCATCACTCTCTTTGATCTTTTTCCCGACTGGCCTGTCTTTGAGCTTACTGACCACGAAGAACGGCTGTTTGGTAACGGCGCGATCCCTCACTCCTTCGCCGAGCGTCAGCCTCTCGCTGATGCTCCGCATCGGATTCTTTCCAGGGACGGTCGTTTGATGGGTTTTGTAACGTGGGAAGACAAGTGGAAGGTGATGATGATCTTTCCCGAGGATCCTGCTCCCAAAGCCTAACTTGGCAGCTAGGACTGGGATCGGATGGTTCCACCTGGGTTGTTCTATTCTTCGCGGCGGGTGCGTCGAAGGAAGATGTCGAGGAGCAACCAGATCAGAATAATGGTACCCACGAAGAGGGCGATCCGTCTGAGGGAGAAGGGCCGCATCGCTCGGGCAACAGACAAGTCTTTGTTCATAAAGATCAGGGCCAGTTCACGCAAGCTCTTGGGCTTCACAGACTCAAGCACTGGAGTCACTTGGGCCGGGGCTTGAGATGCTTTTTGTTGCGGGGGTTCAGGCAAGAGGAGCTGAGGCCATAACACTTCGGCGGTTCCGTGGCTCGACTCCAGCTTCTGGCTGAGGCCCAGTTGGATCTCTTGCAAATACAAGTGGACACGTTGTTCAAGCGCTGGGGAGTAGCTCTTCATCTGAAGCCAACCCAGCGCTTTTTTCAGCAGCTGAGTCTGTTGTTTCCGTGCCAACGGTTGGGTTGGGGCGATCAGTACAAGATACCCGCCTTTGGCTGAAGGTTTCAGGTAGCTGTGCACTTTGACAGTGACACCGTACTTCTTCTGAATTTGGAACTGCACCTCACGGACAGCGACATCGCGAAGAAGGACAAGCGGAAGGTAGCTGTGTCGAAAGAGATCTGGCAACTGGTACACCATGACGATCTCTTGCGCTGAAACCAGCGGTCGGCTTTTTCCTGAACCACTGGGAACGGAGTTTACAAACAGCGGCTCGTCCTTTCCACGCGACAACTTACCCAGCGTCGAGGCGAGGGTTGACGTCGTGGCTTTGCAGTCCAGTCCACCCACGAGCAAGAGTCGCATGCGGTTGCCGCTGTAAAGGGTCTCGTACGTGGAGCGCAACGCGAAGGGCTGGATGGTTCGGTAGGTACGCTTTTTCCCGCGGAGGAGGGCACCACGGGGCTGACCGCCAAACAAATAGGCGTCGACCCGTTCTCGAAGAGAAGGAGGCGGGAAGGTCCGGGACGTTTTGCTCAAGGAGTCCCGCATATCTTTGGTGATCTTGGTGCTTGCGAAGCTTTGGAGCGATTGTGTCAGATGCTTCAGAACGTCTGGAAGCTGCTTGGGAGTGCTCCGAACCCGAACTTCGACCCAATCCTTGCCCAACGTGACGTGATAGCGTTGGCCACCTTCTGGGAGAATCGAACGTGCCGGGTTCTTGGGTTGGTTCAGTTTCTTACGGAGCAACTCCGCGAGGAACCGGGACCGTCCGTACAATCCCTTGGGATCGTTGGCGCTACCTGCTGCAACCGCGAAGCGAACCTCTACAACCTTCCAAGCCTCTTGGCTTTTGCACCAGGTGAGCATCCCGTTGGGGAGCTTGTTAACGACAACTTGGCTGTCCGGTTGGTAAGGCAATTGTGATAGGAAGTCTGCCGATGGTTTGGGGGAGTCGGCCTCCTTGCGTGGAGCAGGCTTTGGACGTGCTGCTGGAGCCGCTCCGGCTTTGACCGGCTGCTTGGCTGCAGGCCGTCGTGCTGCCGGTGCAGCCTTACGCTCCGAGGGCTGCTTAGCTGTCCGGGCCGCTGGTTTGACAGGAGCGGCTTGAGCGCGACGAGCTGGCGTTGGAGCCGTTTGGCCCTTCGCCGGCGTGGGCGCTTGTGTGCGGGGACGTGCCACCGGTTTCATTGCGGCCTTGGCGGGGCGACTTACAGCGACGGGACGAGGTGGAGCAACGTCCGCGTTCATCGGCATGAGGGTTGACCAACCCAACATCAACTGTACCAAAAGCATCTAGCTCTCCCTAAACAAGCTGGAGCGTACAAAACGCCCCATCCCTACCATTTTTTTTTGTTGCATGGTATGACGTGCATCCGAAGCACATCATGACGAAGGTGTCTTACATAACAACTTTGACTGTATTGAGCAAGGGAAAACCCGGCGTAGGCTTGCCCTTGCAGGCACTTGCGTGCGGTGTGGAATCTTCGTTGTTGTCGCAAGACCTTTTCCCGGTTCTCGAAACGAGTCTTTTGTAGCATAGGAGCATACCAATATGGCAGTGGCGACCTACCTCGAACGCGTTAAGCAAGGCTTCACTACACTTCCCGTTCCTGAAGAACACAAGGAGTCGGCGCTGGGGTTTCTCCAAGCCTGGCTCGACGATGACTCGTTCGCCGTCTACCATCCCCAAATTCACGCCTTGATCGAAGCCGAGAACTGGTCGCTCTTGCTGGATAGCTTTTACCGAGTCATTCCCTTTGGGACGGGTGGGCGCCGAGGTGCTGTTGGGATCGGACCCAACCGGATTAATCCCTATACCATCGCGACATCTGTACAAGGTCACGTCGCGTTTTTGCGCGACCTGTTCGGTGATGACAAACCCATGTCGGTTGTGATCGCCTACGATGTCCGTTGCTTTAAGGATCTCCGAGGGAATTACATTCCCGACCAGCCCAATCCTTTGATGGGTTTAACCTCCAAAGGTCTCGGCCAACTGGCTGCAGAAGTTTACGCTGCACACGGTATCTCCTCCTACATCCTCCATCCGGATGAAGACACCTACCTCTCGACACCAGAGCTATCCTTTCTGATTCGTGAGTATGGTGCACAGGGTGGTTTGAACGTCAGCGCAAGTCACAATCACCCCGATGACAACGGCGGAAAGTTCTACAACGAACATGGCGGACAACCCGCTCCACCCGTCGATCAGCACATGCTCTCGTTTGTCGCGAAGGTCAAAGACGTGAAGACCCTGCCGTTTGATGAGGCTGTTCAGCAAGGCTTTGTCCATTGGGTCACACCTGACAAAAGGGAACGATACCTGGGCGCCAACCTCAAATTGGTCGAAGGCTTTCCTGTTGAACCCATCCGGGTGGCCTACACTCCCATGCATGGAACAGGCTCGACAAGTGTGACTCCGATCCTCGAAAAGGTCGGTCATGACGTCCAGATGCTTCCCGACCAGACTCCTTTTGATGGCGCGTTCACCCACGTGAAGTACCGCATGCCGAACCCTGAAGTTCGGGAGTCGATGCAGGACTTGATCGACTTTGCAGCTTCCATCAACGCCGATATCGCTTTGGCCACGGACCCTGACGCCGATCGCATCGGTATGGTGGCCCCTGATCGTGATGGTCACTGGCGCTTTTTCACAGGCAACGAAATTGCTGCAGTTCTTACGCACCATCGCTTGCAGACGCTCAAAGAGCGGGACCAACTTCCTTCTCCTCCGATCGTCGTGAAGACGGAGGTGACAACCAATCTGGTGCGCTGTATCACCGAATCGTTTGGTGGTAAATGCTTGGGTGGGTTGCTGGTTGGCTTCAAGTACATTGGCGCAGCGCTGTGCGACTGGGAAGAGGGGAAGGACTATCTCGGTATGTCTGGCTCTCCTGAGCAGTTCGTCATCGGCTCAGAGGAAAGTCACGGGATTCTTGTGACCCCCGAAATCCGCGACAAAGACGCTGCCGGTGCCGCTCTTCTGCTGGCAGAGTTGGCCAGCTTGTGCAAGTCTCGTGGAGACAACGTTTGCGATTACATGGAGCGGATCTATCGGGAGCATGGATACTATTGCAACCAGCTCCGTTCCATGGTGATGGAAGGTGCGGTCGGTGTTGCGAACATTCGAGGGATGCAGTCAGCCCTTCGTGAGAATCCACCCGCTGAGATTGCAGGTATCGCTGTGACCGACGCGTTTGACTTTTGGGACGAGTCCAGCCGGTTTGGAGCGATCAAGTCCGAAACGGATCGAAGCTCCCGCAACGTTCTGGCCTTCACGCTGGCGAACAACAGCCGAATGGTGCTGCGTCCTTCCGGGACGGAGCCCAAAGCCAAGCTTTACGTGGAAGTCACAACCGGAGCTTTGGACGAAGACGCAGACTTTAACGAGGCCATCCTCAAGGCTGATGCAGAGGCTAATCGTCTGGCCGAAGCCTTCATCCAGGTCGCGCTCAGCAAGATCAACATTGAGATGCCGATGTTTGCGCTGAAGACCTCCGACATCCTCTCCCTCGACAAGAAGCAGCATTTTGCTTCCGTTTTGCCGCAGTGGGTGGAGCGAACGAGTGGTCTCGACCTGGTGACAGACGAAACCATGCAGTCCTCGGCGAGCTGGCTTACGGAACAGCTTGCTTCCATCAGTGATCAGCCCAAAGGCTTGCTCACCACTGGATTCCATCGGTACCTGGAAGACAATGACGTGGACGCTGGGCTGGAGCAAACTCTTCGCAGCATCTGGGACATGCTGCCCTAGTCGTTGGATTGGGTGGAGCGGTTTTCTTAGAGGACGGTGCGGAGGAAGGAGCTGTTGAGGTACTCGCGTTCAATGGCAGCGGCGACGTCTTCTACATCGCGGAACTGGTCCCAGTTGACCCGGATCACCGGGATCACCTTGCTGATATCTGCGATGAAGATCTCGTATTCTTCGTAGAGACGTCCGAGGTATTCCACGCTGATGTTGTTCTCGATGTTGCGCCCACGCTGGTTGATGCGTTGGAGCGCGTTCTCAGGGGCGACGTCGAGGTAGATGATCACGTTGGGCTTGCACATGAAGTTGGACATGTTTTCAAACAAGGACACATAGGTTTCGTAGTCCCTTTGGTCCATGAGTCCGGACTTCATGAGCATTCGAGCAAAGACGGTGTCTTCGTAGATCGTCCGGTCTTGCACGCCGCCTTTGCCTTGCCAGATGATCTGCTGGTGCTGCAAGAAGCGCTTGTTGAGCAGGTAGATCTGCATGGCAAAGCTGTAGCGACCGATGTCTCGATAGAAGTCGGCGAGGTACTCGTTGTCTTCGACGGGTTCGTAGTAGGCTTCGAGGCCCAAGTGGTCGGCCAAGGTGGCGGCCAGGGTGCTTTTTCCGGCTCCGATGAGACCCGAAATGCCGATGAAGATCTTCTCCATGGAAGGCTTGTGTTCCATTGTGCCTTATTCTCGCTTTCCGTCGTTGTACTGGGGTCTTGCGTCAATGAAAAGCAGATACATACGAAATTTTGAGGATCGGGTCAAGGAAGGCAAACGTTCAGGTTGTATCGTTGGAATCGGCCGGTAGGGCGGGGTTCATCTGGTAAAGAAACCCGCGGCTTCGAGGGGGAAATCCCATTAAATGGTTGAACCGAAGATTCAGCAAGCGCAGCGCCTCGCCCCAAGGCAAAGGTTCAGGGACATGGAGAGCCTGGCGGTTTTGAAGATAAATGAGCATCAACCGAGTGTTCGGATGGAGTGGGTGGGTCGTGCGCGTATACCGATGGGAGCAAGACCGACAAAGAATCCCTCCCTGACCCAACTCAAACCGAAACGTCTCCTCCGTGTTGTAGGGGGAGCCACAGTCCATACAGTTGTCCCAGTTGGGAAGAAGACCCAGGTCTTCCAACAATCGAAGCTTAAAGCGACTCAACGATTTGGGAGAGAGCGGTGTTTCGGTGTGGTACGAGACAAAAGCGGTGAGCAGGTCGAAGATGTCTCGGTTGACGTCGCCTTCCTCTGTAAGTTTCAGGACCAACTCTGAAGCATACGAGGCTGCTGCAAACGCGCCAAGGTCATTGCGCAAGTCGGTGTACATCTCAACAGGCTCCAGGCGAAGGAGCACGGGCCACCCTGCGCGCTTGCGTTCAAACGCGATGAAGTGCCGCGAAAAACTCTCCAACAGTCCGGCAAACCGGCGTTTGCTCTTCTTGGCGCTGCGTGCTTTGAGCGTGAGGCGTCCGTAATCGGTGGTGTAGAAATGAACGATCAGGTCGGCTTCCCCAACGGGTCGGGTGTGCAAGAGGATGCCTTGGGTGCGTTCTTCCATGGAGTTGTCTGGCTTGCTTAGGGAGTGTCAAAGGAAGCGGTTTGCGTGTCGCTTCCTCTTATTTGTCGACAGGCTTGATGTAGATAAAGCTGTCGTTGGAGTCAGCCTCTACATTTTTGGTGGAGGAGGGAAGGGCGCGTGGTTGTTGGCGAACGCGGGGCAGCCGCTGAGCGATGTGCCGACACTGCGTTTGCATATCAGGGTACTTGTCCCCTTTTTCCACACAGTGAAGCAGGGGTTTACGAGCTTCCTGGAACCGCTTCGCAGCAAACAGTGTGCGTCCCAGATGGTAAAAACCAGGGAGATACTTGCTGCAACGTTGTGTCAGTTGAGAAAACGCTCCTGCTGCACGAGAAAATTGTTTCCGTTCGTAGGAGGCGATGCCATGCAGTCGGTGACCCTGACAAAAGCGAGGGCACTTGGTGGTGGCCAAGGCGAAGAACCTATCCGATTGCTTGAAGTCTCCGATCTTGTGGTAGGACCAGGCAAGATTGATGCGAGCAAAGCAAGGTGTCTGGTAAAGAACGTTCTTGAGCGCTGAATGGTACGCGTTGATCGCGTTCTTCCACTGCTTCAGCACCATGTAGGTGGTGCCCACGTTGTTCCAACCTCGCGGTGACTTCGGCTGCAGCGCTAACGCTTTCTTGTAGTGCTGAAGCGCGAGCTTGGGACGAGACATTCGAAGAAAGGTGCCACCCAGAGCTTCTTGAATCCAATAGCTATTGCCATCAAACTCTTCGGCTCGTTTGAGTGATGCCAACGCCTGACGATACAGTCCTTTGTTCGATTGCTTCACGCCGATGTTGTAGTAGGCACGGGCTTTTCTTGTGTTTTGAGCCATACTGCCAAACGTACATCCCTGAAGGCCGATAAAGCCCAGAGTTGCGAGTCCAAGCCACATACAACGTTGTAGATATGTTTGCTTCATTGAGCAGTCCCACTTTCCTTGTTGGGAAGACGGCGAAACCTGCGTCTTCATACACCCCAGACACTTCAACAATCAATCCCAAAAACGTACGAATGTCAAGAAACTCACTTGGTTCTCCGCTCCTTCTCTCCAGCCCGTCCTTGGCTAGAAAGACTACTGGATATCGATGCTGTAGATGTGTCGATAGCTGCGTGTCTCTTTGGCTTCGCGCTTGTAGGAGAACACGTAGGGCTTCTGCACTTTGACGACGCCTTTTTTGATGCTGCCCACAGTGAGAAACATCGAAAACGTTCCTGTGGCTTTGTCGTTCACCTTGATGGCTTCTACCACAAGCTTGTTTGCGCCTTTTTTGAGATACTTGGTCACGTCAAAAACGTCCTGGGGAAGCTGTGTCAGGATCGTCCGAACCTTCTTCCCGTTGAGCAGGATGTTGATACGGTAGCCGCTGCCATTCTTTACGTCGCGCTGGGCTACCACAACGTAGTTCTTTTCAGGTCGAGGCTGAAGGCTGTTGGTTCCGGCGGCTGGGCGTGGGGTAGGGCGAGCTTCAGGTTGGGCTTCTGGAGCACGACGAGCAGGTGGCTGTTGCTTCGTGCCTGCCGCTGGTTTGGGCTTGTTGTAGCGGACCTGGTACTGCTTGCCCACGATGTATACGTTGCCCTTCTTATCGATGCGCACCGTCACATTCTTAAAGGTCTGTTTGCGGACTCCATTGATCAACTTGCCGTTGAGGTACAAGTCCCGCGCCCAACCTGGAGAGGCGAGCAACAAACAACCCAAAACTACCAACAGCATTGTACCCAGTCGCTTCATCTTGGTTCCTTTTCTTTTTTGGAGTCTGGGAGTTCACCCTGACTCTGCTCTTCCACAGGCAGATACTTCCAGACAGTCTGCTTGGCTGACCAGGACCGTACGGTTCCTGTTAGTCGATCTGCTGAACGTTCAATTGGATGTTTCGACGCCCTTGCCATTCGTTGATCTGTGGCTGGTACGCCAACGACACATAGCTGGGCAGTGGGTGGCGATCGCCTTGTCGAAACGCAATCGATTTGATGTTGCGTCCCACTGTAAATTGCAGGTGCTTGCCGTCTTTGGTTTTGCGTTGGCTGCTCACGGGTACTTGCGATGCCACCATCAAAGGAGCCGGGTTGGATTGGCCAAACGGAGCCAACAACGATAGTTCCTCCAGCAGAGCAAACGTGAGCTGAGACGGATCAAACTCAACATCGTAGGTGATGTGACCTTCGAGGGCTTGTTCCTGGATCGACTGCTTGGCCATGCGGAGAAAAGTCTCGCGAAATTCCTCAAGGTTCTCCTTGGCTATTGTGAGACCCGCAGCAGCTTTGTGACCCCCATACTTCACCAAATACTCGCTGCATTGGGTGAGGGCGTCGTGGATGTTAAAGCTTTCGATGCTGCGGGCAGAGCCTTTGCCAATGCCTTTTTCTTCGTCAATGGCGATCATAATGACCGGGCGGTGCCAACGATCCATTACCTTGGAAGCGACGATGCCGACCACCCCAAGGTGCCAGCTTGGTTCCGCCAGGATGATGGCGTGTTCGTCGTTCCAGCGAGGATCGGAGGTGAGAATCGTTTGGGCCTGGGCAAAGATGCTGTCTTGCAGATCACGTCGAAGGGTGTTGGCCTCGTCGAGTGCATACCCCAACGAGATGGCTTCGTTGTAGTCTGTGTGGCAGAGCAGGTTGACGGCCATGGAAGCGTGTTCCATGCGTCCCGCTGCGTTAATTCGTGGCCCCAAGCGAAAACCAATGGCTGTTGCATCGATCTTGTCAGGTGCGACATGGGCGACCTGCATCAACGCACGAAGTCCTGGCCATTGCGTGTGTTGCATTTGCTTAAGGCCATGGTGGACCATGATCCTGTTCACGCCTTGCAAAGGGACAATGTCAGCGACGGTCCCCAAAGCTACAAGATCCAGATACCGGCGCAGGTTGGGTTCGGGTCGGTTGGCAAAGAAGCCGCTCTCTCGAAGCGCTGCGCGGAGCCCGATCATCAGTTGGTAGGATACGCCCACCGCAGCGAGGTTTTTGTCTTTGTACGGACAACCTTTTTGCTTGGGGTTGAGGATGGCGCAAGCGTTGGGCAATTGTTCGGGAGGGAGGTGGTGATCGATGACAATCACATCCAGCCCCATCTTGTTCAATTCGTCGATCTCATCCTTGTTGCTGATCCCGCAGTCCACCGTCACGATCACATCGCAATTCATCTCAGCGATGTCGGGAAAGCAAGCCTTTTGCAGCCCGTACCCGTGGTCTAAGCGATGGGGAATGTAGAAGCGCAGGCGATCCGGCTTCACCCCAAGCTCTCGAAAATACAGCGTCAGCAGCGACGTCGAAGAGACGCCGTCTACGTCGTAATCACCGTAAATGAGGATGCGTTGGTTTTGGTTTAAGGCCTGGATCAGTCGCTTGCAGGCCGCTTCCATTCCCATCATCTCACGAGGATTGGGAAGATCGCGAAGCGAAGGCTGGAGGAATTGGTTGGCAACGTCGGGGGCTTGCAGTCCCCGTGACGCCAAAAGATGAGCGGTGAGGGCATGGACATTGAGAGCTTCTTGGAGAGCGCGGACGTCTTGAGGACTGACCTTGTTGCGCTGTGTCCAATGGCGAGGAAAGGCTGCATGAGCCTCAGGTTTCACGCGCCGTGACATCGAAGAGGAGGGTGTATGCATGAAGACTCTCGTTGTTGGTTCCAGGCTGGCGATAAGGTCTTGTGGCTGTAGATGGCGTTGTTTCTATACTTTTGGGAGAAACGTTAGCGTCTTGCTACAAGATACACAGGAGAGAGAAGAGAGGCAAGCATGGTTAAGAAATACCATGTTTGGGGGAGGGTTCGGGAGAGGTTTATGCCTCTTCGGTGTTTTCCTTGAGACCTGCACGGCGACGTCGACGACGCTCCCGCTTGGCTTCGACTTCTTCATCTTCCTGGCGCATGCGCGAGGAGAAGTACTGATCCAACCAGTAAACCAACGGACTCGCGATAGCGATCGAGGAGTACGTACCGATCAAGATACCGAACATCATCGCGAAGGCGAACCATTTGATGTTCGCGCCACCGATGATGTAAATCGGAAGAACCGCGAGGAAGGTGGTGACCGAGGTCAACAACGTACGGCTCAAGGTTTCGTTGATGGAGCGGTTCATGACTTCGCCAAAGTCCACGCGGGACTTCTGCCAGTTCTCACGAATCCGGTCGTACACAACGATGGTATCGTTCAAGGAGTAACCAACAATCGTCAGCAAGGCGGCGATGGTTGATAAGTCGAACGGTAGCTGCAGCACGCTGAAGATACCCGTGGTGATGGTAACGTCGTGAAGCAACGCAGCGACCGCACCCGGAGCGTAACGGAAGTCGAAGCGGATGGCGATGTAGATCAAGATGAACAGGTTGGCCATCAACAGCGAAAGGATTCCGTCGTTGCGAAGCTTTTTACCAACGCGGGGACCAACGGTCTCGACCTGCTGGATCTTGTATGCTCCAACGCCAAACGCCTTGTTCAGCTTTTCGCTGAGCTTGGCGCTCAAGCCGTCAAACGTTACGGTGTATTCAAAGTTGCTACCCTGACGGCCGGAGCTTTCGATCTTGATGTTCTTCAGCTTCAAACCTTCAAACACAGCCTGAAGACGCTTCAACTCGGGAAGCTTCTTCAGCGCAGCGATACGAGCATCACGGGTCGGAGCCGAACCTTTGCCTGCGGGCTTGCTGGTCGCAACTTTCTTGCTCGCGGGCTTGCTGGTTGCTTTCTTGGCAACTTTCAGCTGGGTCGACTTGGGGGTGGCTTTCTTTGCTTTCTTCGCGGGCTTCTTGCCCTTCTTACCCTTGGCGTCTTTCTTTTTCTTGGGAACGACGAGGGCGCGCTTGAAAACAATGTCAACCTTGTTGCCGCTGTCCTGACGGAAGCGCAAGCTGACGAAGTTGTTTCCTTTCTTGGAAGCAAAGGCTGCCGTCACGTCGGCTTTCATGTCCTCAACATCTTTTTTGTTAAGGAAGCTGACGCTCTGGAACTTCAGCATGAACTCATTTCCGTTGGTTCCCGTCGGTTGAACCGAGGGCTTCTCTTCGGGAAAGAGTGCATGAATCTTCTTGCGAAGTGTATTGGGCTTGAGGTCGGCCTTCTTGACACAGACGGTGACCTTCTTGCCTTGGGTTGTCTTCTTTCCTGCCTGATCGTCGCCACAAGCGACAAAGGCTACCTGAACTTCGGTACCACCGGAGAAGTCGATACCAAAGTTAAGGCTACGGACACCAATCAGGACCAACGCAGCCAAGACGGCCAGGCCTGACATGGTGAGGAAGCGATTGCGGAAGCCGACAAAGTCGTAGTTTATGTCGGCCGGTAGGACTCGAAAAAACTTAGCCATAATCTATGCTCTCCGATACGTCTGTATCTCACGAAAGTAGGTTCGTTCAGAGGGGGAATTAGATGCTCAGGCGGCCGACGCGACGGTCGCGGACGAACAGGTCAAAGAGCAAACGGGTCACAAAGAGAGCAGTGAACACCGAGCAGATAATTCCAATCAACAGCGTGACGGCGAAACCACGGATGGGACCGGAACCATACTGGTACAAGACGATACCGGCGATGGCCGTGGTAATGTTGGCGTCGATAATCGTAACAAACGCTTTGTCGTAACCGTTTTGGACCGCCACACGAACCGCTTTGCCGGCTGTGATCTCTTCCCGGATACGCTCAAAGATGAGGATGTTCGCGTCCACCGCCATACCAATGGTGAGAAGAATTCCCGCCATACCAGGTAGGGTTAGGGTCGCGCCAAAGCTGGCCATCGCAGCGGTTACGAAGAGCATGTTGAGGAGCAACGCAATCACGGCGTTGAAGCCGGACGCGCGGTAGTACACAATCATGAAGAGAAGTACGAGAATGAAGCCGATCAACAGCGAGAGCAGACCACGACGAATCGAGTCGCGACCCAGCGCGGGACCGATGGTTTTCTCATACAGAATATCTACAGGTGCAGGAAGCGAACCTGACTTCAGCACGAAGGCGAGGTCCTTCGCATCTTGCATTGCTTGCTCGTAACCGCCCATACCACCGAGGGTAATACGAGCGCGACCGCCACCAATTCGGGTCTGAATCACGGGAGCTGAGTCAACCTTGCCTTCGAGAACGATGGCGAAGCGGTGACCAATGTGTGCGCCGGTCATGGACTCAAACAAGTCAGCACCACGCAAGTTGAAGTTCAAACCAACTTCCGGGCGGTTGTTCTGGGAGTCAATCTGGGGACGGGCTTCTTCCAACACTTCACCAGTGAGGGAGGGCTTGCGCCACATCAGATAGGTTCGCCAGGGCAACTCTTTCTTTTCTTTGGCAGACTGACGATTGTCGTACTGACCCAACATGATAACGTAAGAGCGAGCGTAGGTTCCTTTGGTGAAGCCTTCCGCCAACTTCTTGTTCCATTTTTTCGCCCACTTGACGAGGACAGCTTTGTCTTCGCCGTAGAAGAATCGGTCGTAGCCACTGGCCGACTTGGATTCGTTGGGTCGATTGTAGCTTTGCACCTGAGAGGTCACACCTTTGGGAATGTCCGAACTCATCGAAGCAAAGATCGTGGTGGAGTCACGGTGGTCATCTTCCACGACGTGGAACGCGAGGAGTGCGGTCTTACCAATCAACTCTTTGGCGCGTTGGGGATTCTTCAAACCGGGAAGCTGAATCACGATTTGGGTGTCACCGTAGCGGGAGATGGAGGGTTCCGAAACACCCAAGGAGTCAACCCGGCCTCGAATGGTTTCAATGGCCTGGCTGATGGCTGCGTCGCGGGAACGCTTGATGCTTTCGTCATCGTAGCGAACCGCAAACTTGGTGCCTTGGAGGGGCTTGAGGCGAACGTTGTCGCGGAACTTGCCACCACCAATCAAACCACGGAACTTCTGAACGGGGATGTCAGTGTTGCAGGTTTGGTCTTTGCCACATTCGCTGCTCTTTTCGCAGTACTTCGCCTTGGCAGAGATGCATACGCTGCTCTCACAGACAGCGCCACTTTCTTTGCAGTCGCTGTTCTTCTTGCAAGCCACAGTCTTTTTGGGAAGGCATCGACCGGGAACGGTCACTTCCACCGACTGGGAGTTGCTGGGTTGGAACACAAAGCGGCTCGACTCACCGGCCTTGGGCTTGGGAATCAGCTGCTTGTTCAACAAGTAGCTGTTCAAGTCTTCAGCCAAGCTCGCAGCTTTGGTCGCGAGAGCTTTGTCCACGTCAACGTTCATGACGAGGTGGGTACCACCCTGAAGGTCAAGACCCAAGCGAATCTTACGCTTGTAGGGGAAGAGCATCTGGTACCACTTGGGAAGATAGCATCGAGCCCACACCGCGTCTGTCATTTGAGCGGTTTGGAGCACGGGGATCTTCTTGGTCACCTTCTTGAACTCAATCCGGGTCTTAATCACGGGTTTGCCGTTCTTGTCTTTGACCGGCTTTCCGTTCTTGTCCAGCTTGGGCTGCTTGGTGATCTTACGCTCGGTCACCTTCTTGGTGTAGGTGACGACGTTGCCCTTGCTGTCTTTGCGAGGAACCTTCACATACTCACGACGCGCATCGAGAGGCTTCTCGTTCTTTTTGCGGTCGTAGATGGATTTACGGTTCTTGTATGTCTTGATAATAGGCTTTTTTGTCTTGGGGTCGAGCTTGGGCTGGCCTTTGTCATCGAGGATCTGGACCTTGCTGAAGGTCCACTCGGGGATGCAATTGCCATTCTTGTCGCGAGCAAAGATGGGTACGGGGTTGCCGTCTTCATCTTTGAGGACCTTGCCCTTGTTTTTCCCAGATTTGATTTTCTCATACTTAATCTTGGGTTTGCCGTCCTTGTCTTTGACAATTTGTTTGGCCGCGTTGGTTTCGTATTCAACGCGGAACACCGGCATTAATTCGGGCTTTTGGTAACCAAAGGTCGGCACCAATGCACGAACGGCAAGAACAATGAGAGAGAGAGTTAAGACAAACTTAAGCCACCAGTTGCTACCCACGGCGATCTACCTCAAGTACTGATGTTGGACAAATGGGTTGGGTGTAGAGGCAAGCTCATCTCTTCCGAATCACCGGAGAAACCGTCGCTCTCACCACGTATCTATCTGTGAACAAATACCTTGCAGAGTGTGCAAGCCTAAAAATTGCGGCTCAGAACGTTATCACGATTCGCGCTCACGTCAAGCTATCTTTTGGATTAAGATAGAAAGAAGGGAGGACGGGGTCGTGATGGAGGGCTCTGTCCGCAGGAAGTATTCGGGCCGCATCAAAGAAGACCAATCAGGATGTTGTTGGAAATGCTGCCCGGCGGGGAGGTTAGCCAAACGAGGGACTATTTTCTCCGCTTTCGCTTCTTTTTGCTCGACGTTGACTCTTCGATGGCCTTCTCACTCTCAGGTTTGCTAATCTGAGAGGACGACGAACTTCCACCGGCAGGTGGAGCGGTAATCGCCGAAACGGCCTGTCGTTGCATCTTGATCCGCACCTTCGGGGCAATCTCGACCAACACCGTCTGTTGGGTCACTTCGGCGACTTCGCCGTAGATTCCACTGTTGGTGAGGACCTTGTCACCCGTCTTTAAGCTGTTGAGCAACTTCTGATGTTCTTGCTCACGCTTGCGTTGCGGGCGGATGATCAAAAACCAAAACAGAACAAAGATCAGGACAAAGGGTACAAATTGTACCAAAATGCTGCCTTGTGGTTGTTTGGCTGCGAATAGCAAATAGGATTCAATCACCCGATTTTTCTCCTTTGGTGAAGCTATCAACGTTCTGAGGGTGCGTACTACTATCAAACTCTTTGCAAAAGATCAAGAGGTTTGGAATATCCTTGGAATCGTGGACCGTTATCACCGGTGTACGGACGCTTAAAGGAAGGAGCTACCGATGGCGTATGCCACATCTCACGTAGAACAAATCTTACAACTAGCCCAAGAAAGGGCTGAAACCACAGTTGGTTATGACGACTCCTCTGGGTGGCTTGGGGCGCAATGGCTCCAACGGATTCACCAGTGGACAGGTTGCTTGGCCCAACGTGGAGTGCAACCTGGCACTCGCGTCGCTGTCGCGCTATCTCCGTCTTGGGACAGCCTCGCTGCGTTGGTTGCTCTCTGGCGCTTGGGAGGGTCTGGCTTGGTTCTCCCTCCCTCCACAAACCACGAACTTGCGAGCTGGCTCAACGCTGCAGGCGTAGCAGGTGCATTGGTGGAACAGACCCACACCAGTTGGTTGGGGGCATCCGATGGCCTGGAGTGGGGGCTGGCTCGTCATTCGACTGACGAGAGCTTGTTTCAATCTCTGGCCTCTGCGCTGGAGTCAGCTCCGTCTGTTGAGGAGAAGGACTTGCCAGCGTTGGAGCCTGAACGTGAGGCTCTGCACTCCTTGTCGGCTGGGACCTGGCATCCACCGTTGGGGGTGACGCTGAACCACAAGCAACTCTGGGCCGCTGTCGATTCTTTGCAAAAGGCTTGGACCGCGAAGGTCGAACGTGGAACGCTGGGCCATTTGTGTCTACCTGCGAGCATCACCCAGGTCACAACGGCTCTGGGGATCTTCTTTGCGGGTGATGCGGTGATGCTCCCCTCTACCCGAGAGTTGGAGTCCTTAACCAAGTCATTGTCTTTGCAGGAAACGGTTGTCCCTCTCGCGACTGCGCAATGTGTTCGCCTGTGGATGGGGGAGGCGAACCACGAGGCTTTGCAGCCTGACCGGATTCCATGGATCTGGGCTTTGGGTGGGTTTGTTTCGGAGGTGTACCCTTCGACCTGGAATGTCCCTGTGTTTCCTGCGTACAAGATGGAGGCTTGCGGGGGGATTGTGGCCTGGGCCAATCAAACCAATGCTGGCGTGGGTTCTCTGTTTTCGGATCTGAAACCTCATATTGAGCGGAAAGAACATCGCCACCTTAAGCCTGGAGATACCCGAGAGGGGCTTCTCTATGTCCAAGGAGAGCGCGTTAGCTTCCAGCGCTTCCGGCCGGAGACTCCTTCTTTTGACATCGAAACATCTCTGGTAAATTGGCTCCCAACAGGAGACTGGTGTTCTCTCGATGCACGGCAGCAGCTGCATGTGGTAGGACACTCGGAAGATATGATCGTCTACCGCGACCGGCGGTTCTCCATCCGTCCGATTGAAGGGAAGCTTCGAGAACATCCGCAGATTCGCTCGGCGGTGTTGTGTTCCGTAGAGGAGAAGGGGTTGCTCAAGGCGTTTGTGGAGGTTGATCCCAGCGCACCTGGCCGAACCATGACGTCCCGACATGTTCTGGCTTATATCCAGGAGCACTTTCCCCACTACATGTTGCCCAAGTATGTGGAGTTTCGCGAGACTCTCCCGCGCAATCACTTCGGTGAAATTGCTCGATGGGCTCTGCGGTAGAAGTGTGGGGAAGAAAGAGGAGAGCTTGAGGGGGGTTACTTCTTGACGGGCTGGGTCTTGCCTGTTGCTACAGCGTCGTCGGCATCTTTGCCTGCGAAGAAAGAAACAAGCTCGTAGGTCCACTGGGGAACTCGGCTTCCGTTGGACTCCAAGGCCATCGTGATCTTTACAAAGCCAACCTGGGGAGCGAAGTAGAAGTGAGCCTCCAGGGTGTCGCGGTTGCTCACCTTCTTTTGGGAGCGAACCACAATGCAGCTTTTGTACACACCTGCGGGCACACGGACGGTTCGGTCGGTTGCCACAATAGTGTACTTTTCCACATCAGTGATGCCCACCACGCTGACCCAACGATTGCCCCGCTTGAGCGGATACTTCAACAAGTACCGGAGTCCTTCGCGAACGCCGTAGGTATCGAAGTGATATTGTGACTTTGCGTTGTCGAAGTACTTGTTGCCTTTTTTGCGGACAATTTGTCGGACAAAGTCGATGTTCTTCTTCTCGATGAAGCTGTAGATCTTGTACTTCCACTTGGCGCCGACGCGAAGGGGGAAATAGTCTTGAAGGCGGAGGCGGCTGTCACTGCCACTTTCGCCACTTTGCCCGCCCGTCTTGACCTCGGTTGGAGTGCAGGCGAGGAGGCCGGATACCATGAACAGTCCCAATAGGATGCGAATTGATGTCTTCATTGTGCGCGTTCCATCGTTGGATGGTGAAGTTTCTGGCGTGTGTTATACCAGACTGCTCCCGACAATGTCAGGTTTCTTCGAAGTCTTGTAAAGGAGGGGCTGCTTCTTTCCCTGCATCTTACTTGCGACGGGGGGAGGGCGCTTGTCGTTGTTGCGCCGCTTTCTTGGCTTGTTCTTCCCGCTGCTTAAGCTCCTCCAGGGCTTCTTGTGCCGATTGCTGCAAGAGCTTGTTGTTGTGGGAACTGGCGATGGTAAACAGGTATCCCTTGGCATCCTCTCCACCAATTTCTCCCAACGCCGAAAGGATTTGCGCAAGGAAGGCCCCCTCGCGTTGGCGGGATAGCTTGATCAGAGGAACGGCCGCTTTCTTAGCTCGCAACCGGACCAGGGCTCCGATGGTTGCAAGAAGCACCCCACGGTTTTGGCTCTTGAGCAGAGGGATCATCTTGTCCACTGCTGGTTTGTACTTGCGTTGTCCCAACAACAAGACGGCGTGACGTTGCTCGTGAACGTCCTTGGAGGAGAGAGCCTGGGTCAATTCCTTGGACGTCTTTGTTTTCAAACGAGCAAACACGTCTAACGAATGCAATCCATCCTTCCAGAGCTTGCTGTAGAGCTTCTTGACGGCTTTTCGCTCGGGCAGTCGATCTCGAAGAGCGTAGGAGTATTCGCGGTCTTCTTGCAGGAGGTAATGCTCGTGGCCAGAGGTGATGGGAGTCATACGGTATCGGATGAACCACCGAAGGCGGACGCGCTTGCGAACACGGTCTGGAGGGAGGGGCTGCATCCCCATGTCTACCGTAAGCTGGTACCCATTCTTGGGGAATTTTTTCGTGTCCTTGCCCGAAAACCACTGGATGTTTTTGCCGTTGTTGATGTGCGTGATCAGCCCGTCTTGCCACTTCTTGTGCGACATCTTGAGCTTTTTCAGCATGGTCAGGCTAGCCGTCGTAAAGGAGACGCCACGGTACAGTTGAAGAGGTGCTTGGGAAGGGTCTTTCTTTTTGCAGCCAGCCAACACAAGGCCTGTCCAAAGCAGGCACACAAGCCAGGTCAAACGCATGAGTATTCCTATTGGGGGGAGGAGTTCGATAGAGCAAGGAAAGCAATCGGAGAGTCAGGCTTCCACAGGAGGTACCTGGGTTACTTTTTGGCGCCCTGCTGAATCCACTTGACGATGCGGTTGATGCGCCACGCTGCCAAACGTCGTCGCTTGGAAGGCATCCGCTTGCCTTTCCCTTTGACGTTGGGGTTTTTGTGGTTTCCAACCAGCTTGTAATAGAGGTATGAGAGAGCGGGCTCGCTTGTCGTTACAATGTTGTAACCTTCTTGAGCCTGCTTGCTGGGTTGGTCAACGATGTTTTTGTAAGCGATGCTCCAGGTTTTCAGATTGAGTCCTCCTGCAGCTTTGATCTTCTTGCGCTTCTTGCCGCGACCCTTCCAGCGTGGCTTGTGACATCGTACGCAGTACTGGCGGAACGTGGGCCAGATGTGTCGGCGAAAGCTGAGCTTTTTCCCTGCTTCCGCTTCCGAGTTCATCGAGGTGAGAGCGGTCAGGCCCAGCAACTCCAAAGCAAACATGGTGCAGAGAATGATTCCAATGCGTTTCATTTGGGTACTCCGTATCTCTTGTACAATCCATGGTATAAGGGAGACCGACGAGAGCACGCTGTCTGCATGACGCAGCGTTTCCCTCTGTTTCCCTCTGTGAAGATTTGTGTTGCGGGCTCGTCTTCACCGAAATCAACTTGTGGGATGATAAGCTCTGTGTTCCAAGAGATCAACATCGTAACCATGATGGTTCACATCCTCGTGACGGGCAGGACAAGGTCAACGACTGGCGTGAGCCTCTCTCCTGTCCGTGAGCTTTCTAAATAAGACGAAGGTTGTATGCGACAAATTCATCTCTCTCTCTCCACAAAGCTGTTGGCTGGTGTGGGTCTTGTGTTGGTGATGCTTCTCTCCGTTGATGTGTGGAGTTTGTATCGGTTGCGCAAAATCGGAGATCAGCTTCGGCTCTTGAAGCGTGGTTACTTGCCGTTGACCAAGTTGGCCTCACATCTGGACGCCTGGCAGTTTAACAAACGCCCGGATACACAGCGATTGTTGCAAACGCCACCGTCTCGATGGACGGTCTCTTTGGTGCGAAGGTTGCGCTACGAAGGAGGGCTGCTCAAGCGCTCGATGGGCAATGTCCAACGTTGGGTCGAGCAGGGCTCTGCCTATGAGAAGGCGACGTTGAAGCAGCTGACCAAAGCGCTGAAAGACCTGAACCTCTTGTTCGTCCGTTACCACGGTGAGTTGGACCGCTTGGCGAGGGTTGCCAACCCCAAGACAAAGGGCTCTCTCTCCGCGAACTGGCGGGCTATCTTTCTTGAGTTGGATCGTCTGTTGCGTCGTAGTATCCGTCAGTTGGGACAGCAGATGGATGCTCGTTTGGCGCAGGTTGTGGTGCAGGCTGAACGGACCGAGCGTCGCTCCACGCTCACGTTGGTGTTGTTGTCCCTGATGGCCCTGCTTGTGTCGAGTGTGGTGTTGATTCTCAGTCGAAGGTCCTTGGCGCGAGTGTCTGCGCTGGTGGAGTGGACCCGCCGCATTGCTGCAGGAGACTACCAACACAACATCAAGATCACATCCAAAGATGAGATTGGGGTGCTGGCTGATGCATTCCACCGGATGGCGCAAGCCTTGGAAGAGAGGGAGCGACACCTGGCCCAAAAGCGGGAAGAGCTGGAAGAAGCGTATCATGAACTGCAGATCAGCTCCGAGCGGTTGCTTCGTTCTGAGCGGCTCGCAGCGATTGGCCAACTGGCTGCTCAGATCACACACGAAATCCGTAACCCTCTCAACGCAATAGGCCTTAATCTGGAGTTGCTCGAAGAGGACATTCAACAGCTACCCAACGCTGCGGAAGGGATCGCAGTGCTTCAGGCTACCCTGGATGAGGTGGAGCGGCTGACCTTGATCACGGAAGAGTATCTACGGTTTGCCCGCCTTCCTCCACCACGGTTGGAGTCTGCGGATATCAACCCCATTTTGAGTGACACCATGGAGTTCCTCAGCTCCGAGTTGCTGGAGCGGAACATTGACTGGGAGTTGGAGCTTGCTCCCTCGTTGCCTCTCATCAACGTGGACGTTCAACAGCTTCGGCAGGCTCTGCTCAACTTGTTGCGCAATGCGATGCAGGCCGCGGCCTCGGACACGGGTCGTGATGGTGAGTTGTTTGTCTCCACCCAACTCCTCGAAAACGGAGTTGAAATTGTAATCCGTGACAACGGGCCTGGGATTCCCCAAGAGATCCAGGAGGAGATCTTTGATCCATTCTACTCCACCAAGGAGGAGGGGACGGGCTTGGGTCTGCCTTTGACTCAGCAAATCATTGTGGGACACGGCGGATCGATCGTGTGCGACAGCGAAAACGGGTTGGGCACCAGCTTTGTTATGGTGTTTCCGATGGCGGCTGAAACGCGGAAAGAAATGGAGGAGCGAGAGGCGGAAGAGTAGTTGCGAAGGCGACTACAGGGCTTCGGTCGCGTTGCGAAGGCGTCGTTTGATGCTCTTGGTAAGTGGGCCAACCGCGGTCAATAGCTGACGTTCGGGTTGGAAGAGCATGCGAGCGGCTTGGTGAAGGTGGTCCAGGGTGAGCTGTTCCATCTGGGCGCGCTGCTGCTCTAAGGATTGGTAGGTGTCATAGAGGACATGTCCGCCGACGTATTCGTTCAAGGATGTGACATGGTCGAGGAGGTAGTCTTGCCGGAACACCCAACGTTTGCGGGCGTGTTCAAACTCATCGTGAGTCGCTCCTTCTTCCCGAAGGAGATAGACTTCCTTGTAGATGCCTTCGACCAACTCCACGACTTTTTCAGGAGCAACGCTAGCGCCAATGTCGAAGAGAGAGCAGTCGTGATAGGTGTCAATGGAAGTCCATAAGTCATAGCAAAGCCCGCGGTTTTCAACCAGGCGCTGCCACAGCCGGCTGCTCATCCCGTCGTCGAGGATTCGATCCAACAGCGACACCGACAGGTAGTTGGGGTCTTGGGGCGCTGGTCCTCGGAACGACAAGAGTATGCCCACTTGGCTGCTGTCATGATGAACAAACGCCGAGTGTTGCTGGGGGTTCGGCTCTTCTGGAACGCGGATGGGTTGGCGTGCTTCACCAGAAGGTAGGTCGGAGAGGTGCTTCTCCATGAGTTGAGAGGCTTGCTCTGGGTCAAATTGGCCGTTGAGGCAAAGCACCATGTTCTTGGCGCCAAAGAAATGATGGAAGTGTTTTTCCAGCTGGTCTTCGGTGATCTGCTTGATGGTTTTGGGGATCCCGATGATGGGATAACCCAAAGGATGCTCTCCCCAGAACATGGCTCGTGAGACGTCATCCTCATCGAGAAGCTGTCCGTCACTGTCCACATCCTGAAGTCGCTCCTCCAGGATGATGTTTCGTTCAAGTGAGACATCGGCAAACTTGGGAGAGCGGACCAGGTCGCCCACAAAGGTCAGACATTCTTCCAGGAACGAAGGATGCAGGCGACCGTAAAAGTACATGTATTCGCGTGTGGTGTAGGCGTTAAGGGAGCCTCCCCACGACTCAAAGGTTCGATTCATTTCAAGCGAGTTGCTGTACTTCCCGTTGCCACGGAACAACACATGCTCCAGGAAATGGGTGATCCCCTTTTGCTCCGGCATTTCGTACCGAGAGCCGACTCGAATGTAGAGTCCAAAAACCAGAGAATGAAGGTGGCTTTGTGGGTACAGCGCTGTTGTAAGGCCGTTGGATAACGTTTGGAAAATGGGTTCTGTCATATTGCTTGCTTGGGTCCCTCTATTCTGCAAGGAAGGGTTGGATTCCTCTCGACTCTCTTATGGAGCAGCCATCGGCTTGATGGTTTGCCAGGCGAGTCGGCGAAGTTGTTGGTATCGACGCATCAAAGAGCGTTTTCTGGTTTTGACGACCTGCCCCAAAGTCATGCCCACGTTGTACAAAGCCAACATACCTCCACGGACAGTCTGCAAGGTGGAGCGGTCACTGCCGCGAAGGCGACGTTGGATGTAGCCCAGCGACTTTCGCCCTGACGTCAGGAGTCGGAGCTGGGTGCTGAGGTAGTCTTCGGTTTGTTTCGGGTTGATCACAAGTTGGAAGTAGCCGTCGGCGACCAGCCCGAGGCATAGATAACCATAAGCGAGGTCCAAGCCAAGGTGGTGATTCAAATATTTCATGGCCCTGTAGTATCCTCCCCTGTAGCGACGGCGTCGGCGAAGGCCCCTATGGTACAAGAGCTTTTGGAGGTCTTGGGCTGCGGCGTTTCGGTACTGCAAGAACTGCTGAATCTTGCTACCTTCTTTGTTTGTGATCGTGTTGTCCAGGCTTTCCAGCGCAAGAAGAAGAATGTCGACTGTTGCCTTAAGGTGTCGATACAAAGCGCGTTGCTTTCGACCTCGGCCCACTCGAATCTTTTTCAGAAAGGCTTTTTCTTTTTTGAGCAAGGACGTGAGTAGCCTGGTGACGCGCTTGGTTTTGCCTGGTGTGTAGACCTTCGCTCGGTACAAATCCCCCACAAGTCCAACGCTGTAATAGGCCAAGAATATCTGGTTGCCCATGAGCTCTTCCCAGGTCGCATGAACCTGTCGAGTGGGCGGGCGGGCCTCGCTTTGTCCAACAGGAAGACTTACATACATACAAAGAGCCATCAACGCAGCGGTTATGGCTGGCATGGCTTGGGCCAAGGCCCCATGCAAATGAGATGAGAACCAGTTGGCCGAGGTCTTAGGAGAAAGAGTTGTCACTGGCCTGTGGTGAATGGGTTGAGACATCGGTTCAATCCTCTGGTTCTTGGGAGACGGAAGGGACAGCCGCTCCCTTTTGGAGTTCGCGGTGTCCGGCACCATCATGGCGGGGTTCACGGATTTTGACAAGGGTGTTTCAGTCGAGTAGCATAGTTGTTTGATATATATATAGAAACGATGGAGTGTTGAGTGATGCGCAAGGGCTTGTATTTTGTGTTGTTTGGTCTGGCTTTACTGTTTGCTTTCAGTTTAGCCCCTGTTACTGGATGTTCAGGCAACGGTGGTTCTGAAGCTACGGGAGAATCCTCGGGTGGCGAGAAGGTCGTCACGGATTCGGCAACCGAAGCTGCTCAAGAAGAGAAGTCGGAGGAAAAGCCGACGACGACGGACGACGGCGGTGAAGACGGTGGTGACACAAAGGAAGACGGTCCAGAGTCTGCGAAGGAAGACGGACCCGAAGGCCCTGCCTTTGAACCCAACCCCAATGTCGGCAAGGTTCGTTGGAGCACGAGCGTGCAGGGCGAGGTCAAGAGCATCGCGATTGCCCCCGATCAAACCCAGATCTATGTTGCAGCTCGCGGACTCTCCGCGCTGGACGCGACCACCGGAAATGAAGCTTGGTCGATCGGCACTTTGGGTGAGGCGATCAGCGCTCCTGTTGTCGATAGCAAGGGGATGATCTACGTTTCATCCAAGTCGAAGCTTCTGTACGCGATTGATCCCAAAACCAAAAAAACAGCCTGGAACGCTCAGTTGCTGTCAGAAGGTGACCGCTTCCCCCCAGCGCTTGGGAAAGACGGCGTTATCCTCGTGGCCTCTGGAAACACACTCCAGGCATTTAAGGCGCCTGGGACTTCGGCATGGAGCGCCAACTATGTTCTCAGCGGAAAGGTCAACTCTGCGCCGGCTGTTGGGATTGATGGGACCATTTACCTTTGCAGCGATGACAAGTCTTTGCACGCGATCAAGCCCGACGGTGAGAAGCTGTGGGAGAAGGTCTTGGGCGGGAGTGAACCTTGCAATGCTGTTTCAGTCGATGCAGATGGGACCATCTACGTCGGCGGAAGCAACCTGAACGCTTACAAAGCAGACGGCACGGTCAAATGGTCTCCACAAAGCCAATACGGTGTGGTCTCCACGGCCATTGTCATCCACCAGACGTACTTGTACTTCGGTACGTTCCGAGGAAAACTCTTCAAAGTGAGCAAAAGTACAGGGGAGCCTGCCAACCTTCTTTGGAAGAACGGAACCACCATTTCTGTCAACGACGAACTTCGGTATGCGCCTACGGTTGGGGCGGGTGGTCTTGTTTACATCGGTAGCGTGGACGCAACCAATCCTGAGATTCAGTTTGTCAATCCAACACGTGGGAAGGTGGAGCGTAGCTTTGGTGGACGTGAGCCTTTCTCAGGCCACCCCGCGATCGCCCAAGATGGAACTCTCTACGTCGGAACCACTGGCGGTACGATCATCGCTCTTTGGACTGACTCTCCCGGTCTCGCCAACAGCCCATGGCCCCGTGGATTGCGGGACAACCAGAACACCAGCTACCTGAAATAAGGTAGGCTACCTGAAACAAGGTAGGCGAGGGTGCAACGTTACCAAGCCGGGCAACCTCTCTGAGGGAGTCGTGTGAATGGCGATGAGCCAGCCTCTATTTTTGATGTTTGCTTTTGGAAGAAGAGGTTGGGCTGCTATCCGCGAGGATCTCGGCGGGGACTTCAGGCACAAGACCTGTTGGGTTTTCTGGCGCTGTCACCACCAACGCTGGTGGTAGATCAGCAAAGACAACATCCAGCAAGTCGTTGAGGTGACTGACTTGCCGAATCTTGAGGGTTTTACGGACCTCGTCGGGGATCTCGACGAGGTCTTTTTGATTTTTGGCAGGGAGGAGAACTTCTTCCAGTTTGGCGCGGTGGGCGGCGAGCACCTTCTCCTTGATCCCACCCACGGGCAGGATGACCCCACGCAACGTAATCTCCCCAGTCATCGCGATGTTGGGGCGAACCCTTCGACCGGTCAGCAGGGACAACAGCGCGGTGAACAGCGCGACGCCCGCCGAGGGGCCATCTTTGGGGATGGCGCCGGAGGGAACGTGGATGTGAATGTCGTGGTCGGACAAGAAGTCGACAGGAATTCCCAGACTGGTCGCATGGGTGCGTAGGTAAGACAGCGTCGCCTGGGCCGATTCTTTCATCACATCGCCCAGCTTTCCTGTGAGAAGGAGTTGACCCTTTCCTTTCATCTTGGTGGCTTCGATAAAGAGAAGCTCACCACCGGAGGGAGTCCACGCGAGGCCAGTTGCAACCCCTGGGGATTGAACCCGGTCTGTGAAGTCGGAGAAGTACTTCGCGGGTCCCAGAAAGTCGGAGAGGTCTGGCTGGTCAACGTGTCTTGGATCTGTTTTGTCTTCTGCGACTTGCATCGCGATCGCTCGACAAATGGAGGCGATCTCACGTTCCAGGTTTCGGACACCCGCTTCCCGAGTGTAGTCTCGGCACAGCGCACGCAAGGCGTCGTCCGTGAAGGTGATTTGCTCTGGTGGCAGTCCATGCTCTCGATGCTGTCGATCAATCAGGTACTGCCGGGCAATATGCCGCTTGTCCTCTTCAGTGTACCCTGCAATCTCAATGACTTCCATCCTGTCTCTGAGAGCGGCAGGGATGGGGTCGAGGAGGTTGGCTGTCGCAATGAACATGACCTTCGACAGGTCAAACGGGACCTCCAGGTAGTGATCCGAGAAGGAGTCGTTCTGCTCTGGGTCCAGGACCTCAAGAAGGGCAGAGGCCGGGTCGCCACGCATATCGTTGCTGAGCTTGTCAACTTCATCCAACACAAAGACAGGGTTGTTGCTCTTGGCTTTCTTTAGGCTCTTGATGATTCGGCCAGGCAAAGCGCCCACATAGGTGCGGCGGTGACCACGGATCTCGGCTTCGTCTTTGACACCGCCGAGAGCGATGCGGACAAACTCACGTCCCATGGCTCGGGCGATGGAGCGACCGAGGCTTGTCTTTCCAACACCAGGAGGACCCACAAAGCAAAGGATGGGTCCTTTCATGTCGGCCTTAAGCTTACGCACCGCGAGGTATTCCAAGATCCTCTTTTTGACTTTGTTCAGACCGTAGTGGTCTTCGTTGAGGATCTGACGTGCGCGGGCGATGTCCAGATTGTCTTCTGTGGTTAAGCTCCAAGGCAGCTCTATCAGCCAATCCAGGTACGTGCGAGCCACTGTGTATTCGGCTGATTGTGGGGGAATGCGCGACAGCCGGTTGAGTTCTTTCAGGGCCTCTTTCTCAATGTCCGGTGGCATCTGAGCGTCTTGGAGTTTGTCGCGAAGTTCTTCCAACTCGTCGACGTCTTCTTCCTCTTCGCCCAATTCTTTGCGGATGGCCTTGAGCTGTTTGCGCAGGTAGTACTCTCGTTGGTTTTTGTCGAGTTCGTCTTTGACCTGGTCCTGGATGCGTTGGTTGAGCTCAAGCATCTGGAGTTCTTTGCGAACGTAGGTGAGGACCTTTTGGACGCGTCGGCTGAGATCAAGGCACTCCAGGATCTCTTCTTTTTCCACCATCGAGATGTTCAGGTAGGCAGCGATAAGGTCCGCGAGGTAGCCGGGAGACTCGATCTGTTGGATGACCTGCGAGACTTCCTGAGGGATATGATTGGAGAGTTCTACGATTTGAAGTGCGCTGGCTCGCAGGCTGTTGAACAAGGTTCGCAACTCAGGTGAGTCTTCGTACCGTTCGTCGATCAGTTGGACGTGAGCTTTGAGGTAGGGCCGCTTCTGTGTAAAGCGATTCACCCGCATCCTCTGTATGCCCTGTACGTGGGCGATGACGTTGCTGGTGGACTCGTTGGGCCGAAGCACACGCGAGATCTGAGCGACGGTCCCCATCGTAAACAGATCGTTGCCCTCAGGAGAGTCGTTGTCGGGGTCGCGCTGGCCGACTATGCCGATGATCTTGTCGGCGGCAAGGGCGTCTTCGATCAGCCGCAAGCTGGAAGGACGGCCGATGGTGAGGGGAACCACAACGCCAGGATAAATGACGGTGTTCCGCAGAGGCAAGATCGGGATCTCTTCCCGGATCTTGAGTCGGCTCTTGCCTCGTTCTCCCATGTTCTTCTTTCCATTTTCGTCAAAGAATCGCAAAACCGGGCCTCGCTGTAGTCGCTATGCTGTCAATCAGGCGCAGGTTTTCCCAAGGAGACTACCTGCGGGGTTGGGGTCGCAGTTGAAGAGGTCGTCGCTTGTAGAGCGTAGGGAGCTTTACTTGTCCAGGTCGAAGAAGACGAGGTTGGTAAAGCCGAATTCCCTTCTTGGGCTTTTTGGCGCGATGAAGTTGAATGATCGTGGGCTGTGGAAGTCGTTGCGATCTGGGAATGGGATTCTGTACAGGCTCTGGAGTCTGTGCCATCGGCGTGGGCTGAATCTGAATCGTGGAAGGCGTGGGAGCCTTTCGCACTGCAGGTTGCTGTGGCTTTACGATCGCAGCGGGCTGTCGAGGCTGTTGTGCAGCCTTGGGGGCTTCGGCTCGCCGAATCTTGAGGTTGTCAAAGCAGATGCGTGCGATCCAGTTGCTGAAGGCAAAGTGTTTGTGGTTTTCGCCTTCGAGGGGCATTGGATCTGGGTACGAGAGGAAGGGGCGGCCATCGACAGACCATGACACCACCGAGCCCACTCGCTTGATTGTCCAGTGGTACTTTCTCTTCAAGGTCGGACCACCACGCTTGACCCGGCGACAGTGTACAGGCTTGTTGGCCTCTCCACGCCGGCAGTTTCGGCTGTGCTCATCCAGTCGGTCGATGATCGACCAGGTGTTGTTCCAGCCGCCGTGTACAAGGACGTAGCCCGTCGCGTGGAATCTTCCGTCTGTGAAGATCTCGACTTTGACATCTCCATCGCGATGGTAGGCCCAGGCGTCAAATTCAATGATGACATTGCGGGGAAGGGCGCCCTTCAAGAAGAGCGGCATATTTCGAGCTTGCCAACCGCAAACTCTGCCGTCTTTTGTTTTGTCGTCGAATTCGATCTTCCAGCGACCGGGGCGCTCTGTAAACCACTGGGAGCCCAGCGTCTCCCGATTAAAGTTGTCGGAGAATGGGAGAGTCAGCGCTTGCACAGAAGGTTTTTCTTTGCAGCTTTCGCATCCACTTAACAGAAAAACAAAGGTTCCAAAGAACAAAAGACCAAGTGTCTGTATGCGTCGAAAAGACATCATCAAAACATTCCTATGGTATAGGCATGAAGGAGTCGTACAAATGTGATGCTAGAGTCTCCTGCGCGTTGGCAGGCAGAGGAAAGACGAGAGGATGAGAACAAGATCAGGCTCCTAGGGCTCCAGTCCGATGGGAGTCACGTTCTCCTGTGGAGGAGCAGGAATATCTTCTTTCTGGGTTTTCTTGAGGGAAGGCAGATGAGGTTGAACTTGGGTTTTGACTTTCGTCGAAAGTTGGTCCGTCAGGATCGTCTGGATGGACTTCTTCTCTGTGGAGCTGTTCTTCGTGCCGTCCCATTGAAGTTTGAAGCCGCCGTCGTCTTCGACGCTAACCGCAGCGCGGTCCAAGTGCAGGCGCACCTCGTGAAGGCTGGATTGGCTGTCCCGCTTCTTCTCCCATGTTTTGTTGATCTGCTGCCAGAGCTCACCGTTTTGGTTGAGTATCAGGTGGCTCTGCTTGAGCAGTTCATCAGAGGAGAGGATCTTGGAGGGAGTCGCCCAGGTCTCACCTTGATCGTTGCTTTTCATGTAGCTCGTGGGGCCTACGATGAAAAGTTCGAACTTTTGGGTCACAACAAGACTTGGACCTTTGCCCACCACATTCTTGCACAGTTCGCTTTTGCAGCCAAATGCCTCATTGTGTGGGCCTGTAACATCTTCCATACGTCCGCTGTCACAGCGGTACACGCGACTGTCTTGGATCACACAGAAGCTGTGGCGCAAGCTTTGCGTGATAACGTTTGCCTTGGAGTTGCTCGCTTGGGGCAGTTGGGGCGCCGATGTATTGATTCCTACAGGTCGAACCACAGTGGAGGGGGCCATGGCCAGAGTCTGGCTGGGGTCCAGTGCGTTCGGTCGGTTCACCGTCGGGGTCGTTGGTGGGACCGCTGGTTTGACCGTGGGAGTCAAGGAAGTCGGTGTACGATTCAGTCCGTTGGTGCCTGCTGTCTGGATGACAGAAGGAGTCGCAACGTTGGGCTGCTGTGAGGGGCGGGCGACCGGCGCTGTTGGCAGAGCAGCGATCGCGCTGGCCGCAAGAATGCCCGACGTTGTTACAGCTTGTCGACGAGCGTTAAGAGTCGGTTGTGTGGGCGCTGTGGCAGCAGCCGCTACTTTGAGAGAGGGCGCTGTCAGGGAGGTTTGAGTTCCTTTGTTCACGCTTGGTTGCTGAACTCCGCCGGTGCTCTTTGGCGTTGGCGCTATCACTTGGAAAGGAACATGGAACGGTACTTTTGTGGAAATCTCCGACAAGGCCTGCTTGATCGCTCGTCGAACTTTGGATTCTTTGTGAGCGGGTTGCGAACTCTGTTCTTGGGAGTTTGCGTCCTTCAAAGGTGCTTGGGTCGTGCTGGGTTGCAGCAACACGGCCATCTTGGCTTTGTCTGCGGATGATGACTGCAAGGTTGATTGGGGAGCTTGGAAGGGGAGCGCCGTTGTTGACGGAGTGGCGCTAAAGCTGCGAGCGAGGGACGACCCCGATGACGAAGAAGGAGTGGTTCCTACTGCAAGCCAAGTGACAAAAACACCCAAGGACAGAAGGCCCGAGCCGGCGAGCGCGAGCTTTCCACGAGAGAGGTTTGCTGCTTGAGAGGCGCGACTCCAAAGGCTCGTACCCAGAGCAAGGAGTCCTGCAAAGCAGCTACCTGCGACCTTCATCACCTTCTGACGGAACCGGAACAGGCGGCCGTTCACAGCGCCTGGGGAGACGTTGAGGTGGTCGGCCACTTCACGGAGCGGAGCGCCGCCCACAAAGTGTTCGTTGACCAACGACTCATCGATCCGGTTTTCTTCCGCGAGGCTCTCGATCACGCGAAGGTGGCGCATCCACACCACACGCTGTTCTGGAGTGGGGGTGGGAGACACCTGCTCCATGCCCTGTTCGTTGGGCAGAAGCGTCTCACGTTTTCGTTGGTAGTAATCATAGATTACATGGCGCAGAACGCCGTCCGCATAAGCCTGCAAAGACTCGATGGGTTGGGGGCGTTGCATACGTTCGACAAGGACAACAAGGACCTCTTGGACAATGTCCTCAGCGTCGGTCAAAGGGACCTTCCGCTTGGCCTTTTCTCGCAGCCGAACAATGATCTCACGAAGTTTCGGTTCTTTGGGTACTTTCATGGCCATACTCGCTCGCGCGTTACGTATTCTCCGTCAGTAGATGACTATCGCATGATTTTGAAACAGAGATCAAGAAGATTCTTAACAGGAGCATGCGTTGTATTTCAGACGGTGTGTTGCTATACTCAGTTCTCTTCATTGTCGTACAAGATGGAGCATTCGTTTCGCATAGAAAAGAATAAGGCTTAATTTTCAAATGACAAAACCAAACACGAAGCGGGAACATGTAGCGACGGAGGTGCCGACAGAGTGGCGGCGCATTGTCTTGGAAGAAGACAGTGAGGGCAACGTTAAGCCTGTCGCGGTCGAGCATGTACCCACGGCTTCGGGTCAAGGGCAGGACTCTCCAACGCAGGGCAATCCTCCCCATATGCCAGCCGAGTGGCACGACGTCTTTCGTGAGGAGTCGCAGCCGAGATCGCGTCCACCAACCAATGCTCATGATCAAACGGCGAACATTTCCCTTCACGAACAGGATGATGACCTCTCCGAACGTACGATCCCTGGGATGTCGTTCCCTGAACTGTACGAAGGGGATACGGACTCGACCACAGAGTCACCGACTGTTGATCGTCACCCTGAGGAGACCAAGAAAGAAGAAGGCGTTTGGAACGCGGAAACCAATGTCAACGACATGGACAGCTTCCCCTTTTCGGCTCCACCACCACCTCGTCCCTCTCTTGTGGTTCCAGAACCCAACCCGGAAGCCGAGAGCGCAGGGCCACCTCCTGGGGTTTTGCCTCAGAGCAGAGCCAACGCAGGCGGAGCAGATGACGCTTTCCAACCGCAGACATTGGTCGAGTCCTCCTCGCTGAATATGCCACCTTCCTTAACCTCGCCTCCCTCGTTGACGGGTCCTCCCAAGCTGCCCACGTTGCCCCAGGCGAATGGTGGTGGAAGCGCAAGTCTTTCTGCCAACCAACAACCGAGCGCTCCGCCGAACATTCCTCCTGTGCCGTCGCGTGGAGGGCCTCCTACATTGGGGCCTCCGACATCTTCAGGCGTAGCGGCCTTGGGTGCTCCGACAGCCTCTGGAACGTCTGCTTCGTTGCCTCCTGTGTTTCAGCCGCCTCCAGCACCAGCTTCACCGAGAACTCCTGCTCCAAGCAATCTCTCTGCTGGCCTTGCGAATGTGGCACCTGCTCCGGCGCCTGCAGCTGCCTTGCCTGTGGAAGATATTGCGACGGCCCATGTCTCTGATGCTGCTCCTGAAGCGGCAACCCCTGCGCCAGCGTCTGTGTCTTCAGGTGTTGCAGATCTAAGCGACGATGACGACATGGGAGAGGCTACCCAGATGGTTCCCCCTCCAGGTCCAGGCAACGTTGGAGGGTGGTCGATGCCACCACCGCCTCCTCCAGGTGCGCCTTTCGCCAAACCCAAAGGGGTTGTGCCGCCACCTCCCCCAGCTCCACCCAAAACGGTGGTGCCATCCCGCACTCCGGTGGAGAAGGCTGCTTCTGCTGAAGTCACTTCTGTTTCGACTCCAAGGCCAGCAAACCTGGCACAGTCCCCAAGTTCACCTTCTTTGCCGATTGAGGAAGCGCCCACCTCGGAGACGTCAACGTCGCTCTCTTCTTTGGATTACGTTTCGGATGAACATGAGGCCCCAGTCTCTGGAGAGGTCGCTTCTTATGAGGTAGAGGAAGAGATTGCTCTCGATTCCCTCGACATTGCAGAAGACATCGAGATGATCGATGCCTCCGACGTATTGGTCGAAGAAGACGTCTCTGTGGGACTCTCGCTGGGAATTGGAGAGGGTGGTTCTCTTGACCATCTGTTGGGTTTGCAGTCGAAACTTGTCGAGCAAATGTCCGAGGTTTCCTCGGTTCTCATGGATGGCGTTTGGCACTCTTCTTCCCATGCGCTACTGCAAGATCTCCTTTTCTTCTACGACTTTGTCGATATGAGGATGAAGAACTTGAGAGAACAAGGCCCCACCGCTGAGGCCCGATGGCAGGAACTCTCTTCGGTGCAAACTCGCCTGGTGGGTTTGTTGGCGCAACACGGTTTGTCGCCGTTGGGTGTGGAAGAGATGGAGCGCGATCCGTCTTGTTGTCGTGTGATGCAAGAAGTGATCACCATGAACCCTGAAGAGGACGGCCGCATCGCTCGACTTTTGCGTCAAGGTTTTCGCTTGGGGAACAAGGTCTTTCGCCCAGCTGAAGTGGAGATTCAACGATTTCCTTCTCATGGGTAACGAGCAAACCGCCGTTGATGTCTCTGGCAGGACGTTTTGCCGTCCTACGAGATGTGGCGACGATGGGCTGGAACTCTGGCAGAATTTCTCTCAGAGGGAAGGCTTCCATGTTCTTGAAAGCTCGATAGCTTCTCCACTTGACAAAAAAGCGTAGAGTTGTCTTTTTGTAATGACTCAATCCCTTGTGGTAGGATGACACGTCTTGACTTGTACCTCTCATGCGAACCCGATTTCCTCTGCTCCCTCCCGTTTCTTTCGGGTCGTTGAAGCGGCACAGGTTCAGCTAGAAGCGGTGAGAGTTCCGTTCGTGCGTTTTGTTGCTGTTGTAGAGGGTTGGAATTGAGGGAAGGGCATTCGGCTCGACCTCTCCAGCCCCCCAAACCAAAGCTAGATCTTGTGCCATGATAATCTGTCCAAAGTGTAGCTGGGAAAACCAAGATGAATTCAACTTCTGTCTGGGATGTGGGCATCAGCTTTCCTCTCCTGAACCTGCCAAACCAGAAACCCCTGCGAGTAGCCCAGTGCAAGGAGATGACACGATGAGTGGTTCTTCGTCCGACGCTGCAGAAAGCTCCTCTCCCAACAAAGACGGGATGGAGTGTCCTTCGTGCCAGGCTGATATTCCTCCTGGTCATATTTTCTGCGGTCACTGTGGGTATCGGGTCCCTGAGCAACCGGAGCCTCGCCCTACAATGGGTCCACCCCCACCGGAGCCGCTTCCGTCCACTCCTCCTACTGTGGCAGATGTGGCTCCCCCTGCGCCTGAACCCGAACCTGTTCCCGCACCGGAGCCTGAGCCTCCTGAAGCACCCGCTCGTTTGGTGCTGCTTCTTCCCAACGGTGAAGAGGGTGGCTCCTATCCGTTGAAGGGCGAAAAAACTCAAATCGGTCGAAGCAAAGGAAACATTCTCTTTCTGGATGATCCTTATGTTTCCCCGCTCCATGCCACATTCCAACACTCGGATGGTCAGCTTCATGTGACCAACGAAGCTAGCCTGAACGGTTTGTTCATTCGGCTTCGCAACCGAGTGGAGCTGGAGCACGGTGATGTCTTGTTGCTCGGAAAACAGCTCCTGCGGTTTGAGTCGATCGAACGACAACCTGAGCTGGATTCAGAGATGAACATCCATGAACCTCCCGCGACTCCCATCTGGGGAAGTCCTTATGGTTCTTACTGGGGTCGGTTGATCCAATTGATCTCTGGCGGCTCGGAAGGGAACGCCATCCTCTTGGGTGGTGAGCAAGTCGAACTTGGTCGTGAACGTGGCCAGATTACGTTCCCTGGTGACCGCTTTATTTCTTCTCTCCACGCTCGTGTGCTGACTGAGAACAACCGCTTCTATGTGGAAGATGTCGGCAGTCGCAACGGTACCTTCGTGCAAATCCGCGGCGAGCATACCCTTACGCACAAAGACATTCTGATCATTGGTGAGCAGCTTCTTCGAGTCGAACTCCAGGCGTGATGAAGTCAGATCCTTGACGTGTCCCGCCCTCTGTGTCTAGAGTGAAACTTTCGTTGCTGAATTCCAATTTGATTTCAGAGTTATGAAACCCAAACAAACACACACAACCATCGATGTCCCAGCATCTTCCGATGCAGAGGAACCTCCGGCCGAAGGTCGGTCTTCCTGGGATCTCTCCCTGTGCATGGTGCAATGTCAAGCGCAGTCCATCGCCAGCCTATGTAGCTTATCCAAGCCAATGAATACCTACGAGTGTTGTGCAAGAGCGAGAGGCGCATTGTTGCGTCTTCTGTGTGTGTTTCTCTAGAGGAGAAAGAAAGCCTTGGACCCCAGTGCTTTAAGCGATGGGATATCGTTGTTGTTTGCATCCAGTGATTCCTGGTCGTGGTTACCCTTTGGGGCCACATGGTTCTCACGCCTCGGCAATGTTGCTGTATGGGAGTGGGCCGCCATTGCTTTTTGCCTCTTCTTTTCTGCCATTTACTCTGCTTCCGAGACGTCTCTTACGGCGTTGTCGCAAGCCAAGATCCAGCAAATGCTGGAGACAGATCCAACCAAATACAAGATGTTTTCTCTTTGGTTGGAGAGACCCAATCACGTCTTAACTGCCATCTTAATCGGGAACAACCTCGTCAACATCCTGGCTTCTGCCCTCGCGACGAGCATTGCTGAAGAAGTGTTTCTTCACAGCGGCGTGGCGATTGCTGTCGGTGTGATGACGTTGCTGATCTTGATCAACGGTGAAATTGTTCCCAAAACGTACGCCAAGTATCATGCGAAGCAGGTCGCTCGTCGTCTGTTTCCGATTCTTCGGTTGTCGTATTTGTTGTTCTACCCCGTGACCATGGCGCTCACACAGATCGCTAGTTGGGTGGTTCGGCTCTTTGGCGGAAGGGTGAGCCACTCCGGCCCCTTCGTGTCCGAGGCAGACATCGAATACATCATCGACTTGGGGACTCGTGAAGGTGTTCTCAACGAGGAAAAAGAGAAACTCCTCCAGTCCATTTTGGAGTTTGATGACATCACCATCCGCGAGGTGATGGTGCCACGAACGGAGATGCTCTCTATCTCTGTGGAAGCTCAGCCGGATGATGTCCTTGAGTTGGCCAACAACTCCCCACACAGTCGCATCCCTGTGTATCTGGAACACCTGGACAATGTAGAAGGTATTTTGTATTTGCGGGATTTGTTTCGCATGTACACTGCGAACGGAGAATCTCTGCTGTCGTCGCAGTGGACTGACCTGCTTCGTCCTGCCTATTTTGTTCCAGGCACCATGAAAATCTCGACCTTGCTCGGCGAATTCCAACGCCGCAAAAAGCATATCGCGATTGTCGTGGATGAATTTGGTGGAACCATGGGATTGGTCACCATGGAAGATATCCTTGAAGAAATCGTGGGCGAAATTCGTGACGAGTTCGACACCGATGAGCAACATGACTTTGTCGTCGAGCCCGATGGAACCATCTTGGCGCAGGCCAAGGTCGGGGTTCGTGACCTGGAAGAAGAGTTGGAAATCGAGTTCCCAGACGAAGGTGACTACGAAACTCTGGGTGGTTTTCTAACGGCTTGTTCGGGTCATGTTCCTGAAGTGGGTCATGTGCACGAATACGAAGGCTTCCTGTTTACTGTGCTAGAAGCCAACGAAAAGAGCGTCCAGAGTGTTGCGATCTCGCGCGCTGAGATTGAGTTTGATTCCCTGACATCTTTGAGTCCAGAGTCATCCGACTCCTTGGATTCCCAAGAGAACCAACCGGTCAGCGAGGAGAAAGGTGTCGCATAGGAAGTGAATGAGACTTCCTGCCCAAAACGCAGGGTTGCAAAAGCGATGCTTCTCTCTTGGATGAGTTTGTTGTTGGTTTGAAAGGTAGAGTGAGGAACCGTGGAGGTTCGGGGGAAGCTTTTTGGAAGGCATGTTTCTTAAAGAACAAAGGGCCCAAAGAGGTCAGCAATCAAAACGCGTTCAGCCCGCAACCGAATTGATTCCCACAACTGACTCTCTTTGAACCCTTGTCCCAAAGGGTGGGGCGAGGTTGGGAAGGCCCGGCCAATCAAAACGCGTTCAGCCCGCAACCGAATTGATTCCCACAAACCGGAATCTTCCTTTCCTCGACACCCTTTGAACACCTTTCTCTTTTCCTTCCCTTTCTGAGAGGCAGAGCCCATCGGAAAGTTCTGTTCTATCGAATGGTGTTCAAGAGGGGTGGCTGAATGAAACAGTGCCTGGCCTATCAAAACGCGTTCAGCCCGCAACCGAATTGATTCCCACAACCAGGAACCGTTCACTCAACCGGAGCGAGAGACGGTGACTTTCGTCTGTGTCTCTTTCGTCGCTCGCCCCTCCCTAGTGCATATGCGATGCCAGATCTGAAAAACCTGAAAAATCAGAGACCTATTTGACCTCTTGAAGCAACGGGATTTGACTCTAGTGGTTTGGAATCAAAACGGTTTCATTCTTCTCTGGGGTGATGGATTTCTTTTTGGGATGCAAGTTTCTCTTGTTGGATGCAGTCGAATTGTGTTCCTATACATCCGCGATTGGATGATTGTACCTCCACTCCATTGGAGTAATTGCACGGTTGGAGCAACCTCTTTACCCCAGGGGTGAAGAGGACATGCTTGTTGTGGAAAGAATAGCCCATGAATTCGTTTTCCAAGAGGTTGGCCATTGCGCTGATTGTGTTGAGCCTGGTGGCCACGCTGATTCCCTTGATCGTTGGGTGGCGGTTCTTGGTGGCATTGGAGCCAACCAGCCTTGTGAACCAACCTGAGATTCGTCGGAAGCTAGGGCCGAAGGCTGAAAGTACCTTGCGTCAACAGTGGGTCTCGCTTCAAACAGGGTACTTCTGGGCGAGCGTGGCCTTGCTTGCGTTTGCCTTGTTCGCGGCCTTGCTGGTGGGGTGGTTGTTGTACCGGTGGTTGTTTGCAGACCTCTTTCAACTGCGTGCCCAGATCCGGCAATCGGTTCCCGATGCGCTCCCTCCCCTCGATGCAGGGGCCGCTGCTCAAGAGCCTGTCTCGGGCTTGCAGCGGGATCTACGAGAGCTTGTTACCCAGCTGCTGGAGCAACAGCAGAATGAGATCTTTAAAGAGCAGGTGGCTCGTTGGCAGGACGTCGCGAAGCGCCTGGCTCATGAAATTCGCAATCCTCTCACCCCTATTTTGCTCTCTGTCCAAGAACTCCAAAAACAATACCCCCGTGACGACGCAAGGTTCACCAACTTGCTGGACTCCAGCGTAAGCATCGTACAGGAAGAGATTACAGCGCTTCGTCGGATTGTGGACGAGTTCTCGGCCTTTGCCAAACTTCCTGAAGTCCGTCCCGCACCTCAAGACCTGAGCCGGGTTGTGTCGGAGTTTCTGGACGCCTACAACTGGTTTCGCGATCGGGCAGAGGTCGTTTTGGACTCGTCGGGCGAGGTGCTGTGGGTTCGTTTGGACCGAATGCTTTTTCGGCGTGTGTTGCACAATCTTGTAGAAAATGCGATAGAAGCGGGGAGTTCTGTGGTCCTCATCCGGACAGGAGCCTTGCCTACCAACGAGGTTCTTTGCCAGGTCGAAGACCGTGGACCCGGAATTCCCGAGCATTTACAAAGCAAGATCTTTACCCCATACTTCACAACCAAACAGTTGGGGACCGGGCTCGGTCTTTCTATTACCAAGAAAATCATCATCGACCATGGTGGGGCCATTACCGCTTCGGCCAACCCCGATGGTGGTTCAACGTTCACGATACGGCTGCCTGTCCTCCGTTCATCCCAGTAGGAGCGAAAGCGAATCATGCACGAATGGGATCCTTCGTATTTCCAGATCCTCGTTATCGACGACGAAAAGAATATCTGCCGCACCATTAAAATGGTGTTGGAAGGAGAGGGCTACCGCGTTCTCACCGCAACCAACGGAGACGTGGGTCTCGACCTCGTTCAAAGCGAAGTGATCGACCTGGTTCTGCTCGACCTGTTTTTGCCAGGTGGCCCGGATGGGCACAGCGTTCTTCGCGAGATAAAGCGCATCGATCCCGACGTTGAGGTCATTATGATCTCCGGCCACGGTAAGATCGAGGACGCGGTCCAGGCTGTTAAGCAGGGTGCCTACAGCTTTATTGAGAAGCCTTTGGAGCGGGAACTGCTCCTGATGAGTGTAGAGCAAAGCCTGGAAAAACGCTGGCTGGTCCGCCAAATGCGCAGCCTTGAACATGAACGGTCTGAGCAATACCAG
Organism: Deltaproteobacteria bacterium; assembly: GCA_006226375.1. Classification (GTDB taxonomy): domain Bacteria; phylum Myxococcota_C; class UBA6777; order UBA6777; family UBA6777; genus M3003. The sequence continues at coordinate 266,445 of SBHC01000081.1, read as the reverse complement.
ATGGTGGGCAACACGCCTTCCATGCAAGCTATCTTCCGGCAAATTGAGCGGGTGGCCCCAACCGATGGCTGGGTGTTGATTACAGGTGAGAGCGGAACGGGCAAGGAGCTTGTGGCTCGTGGCATCCACGAACACAGCAAACGAGCCGGGCGACCTTTTGTTAAGGTGAACTGCGCAGCCATCCCCGAAGAGTTGATCGAGAGCGAGTTGTTCGGTCATGAACGTGGCGCGTTCACTGGAGCTGTTCGTACTCGACAAGGTGAGTTTGAGCGCGCTCACACAGGAACCATCTTTCTCGATGAGATCGGGGATATGTCTCCTCATGCTCAGGCCAAGGTTCTCCGTGTGCTTAACTCGGGTGAGTTTTCTCGTGTGGGCGGTGACCGCACCCTCCATGTTGACGTTCGGGTCATCGCCGCAACCAATCGAGATCTCGAAGAAGACATCCGCAACGAGCGATTCCGTGAAGACCTCTACTTCCGCCTGAATGTCATTCCCATTGAGATCCCTCCTCTGCGAGAGCGACGCGACGATATCCCCTTGCTGTTGGAGACCTTTCTCAACCACTACGCCCAGAACTACGGTTACCAGCTTCAAACCATCACGCCCAACGCGATGAAGCACTTGCTGCAGTACGCGTTTCCTGGGAACGTGAGGGAGCTTAAGAACCTCGCTGAGCGTCTTGCCATTCTGGGTGGTCCAACCATTGATGTCGAAGATCTTCCGTCCCACCTCCAAGAAAAGCGTGCTGTGATTGATATCAAGTCGATGGGCAACCGGACTCTTAGGGAAGTGCGTGAGGAAGTCGAACGAAGCTACATCCTGCTCAAGCTCAAGGAGAATGAGTGGAACATCTCCCGAACGTCGGATGTTCTCGGGATTGAGCGAACCAACCTTCACAAGAAGATGAAGTCCTACAACATCCAGCGACCCGGCTCTGCCTGACAACTCGCTGGGAAGATTCCGCGAACTCAGACTGTTTCTCTCCTATTATCCAATTCCTTCCCTTTTCAGTCTCGAAACAAACGCAAACAGTGGGAGCCGTGAACCATGACGAAGCATTGGGGTCTCTTGGGTTGTCTCTTGGTGGGAACATCTGTCCTGGTTTCTTCGTATGTGGCGGCAGAGAGCCCAACCTCTCGTCAAGCTACGAGCCAGTCGTCTTCCTCCTCGCGAAATGTTTCGGCGCACATGAAGGTGGATCATCCCTTGCTTCGTCTCTGGTGTAACAATGAACTCCAAACCTACCAGAGCAACGCGATCTTCGTTCAAATTATCCAGGACCCCAAGAAGAAAACCTGGGTCAACAAGCATCTCAAGAACAAGACAAGCTTCTTACAGACTTGTATGAAGCACTACAAATCTTCGTTTCAGCGGGGGAACTTCTCCAAGGCCAACCTCAAAGGACTTAAGGTGCCGGGGGCTCGGTTGGCCAATGTCAACTTCCAAGGAGCCAACCTTCATAGCGCGTCTATGGCGAAAGCGTTTTGCTGGGGTGCCAATTTCAGCAAAGCCAATCTCGAAAAGGCGGACTTGGAAGAGGCCAACTTGGAGAAGGCAACCTTTGTGATGGCAAGTCTTAAGGGTGCGAACCTGGAAGAGGCCAACCTTGAGAGCGCCAACCTGGAAGCAGCCTACCTCAAAGAAGCCAACTTGGAAGAAGCCAACTTGGAAGAGGCCAACCTCAAGCGTGCCTACCTCTTTAAAGCAGACCTGCAACGAGCAAGGTTGGAAGAAGCCAACTTAACCAACGCTGATCTGGAAGGGGCCAACTTGACAGGGGCGTACATTCAGGAGGCGAATCTTTCCGAAGCCAGCCTGGAAAGCGCGAATCTTAAGCAAGCCCAATTGGAAGAGGCCAATCTCAAGGAAGCCAATCTGGAAGAAGCCAACCTGGATGGGGCAACCCTCGAAGACGCGGATCTTACCGAGGCCAATCTCAAAGGAGCTAGCCTCAAACGAGCCAACTTGGAAGACGCTGTTCTTAAAGAGGCCAGCCTGGAAGACGCCAACTTGCAGCGCGCGACTCTCCAAGAAGCCAACCTTGAGAGCGCCAACTTGAAAGACGCCAACCTCGCCTATACGAACCTGTACGAAGCTGTCCTTAAAGATGCCAACTTGACCGACGCGAACCTGGAAAGCGCTGACCTGCGTGGAGCCGACCTCCGCGGTGCAAAGCTCAAAGGTGCTAGCTTCAAACACGCCAAATACAACGACGAAACCCAATGGCCCAAAGGCTTCAAGGTTCCCAAAGGTTTGGTGAAGGTTCAGTAGGTTTGGAAGGTAGGGGCAGGTCTTCGGTGAGTGGGTTAGGGGCATTCTTGGGTGCGAACGCCGATCGCACCGTTGCAAGCGTCTTGGTTGCCTAGTTTCACGGTCGCTTCGCAGCCGACTTTCGTTCCTGAGTCGGTGCAGCGTGCACAAATGACGCTGAGTTGATCGCACGGTTGTTGGGTGGAACCACAAGCCAAAGCCGTGAGAGAGAGCAGGAAGAGGAAGAGCAGGGCAAGCTTTTTCATGAGGCTGTTCCTTTGCAGTCAATGATATCTATGGGTTGGCGGCTACTGACACGTGCCCGAAATGCAAAACTTTCCACCCGTACAGGCATTGTTGCAGCTACCGCAGTGCAACTGACTGGTTTGGTAATCGACACAGCTGTTACCACACTTGGAGCGTCCACCGGGGCATACCGATAGGATAGAACATGTCCCCCCAGAGCAGAGCCGCGCTCCCGTGCATTGGCTGTTGCATTTGCCGCAGTGGTTTTCGTCCCCTTGTGTGTCAACACAGCGGTCGTCGCACACGGTTTGTCCAGCAGGGCAGGGAGTAAGACATCGGCCTACGTAGCATACCTGGTAGGTCTTGCACACGTTGCCACATGAGCCACAGTTCTTGGAGTCAAACCGTGTATCGATGCAGGTTCCTGAGCAGCTTGTGAGAGGGCTGGGGCAGGTGCATTGACCTGCTGCACATGTTTGTCCTGTGGGGCATGTGGTGCCGCACGTTCCACAGTTCTTGTTGTCGGTTTGTGCGTTCACACAGACTCCACTGCAGAGGGTAAACCCTGTGGGGCATTCGCACTTTCCTGCGTTGCAGTTGGTTCCGCTGGGGCACGCTGTTCCGCAAGCCCCACAGTTTTTGTTGTCGGTTTGGGTGTTCACACACGTTCCACTGCACGAGGTTTGTCCCGTGGGGCACTCACACTTGCCAGCTTTGCACTGGGTTCCACCGGAGCAAGCCGTTCCGCATGCACCGCAGTGGGCGTTGCTGGTCTGGGTGTCAACACAAGCTCCGCTGCACAAGGTTTGCCCTGGGGGACATTCGCACTTGCCGGCTTTGCATTGTTGCCCGGCTGGACAGGCTGTGCCACACGCACCACAGTGAACGTTGTCATTTTGGATGTTCACACATGCGTTGCCACACGATGTGAGTCCGGTGGGACATTCACACTTGCCGGCTTTGCACTGTTGGGCTCCTGTGCAAGTGTTGCCACAAGACCCACAGTTGGCGTTGTTGGATTGAACGTTCGTACATGTTCCGCTGCAATCCGTGGAACCCACACCACATTTGCAAGAGCCAGATTGGCAAGTCTTTCCACCGCTGCATGTGGTTCCGCATGAGCCACAGTTGTTGGGGTCGTTCTGTGCGTTGAAGCAGTTGTTGCCGCACTTGATCTGGCCTGCGGGACAGACCACCTCACATTTTCCTGCTTGGCATTGCTGCCCCGCAGGACACTTGGTTCCACAAGCACCGCAGTTGCTTGCATCGGTCTGGAGGTTGACGCAGGCGTCGGTGCACACGCTTTGTCCGCTTGGACACGAAAGAGCGCATTTGCCGCCGGTACAAATCTCGCCAGCCTTGCATTTGTTGTCGCAGACACCGCAGTTGTTGCGGTCGTTCTGGGTGTCAACGCAAGTGTTGTTGCAGTCTTTTTTGGTGCCGGAACAAACACAAGCTCCGTTGGTGCAGGTACGTTCGGCAGGACAGGCGGTACCACAAGCGCCGCAGTTGTCCCCGTCGGTTTTGAGGTTGACGCATAGGCCCTGGGTTTTGCCTTGTGGGATACAGAGGTTCTCCCCAGGAGGACAGTCGTTCGGGTTGTCGGTCAGGCATCTCGTGCTGAAGAAGGCGGATCCTCCTTGCAAGCCACAAGGGGTGTTGCCGCATCCTTTGAACAGCGTAGGGGCGAGAAAAAAGGAACTCAACAGGGCGAGAGCACCGAGTTTTGCAAACCATCGATTCATGGTCATAACAACTGCTTCCTCCGAAAAACAACGCGTCGTTCGTGCGCTGCAATATTCTCAACGAACACGAGACAAAGACCTTCTTTTAGGAGCGCAGGTCTCGAATCGTCTTGGAACTTGGAACGATACTCTTGCAAAGTGTCCATCTGGAAATCCTAGACGACTATACACCATCAAGAAGCCTGGGTGACAAAAGCTGCACCTTACATTTGTTGAGCACCTGACTATTATTACACTTGAACCCGCTCAAAAAATAAATGTCATTTGCAAAAAAAAGTGAGATATTGTGTGGGAATCGTGACTCTTTTTGTGCAGTCTTTCTCTCGAAGTTAAGATTGAACGCCTATCCGCTGAAGTGGACCAGGTCACCCGTGCCATCCAAATGAGGACGTTGTACTGATGAGCAGAGTGAGTGCGTTAAACGCTAGAAAATCGTGCTGTCGTTGGATTGTTGGAACGTTGATCGCGATGGGGGTGTGGGTCTCGTTGTCTGATGCTTACGCTCAAAACACAACCCCCAATACTGCGTTTCAGGTCCAGCAGTTCCGTCCTTGGGCTGATCCACAAGGTGTATTCCAAACACAATCGGGGGCCACTCTCGGTCAATGGAATTACTTTGTCGGGGTGTGGCTGAATTATGCCAAAGATACAATGGTGCTTCGGCGCGCCGATGGAACATCCTCTTCCGTCCTCGACCACCAACTTGGACTGGATATCATTGGCGCAGTGGGCCTCCTCAACTGGCTCGACTTCGGCTTTAATTTTCCGATGACCCTCTACCAGGTCGGAACCATACCCAATCTCAGCCTGTTTGAAGAACAGGACCGGAACACATCGCTGTCTGGATTTGCTCTCTCGGATATCAAGCTCTTCTTGAAGGCCCAGGCTCTTCGTGAAGACAGCCACGGTGTTAACCTTGGGGCTCAGATCTATGTGGCCTTCCCCTCTGGTGACCAAACCAAGATGAACGGTGAAAATGGGGTGAGCTTTGGCGCTCAATTGAACTTGAGCAAGCACATCTCTGTGGTGAACCTTGGCTTGAACCTGGGGTATCGCTATCTGCCTCCGACCACCCTCGCCAACCTGAAGCTTGAGCATGAGATCACCTACTCCTTGGGTGCTGGTATCCGGTTGGTCCAGACCTATCTCGATCTGTTGATTGACTTGGCCGGTGCTGTCGCTATCAGCGATATCACAACGGTAAACCTCGCTCCGTTCGAGTTGTTTGTGGGGATCCGGGCCTTTCCTTTGAACAATGAAGATCTCGCTCTGACCCTCGGGGGCGCTCTCTCTATCACGTCGGGCTATGGCTCGCCTCAGTTCCGGGCGCTGCTGGGCATTGTGTGGTCTCCCAAACGTCGTGACCAAGACGGCGACGGGATCATCGACAGAAAAGACCGCTGCCCGAAAACCCCCGGACCACGAGGAAACCAGGGCTGTCCCTGGCCTGACACCGACGGCGACGGCCTCACCGACAACATCGACAAGTGTCCCAAAGTCCCAGGACCCAAAGAGAACCAGGGTTGTCCCTGGGGCGACAAAGACGGCGACGGCTTGACCGACAACGTCGACAAGTGTCCCGACAAGGCAGGTCCCAAGGAGAACAAGGGCTGCCCATGGGGTGACAAAGATGGTGACGGCCTGACCGACAACGTCGACAAGTGTCCCGACAAAGCAGGTCCCAAAGAGAACAAAGGTTGTCCCTGGCCCGACACCGACGGCGACGGTCTGACCGACAACATCGACAAGTGTCCACGGAAGAAAGGTCCGAAGGAGAACAACGGCTGTCCCGACCTTGACCGCGACAACGACGGCATCATTGACCGCCTCGACAAGTGTCCTGACATCCCCGGAGCCAAGGCGGCTGGAGGTTGTCCCAAGAAGGTTGTGGTTCAAATCACCAAGAAGGAGATTAAGATCCTTCAGAAGATTGAGTTTGCCTTCAACCGCGCTGTGATTCGACGTCGTTCGTACGTGATCCTCGATCAAGTCGTATCGGTGCTGAAGAGTCGTCCGCAGCTTCGCATCCGCATCGAAGGTCACACCGACAACGTGGGCGGCAAGAAGTACAACCTGCGACTCTCCAAACGCCGCGCCAAGTCCGTGTACAAGTATCTCGTGAAGAAAGGCATCGCGGCAGAGCGCCTCTCCTCTGAAGGGTACGGCATGACCAAGCCCCTCGTCCCCAACACCTCCAAGGAAAACCGCGCGAAGAACCGTCGCGTTCAGTTCCAAGTCCTCAACAAAAACTCCGACGTCAAAACCCAGTAGCAGCTTCACCCCACCGGAAACAAGACCTCCCCCTGGCTCGACGAACTCGCCTCCCTAGCGTTCGGCCCCCCTCTTCACATGTGATGGTAGGTGAGCGCTTGGTAGAGGGTGCAACAGCAAGCCCTGGTGGTGGGGCTGTGCCTTGTATCGCCTGTTAGCAGGGCCCAAGGTGGTCAGGTGCTGTTTGCTCGCGGTGCAAAGGGTTGATGTGGGTCATACACAAGGGATGACACGACGATCCGAGACCTTGCATGGGTCATGGATGGCCCTTGCTCGTCATGTGTTCGTTTGTGCCTCGTCACATGCTCTCGTTTGTTTGCCCTGCATGGGCCTTGTGTGGGTCCTATACAAGGGAGCGCACGGCGACCAAAGACCTTACCCAGGTCCTGGTCACAGCCATACACAAGCTACCAAAGGATGAACCACCTCTTCGGAGAGGATTGTTCCTTCGGGGACTTGTTGGGAGGTGCACCCTCTCTCTCGTTTGCAGGGGGTGCAAATGGGTTGGGAAGTGGTTTCTTTTTGGTTTGCAGGGGGTGCAAACGTGTTTCGAAGTGGTTTGGGGTTAGGCTGAAGGTGATGTGGCTGGGGCCTCTGTGGTCTCTGGCGCTTGTGGGGTCTCAGACGACTGTGGTTTGCCCGAACGTGGGCGAATGCGCTCTGCAATGTCGGGCTTTCCTGCCAGCCGGGCGAGGTTGGAGAAGATGCTGTTGAAGCTGACGATGACTCGATACAGCGCGTCGAGGGCGTCTCGCCGTTTGCGTCGTGCGTCCTGTGTTTCTTTCTGTTCACGGCTTGCTTTGTCAATGGAGCTTGCCAGCGGCTTCTCCAGTGACTTGAGGCGGTTGGCCAGGTTTTGCTCGGTCCAGGCTGGGAAGTTGGGGTCCAGCGGTTTGGGAAGGGTGTAGGGGTTGGTGGCGTTGGTCAATCGGTTGTAGGCGCTGTCCAGAGTCCGTTGAAGCAACACAGGATCACGCGGCAAAGCACTGGGGATTCCCAGGCCGGAGAGGACAACGTCTCCGTATGTTCCCTCCAGCGAGCTTCGCAGACGCAGCGTTCCCTCTCGTGTCGCTTCGAGAGCGTCGTCTCGTTCACTGAGGGCGGCAGCGTCTTCGCCCGATTCGCGGATGACATTTTGGTCGGCGATCTCAAGGTTGGTGCTCGCCTCTGTCAGCAAGTCACAGGAAGCCTTGAGGAATGCCTTAACATTCACAGGATTGCCAGTTGGAGCCACTTTGTCATAGTGGGCCTGGGCCAAAGCGGAGACCTCGTCACCAAAGGTGGTGAACGCATTCTTGGCAGAAACCGCGCTCTTCAGCATGTCATTGGCTTGTTTGGACAATTGCATCATCACTTCTCCGTTGTTGTTGGAAGTTCCCCAACCGATGCTCCATTCTTTGAGTGAAGACGAACGAAACCGTCACTCAGCGGAGTCGTTGCGTTTCTCTGATGTGATTACTTCTTTGAAGAAATTCCATGGGAAATATTGTAAACATGTATCTTCTTTTGTACTGAAATTTTGGCCGCAGCGCAACCCATGTTGGTCCGACGTCATCACCAACGGTTTTATCTTCGTCGGAGCAGCCAGCCCAGGAAAACCAACGAGAGCACCAGCCACAGAGAGGGGTCGGTGGGTGTTTGTTGGCAGCCGAAGCCTTTGGGGTAGACGCAACGAAGCTGACACGTACCGCCGTTGGGAGGACAGGCAAGGTAGCGGTGTTGGGGGGGGCAGTTCTGCAGGATGTTGTTGGAGTTGCCGGTGGTTGTGTTGTTGTTGTTTCCTTCGACTCCCGTCGCGGGAAGCAGGCAAATGGTCGCACCGTCGGGGCGCTTGTAGCATTGCGCGCCGCCCTGGCAGGTGTTGCCTTCCAGGCAGGCACCGCCAGGAGTTCCGGGAGCAGGGTCTTCGGCGTAGACCGAGGAGACGGACAGGAAGAGAGCAAGGCTCACAAGTACAGAGACTGCAAGCCTTGCTGGAGAGGTGGGAGAAAAGGTGTGTCGAGGCATCGTTGTCTTTACTCGTCCAGGAGGCTGACGTCCATGTCACCGCTGAGACGTTCGTAGTAGGCCTGGTTGGATTCGGTGGTGGCGTAGTCAAACACAAACTCACCAGCTTCCGTGATCTGCGCCATCTCTTCGCGTGCAAGCTCTTCTTGCGCGTTACGGATTTGGTAGTTTCCATTGGAGTAGCTGACAAAGTCACGACCGAGGTTAATGGCGCGGCTTCGAAGGACGCAGGTGGACAAGGGGTCAAGCGCGCCGCCCAGTCGATGCTTCCGTCGGTCGACGATCTCAAGCAGAGTTTGCTCGGCTTCGGAGAGAACGTCGGAGCCACCCAGAGCGAAGTAGAAGCCAACATCCCAGCGGAAGAAGTCGGAGAGTTCAGCTTCTTCAACGGGGGAGGGGGCTTCCACGTGGATGGTGATGGGTGCGGAGTTAATGGTTCGGAACTCACGGGCTCCCAAGCGCCAAAGGAAGGTTGTTTTGACGGTATAGGTTCCGGGCTCTGCGAAGGTGAAGCCTGCGGAGCCAAAGGTCAGGTTGAGGTTGTCCGAGAGGCTGGAGCCCGGCGCCAGGTTGACGGGTTGGTCGGCGGCGATGTCGTAGCAGCGATGGACAATGGGGTGGTAGTCGTGACCTTCATCGTGACCGTGATCCGCTGTCATGATGGCGCCGTCTTGGCGCTGAACTTGGACCTGGAGGAATCCAGATTTGGGGCTCAACATGAACTTGTGGACGGGGATGTTCTGCTGCGACTCGTTCTTCAATGACACCGTGAGGTAAACCGGCTGACCAAACTGGAAGCGGTTGCCTGACGCGGGCGGCTGGAGAGAGAGGGAGAGGTCGCTGGTGTCTTCCTCGGGGATGTAGGGCACATAGCCTCCCGCAGTGTTCTCCCAATAGGGCACCGTGTGGAAAGGAGCGCCGCCGGGGACAATGTGGTGCCAGGGTCCATGGCGAAGGAAGTCGAGTTCATCCTTGTCAAAGGTGAAGTTAAAGTTGTTCCAGAACTCGTTGGCCTGGCCTCCGCCGCGGTACTTCCAGTCGTAGTTCATGAAGGAGTTGGAGTCGGCGCGTCCTACGATTCGCTCGAAGCGGTGGGCGAGGTTGAGAGCGTGACCCAGCTCATGGACGGTGGTTTGAATGATCTTACGTTGCCAGTCGGGGCGCGTTTGAATGGGTCGTTGGAAGACAGCGACACCTTGACGAGGGAGGTGGTTCACGTCGCGTTGACCGGAGTCGAACATAATCCCGAGGAGGCCGCGCATCCGAGCTTGTTGGAGCAGCAGCAGGTGCAGGTTCCAGGTTGGGCGGTCGAGGCGCTCTTGGGCAAACTGGTGCATCAGACCGTGGAGCTGGGCTTCGTCCCATTCTCCCCGTGGGTGGCTGGGGATGCTGTCCCGCTGGCCTACGTAGCGGATGGCAAACCCGGCTTCTTTGAGGCAGGAGTCTACCGTTTTGGTTTCCCCGTTGTGATCCCAGGAGGGGAAGTTGTCCAGGCCGGCTTCGGTTTCAAGCTCAATGCCTAGCTGTCGCATCTCGGGTCCTTGGAGGGAGCCGCTCCAGGAGAAACTTTGGCCTGGTGACCAGGGACCGTTGACGATGCTTGAAAGAGAGCAGGTAAAGGTGGTTTGGGTGTCGGTGCTGGTGTCGCAAGACAAGGAGCCTGCGCCACGGAGTCCTTTGGGGCCTTCGAGGACGATGCCCACCGGGTTCGTGTCTTGGGTCAGCGTGGCCCCTGGATTGCTCCGGAAGGAGGCAAGGAACACCGGATCCTCGCTGCTTCCTTGGAAGATGTCACCGCTGATGATGCCCGAACCGTTGAGATCCACACGAAGCGCGACGGACAGTTGCTCTCCACTCAAAGTATACCGGCCATCTTGAGGCATGTTCTCTCCGCTGGGTTGAGGTGTCGGTTCAGGTGTGGGCGCAGGGTTCCCTGTAGGGGACGAGGGGGTCGTGCCTGGTGTTGCTTTTTGCAAAGTCTCCGCTTTCGCGAGGAGGCCAAGGGTTTGCTCCACTTGGTTGCCAGCTTGCTCCAACAGTTGAGCGATCTGTTGTCTCTCGGGAGAGCCACCACCGGCCTGGAACGAGCGTGTTTCCCAAGCCAAAAGCAACTTGGAAAGTTTGAGGTACGACTGCGCCGCTTTGAACATTCGATTGCCTCCATTGGGGGACTACCGGCCTCTCGACGCGACAGGTCACATCGGAAAAGAGGGGGTTGTTCGTAGTGAGGGTTGTTGATCTACACGATCCATCGTACTACTATAGCGCATCGAAGTGAATCGTCCAGATGCGGATGTGTCGTGATTGTGGAGGAACCTAGATGACGCTGACGGATACTACGCGTAGAAAAATCGTGATCATTGGTGGTGGTGTGGGTGGCATGGCTGTCTTTACCAAGATCCATCAGGTCTTACGATACCCGAATGTTACCCTGATTGAACCGTCCACTCACTGTCAGTATCCACCGTTGTGGCCGTTGGTTGGTGTGGGAGCGGCTGATCCGGATGAGACGTCACGACCGATTCGTGACTATCTGCCGGAGACGTCACGTTGGGCCAGGGACCGGGCCAAAAAGATCGACGAGAAAAAACATCGGGTGATTACCGAGAGCGGTCGCGAGATCCCGTACGAGTTTTTGGTGGTGTGTCCCTCGCTGGAATACAACCCCAAAGACATCAAGAAACTGGACGAGATGATCGAAGCCGGTCAGGTGCACACCACACTGGACCTGGACTCGGCGAAGCGAACCCGCGAAGCGTTGGAAGAGGTGACAGAGGGAACCATCCTGGTCACAACCAACGCGATGGGAATCCGCGACAACACCTCACTGATGATGGCCCAATTGATCGCCGACTTGCTGAAGCGTCGGGGCGTGCGGGACAAAGTGAAGATTGTTTTCTCCACGGTGAACGAGCAATTGTTCCCCAACGATGACGTTCACAAAGCTTACGAGCGTCTCGCCAAAGACAATCAGATCGAGATCATGACCGGTCAAAAGCTTGTTGGCATTGACCCCGAGACCAAGGAAGCCGAGTTTGCTCCTTTGGATGAGAAGGGCAAACCGAGCAAAGAAACGACCAAGGTCTCGTACAACTTCCTTCATTTCACGCCTGAGTTGGTGCCCCCCGAAGTGGTGTCCAAGAGCAAGCTCGTGGCTCGTCGAGGTGACTTCAAAGGGTGGCTGAATGTGGATCCCCACACTCTTCAACAAACCAAAACAGACAATGTCTTTGGCTTGGGAGATGTGACCAACCTGCCCATTCCGATGTCCATGGATGCTCTGGAAGCCCAGGCCGAAGTGGTCGCGAACAACCTGCTGGCACGCCTTCGCGGTCGTGGTCCCTACTTCTTCAAAACCTACGATGGCTCGGCTTCCTTGCCCTTTATGCACAGCCGAGGCGGTGTGATGCAAACTCGCATCCAATACCACACCACCGAAGACGACAAAGGCAACCAAGAGGTTGACGGCTTCTCGGTGACTCAGGCTCCCAGCGCCGGCGCACTCCTCTGGCTGACCCTCCGCTATCTCGCCCCTCGACGTTACTGGAAGCGTCACCTCAAACGTATCTAATTTCTATACAATCTTTACTTCAAGCTCGGCCAAGGGCATGACTTGGGCGGCGACTGCAATGGATTAAACCGTGATGTGGAACGGTATCCGGCTCGCTGCAGGGTGCGAAAGGCCGGCTGGTTGAGCTTGGTGAGAGCCCGGATCGATTCGAGCACGCTGCAGATGGCGTTCGGCTGGACTGCGATGTGTTCTTTGAGCTTTTGTTGGACGGCGTTGAGCAGATCGTTGTCGTCTGCAAACTTTCGTTTGCGCCGGTAACGTCGGTACAAACGGCGTGACTTGCTTCGGTAACTCTTCCAGTGGCGCATGTAGCGTTTGATCAGGCGTTCGAGGAGAGGGACGACCTGGGAGTCGCCGAGCTGTCCGAGGGTTTTGACATAGGATGGATCAGGAGGGTAGGGCGAGTACTTAATGGCGGCAATGTAGAGCTTGAGGTTCTTCTCGTCGCCGAGCTGCAATAACGTTTGGATGGCAGTGAGAACAACATCATTAAAGCTGTCCTTGAGCATGGTTCGCACCACAGGGATCGCTCGCTTGTCTCCTTGCTTTGCCAGGCTTTTGAGGGCAGCCATTCGGATGGTGGCCACTTTGTCGTTGAGGATCTTGAGCAACATCTCCACGGCCTTGGGTGATTTCACATTTCCCAACGCCAAAACGGCCGTCTGACGAAGCTCCTCATTGTCAGAGCTTAAGTAGGGCTTGATCGCATCAAGGCCTGTTTCTCCTGCATGACCAAGGGCAAGGAGCGCTGACTTTTTAATCAGGGCGCTGTTCGACTGCAGGTACATCTGAAGCGAGGGGACTGCCTCTTCGCCAGCATAGCCCAACGCGAAAATGGCGGTGCTGCGCGCGGAGAGGTCGCTGTTGTTCTGGGCGACGTTGTCGAGGATCGTGCGGGCTCTGGGGCCGATCTTCATGGTGATCTTGCCCAACGCCTCACGAAAGGCGAGGCGGTAACTCACGGACAGTTTCTCCCAGAGGGTGAACACTGCATGAATTGATACCAACGAGCCGCCACTTCCAATTTGTTGTACGAGCTGAGGACCGTTCTCCAAAGAGGGGTCGTCCAGCAGCTTGCCCAAGGGGTCCCATGTCGCAGAGTCACCTGAAGCGGCTTCTAGGGCTGTTTGTGCACCTTTGCGGCTGGGCCGCAGCGCGAACGCCTTAATCAGCGGAACCCAGGCCATCTCTCCGTAGCGACCAAGAACAGTGGCGACTCGCTTGCGCCGCTTGTCTTTGCGAAAGGTCAACTCTTTGATGAGGTAGGGGAGAGCTTCCTTCTTGATCTTGACCAGGCCGTTGGAAGCAGCCATCCGAACGTCGATGTGGTTGTCGAGAAGAGCATCGACCATCCGCGGGACAGCGACACCCACTTTCATCTCTGTCAGGGCACGAACGGCCGCTGTTCGAACGGCGGGCTGTGGATCCTTCAACGCCAGGATCAGGTCGCGACGGGCGGCCTGGTCGCCCAATCCTCCGAGGGTTGCTGCGGCTGCCATCCGGACATCAAGGTCTTTGTCTTCTCGCAGGGCGTCTCGGACTTCAACCAGGGCTTCCCGAGCCTGGAGCTTGCCCAACGAGCGGATGGCTTCACGTCGGAGCACCGAGTTGGTCTCGTGCATCAAGACCAACCTCAACGTGTTGATCGATTTTCGCGCCGGCACATTGCCCAACGCGACAACCGCCTTGCGCCGCTGACTTTGCTCTCGCTCAGTCTTGGTTCGCTGTGCGATGTACTCGCTGAGGTAGTTGACAGCCTTGAGCCGCGCCGAGTCCTGAGTGGCTTGCGTGTCACGAAGGGCGTCCTTGAGGGAGTACCCGCAGCCTGTGAGGAGGAAGACTGCTGTGAGCAGAAGAAGCATTCTTGCCATTTGTTGGAAGCAACACCATGTTTTCATCGTTAGCAATTCCACCCTCGTTAAACAGTTGGGAGATGGCGCGTTCGTTTAAGTTCCTTGGGAGACGAAAGCAGACATTGTACCAGACCCGCATGGAGTGACAAGTCCACTGCACGTTCTGATGGGAAGGTGTGGAGGCCTGATTCTTGAATTCTTTCCTTGACATTCCACGCAAAGCATGGTTCTGACTCTGGCGCATCGCTGACAGTACATAGCGTTTCTGGAGTAGAAAAGAAGATGGAAAGAGATACAGCAGTGAGTTACGACGAACTATATATGCAGCAGAAATACCAGCAAGTTCAGATGCATCTGGAAAATGATGAACTGGAAGAGGCGTTGGAAGAGACCCGCCTGTTGTTGGCTGAGCACGGTGACAATCCCCAAAGCTGGTGCCTGGAAGGCATTGTTCGCCTGGCTTTGCAAGAGTTTCAGGCTGCCCATCGGGCGTTTGACCGGGCTTGCGAGATTTCGCCGGAAGACCCCGCGCCCATGCTCCACAAAACCCGCTTTATGTTGGCGATGGATCAGCACGAAGAAGCTCTGCGGTTGACCCAGTCGGCGCTGGAGCACGCCGAGGATGACGAAGACCGAGTCGACGCCTACCTCTTGCAGGTACAGGCTTTGATGGGTCGCTCCGAAGAAATCATGGATTCCCTCGAAGAAGAAATGGACGAAGACGGCGAGCCGCTGTTTGAAGAGTCCGACGACGAAGAGGAACTCAACCTTCCCCTGGAAGTCGAAGCTCTCTTGGAAAAGGGAATCGGCATCGCAGAAAAGGCCATTGCGTTGGAAGATCACAACCCAGAAGCGTGGTTCTTCCGATCTGTGCTGCTGACCAACCTGCGTCGCCTTGATGACGCCATTGAAAGTTGGGAACGTGCCCTGGAGTTGGACCCCAACAATCCACTCTTCTGGCACGAAGCCGCCAACCTTCATGCGATCGATGGCGACTTCGAGAAGGCCCACGAATACTTCATGAAGCTCTACGACCTGGAAGTGAAGAGCCATGCCGAAGAAGGGATGGAGTTCGCTCTCTATGAGTTTGAACAGGTCGCGATGCAGGCTGCTGAGACTCTTCAAGCCGAGTTTGCTGAAGAGTTCGATGTGTTCCTCCCCATCTCGGTGGAGGTTCAAGAGTTCCCCAACCGCAAGTTGATGGAAGAGGCTTCCCAGCGTCAACCGTTCGACCCCTGGACCGCCTGCCATGTGGAAATTGACGCGGAAGAGAGCGACGAACCCTCTCTCAACTTCCTGTTGTTCCAACGCAATGTAGAGCGCCAATTGGTGGATGATTCTACGGAGCATCTCGCACAAAGCCTCTACGAACTTCTTCAGCAAATCCTGATGGAGTCCATCAAGATGATGGATTCGGAAGAGGTGATTGAGGCCTAAAGAGCGTCCTTGCGTTTGGTCTCCCTCATTGGATGGGAGGTTCATTGGCCAGGCTCTCCTTGTACTGGAGGACACCATGAGCTTGTGGAAGCGAGTGAAGAGGCTGTTTCGTGCGAACGCAAACGCTGCACTTCAGTCCATGGAAAATCCTGACAAAGAGATGGCCCTGGTCGAACAGGAGCTGAAAGAGCAACTCAAGCAGTCTCGCCTTCGTATGGTGGAGGCGCTCGCTGAACAAAAGGCCCTGGAACAAGAAGACGCCCGAATGCAAGAGGAACTCGACCGCTGGGAGGAGCGTGCCAAGCAAGCCGTTCGCAGCGGCAACGACGACCTGGCACGGGAGGCTCTCGCAGAGAAGGCGAAGTGTGAGCGCGCATGGTCTGAGCACCGAGAAGAGGTTCAGCGCCAACGTCGGGCTGTGGAAGAGCTGCGAAAGGCGGAAGAAGTCCTTGGCGAGCAAATTGCTTCCGCGTTGAAACGTGGGCAGGGTCTTCAACATCGTATGCGACATGCTGAAGCCAAGAGGATGATTGGGGATGCCATGTCGGAGCGCGATCCCCTTTCACCGTTTGGTAAGATGGAACAGATCGAACGGGATGTGTCTGCGTTGGAAGAGCGAGTGGTCTTGCAACAAGAGACCCAAGGCCCTGTGGCTGACTTTGCTACAGAGCAACAACTTCGCACGGCCCAGAACGCACATCACCGCAAGCAGGAGCTCCAGGACGATCTGGCGGCCCTCAAAGTTAAGATGAAGGGGAAGGGCTCCAAAGAGTAGCCCCTTTGGGTGTGGCAGTGGATATTGCCGCTTCTTGTCGTTCATGCTACATTGGGCGACGTTTGCCGTGTTGCCTCTTGTGTTTAAGGGGGCAGTTGTGACGGCACTCTTTGACGTACGTTATGGAAGTATCATGCAAATTTGTCCTCAATGCAACTACACCAACCCGTCGGATGCGACGTTCTGCAACAGCTGCGGAAACCATCTGCGTGGCATTGAAGACCCGCTTATCGACCGGATTATCCACAAGTATCGACTGCGAGAACGGATCGGCGGGGGCGGCTTTGGCTCTGTGTACCGAGCCGAGCACGTAGACCTCGAAAATTCCTTTGCAGTCAAAGTTTTGCACCCCCATCTGGTTCACAACGAGTTGATGGTGGAGCGCTTCCGACGTGAAGCGCAGTTGCTCGCGACCTTGAACCACCCCAACATCGTTCAAGTCGTGGACTTCGGCCAGATCGACGGTCTGGGCCTGTACCTTGTCATGGAATGGCTGGAAGGCAAAACCCTCCAGTGGCACATCAAGAACGAGGGCTGTCCTCCTGTTGATATTATGAAGCAGGTGTTTGAACAGCTCCTTGATGCTCTTGCCTACGCCCACCACGAAGGCATCGTTCACCGTGACTTGAAGCCAGACAACATGGTCTGGATCCCAGGTACCCGGAATCGTCGGATGCTCAAGGTCCTTGATTTCGGGATCGCGAGGATGTTGGAAAAGCGGGGCGGCTCCAGCCTCACCGAATCGGGGCTGGCTGTTGGAACGCCTCGGTACATGTCGCCCGAACAGGCTGCCGGTGAGATTGAACGAATTGACCACCGCACCGACATTTACGCCTGCGGTGTCCTCCTGATTGAGATGCTGACAGGTCGGCCGATCTTCTCAGGTACCACCAACGAGATTCTCCTTCATCAAATGGAGACACCTGCTCCCCGTTTGTCGGATCTGGCTCCGGATATGCGCTTCCCACCTGCTTTGGAGTGGGTTCTGCAGCGCGCTCTGGCCAAAAACCCGGCCCAACGTTACGGCTCAGCCGACGAGTTTGGTGACGCCTTGTTTGCAGTGTTGGATGGGGAACAAACGCAGATCGTTCGTCCCCAAGATGTAAAGCCTCCCACCATTTCGCCTCCACGTGCTGGGGTTTCGCCGCAGCCTTCTTTGGGAGGCGTGTCGCATTCTGGCGGGGTTCTGGCTCCTCATGTGACGCCACAACCTAGCTTTCCTCCGCCTCGAATGGCTGCCGCTACGCCTTCGTCTGGTCCCTTGGTGCAGGCTTCCACCGAAGCCGGCCGGATGCCAGAGACGCGAGCCATCACGCCGGCTCCGGCTGTTGGGATGCCGCTGACGTCTGCGGTCTCTGGTTCGAGCAGCACCAGCGGTATGTACCGTGGGGAAAAGCAGAGCGGTCAACGTACAGGACAAACGGCTCACACCGCTTCCACGCCCACAACAGAAGCGTTGCAGAACAACTGGGTTTGGGCTGTGATTGGTTTGTTGGGTGGAGTGGGCGTTGCGCTTATGTTCTACATCTTTTGGTCTCTCCCCCACTCGAACCCAGAGGTTCAACCGTTGCGAGGAGGCTTGGCCAAAAACAATGTCAGGAACGATCTGCCGTTGCCTCCGAACCTTCGCGACGCGTCAAAGTCTGCCGGTGGGATTCCATCTCCTCGACTGACGTCCCCCAAGAGGCTGATTCTTCAGAATCCACAACCTCGTGTGTTTCCTGTGGGGCGGGTAAAGATCAAGCGAAAGGTGAAGGTCGAGCCAAGGGTTCAACCTACACCCCGTCGTGTGAGCGCCCAAGATGACCCGGGTCCCCGTGTGGCTCCAAGGGTGCGTCCAAAGCCTCGACGAAGGGTTCGTAGACGTGTGGTTCGCCGTCGTAGGCGGCGTGTGCGACGACGTCGTAGGCGTCGAGTGGTACGGCGGTATCGAAAGAATCGAGTGCGTCGACGAGCGGTGCGGCGACGACCTCCTGTGGTTCGTCGCAGGGTCTCTGCTACGGTCTCTTTGTCATTCCGCTCCACGCCCGCCGGGGCGCAAGTCTGGGTGGATAGCGTGATGCGTGGCAAAACCCCGCTCCAGATCAAGGTGAAGCGAGGGAAGTCCATCAAGGTTCGGATCAGCAAAACAGGCTACCTCAGCCGGCGATTCAACCTCGTGCCGAAAAAGAATCTTGTTCGCTCCGTTACTCTCGCTGAGAACATTTTCCGCTAGCTGGGGGCTGTAGATGCAGAGGTCTCGATGGGTTCCGCTGTGGCTGTGTGCTGTTGTGTTGTTGGGTGTCTCTCTTGGGGCAAACCATGCAAGAGCAGCTGACGTTGAACAGGCCGTTCGCTCCTACCAACAGGGCTTCTCCGCCTTTTCCCAGAAACAGTACAACGTCGCCATCCAAAAGTTTAAGAATGCGCGGCGATTGCTCCCGTCGTTTCGGCGCTATGATAAAACCAGGGTCGAACTCGATCGATTGATTGGTGTGTCTTATTATCATTTAAGGAAATTTCAAAAAGCCTACTCGTTGTTAGACAACTACCTTCGATCTCCCTCGCGGCGAAAAAGCAAGGTGCCTGCCGTGCGGAAGCTGTGGTTGGAGTTGCGAAGTCGGCTTGGCCTGTCGGTCAAAAAGCCTGTGAAACGTAGGGACGTTCCTATTGTCCGGCGGGTGACTCCACCGATTCGAACACGAGTCATTCCTCCGCGGCGGAATCCTCCCCCGATTCAGCGTCGAGCAGGAGGTCCACACCCTGGTGCTTGGGCGATTGCTGGTATTGGTCTTGCCACCTTGGGCGCAGCTGTTGCTGTCGGTATTTTGGCTCAACAGAACATGAACACTGTGCAAGAACGTTACAGCCGCCTCGCACAGTTGCCCGAACGAAACGCAAGCGCGATCAGCGAAGGGACACGCGAAGCACTCACACAAAGCACTGTCGCCAACGCCCTGTACGTGGGAGGTGGTGTTTTTGTGGCAACAGGAACCGTGCTGCTGTTCACGTGGAAACAGGCTCCACCCAAAGCGCCCTAAACACGGGTGAGAAAACTTCGTTGTTTTGATGTAACAAGAGCGTTGGCAACGCGTCATTCGTGAGTTCTTTCCAGGTGTACGTTGCCGCCTTTCTTATAACCTTTGTAGTGTTGGACTCGCGAAATGATCGAATTGACGACCCAGCCGTTTGTGCTTCCGCCTTCGATGCCCGAAGACGATATGCCTCTCTCTCTCGATAACAAGCTGCCCCTGCGGCAGTTTTTTGAGAGCGCTTACAAGCCCGCTTCCCAGTGGAAGATCGGTTTGGAATACGAGACCAGTGGACTGCATATGGAAGATATGTCTGTCATCCAATTCTATGGTGACCACGACATTGAAGGCATCCTTGCAGGCTTTCGTAAGCTCCATCCTGACGCTCCTGTGATCATGGAGGCCGACTTTTGCTTTGGCTTGAAGCCCGAGTACGGAAACATCACGTTGGAGCCTGGCGCTCAGGTTGAGTTTTCGGGATCAGCGTCAAACTCTCTTCAGGAAATCAACGATTGGTTGTTTCAGTTCCTGAAGGAGTTGTGCAGCATTGGGAAGTCTTTGGGTGTTGGCTTTTATACCGCTGGCGTGGACCCTTTTCATCCTCTCGATGCTCGACCCTGGAGCCACAAGTCCCGGTACAAGGTGATGCGTCAGTATCTCATCACCAGGGGGAAGATGGCACATCACATGATGAAGCAGACGATGTCGGCGCAGTTCAACATCGACTACTCCAGCGAAGCTGATGCGATGCTCAAGTTTGAAGCGGCTCGTCGACTGCAGCCCCTGTTTTTGTATCTTTCTTCCAACTCTCGGATCTACGAACAAAAGGTGTTGCCCGCTCCGATGCGTGGTCAGATCTGGGAGCACACCGATCCCGATCGGTCGGGCTTGCCTCCTGCGCTTTCGTCCTTTGACGATTATGTAGAATACGCCCTGGATGTGCCGATGTTTTTGATTGAGCGGAGCGGTAGTTATGTACCTATCGCAAACGGCTTAACCTTCCGTCAGTTTTTGGAGCAGGGCTTCCAAGGGCACACCGCTGAATACCGCGACTGGGCTCAACACCTCTCCACCTTGTTCCCTGAAGTTCGCTTCAAGAAAAATGCGATTGAGCTTCGGATGTTTGATGGGAACCAGCCAGCTCTGACGATGGCGTTTTGCGCGCTGGTGAAAGGGATCTTCTTTCAAACAGAGCTGATGGGGCAGGTGAACCAACGCACTTGGGAAGCCAACTGGGCAGACGCTGCCGCTCTTCTCCAATTGGCCGAACAAGGGCTGGACAGCGAAGAAGCCAAGTTTCTTCAACCCCTGGCCAAACGTGTGAAAGCACAGCGCTTGCCCGGTGATGATGCGGTGGATGTGTTGGAACAATCCAACGGAGATATCCGCCAATTGTTCGACCATCTAAAGCTTTGTTTGGGAAAGTAAGGACTGGCTTGGTGGAAGGTTAGGCTACCTGAGAGGTTAGCTTGTGTGGCTCTTCGCGCTGCTCCAGAAAGTGGAAGTGCAGGAAGTCGTCGATGTGTTTCCAAAACACGTCCGGACGCTCAGCTTGGGCTGCATGTGAACCGTCGTTGACCATCACCAATGTGGAGTTGGAAATGCGATGGTGCATCTCACGTGAAGCGCGCTTGGGGGTAAAGATATCAAACTCCCCAGAGAAAATAAGCGTGGGGACATCGATCTCTTCCAGGACATCTTCGGCGGAGTGGTCTTGCATGGAGTTGGCCAGGTAGAAGAATTGGATGGGGTCCATGCGTCGCATGTGCGACAGGTAGATCGACAGCTCTTCTGGGGGGCAAAAATCGGGATGGATCATCATACCCGAGTTCTTGGTCAATCGGCTGCTCCACAATGTGAAGGGAACGGCGATGATATCCTGCAGGGCAAGAGACCAAATTTTCCGGATGTGATCGGGTTTGCGCTTGACCCACTCAAAGATCAACTTGAACCCTGTGGCTGAGTGGTGCGAGTTCAGAAAGTTGTTGAAGGGAGAGCCATACGTTCCCAGCGACGGGACCAACCCCACAACGTGCTCTCGGTAGTGTTTGTAGAACTCCAGAATCACCTGGACTCCCATGGAGTGTCCCACCAGGACCACTTGATCGAGCTGGAGAGTCTCAAGCAGCAGCTTCAGATCATCAGCACAGGAGCGGATGGTCATTCCTTTGGGATCGACGGGTGGGTCGGAGTATCCGTGGCCTCTGTAGTCCCAATGGATGATCCGATGGTCGTGGGAGAGAGGTTGAATCACCCGGGGCCAAAAGCTCGCGGTGGAGACTCCAATCCCGTTGCAAAACACAACAGGTACATCTCCTTCACCCACTTCATAGTAATACAGACGGGTTTGTTCGGGGGTCGAGATCCAACCTTCCTTCACTTCCATAGAGCACACTCGCTTGTTCCCAATGTGTTGTAAGAGAGAATCATATCCTGATACAGAGGCGGGCTTCTCCGGGGGAACGAACCTTCCTCGTAGGTACGGATTGTGCGGCTGAGAGCCGTTTACAAAACTTAGGGTATAACGTAGGAGGAATATATTGACAAGACATTGTGAGTACAAGATACTGGCTCCCTAAATGGTTCGTCCTCAATCAGAAGCAGGAGAAACACCAGTGCTGCAAGTTCAGGCGTGGGCCCATACCGATGTGGGACGACAACGCAGTCATAATGAAGATAATTTTGTCGCTTCCGATGAACTCGGCTTGTACGGTGTGGCCGATGGAATGGGCGGGCATGCTGCTGGTGAAGTCGCCTCTCAGACGGCCCTTGAATCTCTCGTGGAAGCCGTCCAAGGACGGATCCAAGAGTTCCGACTTCTGGTCGAAGAAAACCCAGAGAAACATCGCAAGAAGATTGTGTCCTTGATGGAGAAGGCGGTCCAACACTCGGCCCGCTCTGTCTACCAACTCTCGCAGAGCAAAGCGTCTTCGCGTGGGATGGGGACCACTCTTTCGGCTCTTCTTACCGTTGGAAACAAAGGCGTGATCGCTCATGTTGGTGACAGCCGGGTGTTCTTGCTGCGTGACGGTCAAATCATGCAGCTCACCGAAGACCACTCGTTGGTCCGGGAGCAACTTCGCCTGGGTCTGATCACAGAAGAGGAAGCCGAGCGGTCTCCTTACAAGAATGTGATCACCCGCGCTGTTGGAGCCTCGGAGTCCGTAGAGCCCGACATCATGGTCGTGGATCTGCAACCCGAAGACCGATTCTTGATCTGCAGTGACGGACTCCACGGTTACATCGATGATGAAGAGCTTGGGACGCATCTTGCCGATCGCAACATCGCGTCCATCCCGATGCGGCTGATTGATATCGCCAATCATCGCGGTGGGCGAGACAACATCACGGCTGTGGTGGTGACTGTGTTGGAAGAAGGCGCCGAAATACCGGAAGCCGACGCTACGCGGGCCACACAACCCGAAACCTTCCAAACTCCTGGGCCTCCGCCCACTCCAGTGGACGACCCTCCCCGTACCGAGATTACGTTGCGGATGGATGTTCTCCAGGATATTCCTCTGTTTGAGCACATGACCTATGACGAACTGGTTCATGTGATGAGCATCACCTACCTCAAAACCTACCAGGCTTCGGAGATTATCTTCAAAGAAGGCAGCAAAGGAGATCTGTTGTATGTTCTTCTTTACGGAAAGGTAGGCATCTTCCAGCGAGGGCGTCGGATCGACACCTTCAACGATGGCGAACATTTTGGTGAACTCGCCGTCGTAGAACGTGTCGCTCGGGATATCACAGCGATCGCGGAAGACAACGACACCCAACTCCTCACCATGCAACGCAAGAGTTTGCTTGCGCTCCTTCGACGCAACCAAGGTCTTGCTGTGAAGTTGCTGTGGGGATTGATGAAAGGAATCGCTCCAAGACTTCGCGGTTCTCGTAGTAAGTTGGTGTCGTTACTTGAGGAAACGGAGCCAGCGCCAGACCAGACCTGATCTTGACCCTCCTCAAGGGGCAAGGTTTGTTTTGCCTTGTCCCTCAAGCCTCTTCGTTCTCGCAGCTTGTCTCATCCCTACCATCCATTCAACGGTTTCATTTCCAATGACTCGGGGAGTCTTTGATGTTTGTCCTACAAGATGTCTCGCTGCAATTTGGCGGGCGCTATCTTCTTGATGATGTGGCTTGGCAGGTTCGTGAAGCCGACCGTGTTGCCCTGATTGGCGGCAACGGTGTGGGCAAGTCGACCCTGATGAAAATAATCGCTGGCCAGTTGACGCCAGACGCTGGAAACGTATCTGCACCCAAGGGTTCGACGTTTGGCTACTTGCCTCAGGACGGGATCACCTTTGAGGGTCGCTCCTTAATGGACGAAGTTCGATCGGTCTTTGCTGAGATCCTTAACACCGAAAAGGAACTCCGCGCGCTCGAAGAACGGCTGGCTTCGGTGGACGAGTCTGACCCTGACTACGAGAACTTGCTCAAACGATACGGCTCTCTCCAAGAGAACTTCCGCGCTCGCGATGGCTTCCGAATCGACGCTGAGATCAGTCGTGTGCTTGGCGGTCTTGGGTTCTCCCAACAAGACCATGAAAAGGCTTGCGAAAAGTTCTCAGGTGGTTGGCAGATGCGGATTGCGCTGGCCAAGCTTCTCCTGCGACGTCCTTCGCTTTTGCTTCTTGACGAACCGACCAACCACTTGGATCTCGAAGCCCGCGATTGGATGAAGGAGTACCTCAGCGACTACCCTTCGGCGATTGTTCTTGTCTCTCACGATCGCTTCTTTCTTGATGAAGTGGTCAAGCGTTGCACCGAATTGTTTGGTGGGAAGCTCACCGATTACCACGGCAACTTCTCGTTTTACGAAAAGGAGCGTGACCGCCGGTACGAGGTCTTGCTGGAGCAAAAGCGACGGCAAGACGAAGAGATTGAGAAAATTGAACGATTCATCGAGCGTTTCCGCTACAAAGCGACGAAAGCAACACAGGTGCAAAGTCGTGTGAAGCAGTTGGAGAAGATTGAGCGGATTGTGATTCCTCCGCCACCACCTGAGGTGAGGTTTTCCTTCCCTGACCCGCCGCGCTCTGGGAAGCTTGTGATGGAGCTCAACGAGATCCACAAGTCGTACGGAGACAACCATGTGCTTCGAGGCGTGGATTTCTCGTTGGAGCGTGGCGAGCGCATTGCTCTGGTCGGTGTGAACGGAGCAGGGAAGTCGACCTTGATGCGAATCATGGCCGAACAGGAGGAGTTTCAAGGCGAAAGAACTCTCGGATACAAGGTCGATTTGGGCTTCTTTGCTCAGGACCAACGCAGCGTCCTCGACCCAAGTCATACAGTGCTGCAGAGCATCGAGAGTGTCTGTCCTATCGATATGGTGCCACGTCTGCGCAGCTTGCTGGGCTGCTTTCTGTTCCGAGGCGATGACGTGTACAAAAAGGTCGCAGTTCTCTCGGGTGGCGAGCGCAGCCGCCTTGCCCTGGCTCGGATGCTGCTTCAACCCTACAACCTGTTGCTCCTTGACGAACCGACCAACCACTTGGACATCGTGGCCCAAAAGGTGCTGCTGAATGCCTTGCAGTCGTTTGCGGGGACCATTGTGTTTGTCTCGCACGACCGGCATTTCATTGAGCAGCTTGCGACCTCTGTGGTTGAAGTACAGGATGGTGTGGCTCGTCGATTCTCTGGAACCTACCAGGATTACATCTACGAGAAGATAAAGTTGGGAGAGACGGTGGGGGAGGCGGATGGTGTTCGATGGACAACCGTCCACGAAACCGACGAAGCCATTGACCAACTTCCCATGCCCACAAACGCCTCAACGAAGGAGGCGACCCCAGCCGACAATGAA
The DNA here is from genome assembly GCA_006226375.1 of Deltaproteobacteria bacterium. GTDB lineage: Bacteria > Myxococcota_C > UBA6777 > UBA6777 > UBA6777 > M3003. The sequence continues at coordinate 241,473 of SBHC01000081.1, read as the reverse complement.
CGAGAAGCTCGTCGCCGCAGCTACGCAGAGCAACAACAGCTCCAGCGAGAGTTCACCAAACGAAAGCGATATCTGGAAAAACAGATCGGTTCGCTGGAAGCTGCGTTAGAAGAGCAGGAAGAACAAGTCGCTTCGTACGAGGAGCAAATGGCTGACCCATCCTTCTACGATGATTTTGAGAAGGCGTCGGAGGTCACACAGACGTACCAGGCTCTCAAAGGGAAGGTGGAGCAGGACTATGCAAGTTGGGAATCCCTCCAAGAGGACTTGCTGTTGTTGTTGGAAGAGGACCCTTCTGCATCGTGAGGTTCGGGGCGTGGTTGCGGCCTTGAAGACAGGGGATACCAGTGTGTTGCGTTTTGATGGGCAGCATGGTACAAAATCCGGGTTGTAGATTCGGAATGGATGGTGCCTGTTTCCGTGGAGACACGAAGCAGGGACCCTTTGCGTTTAGGACAAACCGGGTGGTCGTGTGCTAAGTAAACTCCGATTTTTCTTAATGCTTTTGGTTGGCTTTAGCCTCTCTTCAGGGGCCTTTGTCGCCTGCATCGTGGAAAAAAAACCGTCCCTGGAAGCGCTTCCTTGTAACAAAGATGGCTCTTGTTTGAATGGGTATAAGTGCTTCTCCGTGCCTGATCCCGAGCAAGGGATCCAGTTTTTGTGCCTCTCCAACGGTGCTGGATGGGAACCTTACACTGGACCTGTTGATGGTGGAGCTGAACCCGCCGCAGAGCCTGTGATTGAAAAGCCCGTCTCTTCTGATGGGGGACCTGAAGGCCAAGGCGCTGAGCCTGGTCCAGAGCCTGGGCCGGAAGCAGGTCCTGAGCCTGGCTCCGAGGCCGGCGCCGAACCTGGGCCTGAGAGTGGTTCTGAACCTGGGCCGGAAGCCAGCCCAGAGACGTCCAATGAGGCCACAAACGAAGCAGTCGTTGAGTAACGGCTGAATGCACTTGGATTCTTCTGGATGGGCCGTAGAAGCTATCTCAAATTCTCGTTTTAAATAGCAAAGAAACGGTGGTTGTCGATGCGTTTGAGCCGCAGCCACCCAACTGAAGTATCAGGGGAGCGATTGTGAGCAAGCGAAAGATCTTCCGAATTTGGATGGCAACCTGGGTTGTCGCATTGTTTTGCTGGAATTGTCCCAACACCGCGAACACCAAAAGCGGGGGAGGAGCGACCACTCCCAACAAGCCTGCGAAAGTTGTGGCTCGTTTGAAGGGTTGCATTAAGGGCCGAGTGGTCAAAGAGAATGACAACGGCTTTGCTTATGTCATTGTGGAGACCAACCCATCCACCAGTCCCAAGATTACCAACCGCGAGGGTTTCTTTGAGATCTGCTACAAGAGCCAACGCTCTGCAGACGGACAAGGTGCCTCCGTAAAGGTTGCGTTACCGCAAGGCGAATATGTGGTAAGCGTCAAGAAAGAAGGCTTCCACGCTCGACCTGTCCGGTTTACCTACCAGGGCCGCGATATCAACATCGGCGAAATTAAGATGGTGGAGAAGAGTCGCCCCCTGCCTGAAGTTGTGAAGAAAACTCCCGACAAAGAAGAGAAGCGTACCTCCGGAGTCGGTGGCAAAGCTCCCATCCCCGAATAAACCAATACTCTTCATCTGTCGAACCGTTCTCGATATGCTGGCCATTAAAGAAGGAGAAGTGACCATGCCCAAGGGCTCGCAGTCACCTAACGTTTGGCGTCATTCCATGAAGGTCCTTATGGGGCTTCTCACAGGACTCTGCATTCTTGCAGCGCTGTCTGCCTGTAAACCATCCCGCCCCTCTGTCGGTGTCTTTCCGATCAAAGTCATTGTGTTGACAAGTGACCAAGCCGGCATCCCCAATGTCAGCGTCCAAATCAACACCAAAGAGATCGGAAAAACGGACAAGTACGGGACATTTGTGGGAACCCACAAAGGCAAAGTCGGAACCTCCGTCCGGATCAAAGTGGTGGGCGTGGGCAAAGACAACTTCTTTGTCTTTAAAAAGCCTTTGAAAATGCGCAAAACGCAGCGCGGCTGGATTCCTCAAGAGATTAAGGTCAACGCCTTCTTGCAGCCTGCCACGATGGATGCTGCCGCTGGTGGTGGTGACAAAGTTGCACAAGCGGGCGGCGACAACGCAGGTGGTGACAAGGCCGGCGGTGACAAGGCTGGCGGTGACAAGGCTGGCGGCGACAAAGCAGGTGGTGACAAAGCAGGTGGTGACAAGGCCGGTGGTGACAAGGCTGGCGGCGATAAGGCTGGTGGGGACAAAGCCGGTGGCGATGACAACTCTGGTGGCGGCGACAACTCTGGAAACCAGGGTTCTGCCAAAAGCGCCCAGACCAACACCGGGACCGGTGGTGGCCTGGCACAAGCCCCGAAGAAGCCAGACAATCCACAGCCTAGCCCTGTGCGAGACACCACACCTCCTACGCCTCCTCCCGCGCCTGCTACTCCTCCTTCAGGCAAGTATGAAATCTCTATCAAGAGCAACACCGCGAACGCGCGAGTGTATTGCCGTGGTTGCCGTCGACGTTACCTCGGCAAGATTCGCGACGCAGGCGGGGCTTTGGTTTACAGCCACAAAGATCGCCGCAGTCAGCCTCGACCGCTGAAGATCGAGTTCCGGTTGTTGGGTCGCAAGAACCGCTGTGAGTACAAAGAGACTCGTATCAAGCAAGAAGTTGTGTTGGATACCGGGCGTCAACAGTACGAAGTCAGCGCGAACTTTGAGAAAAAACCAGCGAAACGCATTGAAGTAACCTCCAATGTTGCAGGCATCAAGGTCTACCTCGGGCGCAAGATGCAGGGCGAGATTACAGACCCCGCTACACCTTACGTTTTGGAATACACCAAGTGCCGACGCAGTGTTCGACTCACACTTCGTCCGTCCGACCGGAAGGTTCGTCCACGCCGCATTCGTAAGAGTGTTCGGTTCCGCAAAGATGAGTATTCGTACAAAGTCGAAGCCAAGTTCCGAGCACCCAAACCGAAGGTCGCGAAAGCTCCGGCGATGCCCTCGGGTGGCGGCGACACTCCTGCCTTGCCAGGTGGTGGTGGCGACACTCCTTCCCTTCCCGGTGGTGGAAACACACCTCCCCCACCTCCTCCTGGTCCGACTCCTACGAAGTTTGACGGGAAGTACAAGATCACCATCACCTCCAATGCGGCGGGTATTTGGGTGTATCGTGGACGTCGTCGTTTGGGCCTGATTCCAGACGCAGGTGGAAGCCTTGTGTACACCCACAAAGATCGACGCAAGAGTCCACGCACGCTGGTTCTTCGTTTCCGCGCAAAGAACCGCTTTGCTTACATGCAGAAGCAAAAGACCGTTCGTGTCTCGCTGGAGTACGGCCGAGCTGACTACCAAGTACAGGTCTCCTTCGACAAAAGGAAGCCTCTGCAGTTTACGCTGAAGTCCAACACTCCCGGCGTTGTGGTTTACGTCAACCGGAAGAAAGCTGGAACCATCTCTGGACCCGACAAACCCCTGACTTACGAGTACAACGGTCGGCCTATGCGTCGAGCAAACATTGAGTTTCGCTCGCCCAATCGCAAGCTGTTCCGTCCGAGCCGTGTTCGTCAGCGCATCCGGATTGAATCGGGACGTTATGCTTACGAAGTTACTGGCAACTTTACAGAGTTTGATCCTGGCGACAAGGTGGTCTTGAAGCCTCGCTGTCTGCGACGAAAGCGCGGCCGTCGTCGTGTGGTTGTGTTGAAAGCGTCCAAAGGCACTCGCTTTGTGCTTAAGGGCGACTGCAACGAGCCCCTCGCCAAGGTCGGAAAGTCGGGTCGGATTCGTGTCTCGCTTCCCACGGGAACCTTCCAACGTGTGTGGGCTGTGCGTAGCGGCGGAAAAACCCAGAAGGTCTTTGAAGTGTCCAAGGGCGGTGGCCCGATGATCGTGTCCTTTGGTGGTCCTGGTCGTCGATGCAGCCTGGGTCGCATCAAGAAGAAGATCATCAACAAGATTCCCTTGGAAGAAGAAGAAGTTCGCTGCCTGAAGAAGGTGCGTCCGAACAACAAGCAGCACTTCTCTGCGCAGCTGTTCCTGGCTCGTTTCTACTGCCAGCAAAAGATGCGTGCCAACGGTTACAGTTTGCTTAACAAGCTGGGTAGCAAGGCTCGCAACCGCTTCAATCCCTACCGCACGCTGCAACTGGGAATTGAGTTTGGTCGCTGCAAGAAGTACACCTCGGCGGTTCGCTTCCTGAAGTACACCGAACAGCGGATCAATCGATTCAGCCCAGCAGACCGGACGCAGAACCGGATTGCACTGTATCGTTCGATGGCGACCATCTACGAGCAGCTGTACTACCGTCGTAAGAACACGATCGACTTGACCCGAGCGCTGAAGAGTGCTGAGCGTCTGGCTGACATTGTTCCCGGAGGCCAGAAAGCTGCTGCTCGCAAAGAAGTGTCACGATTGAAGAAACTGATTACCCAAAAAGGTGGATTGGACGACTAGTCCGAGCCTTCCATAGGAAGGTTCGGTCTCGTGGTTGTCGTTCAATAGTCCGATTGGGTACCTTGTAAGGAGCATACGCAACGTGAGTGTGGTGTCAGGCAGTGTCAAAACTTGGTGCTTGGGGTTGTGTCTGGTAAGTGCAATCCTGTTGGGATGCAAAAAAGGCAACTCCAACAACGGAGGTAAGACCACGACACGTCGCGGGACGAAACCTACTCAGCGTGGTGTCGCCAATGCCGGAACCCCCGGTGTCTCCGTGAAGATGGACAAAGAGTGGTTGAACTCTCTTGCGTTGGAGTCGATCGCCGGTGATTTCAACATCTTGGTCAAGATGTTGCGAGAAGCAAAGCCTCCCCAAAAGGCCGACACTCTTGCCTTGATGTTGAACCGTTACAAGAAGGTCGCCAACGGTGAGCGATTGAAGCCCAAGAAGATAAGCCCCACCCATCGGGCGCTTCGGGCTCGGCTTCACCTTCGCTTGGCCCGGTTTTACCGAGAAGCGTACAGCGTTTCTCTGCGCAACCAGGCGGAGTATTTGCGACGACGCTTGAAGCGAAAGGGCAAGCTCAAACTGGGTCAGCTCTTTTACTTCTACTACGGTCGTTTGCTTTGCTTGCAAGGCCAGTACAAAGAGGCTGCGTCCATTTTTCAAGTGGCGTCCGAGCAGACCGCTGCATCGCACAAGCTGAGAGTCAAAGCGTGGGCTGCTGTTTGCCAGAAGGACTCATCGGCGCGTGCGAAAGGGGCAAGCGTTCTTGCTTCCACAGACTGGACCAAAGAACCTGCGGGCGCCGCAGAAGCCTTGATTCTCAAGTCTTTCTTTGGTCTTTCGTCCAAGCTCAAGCTGCCTGCTTCCTTGGACGCGCGTGCTTCCATGTTCCAGAACATCGCAAGCCAAAAACCCTGGAAGCCCAATGCCAAAGTGATGACGGCTGTGGTGGACAACGAGTCGATCAAAGAGGGCGAGATCTCTACCACCTTCTCGTATTTTGATCCCGTTGTTGCCTGGGCTGCGAAGGTCTATCACGCAAATGCTGCTCTGGAGTATTTGGCCTTGGCTTCCAAGAAGGATTTGTTTGCTCCCTTCTTCCAAGGTCAGGCTTACGCTCTCAAGAACGACGACAAGAACGCCATTGCGTCCTGGCAGTTGTTCCTTAAGCAGCCACCCAAAGCCTTTGATTGGGGTTATGTTCTGTATTCTTCTTTTGTTCGCTTGGCCGACTTTGTCTCCGAGGCGAAACTTCAAGTGGCTTTGGCCCAGCACCGATTGGGACAAACCAAAGAAGCCAAGCAATCTCTCGGGGCCCTGTTTGAGAAAGGGTACCCTACGAAGATGTTTGCAGCCTTTGGCTTGTTGCAGGTGGGCGACAAAGCCCAGCGCAAGGCCGCTTGGGATGCCATCGCAGGTGGGGTTGAGTTGGCTCGCTTTTGGGAGCCCCGCTTGTTGAAGCGATACTTAAAGCTCAAAGGATCCAAAAAAGGTGCAGCGGCGATTGAGCAGTTCCGTTTGTACAAGTATGCCGTCCGGTTGTTGTTGTTTCGTGCCAGTCAGGCCGCGCTACAACTGGGTTTCTCCGACAAAGCTGTGCGATGGATGGAGTTGTTGCATCACAAGGACAAGCCTTATGTGATCGCAAATGACAACCAACCCGCACAAATTGTCTGGACCATGCGGGCGTACGAGATGGCAGGTCGATGGGACGTGGCGGGCTTGTTTGCAGCCCGGAACAAAGGCACCTTTCCTGTGCTGACGCAGCATTGGTCGACCTACCGCTTGCTCCGAATTACCCGCGGGATGGGCAACCCCCGTGGACCCAAAGGTGGATGAACGTTCCCTGTTGTTTTTTTGACGCGATAGAATCAATCACATTTGGTTCGCGAACCGTGACAGAATGAAGGAGGTCCTCGTGACACGACGTGGTCAAGCCAAACACAATTCAGCGCGATTGTGGGCAATGATGTTGGGTTTGGTAGTATTGGGAAGTCTGACAGTGGGCGCTGCTCCGCTGAAATATACCGAAGACCGTACGCCTTCGTCCCTCAACCCTGTGTACGCCGATGATATGTACTCGGTACGTATCACCGAGTTGCTTTTTGAAAGCTTGATTGGATGGGACAAGGAGCAGAAACCAGCTCCGATGTTGGCAACTTCCTGGACCAAGGCCGAAGACAACAAGTCGATCACCTTGAACCTCCGTCAAGGAGTGAAGTGGCACGACGGTAAACCGTTTACTTCGGCAGATGTGGCCTTTACCATCAAGGTCATGACCAGCCGTCGTTCGCAGATTACCGACCGCTATCTCGCGCAAATCATCAAGAGCGTGAAGCCGATGGGTGCGAGCAAGGTGAAGATCTTCTTCCGCAAGCCCTTGAACAAGCCCCTTCGTTGGTTGCAGTTCAAAATCATTCCCAAGCACCGCTTTCCCCGCGGTCGCGTCACTCGAACCAACTACTTCAGCCAAAAGCCCTATGGCACTGGCCCCTTTAAGTTTGTTCGTTGGGTCAACCGTAAGGTGGTTCTTCGCAAGTTTGCAGGCCACTGGCGAGCTGGCAAAACCCGCTTGTCCGGTGCGATGCTGCAAGCCATCACCGACAAGAACATCCAGGTGGAGGTCCTTCGTTACGGTGGCATCGACGCGATCGTTCGTGTCCGTCCCAAAGACATTCCCGTCTTTGAGCGTGACCAAAACTTGCGCTTGTATCCGTACTCCACCAACGACTGGTGGTACGTCGCGTTCAACCAAAAGCGCCGCTCTGCTTTTACAGATGTCCGCGTCCGACAAGCGTTCGTTTATGCGTTGGATCGCGACTCTCTTCGCACCGCTCATTTGGGGGAAGGTCAAACCATCAGCGGTCCTTTCTCACCCAACGATCCCTTGTATGATTTCTCGGTGCAGGCTCGCGGTGAAGACATCGACAAGGCCAAGCAGCTCCTCGACGCAGCAGGCTGGAAGGTGGGCGCTGGCGGTATTCGCTCGAAAGGCGGCAAGAAGCTGATGCTTCGTCTGCTCGTTCCCAAATCCAAAGACTCTTACAAGGCTTTGTGCTTGGGTATGCAAAGCTCGTGGCGAAAGATTGGCGCAAAGGTCAAGCTGTTGTGGCTGCAAGATGCGGCTTGGCGTCGTTCTGTTATGCAGAAGAAAGACTTTGATCTTGCTCTGCACATCTGGAACTTTGACGACCTTTCCACCATCTATCCGCTGTTCCACTCTCGCGGCGTGAGCAACTACATTGGCTTCAAGAACAAGCGGGTGGACAAGCTCCTGGCTCAGGCAACTCGGACCACTGACCCCTTGATCTACAAGGCCATCTACAACAAGTTGCACAAGCTTCTTCACAAAGAAGTGCCGTACATCTTCTTGTGGTCGTTGACGAACTACTCCGCGTTGTCGGCTCGTGTTCGTAACGTCACGATTCATCCGTTCAATTATTTCCACTACGCGTCACAATGGCGTAAGGTACAGGGCAAGCAATAGTCGCTTGTTGCTGTCAAAGTAGAGATTCGCTCGTTTTGGATGGATTTGACGTCGCTGTAGGTGTTGGATGAGTGTTGCAATTCGTATCATCGCAAGAACCGTACTTTTCTATGGTTTGGTGATCCTGGGTGCTACGTTTGCAATGTACACGCTCCTATGGGCCGCTCCTGGAGATGTCCGCGACGTTCTCTGCACAAAAGGCTGTAGCGAAAGCCGTAAGGTTGAAATCGCGAAGGACATGGGCCTTGTCCGAACCCAGGAGGGAAAGGCCTCCGTCTCGATTAAGCTTCTTCCACGCCCCAAAGACTCTGACATTGTTCGAGGGATTCTCACCCTCTCCAAAGGACAATGGAAAACCTCTGACATCTCCCAAGAAGTGATTTCTGGCAACGGAATCGCCCAAATCGTCAAACTCCGCAGCCCCAAAGAAGCGGAAGTGATTGTGCGTCAAGCCTTTACTTCGCAAACGCTGGTGCCGGAGACATGGTTGTTGGTGCAAGAGGAGTCCCTGTTTGTCCAGTACCGTCGGTGGCTGGCGAAGGCTCTTCGATTTGACTTTGGTCGTTCGGTGACGTTCAGCCAAGGTGCCCAGATCTCAACCTTGTTGCGACGGGCTGTCGCGCTGACTTCAGGGCTTGTCTTTGGAGCTGCGCTGCTGACCTTGCTGTTCTCCTTTTTCATGGTGTGGCGACCGATCCAGCGATGGGCCCGGTGGTTGGCTCGCGTCGGACAGCTTCCTCTGACCTTGCTCTCGTTTGTTCCTCTGTACATTCTGGCGTACTGGCTGGTCATGGCGAGCGGCCGTTTGCCCCACTGGCTGGCTCAAAACGGTTGGTTGTCGCAGGCCACCCGGATGCATTGGATTGAGATCGGGCTTCTGCCGTTTGGTCAGGAACTTGAATGGACAGCAGAGTTGGGTTGGTTGTTCTTGGTCCCCTTCTTTTTGTCGATGTTGCTCCTGGCTCTGGGCAACAACAATCTCGTGGAGCAGGCATCGGGTGTTCGGGCTGAGCATACTCAGTTGAAGCTGATGCCGTTTATGCGAGCGATTCGGGCTCGCGGTGCTTCCTGGACCCAGCATTTGATGCACAACATGCTGTTGCCGCTCACGCAATTCTTTACAACCCGCGCCATCCTTTTGTTGGGCACTGTGGTGATCATCGAGTCCATTATGGGGATCACTGGGATTGGTTGGTTGTTGTGGGAAGCGACGCAACGACGGGACACTCCCCTTGTTCTGGCGATCGCATTGTTTGCGACCGTTATCTCTTGTTTGCTACAAATGTTGAATGAGATTGCACTCCAATTGATCGATCCTCGCTTACGCAAAGATACCTGAGGCAGAGGCCAAAAGACTTTGCTGCACTACATGGAGGGACTCGTGTTGCGAAACTCAAGGAAACCTACCCAGTTGAGAATGTCCAAAACGCTGCTGTGGGGTATGGTGCTGCTGTGCTCCACGTGCTTCCTGGGTGCCACCCCTCTTAAGTACACGGAAGACCGGGTACCTTCGTCGCTGAATCCTGTGTTTGCCGATGATATGTATTCTGTCCGTATCGCGGAGTTGCTGTTTGAAAGTCTTGTTGGCTTTGATAAAACGCAGCGACCCACTGCGATGTTGGCCGCGTCCTGGAACATTGCCAAGGACAAGCGCTCCATCGTTATCAATCTGCGCGAGGGTGTGAAGTGGCATGACAACAAGCCCTTTACGTCGGCGGATGTCGAGTTCACGATCAAGGCGATGACAAGCCGCAGCTCCCAAATCAGTGACCGCTACCTCGCGCAAATCATCAAGCGCGTGAAGGTGATGGGAGCCAATCAGATACAAATTATCTTCCGCAAGCCTTTGAGCAAGCCGCTCAAGTGGCTGCATTTCAAAATCATTCCCAAGCATCGCTTCACCAAACGAGGCCGAACACGTTTGCCCCGCCGGTCCGATTACTTCAACCGTCGTCCTTACGGCACAGGTCCGTTTAAGTTTGTGCGTTGGATGGGTCGGAAGGTCGTGATGCGAAGGTTTGCTGGGCACTGGCGCTCTCCCAAAACAAGCCTCAAGGGTGTGAACCTCCAGGTTAATCCTGACAAAAACATCCAACGTGAGGTTCTTCGTTACGGCGGCTTCGACGCGATCATTCGTGTCCGACCCAAAGACATTCCTTTGTTTGAACGTGACCGCAACGTTCGCTTGTATCCGTACTCCACCAACGACTGGTGGTATGTGGCGTTTAATCAGAAGCGCGGCAGCCTCCTACGTGACCGACGCATCCGAGAGGCTCTCACCTACGGGCTGGACCGAGAGAATCTTCGCTCTGCACACCTGGGTGACGGTCAGGTGATCTCTGGACCTTTCTCTCCCAATGACCCGCTCTATAACTTTGAAGTGGAGCCGCGTGGTCAGGACGTCGAGAAGGCCAAGAAGTTGCTCAGCGCTGCCGGCTGGAAAGCTCGCCCTGGCAAACCTTATCGCTACAAAGGTGGAAGGAAGCTTTCCTTGCGCTTGCTGATTGCCCGCAGTCGAAGCTCCTACAAGTCGCTTTGTCTTGCGATGCAAGGGGAGTGGCGAAACATTGGGGTGGAGGTCAAGCTAGAGTGGCTGGGTGACGCCAAGTGGAACCAAAAAGTGTTCCGTAGCAAAGACTTTGATATGGCTCTGCACATCTGGAACTTTGATGACCTTTCGACCATCTACCCCTTGTTCCACAAGAAAGGCATTCGCAACTACGTGTCCTACCGAAACAAGGAAGTGGATCGACTGTTGCAGAACGCAACACAGACCACAGACCCCGTTATTTACAAGGCGATCTATGGAAAAGTGCACAAGATTCTTCACAAAGAGTTGCCCTATCTTTTCTTATGGTCGCTGACGAACTACTCGGCGCTTTCGGCTCGCGTTCGTAAGGTCGTGATTCATCCCTTCAACTACTTTCACTACACCCACTCCTGGACCAAGCGATGAAAGGTACGTCCTCGTTAAAGTGGACCTTGTTTTTGCTAGGGGGAGCGGTGGTTCTGTTTCTGCTGCCGGGTTCGGTGTGGACCGGTGCGTGGTGGCTTTTGCAGCGAACATTGGGATGGATCTCTCGGCCTGTGTCGTGGTTTATGAAAACCATCGGCTGGAAGCTTAGCTTGGTTGCTGTCCTGGGTTTGATGGCTTGGAAGTTTAAGTCCCTCTGGCGGCTTCGTCGTTACAACTTGCGTCTGTTTGGTGGATTGGTCCTGATTGGGATCCTTTTCGTTGTTTGCATCGTTGGTGCAGACATCACATACGACCCAGTTGTGGCCCGAATGGGAGGCACCCAACGCCAGAACATCAGCCCTTGGTACTGGCTCTGGATGAAGGCCATCTGGAATGCCTTTGCAGGTTTGTTTTCCTCAGGCAAGTGGACCTGGAGCGCGCCCAGCCTTCCTCTCGCAAAGTACTACTGGTTGGGCACAGACAGCTCGGGCCAATCGATCCTTATGTTGCTGGTCAAAGGGACGGAAGCTTTCTTCCTTCCAGGCTTGCTGGCCTCACTGATTGCCTTGTTGGGTGGTGTGGTTCTCGGCTCATTCTCTGGGTTTTACGGTGGCGCCATCGCATACACGGGCCGTTACGTCGTGACCCTGATTAACTCCTTCCCGAACCTTATCTTGGTGCTTCTCTGCACGGCCGTGTTTGGGCCCAACATGAAGCTTATCGCGGTGGTTGTTGGGATTACCTTTGTCCCTCACATCGCCGAAGAGATTCGACGCAAGGTCGCTCAACTCAAAGCGGAAGAGTTTGTGATGGCGGCCCACGCGCACGGTTTGCGAGACCGCAACATCCTCTTCTATCACATTGTTTGGTTGCATTGCGCAGACCTAGTCCTTCGACAGCTCGTGTTCTTGTGGGGCTATCTCATTATTCTGGAGACGAGCCTCAACTACTTGGGTCGGGGCGTTTTGCAAGAAGGAATCTCTTGGGGAAAGATGCTCTACGATTACCGGAGCGGGATGTTCCGAGGTGAGTATTGGAGCCCGCTCGTTGTCACGGGTGTCGTCATGCTGACGATGGCCGGCTTCTATTTCCTGGCAGAAGGGCTTCAGCAGCGCGCTCACTCTGTTGGAGAGCCTGCGGCAGAAGGAGGTGAAGGATGAGCGAATTGCCTCTCTCTCCCGACGTCAAAGACACTGAAAATGCGTTGTTGTCTGTTCAGGACTTGAAAGTTGGGTTCTGGAGTCGGGGTCGTTGGGTCAACGCGGTTGACGGCATCTCGATTCATGTTGGACAAGGCGAAGGCCTCGCAGTGATCGGCGAGTCCGGCAGCGGAAAGACTCTCTCGATGATGTCGTCCTTGTCGTTGATTCCTCCCAATCCTGGCGTGATTGGTGGCTCCATCACTTACAAAGACGGTGAAGACACCATCTCCCTGCTTGACGGCGTGGAGGAGGCCTACACCTGGAAGGATGGGCGCTGCAACGAAAACCCGCTGACTGAGAAGTGGCGTCAACAATACCGTCGTCGGGCCCAGTTCCTGGCAGGGCTACGTATTGGCATCATCTTCCAAAACCCGATCTCTTCGTTGGACCCGTTGTATTCAGTGGGTGGCACGTTGATGGAATCGATTCGCTTAAGGAATCCCTCATTGTCTCGATGGGAGCGGCATGATGAAGCGGTTGATTGGTTGGAGCGCGTGCACATCCAAAATCCCAAGGGAGTGATGAACTCCTATCCGCACCAGCTCAGCGGAGGGATGTGCCAACGCGTGATGATCGCTGCGACTCTTGCGATGCGGCCAAGGATTATCATCGCCGACGAGCCGACTACCGGCCTCGACATGACTACCAAGGCGCAGATCCTGTACTTGCTGCATGAAGCCCGAACCAAATACGGGAGCAGTCTGATCTTTGTCACCCACGAAATTGGTTTGGTCACAGGCCTGACCGAGCGAGTTGTGGTGATGCGGAAAGGCCACGTCGTGGATCATTTTCCTACGGCTCGCTTGTCTGATGTCACTCGCGTGAATGGCGAACTTCAACTTCCCGACTCCTTTGCGGAGCACACGAGCGAGCTGCTCACCGCGAGTCTTAAGCTGGAAGGGGATGAGCCTCTCGGCGACGCCTTTGATGAGCTGCACTTGGAAGAATCTGACGAGTCGGAAGAATCTGTGCCAGAGGGGCCATCTGACCAGCTTAAGCAGGCTGAAGCCAAGGTGAAAGAGGAGCGGGCCAACATCCAAAAATGGCAGGCTCAACACACTTGGGAGAGCTTGCGAGGAACGGCGCTGGCCTCTGTCTTTGCTGGGGTTGCGTTCAGCGTTGGTATGACTTGGTATGTGGTTCTTCCTGCGCTCCTGCTTTGGTGGTTGGGAGTCTCTCCCGGCTGGAAGGCGCTGCAATCTACCTCTCAAGAGCGACGCCGCTTGGGCTTCTTTGTCGTGGGCTTGGCTGTTCTTGGAGGTGTAGGTGGGCCCAAAGTCCTCACCGTTTTGGCCTTGTTGATGATGTGGGTTTCCAGTATCCTTGCAGGGCACCATGTGTTGGAGTCGATCCACAAACACCGTTTGGGTTATGACCGAGAGCGGATGGCCTGGATGGGAAAGTGGTTGGGGGTTGTTCTTGTTCCTGTGTGTTCACTGGTCTCGCTGATCTGGTTGTAACGTTGTTGCTTTCAGGTTGGTGGATAAGCCCGATGGTCCGGCTCCTTTCCTTGGGGAGAGGAAGGGCAGAAGGGCAGACTGTTTCAAGCTTGGTATGAAGTTTTTTGGATCTCCTTCGTCAAAGATACTGAACCCTGAAGTGAGGGACCAGCCCACCTTATCCCCCTTTCACTTCGCTACGGGGTTCATCACCGGAAAAGAGCCGACCGATGCCCACTAGGGAAACCTTGACGACTGACAATTCGCAAGAGTCCACAAACAAGAGCGAGGATTCCATCTCCTCTGTGTCTGAGGATTCACAAGCACCTTTGTTAGAGGTGAAGCGTCTCGCCAAGTTGTATCCTTTGCGACAGGGATTGGTGGAGCGTATGCAGCGAAAGCCGCAGCGGTTTGTCCGCGCGGTGAACGAGGTGAATCTGTCGATTGCTCCAGGTGAAGTGGTGGGGCTTGTCGGTGAGTCGGGCTGTGGCAAGACAACCTTGGGGAAGCTGATCTGTCGTTTGATTGACCCTACCTCTGGAGACCTTCGTCTGGAAGGACGAAATTTGTTGGAGCTTTCTCCTGAAGAGCTTCGACAGCTACGTCCTCGCTTTCAAATGCTCTTTCAGAATCCATACTCCACACTCAACCCCAAAATGACTGTGGAACAGCTTTTGGAAGAGACGTTGGAAGTGAACCTGTCTGTGCCCAAAGAACAGCAACCCGCGTTGGTTGATAAGGTCTTGGAGCAGGTGGGCTTGCCTCACAAGAGGTACTCTTATCCAACCGAGTTGTCTGGTGGAGAGCGTCGTCGGGTTGGTCTCGCGCGCTTGCTGTTGTTGCAGCCTGTGTTGATTGTTGCAGACGAGCCTGTTGCTGGTTTGGACGCTTCGATCAAAGCGAAGGTTGTGGACTTGATGATGGATATCCGACAGCCGGGCATGTCGTACATCTTTATTTCTCATGATCTTCACGTCATACGGTATGTAGCAGACCGCATCCTGGTGATGTTTTTGGGGTCGATTGTGGAAGAGTTGCCTGTCTCCACGTTTGGAGAGGGCAAGCATCATCCCTACTCGCTGAACCTCTTGCAAGCTGCGAGTCAGGTGACGCTGCAGAAGAAGATGGAAGACCGAGTGGATTTTGCAGACCTTCCGTCTCACACCGAGGCCCCTGAAGGAGGTTGCGCTTATGTGCATCGTTGTCCTTGGGCAGGCGTTCATGTTGACCGGGAACGCTGTTTGAAGGAAACTCCTACTCTGCAAACTGTCGGCGAGCATCATCGCATCGCGTGCCATCGTTTTGAAGCATCGTAAGGAGACGTATCATCATGACATTTTCTTCTTCCACCTTGCGAGCCCGTTGGGTTTCCCGAACGGTTCTTTCCAGTGTCTTCGTTGTTCTGCTTGGCTGTGTGGTTGTCTCTTCTGCCTGGGCTGTTGATTTCGCCCAGAATTACGAGCGCGGCAAACTCTTTGTGAAGCAGAAGTATTACGGGGACGCTGTTAAGGCTCTTGAGCAAGCTGTGATGATGACGGCGCGAGGGAAGTCGCACTTTGGAGCCCACTACTATCTGGCCAAAGCGCTCTGGATGATGGGGGATGTTGCCCGAGCCAAAGACATCATCAAACGTGCCGAAGGGATCATGCAGAGGAACCAGCGGATCTGGGCCGTGAGCAAGATCCAACGTCGTCGGCGCTTGATCCGTACGATGAGGCAAAAGATCAACGACATGTTTGGTCCATTGCGGCTGATTCCTGAGGTTGATCCTGAGAGTGTGGGGCGCTTGCGTGTCGAGATTGCGCCTACAGAATCGTTCACCAGCGCCTTTAAGAAGAGGGTGATGAAGTACATCAACGCTCAGTTCAACAAAAAGGGGGTTGTGCTGACCGGGAAAGCCTTCTACCTGCCGAAAGGTTCCTATCAGATCGCGGTAGCCCAGCCCCAATGCCTCGAATACGCCCTGACGATCGGGCGAACGGTCTTAAAAGAGGTGACCATCAGCGAGCGTCCCACAAGTTTGGCTGTGAAAAAAATGCCGAGCTGCAGCTGTGGCCAAGGAAAGGTGTTGGCGCGACGAGGCCGTAAGAAAATGTGTGTCTGCCCGAATGGTTCTGTATGGAACCCAACCTTAAACCGTTGCGTTCGTCCCAAAGTGGTAGACAATCGCCCCTGGATTTCAAAAAACTGGCCTTGGATCACTGCCCTTGGAATTGGCGTGGTGGCGGCTGGTGTTGTGATTCCGGTGGTCTTAATCGAATCTCAAAACCGTGACCGTGAGATTGTCCTGCAAGGGAGTCTGTTTACCAAACCCTAAAGTGCTTTCGTTTCGTCAAACTTGAGTTGACGTTTGGTTCGATACAAAGGCGGAGTCCTACAAGCGTTTGAGCGGCTCTGTCCACCCACGATAACAGGAGCAAGAGATGAAAAGGGTCAGTTACCTGTCAGTGTTGTGTTTTTGCTGGATGGCTCTCGGTTGGAGTCAGACCAGCCAGGCCGAACTGAAACTTGTGGCAAAGATCAAGAAGGCCCACTGCCAGTATCCCCGCTGGTCGAAGAATGGCGCGAAGCTTTCGTACGAAGTTCGTCACGTAAGCCGAAGCATCATTGAAATTCGTATCCACAAATGGGGCTCCTCTGGCAAGCACACCGTTGTCAATCCTGCAGCCCTTCAGTCAGGTGGTCTCGGCTTGGGCGTCCACGTTGAAAAACGAGGCATGGTGGCCCGCGAGGTTTCTTGGTCTCCGAAAGGGAACAAGTACCTCTTCTCCAGCAATGGAACAGGTACGGTGTACAACGTTTATCTCTCTGGCTCTGGACCCTTGAAGTTGAACAGCCGGCTCAAGAACGACGGACAACCGGCTTGGTCCAAAAACGGCAAGTACGTTGCGTTCACGTCAGGCCGAACCGGGAATGGAGACATCTACTACACCCGGATGTCGGGCACGTTGAAGGCTCGCCGATTGACCAAGTTTGGCAACAGCACTGAGTTGTTCCCCACCTGGTCACCGAAGAGCAACCTGTCTCTTGCTTACATTCGACACACCGAACAGAGCGACCGCATTTACATCGTCAAGAATGTGTTCATTCGTAAGTCCAAGCGATTGACCAAGTGGCGTAAGAACTTGTCGGAGTTGAACCCTTCATGGTCTCCTGATGGACAGCACATCGCGTTCTTTGGTCAGTATTCTGATGGTCGTTACGACTTGTTCGTGACCAAAGTTGCATCAGGAAAAACCACTCGCTTGGCTCGCAACGTAGTTAAGGGTGATCAGTACGGTCCTGCTTGGGCTCCCAACGGAAAGCACATCTTCTATGTTCAGAAGAAGAGCCAGAACCGTGACGTCATCATGGCAGTCAATGTGTCGACCAAGGCGAAGAAGAACATCAAGACCGGAACCGTTGTGAACAACGAGATCTCTGTGGCGAGCCGAGGTGGCAAGTGGCTTCTTGCCTTTACTTCGCAAGGAACTTCTCGCTCAACAGGTCTTGTGTACCGCAAGCTGTTTGTGAAGACCCTGAGCCCCTTCTAAAGACCACCTTGTGCCAACGCATGATCAGGTCTTCTTTCGACTTCGCAGGTCCCATGTGTCTTGAACACATGGGGCTTTGCGCTTTTTGTTCCTTCAAGTAAGACATTGGGAAGCAACATGGTGCATCTCCATCTTCGACGACTTCAAAGTTTCGCTGCATTTGCGGTTGGTTTGGTTTTGTTGTGTGGTTATTCGACCGCCGAGGCCAAGCCGGTTGTGGCGTTGTTTGTTAAGACCGAGGCATCCAAACCTTCGGATTCTGCGAAAAAGACTGGAGCCGTCCTGAATTGGATGATCCGTGACCTCTATCGCAAGGGGAACAATCGAACCGATTTGCTTCTCGATCGTGGATTGTTCTTCTCTCGGTCGCAGGCCTTGAGCGCCAGTCGTTGGCGTGATAAGGCTGCGGGTGTGGCGGAAGAAGGCTACCAGAGCTACCTTGGAGATCCTGCTGAAGCTCTGCGGTTTATGTACCGGGCGGCTCGCTTTTATGAGTACGCTTACACCTACGCGATGAACCGACAAGGCTCGCGCAAGTCTCTCCTTTATTTGGGATGCTTGCTCTACCGTAAAGGTCGGAAAAAGCTTGGGCGACGACGTCTGACGCAAGGGATTTTGATTGAACCCAATGCGGCTCCCCCGACATCCTTGAATGCTGCAGAGCAGCAGCTTGTGCAGGCCCTTCGTTGTCAGTTGGGCAAGACCAAGCTGGGTACCCTTAAGATTAAGTCCCGCTCTGCTGCGAATGAGCTCTATGTTAATGGCTACCTTGTGGGTTTTGGGTCGATGACTTTGCAGGTTCCTCCTGGGGAATACTATGTGAAGGTCACCCGGGATGGGTATCGTCATTGGGGACGCCGTGTTCGTATTCGTTCGGGCCGAACCAAACGAGTGAGCATCTACATGCGCCGCAGCCCGCGAAATCGCTTCTATGAAGGTCTTTGCAAGAGTCTTTTGAAGAGCAGCGTGGGGGAACAGCTTACCGATGAGATGAAGAAGCTTGGTTTGACGATCAAGTCTGGAGCGTCTGCCAGCGCGAACAAGCTGATCTGGGTTGGTTGCTTTAAGCCATCTGGCGGTGGTGGAACAGGGAAACTGACTTGGTTCTCTCTGGACTTCTCAAAGTCTGATGCGCAGGCGATCAAAGGTGAAGTATCGGTTCCATCTGGGAATAGTGCTCGCTGGAGTGCTTTGTCTGGAGCGATTCAAAAAGCCGGTATCAACGTCTCTTCCTCGGCACAGGCACCGTCATCCTTTATGATGTATCCTGCCATTCGAACGCAGTCTGTTTGCCTTAATCCTGACGCCATTAAGTTGAGCCCGCTCTTGCCTCCCAAGCAAAACTCGTCGGGAGGCTGGTTGGCTTCTGTGGGGGATGTTGTTGTGGTTTACACCAAGTATGGTTTTCGCCTTGAAGGCAAAGTAAGCTCCATCAACGGCGATGTCTTAACTATGCAGGTGTCTGAAGGGTCGAACCCACCGGAGCTTCGGTCGGTTAAGATTCATCGAAAGATGGTGAAGTTGCATTGGGGTCTTGGGAAAGCACAGCACAAAGGCTTGCATGTCGGCGAACGACTTGTTGTTCGCTCCGTTCATGGGCTCAACGTTGTGGGTGTTGTTGTGAGCTCCAATGCAAAAGCGCTTCGGCTCAAAACTCGCCAGGGGGTCGCGACTCTGGCCTGGACTTCCATTCAGTCAGTGATCAAGCGCGATCGATAACCTCCATGTTCCTCTTCATAGCCTTCTCCATCTCTCTCTTCTGAATTCTACAAGACCTCTTTCTTACACCTTTTCAATTCTCTCTTTTTGATTCACTTGCTATAGTCTTTGCTGCGTTCAAAGGAATGGAAGCTTAGGAGCTATTGATGAAACGCTACGCTTGGACTCTGGGATTGATCCTTGTTGTTTGGACTTGTTTTGTATATTCGTTCTCTTTTCAAAGTCCTTTTGAGTTTGACGACATCCCTGTCATCCAAAAAAACGCCTACATTCGTTCGTTTTCCCATGTTCCTCTCTTCTTCAAGAAGGAAATAGATAGCCGTCGCGGGTTTTCCTCCCATTTCCGACCTCTCACCATGATGACCTTCTCTGTGAACTATGCAGCTCATGGTCTCTCGCCTTGGGGCTACCGATGCGTGAACCTACTTCTGCACCTAGGTTGTGGTTTGCTTCTGTTTTTGATTGTGTTGCGTTTGTTGTTGGGGTTGTCTCCTCCATCCCTGCAGTTATCCGAGCGTGACTATCGTTGGGCAGCCTTTGTTGCCACGAGTCTGTTTTTGGTTCATCCCATCCACTCTCTTTCGGTGTTGATGGTATGGAAGCGAACAACCCTTCTTGTCGCACTTTTTTATCTCTTGGCGGTTTGGTTGTTTTTGAAGGTGTTGGGTGTGGGGCAACGCTCTTCCGACTCTCCTAGCTCGTATCGATGGAGAATGGTCGGGATTGTCGTCTGTATGGTTCTGGGGATCTGCTCCAAAGAAATTATCGTAACGTTGCCAGCCGTGCTGCTGATGCTCACTCTTTGTTGTTCTCCTGATGGGGGAAAGGCATCGTTGCGAAGGACTTGGCCTCTTCATGGGCTGCTCTGGTGCATCGTTGTTGTTCAGTGGCTTTTTTTGTTTCCTGGGAAGGTTGCTTCCCGAGCAGAGGCTGGGGCTTGGGAGTATCTTCTTACACAAACCAAAGTGATTTGGTTTTATCTCAACTCGGTTGTCTTTCCCGACAGTCTTTCGGTGTCGTATGACACCTCCATTGTCCAATCGCTGTGGAGCTTTCCCGTTCTTATGGGGTCGATTGCTCTGCTTGCCCTGTTTGTGTTGGCTATCTTTGCTGTTCGTCGCTGGCCTCTGGTGTCGGTCGTGTTGTTGTGGTGGTTTTTTACTTTGGCTCCCACATCAAGCTTTGTCCCAGGTCCGCTTTTGGCAGATGAAAATCGTACCTACCTTCCTTTCTTGTCGGTGTGGTTGACTCTGGGCCTTTTGCTCGCTCTTGTTCTGCGCGGTTCTTCACTGCGTAGATGGGGAGGGACTGTGCTCTTTGCTGTCGCAATCCTTGGCTTCTCCATGACTACCGTGCAACGGTCCATTCTGTGGAGAGACTCCATCAAGTTGTGGTCCAACTCTGTGACAAAGTATCCTGGAGCCAGCAATGTGAACGGGTGGATCAATCTCTGTAACGAGTTGGTAGAGCGTAGACTCTTCCAACGAGGTCTGGCTGTATGTGAAGCGGCGTTGCGACAAAAGATGCTGACTCGCTCAAGTCTATACACCAACGCAGCCCTTGCCAGGGTGAGTCTGGGTTACCCAAAGCAAGCTAGCCGCTGGCTAAAGCTTGGCTTGGCGACCTATCCAAGGAACCATCGCATGTTGCAAACGGCCGGTAATCTAGCTTGGTTTCAAGGTCATCCGAAAGAAGCGATTCCCTTTTACCAAAAGACTCTTTCTTTGCATCCGTCCCAACCCAAAGTTCGTTTGTACTATGCAGCCTCGTTGATGGAAGTGGGTCAGGTGAAGGACTCAAGTTCGTTGTTGGAGTCGATGAACGCTGGGCAATTGGATGACTTGCGGTCAACATTACTGTATCTGCGGTTGTTACAGGAGGCTGGCCTTTTTCGGAAGGCAGAGACTTTGTTGAGCCGCTACCGAAGGAGAGGTTCTCTTCGACCCGAGTTCCTTTTGGAATGGCTACATTTGCAGTGTATGAAGGGGAAGACCAAGGGTGTCATGGAGCGGCTTGCTGTTTTGGAAGGTAAGGCAAGAAACAACCTTTCTTTTTTGTCCAAGATCGCGAGAGTCTATCGACGATGTAGGGCATTTCAACAAGAGATAGCCTTGTGGAAGGGTGCGTCTTTGTGGGCCTCTCGTTCAAGGAGGGTTACACTCTTTTGGACCGATGCGATGTTGCGGAGTCTTCAGAAAGATAGAGCTTGTCTTCACTACAAAAAGCACAAGAAAGATTGGCTGGGATTGCAGAAGGACAGGATGGTACGGGGGGCTTGGGGGCGGTTGGTTCAAGCATGTGAGGGAGAGGGGTCGAAGAAGTAACATGAGGGATGAGTTTGTCGCCTCCCCATAGACATTGCAGTCCTCTTGGTTGTTGCGCTCAAACCCTCGTACTGGAAGGTATGTGGGGCGGATGGGCTAGTCTTCGTCGTTGCTGGCTTTTTTGCAAATTACGTAGATCTGGACTTTGCCTTTTCGCTTGTAGTGTACAAGGTTCATGCCCTTCCACCTACCTTTGCCGCTGTTGTTTTTCAGGTGGTGTGCGACAATTCCAGGGACCGTAAAGAGCTTGGATACCTTGTAGTCAGGGTTTCGAGAACCAAAGACTTTGCGGTAAAATTTGAGCAAACTGTACATGGTTTTAGGGTACCAGACAGAATACCTTTGTTTGCCAATGGATTTGGAGCTGTTGGGGAGCACTGAACCACAGGCTCCCCGTTTGGTTCGAGGACCAGCACTTGCAATGGAGATTGCGCCAAACAAGAAAGCTAGAATCAGGACAAATCCCAGGGGATAGCGAGCCATAAGGGTATCTCCTTAAGAGAGTTTTCTTCGCAATGTTGGGAGTAGTGTAAAGGAAGAAGGGGAGGGGAGCAAGAACATCACGTCAGCTTCTTGGGTTGCTGACTTGTTGGAGCGGGAATCAGCCAGCCTTGCGGAAAAGGAAGGGATAGTTGACGACAACGATACCGCCACCTTTGGGTTGGGGGAACTTCCAACGACGTACGCGACGAGCGATGCAGTTTTCTACGCGCTCATTGTTCATCGTGGTTTGGACAACCGCTGCAGTTTGAACGTATCCAGTTCCTGCGATAACCCACTTGATTACAATCTTACCCGAGAGGTTGGGATTGCGACGAAGTTGGGATTCGTAGCAGTAACGAATTTGGTACCAGTGCATACGAACAACGCGAGCGATTTGAGCCTTGCTCAAAGAACCTTGCAAGGAGAGACGACCTGGAGAAATACGAACAATGCTCTTCTTCTTGCCGCGACCTCGAAGGTTCATTCCACCTCGACCGTACACGCGCTTGCGACCACCGTAACCGAAGCTTCCGCCTCCGTACATTCCGCCGCCACCGCCACCGCCGGAGCCGAAGCCACGACCAGCGAAGCCCATCCCGAAGGAAGCACCAGCGCCTGTGGTTCCCAGGAGCTTGCCAAGGAACTGTTGGTTTTGAGCTTTACCAAAGAGGTTTCCACCAGGACCCATGTCTCCGAGACCTTTGTTCAAGAGTCCGAGAAGACCGGACTTCTTAATACGTTGTTGGTCACGAGTTTTCTGGTCGACTGGACCTTCGTCCTTAACTTTTTCTTTGCTGACTTTCTTTTCGACTTTCTTCTTCTCAACCTTCTTCTTCTTCAACTCAAACTTCTTTTCACGACGCTTGGGGGGTTCGGGTGGTGGAACCACAATCAGCTTCGCAAAACGACCCTTGAGGATACGCTCGGTCAGAGCGCTGGTGCCTCGGGGGAAGAATTGGAAGAGCAAGATGAAGGCGAGGTGGAAGATAAAGGACGCTGAGGTGATTCGCCAGTACATGTAATCGAAGTTACGGTGTGCTGCGACAGCGTAGCCTTTGGTTGCGTTGTGGAAGCTGAACTCCATAGAGAGTTCACCGGATTCCAAAACGAAGGTTTCATTTTCTTGCAGTTCGTAGACGTATCCTTGGATGCCGTCCACCTTTTTCATCGAGAGGCTGTTTCGCATCTCATCGATGGTGCGGGTCGTTCCATCTTGGTACTGAACGTAACCCGTGAACTGATCGGTGAAGAACGCACCAAAACCAGCACCAGCCGGAATAATCAGGGGGAAGTTGGCTTTCTCGGGGAAGGCCGAACCTGACAGGCTGAAGTCGTTCAAGGGGTGTCCACCCACTGTAACGACACGGGGCTTGGTGAAGTTTCCGATATCAATGATGGTGCCATTCCATACAAACTTAACCCGGAGGGAGCGCTTGCCTGGATCTTCTTCCACCATGTTCTTGCGAACGTTGGGGGGAAGTTGGTCTTCGGGGATGATTCCCTTGTCAATGAAGTCGGTGTCGTTGTAGTCCGCGTTGGGTTCTGCAATCGAAGGTGCAGCTGCCACGGGTGCTGCTGCCACAGGTGCTGCTTCCACGGGAGGAAGAGCTTCCTGCGGTTGGGGATAGGCTGGAGCCGCTGCGACAGGTTGCTCAACCACAGGTGCAGGAGCAGCTGGTGTGAGGGGCTCAACAGGAGCAGGCGCCAACGGTTGTTCGAATGCTGGAGCAGGTTCTTCTTCGATCGCAGGAGGCTGCGAGAAAATGTCACCAGCTTGCGAGAACACATCCTGGGAAGGAGTGGAGGGCACTTCTGCTTGAACAGGAGGCGCCACAAATTCAGGCTGAGCCACGGGGGCAGCTGGTGCGACGGGAGCAACTGGAGCAGGGGCTGGTACTGCAGCCGGTTGGGCCGGGATTCCAAACGCCTGGGGATCCGGATTGCTCATCATCACTTCAGTGGCTTCAGGGAAGATGTCTTCTTCCACAGGCTGTGCTGCTGGAGCCATCGGAGCTACGGGTTGTGGAACTTCCAAGGCGGGAGCCGGAGCGCCCACGGATTGTTCTCCAGGAGGGTTTTGGAAGACCTGCAACACCGTGCTGCCGATCATCACTTGGTCACCTTCGTTGATGACAACCTCTTCCGCAATCTTGTTGCCGTTGAGGATGGTACCTTCATCGCTCCAGCCCAGATCGCTCAACTTGATCTGGCCACCCGCTTCCAATTTCAGCATGGCATGGATACGGGATACCCGGTGGTCGTCCAGACGAAGGTGGGCAGCGGGGCCGCTACCAATGATCACATTCTCCTGGGTGAATTTTGAGACTTGCGCCGGTGCATCACCTTGAAACACCTGAATATAAATGGGAAGTTTGTTATCCATGACTCGTTCCATATTGGAAAGTTTGTGGGTTGTCTCGTTGGGTTCACTGTACGCGAAAAAGATTCCGGATTTGCCACTCAAGAATCTTGGAAACCGAGAGAAACACGCAGTGATATGCCATTCACTGCAGAATAAACACGTCGGGCTTACGTCGAGATGTACGACGTTTGTGTCGGTTGCAACCGATACAACAATGCTTCAAGAAAGCAGCTTCTGCGCCCAAAGGTTCAGCAGAAGATAGCCCTACCGAACTGTGGAATTACAGGTTACGAGCGGTGTTCCACATTTCATTGAGGAAGTTCAAGCGGTACTTAATCAAGCTGTTGAACTTGGCGCGGCCTCGAACGGTGTACGAGGATTGTTCTGGCTTAACCAATTCCCCTTCAACGGTGCTGTCTTCGAAGTCAATGACAGTCTTTTTACGGTACATCACGCGGTCTTTTCCGCGGATGGTTTTTACCGTGACTTGTGCATCTGCGGCCGGGGCAAAGCCCAAGCCAGAAATGGTCATTGCCGCGAGGGCCAAGGCTGAAAAAAGAACTCGAAGCTTCATATCGTGTCTCTCCTTATGTCCAACAGGACAGGTCTTGTCGATAGAAGGAGCAAAATCTCTGTAACAAGTCAGAACGCACTATACATCCATTCTGGCTTTTTGCAAAGGTTTATCGACGGGCTGGTGGTGCTGTTCGACGATCCGCTGGAGCTTTCGCGCCATCTTTCTTGGCAGCATCAGCTTTGGTCCCGTCTTTCTTCGCATCACCGGCTTTGGCTCCATCCTTTTTGGCGTCGCCGTCCTTTTTGGCGCCATCTTTGCTGTCGTCGTCTTTCTTCCCATCGTCGGGAATGTTGTCGAGACTGGCAGGCTTGGCTGCGCGCTTTTTCGGTTTGGGGCGGGGCTTGGGTTGATTGGTTCCAGCCATCGCTGCCAACACTTTCAAACGTTGCTTCGCCTGCTTAATGAACTTGGTAGCTCGTGTATAGCTTTTCAACTTCTTGGCGTCGGGATTGGCCAAGAACTGGTCGAAGAACTTTTGCGATTCCTTTTGCTTCTTACGAAGTTCGGGAGCCGTAAAGTGGATGACGCCGAGTTGGAAGATGGACTCTGCATCATTATCTCGCAACGAAAGAACCTTTTCATAGATCTTTTTGGCTTCCATCAAACGACGTGTCCCCATCAGGGCCACTCCGTAGTTGCGGTTGGCGTAAAGATTGTTGGGTTCTTTTTTGAGGACGGCCTGGAAGTGATCCAGAGCTTGGCGCCAAGCACCGCGACGAATCGCGATGGTTCCCAGGTTCATGTGAGCCTGGCTGTTGCCCTTGTCCAGTTTGAGTGCTGCCTTGAAGTTGGCCGACGCTTTGGTGTCGTCCTTCTTCTTGAGATAGACCATTCCCAAGTTGTTGTAGATTCCGGCGTCCTTGGCTTTCAGGCCCTGGAGTGCGAGAGTTGCAACAAGAATGGCTTGGTTGTAGCGTTCCCAATCGTAGTACAGCAGGATCAAGTTTCGGTACACCGCAACATTCTTGCCATCGCGAGCGAGAATCGCGCGGGCCAGCTTTTCGGCTTTTGGAAACTGCTTGTTCTTGCGGTACAAGGTGACCAAGGTGTTCATCACAGAGATGTTGTCTGGGTCAGCCTTTTGGAACTCTTGAAAGATCTCAATGGCTTTTTTGGTTTTGTTGGCCTTCAAGTACGCGTTGGCGAGCTTCAACTGCACCTTGACATCATTGGGGTCCAACTGTCGGTACTTCTCATAAGAGTCAACAGCTTTGCCATAGTTTTCCTTCTTCTCGAACATGCTGGCGAGATAAAGGTGAGCTTTCTTTTGGTTCGGATCCTGGCTCAAGGCTTTGTTGCAGAGTTGCTCTGCAGTAGCAAACTTGGAAGTGTTGTTCTCCTCCACAATCTGGCCACATTCAGCTGTCAACTCGCCGGGGCTTTTAACCACAACTCGCTGAACAGGCTTCTTGACCTCAACTTTCTTCGGGCACCCCATCAACAAAAGCGATGGGATGATGAGCAGTAACGACAAACGGAGTGGCATTATCCGATTCCTTCTCGGTACATTCCAAGCAGACAACTTCCTTGAGAGAAAGTTTCCTGGAGATGGAAAAAAATAGGAAAATTTGGATTATTTGGCAGAGGCGGTCACTTTTCCTTTGCTGGCCTTCGGCTGCTTCGGAGCGGTGCGGGGGGCGGGAGCAGGCTGTTCCTTCTTGGGAGCAGGCTTTTCCTTCACTTCCTTCTTCTTCGCCATCACTTTGACGTTGAGTTTCAGGTTCGTGGGGACAGGCTCAACCAACCAGTATTTTTGGAGGCGCTTGCTAAAGATCGTGTGGGGGTTGACGTTGCCCTGCTTACGGTTGATCTCGTTGCGCTTGTCTTCGCACAAGCGGACCCACTCGTTGTAGAGACCCATGGAGGCGGATTTCTTCAACACACCATCGTACGCGTCGATGGCCACTTCCTCAAACCGTGCCGCGAAGCCTTCAATCGCCATTTTGTACTGGCCCCAAAGTCGTTGCGGAAGGTTCTTAGGCATGGGCGCTGAGTAAATCTTCTTCGCGAACTGGTGATAGATTTCACCAATACGGAAGACCGCTGCCAAAACCCAGTCGGGGTACTGCAAACTGGCGACAGTGGTGTAATCGCGAGCAAGCAGCTTACCACCCTTAATAATCTTCTTGAGCATCTTTCGGTCTTTGCGGCTGTGGCCCACAAACTTCAGCTTGACGAAGTCACGGCGGCGGCGCTCAGCCAAGAAAAACTTGGCGCGTGCATAGGAAGCACGTGCACGACTCGGACCTGACATCGCAGGGACTCGCTGCTCGTACATTTGGTAGCCGAGGGCGTCCACCATCATGTATCGATCTTCCATCTCTTTGAACTTCTTTTGCTTGCGATAGATCGCAGCAATTTGAGCATGAACAAAGAGAATCTTTCCGTCCGTCACATCTTTCTTCTTGAGTGTGCCCAACTGTCGACGGAAACCGATGGTTTTGTCTTTGTTGCGGCCTTTCTTGGCCTTGGGGTTGGGCTTCTCGTGACGGGTGAAGATTCCGTACTCATCCAGGTTCTTCTTCTGGAGACGCAGGGCTTTCTTGAGGTACTTCGTCACGTTATCGTTTTGGTACTTCTCAAGGTACTCATTGTACGTGGCGAGTGCTTTGTCCCACTGCTTTCGTTCTTCGCGAATGCTTGCAATCGCGAGGAACAAGTTGGGGACATCTTTGTCTTTGCCATCGTACTTTTTGATGTAGTGACGATAAAGAGCGATCGCCTTGTCGAACTGAGCCAGACCTCGGCGATAAGCCGCTGCTTTGTAAAGCGCGTCGCCCATCTGCTTGGCTTTCTTCTTGGGATCGATCTTGAACTTCTTCGTCTTGAGCTTCTTCGCGCGGTTGCGACGAGTGCGGCGACGGCGTCGACGACGACGTTTACGACGAGCTTTCTTTTTCTTCTTCTTCGCTTCATCGTCATCATCATCGTCTCCGCTCAAGATCTTCATGTAATCTTTTTTGCCGAAGACGTAACGTTCGTACCAGGTTGCAGCCGTGTTGTAGTTCGCGATTTGTTCGTAGTGGTTGCCCAACTCGTACTTGATTTGGTTCCGATACGGGCTCTTGGTGTAGACCTTGACGAGTCGTTCACGAGCCGCAATCGCCTTAAGGATGCGCTTGGCTTTGTTGTAGTTGATGCCAGCAAGACCAAGGGAGCGGTCCGAAGCAGGGCTCATTTTGAAGCCTTTCTTCTTGTGCCAGTCTCCTTCCTTGCCGAATTCCAGCTCGTAGCTTGCGTAAAGTTGGGCAGCTTCGAGGGGTGGCATGTTCTTCTCTTTGATCGCCACACCGACGCGCAAGAACGAGGAACGAATCAACATTTCGTACATTTCGTTCTTGAAGCGCTGGTTTTTGGTGAGGGTCTTGTCCTTGATGAACAGTCGCGCTGACTTCTCAAGTTCTTCCCACTGGTTCAAGTCTTCGTAGGAGTAGAGAATCATGAACGCGGCCTGACGGCTCAATTCGTGGTTCGGGAA
Organism: Deltaproteobacteria bacterium; assembly: GCA_006226375.1. GTDB lineage: Bacteria > Myxococcota_C > UBA6777 > UBA6777 > UBA6777 > M3003. The sequence goes on along the minus strand of SBHC01000081.1, from coordinate 213,471 downwards.
TTCGCGCGCCATATCTGCGAAGATCTTCATCGACTTCAAGTAGTGCTTGTAGCTGTAGTAGATCGTACCTGTCTTGAAGTAGGTTTGAAGTCGTTCTTCTTTGTCGTTCTTCACTACTTTCAGATAGCGCTCGTATGCGACGAGAAGGCGTGCATCCCACGAGCCTTTTTTGATTTTGTTGCGCTTCCAAGTCACCTTGCCCGTTTTGGGATCTTTCTCCACTTTGAGTTTCTTTCCTGCGCCGCGGAGGGTTGCTGAGCCCGTTCGGTTGGCGAGGTTTTCCAGGCAAAGAATCTCGGAGAAGGCTGCTTGCTTTCGATACTGGCCTCGGGGCTTGCGAGCCACCAGGTTGTACTGACGGGCAGCGCGAGCGTAGTAAGACTTAGCAGCTTCAGGGGTCACACGTCGCTTGCCCTTGAGCTTGGAACCTTTGCGGTACAACAATTCAGCCCAGAAGAATCGGAGTTCGTATGCGCTCTCTGTTCCGGGGAAGTAACGCAGGTATTGCTCATAAAGCTTGGAAGCGAAGTCGTAGAATTGTTCCTTCTTCTTTCGCTTCTTCTGTCGCTGAGCCATCTGGTGATATTTGGTCGAGAATTCGAGGAGAGTCTGCTCGGCGCGTTCTTTGGCTTCGGTAAAGATCTTCTTTTTGGGCTTCCAGGTGTCGGCCCAACGGTTGCCTTCTTCAAAGTAGCTGGTGAGCTTGAGGACTTCCTTGTAGATCTTCGTGGGGTTCCAAATGCGAGTGGCAGAGCGCACAATCTCATTCTGGAGGAGGGGAGTGTCAGGACCATTTGGATCCTTTTCACCATTCTCATTGATTGTCATCAAGTGTCGGAATGTCGCGATCGCCTTGATGTAGTTCCCTTGACGGTAGTAGCGACGAGCCAGCTTTTTGGTGGCTTTGTAAGCGAACTTGGCACCCATGACGCCACGGAAGTAGGTGTAAGCGTCGATGGTTGCGTCCATCTTGGAGAAGGTCAGAATCAAGTCGCGGAGCGCTTCACTCTTGAGCAGGACGCGAGATTCTTTGGTCTTCTTGTAACGAATGGAGAGTTGAATTACGCGCTTGAAGCGCTTGAGCGCACGCTCGTATTCGCCAACGTTGAAGTCGCACCATGCAAGGTAGTACAAGGAGCGGAGGTGAATACCTCGGGTCGATACCTTACGGACGGGGTTCGTGTTGGGACTCATAAAGGTCTTACGTGACACCTTCACCGCAGACTTGTAGTTCTGGATGGCATTGTTGACCTTGTTCTTGTTGAAGTAGAAGTCACCAAGTGCCTGGTAGGTGTCTGGAACGAAACGGCTCTTCGGCCAGCGCTTGAGCAGGCGTTTGAAGAGCTTGATACCTTCTTTGTGCTTCTTGCTCTCCATCAAGTTCAGCGCGAGGATGAAGGAGATCTCAGCAGCACGGCTATAGTTAGGGAATTGCTTGAGTACACGCTTGTACACGTTGATGGCGTTGTTGCGGTACGCAAGGGATTCTTCCAACTTGGGCTTGGGAGCTGGGGGGCATTTCTTTACGTCGCCGATCTTGCGACATTTCTGATCCCAGTCTTCCATCACAATGTTGTGTGCTTTCATCGCCTTAAATCGGAGATACTTGGAGTGTTCCCAGTATTCTTCCGCAAGGCGGTACATCATCTGAGCTTTGTCCGCTCCGTTCAAGTTCGGAATCGCTTGTTGGAACAGCTGCAGCTTTTGCAAGCGAAGTTTGGCTTGCTCTTCCGTTGCAACGTCAGCGGCGCTAAGCTCTTGCTTGACCGCTTTCTTTTTGTTGCGTTTGGCAGCCTCTTCTTGCAGCTTACGAAGCCGTTCTTCTTCAAGTTCTCGCTGGGTCTTTTTTCGCTTGATCTTGAATTGCAGCTTCACACGTGGCTTTTTCCGACGCAGACGGAGAGTCTTGCTTCGGTAGCGACGACGCTTACGTTTCCCAAACTGGTTTTTCCCATCTTGGCTGTGTGCGGGACTTGCTGGGAGTACAAAAGCAAACGCGAGGCCCAAAAGGGCGATGCTTTTTACTAGACGAAGGAATGATGCGATCTTTCGACTCATCGTTTACATTCTCCCTGGATGAATTGCCTGTAGTGGCCGATCTCGTCACGCCAGTACTCTCCCTGGAAAGGCCAGTAGATGTAGTTCTGTTCTGTAACGATCGTGTACCGAATCTCATCCTGTTCGATACCACCACCTTCTGCGAAACGCTCCAGTTCTTTCTTCTGGTTTTGCAGCGTTTCCAGCTGAATAAAGCGGGCTTGGTTAAGTTGCTTTCCTACCGCTCGACTGATTTCTCGCAGACTTCGATACAAACCACTTCCGGCTTGAGAACGAAGGATGCCTAGAAGTCGGACAACGCGACGGAGCATTTGTTTCCCGATATTGGATTCTCGCCAGGAACTGCTCTTGCCACGGATCAGACTACGTTCTTCCTCGATCTTCCGCATGAGTGCTTCATAGTTGACCAAAGACTTACTACGCTCCAGGACCGTGATGACAGAAGCTGGAATTTCGGTCTTCTTCTTGGCTTCGAGAAGTTTCTTCTGGCGTTTGTAATAATCGTAGTACTGAGCACGCCACTTCTTGGTTTTTCGGTACGAGAGCAGCGTCTTCAAACGCTTATTCAAAGGCTGGTACTGAGCCAGGAACTTGGTCACCGTTTCTTTGGTGCTTTCGTACTTGCAGGTGCGGAAGTAAATCAACGCGCGAAGAATATCGAGTTCGGGGAAGAATCCAGTTTTGTAGTAGGGGGAGTTCAACGCGATCAACTGTCCCAACGCAAAGTGGTACTGCTCCATCATGAAGTAGGTGTATGCTGTTTCAAACAGCATCTTATCCTGGTAGATCTTGCGCTTTTTGGGGATGCGGTTGTACTCAATCAAAGCTCGTTTGTACAACTTCATGTAGGCTTTTTTCGTAAACTTTTTGGGGTTGCCCTGGTTACGAAGCTGAGCGATTCGAGCTTGAGCGTAAAAGTTTCGAGACACACCGTACTGGGCTTCCATCTGGATTCGAGCCAGGACGGGGTCTTTCTTGTTGCTCTTGAGCGCGAGAACTTTGCGGAATCGTTGGTTGGAGCGAATGAGCTTTCCAACCCAAGCAGCCATAACAGCCCGAAGGTAAAGGCTCTTGGCATAGTAGTTGTTCTTCGCGTTGGGCTTGACCAGCTTAAGGAAGCGGTGCGAACGCTTGAAGTAGCGGGGTCCCAATGTGAACAAGCTTCGGCCCATGAAGTACGCAAAGGAGTTGCGGAATTGGCCCCAAGAACTTTTGCGGCGATCTTTGGGACGAGGGCGCAGAAGGAACCGAACGGGGTCCTGGTCAGGAGGAAGCTTGATGTTGCTTCGCAGCCGGGGGATTCGGCGAAGTGTGGTGATGATCAGACTCTCATCACCGATCGTCTCCGCAATCTGGATCAACCCGCGCAAAGCGCTGCGGAAGATCCCGCTGGGTCGGTTGGCTGGCGTGTTCAACATGATGGTTACAACATTCGAGATGGCCACCAAGTGAAGCTTTTGTTCAAACAAACTTCTCGCCAATCGAAGCCGGGCGCGACGTTGGTATTTGGGAGATTCTGCACCGTTCTCCACAATGTCAAAGAGCAACTGCGAGGCGCGTTCGTAGCGATCACGGCGCATCAACAGAATGGCCTTGCGGTATTGTCGTTTGATCTCTGTACGGGTCATGGTCTGAGCGGAGGCTGGGAGAGTCCATCCCGCCATCAACGTCAGAGCTAAAATGCCAGCCCATAGCCAGCGCAAAGAGGAGCAAGTCATTGGATACCTCACAAAACAATCGTTCGAGTTCGTTGGCTGCGTCACAGATCCTACCTTTAGAAGAAGAAGCTGAATCCAATGCTGAACTGCATGTTCAGTCGGACTCGGGTATCACCGCCACGCAGCGAGAACGCTTCTGGCATCAGCATAAGGTCGAATTCCCAGCGAAGGGCAAGCCAACGCAACAGGAAGTACCGTTGGCCAATACCAACCTGGCCGAAAGGCAAGAAGCCCATACCGTCACCACCTTCGTCGTAGCCGGGAGCGATGGTCGCGTCTACGCCGGGAGGAACGGGAGCGCTCTTGCTTCGTGTCACGTTCGGGGCATGTGTGAGGAACAAACCTCCACCGACCGTGATGTAGAAGTCAAAGTACACCACTGCTTCACTAAAGAAGGTCAACTTGCCGTAAAACGGAGCAAATCGAGCCTGCGCAGCGATCGTCGACAGAAAAAATGGCTGTCGGACGTCGGGGGTGACTTCAAAGCCACCCTGGTCGCGAGGTGTGGTCAGGGTTTGGGTTAACCCTGTTGGCTGCGAAAACGAGCCGTTGAGCAACACGCCGACCGAGACCCAGTCCCGTACGTGGTACTGATACAAGAGTCCAAAGTAATAGACCTGATAAAAGGCATCGTTCGTGCTGAGCGCGAAGCTTGGGCTCAACTCGTGTTTGCCTTTTTTGGTGAAGCGTTGCTTTTTGACCGCATCCGCATCGGGTTGGTAGCGATCGGATCGGACATCTGCCAGAGCATGAAAACTGAACGTGAGCAGACAAAGAGCGGTAGCCACCTGAATTGCGATTTTCTTCATCAAACCGACCCTTCAACAAGAAAGCATGAAAGATTCCAAATCAAACAGTAGTGGTTGCATCTTCTACAGCATGAACCAAGGCATGTGACAGTTAGCACATCTCATTCCCTTTTTCAAGAGCCTGAAAAAGTGGGGAAATGCCCTTAAAACCTCGAAACAGTCGGACACAGAAAGCACTCTCGCGCAACCATGCGAAAAGATAGGTGAGACCATCCAAGGGAAGTAAGGGTCATATTGGGTTTATTCTCCAAAGCTGTGGTTAGGGGGACGTCGTTTTGGCAACACCCGCAACCAAACGTAGGGTCGCATTGGAGGCTACCAGAGGAGTAGGAGTGGTAAAGGTTCCAGACCAACGTTGGATCTCTTGTTGGTTCAGGTCCAAGGCATGAATGGAGTAGGTGCGACTGGTCGAGGCAGGGATTCCGGTCAAGATCACCGTCGTGGGGAGGTCGTTACTCTGAAACTTAATGGTTCGGTTGATCGCCGGAAGGTTTTGGTCCTTTACTGCCGCGCTTTGAAAAAACAGGCTTTGACTTCCTTGGGGGATGGGCGCTGTTGGAGGGAAGCTGATTATTAAGGTTCCCAAGGGGACAGGCTGGCTGTCGATGCACCGGTTGGAGTCAAAGTTGCGACACCCACGGACAAAGTCCATTACAATCAGGTCTTTCACATCTTCACCGCTGGGCTCCAGTGTGAAAGTGGGCGACTTGCCTGATGCTACCAAAAGACCACTGGAGTCGTACGCCTGAATAATCAGTTGGCGCTTGCCTCCATAAGGAATGTTTTTGAGCAAGATGCCTTTGGGGATCTGACAGGTGCCGTCAGGTTTCCAAAACAAGTCGGAATCTTGTGGGTTGGGGTTTGTGACTCGCTCGTTGGCGAGGTCTTCCTGATCTTCTTCCAACGCATCGATCACAAAGGTTAGTCGATAAGCTCCAAGGCAAGGAAAGTTGGCTCCTTCATCAATCCGGATGATGAAGCGGGCGATGTACTCACAACTGATGAAGACAAGACTGCAAGCCAGTATACCCAGGATCAGGGTCGTTTTCGCTCGTTTGGAACGCCACATGAATTAATTCCCACCCGTTGCTGATGGATTCTCGGTTGTAATGATCAGCGTGGCCGAAGGGGGTGGCCCCGTTTGGCTCATGATGATCGCAACCGTGGCACCGACCGCAACTGTTGCGCCGATCGTTACCGTCCAAAACCACCAGGTTTTGTGAACAGGTGTCCCTGCTTTGGGTGGCTCTCTGCGCGGAGGAATCGTTCGAGGTGTGATGTCTCGTGGCGTATTGTCGTAAGGGTTGGATGCTACTCGCCTTGGTCGAGGCCGAGGTCGAACTCTTACAACTCGCCTGCGGGGCTTGCGAATCACTGGTGGGGGCGTGTAGGTCCGACGGGGTCGAACGGCCACCACTGGAGGCTGGGTTCGTCGACGAACGATGGGGCGCGGCTTCGGCTGTGGTGCCAGAAGCTGACCTGTTCCTTTGGCAAACGCGAGGATTCGCACACGATGACGTTGTCGGGTTTGCCCAATCGCAATCTGCTTGTATTCAATCTTGCGAGACTTGGCCTTGTAGGTTGCTATCTTCAACGCATAGAACTTCCCGGAACGCCGAGGTGAGACAACGAACAACTGCTTGATCTGCAACCGAGCGCAGACTTGGTCGAGCTTGTCCATGATGTTGTCATCGATGTCAGCGCCTTTGGCAAACAAAGGGAGATCTTTGAGTGAGAGGGCGCGAGGATCTCTCTTCATCGAGATGTTTGCATTGACAGTGCGACGGCTTCGAAGCTTGCGCGGATCAAAGTTCGCCAGTCGCTCCCAGGTGCTGTAGCCTGATTTCTCTAGACGTAGCAGGTGTTTCCCTTGGACGACGGTCACCGTGAGAGGCGTCGTTCCTTTGTAAGCCAAATTCAAGTAGACCTTGGCTCCTGGTGGGGTGGTCTTCACTGAAAACTGGTAACGAGGGCGGCGTAACAACCAGCGACGGATGACGCTGTAATAGTTCAAAAATGTGCTGGGTGCGATAGATGAGGATGGTGTGTAGTTGGGGTCAAATTGGATGGTCCTCATCACGAATTCGCGAGTCTTTAACCCTTGTCGTAAACCCATATAAGCCATGGCACGGTACAAATAGAGATCCCGGACGAGTTTGGGCTCTTTCAGATAAACCCGAACTTTCGCAGCAATTTTGTCAGCAATGCCGAGAGCTTTGAGGGTGAAGCGATAGCGTCGAATCTGATAGAGTTTGCGGGCTTTGGCCAGGAATGTTTTGAGCACCCGAATCCTGGCTCGGTCTTTGGCTGAGATGTTGGCGTTTACTTCAGTGAGTTTTTTGCGAACATCGTCCCGAGGAAGGACTTTGAGCCCCGCTTGCTGGCTGAGGGCCCAGTGAACCAAACGTTGTAACCAGGCAGCTCGTTCGTTGCTAACGCCGCCACGCTGAGGGTGGGACATCACGGCCAGTCGAACTTTGCGTCCATTGTCTTGTGCGTAGGTGGAGGCAACAGGCCAGAGCAACCCGGTTCCTAACAAACCAACGATGAAGAGGAGACGACGTGGGTACAAACGACAATTCCTTCCAAACATGCCATCACAAATCCTTGTCCTATAAGGGACGTTGACCGTGCTTTGCGGTTGTTTCTACTAAAACAGCCCGCTGCTGAGTTGATGGTTGTACCTGAATTCAAGGAGTTGGTCAAGTCAAACCCCTTTTCCTCGGTCCTTTTGTTCAAGGATACGTGAGCCAGGTTCGCGCTGGATTTGAGTGACTTGGTGAGCAAGGAAGGGGAGGCATGTTTCTCCTCACTGTGAGGGGAGAGGAGCCAGTCTTGATTCTTGAGGCGGGCGGGGAGGTGGTGTTTCTCCAGAGCGCGGGTAGAGCCACTGTGCCAAAAGAAAGACAAGGATCACCCCTATTAAGAATGTACTGACCCCCACAAGGAGTGAGACGTTCCTCTTGTAGAGGGGTCTACGCATCACGAAGTCGTCTTGATCTCCCAGAACATCCTGGCGAGAGCCTGTGTTTCGTGCTGGAGGGAAAGCGCCTGGAGAGTGCCCTTGTGGTGCAGCTGGGAGCTGTCTTTGTGAGGGCAGGCTCTGCTGAAGGTGTGCTTCTTGTGGTGTTTGGGGTCGTGATGGAGCCATGACGGGAAGGGGAGGTGGCTCCAATTGTCCGGGTGCTGCGGTGATATCGGGAAGAGTTGGCTCGTCAGGTTCCATGTCCATATCATCAAGCAATGGATCGTCGACCATGATGGAACTGGGGTTCTGGTAACCCTGCCCCCAAGAGTGTGGCATGGATGCCCCACCCAGGGGGGGGAAAGGTTCAATCTTCGGTAAGTATTCGTTTCTGCTATGGCTTTGTGGTGCCTGAACTGGATCGTGGGAGAACGATTGTGGTCTGGATTCCCCATTCTGGGGTTTTGCCTCCAGATCAATATCGTTCTCATGTTCGGAGATCGCGGGTTCGCTAATCGCAGTGAGGGCCCCTGGCGGCAAAGTCACAGCTTCGTCCAGTAACGCTGCTTCTTCAATCTCTGTTTGGTACTCGGCCCATACTTGGCGGGCAATCCGCGTTTCTTCAACGATCTCCTCTGCCTCCACGTGCATCTTGTCTTCAAACAGTTTGCGAACGAAGGCCGAGAGGTGAGCGCGTGAGGGAAACAATCGTGAGTTGCTCAAGTAACGCAACAGATCCAGGCGTATCTGACCAACGCTTTGGTAACGATCTTCAGGGTATCGAGTGAGAGTCTTGGTCAGTATCTCCTCTACATCTGCCGGCAGGTTTGGGTTCAGTTGCCGTGGTGGAATGTAGAGAGCTTCCCTCACCTTTTCAAGGATGTGGTAGTCGTTGGGACCGTCAAACATTTTGTGGTGGGTCAACAGCTCCCAGGCCACAATGCCCAACGAGAATATGTCACTGCGGTGATCCAGCTTATCTCCTCGAACTTGCTCAGGAGACATGTAGCTGAACTTGCCTTTGAGGAGGCCGCCTGTTGTTTCGTCTCGTTCCAACATTTGAACCTTGGCGATCCCGAAATCCGTAATCTTTACTTCGCCTTCGTAGGATATGAGTATGTTTTGTGGGGTGATGTCCCGGTGGATCAGGTTGAGGAAGTGCCCAAGGTCGTCGTGCTTTCTGTGGGCGTAGTCTAGGCCATCACAGATCTCAACCAATAGCCAGATCGCCAACCCCAGTGGCATGTGCTGTCCACGTTGGCGACACCGGGCGATCAGGTCGGCAAGGTCGGCTCCCCGCACGTATTCCATGGCAATGTAATAGAAACCTTGTTGGCACCCAAAGTCATAGATGGGTGCCACATTGACATGGTTCAACGTCGCTGCAAGCTTCGCCTCATTGATAAACATCTTTACAAACGACGGGTCCTCTGAGAGGTGAGGATACAGTCGTTTGATCGCTATCATCTTCTCAAAGTTCTCAGCACCAAAGGACTTAGCTCGAAATACCTCTGCCATTCCGCCCATCGCAATTTTGCGCGTCAGAATGTAGCGACCATAAATCGAGGGGAGTAGGAGATTGTCCATTATAAAGCGGCACGGTTCTTGCTTGTGGTTTTGGCGAGACTTGGAGTCAACATTGCTTCCTGAGAATGTTTGAAACCCAAAGACGAGTTGATGCGTATTTATAGTGGTCAACACGATTGGGTGTAAAGATTCTCAATCTGGAGGGAATAAGAGAGTGAGTAAGGTCGTTGTCAAATTGCAAACGGGTCAACGTACCACAACTCCCCTAACAAAGCAAACTGCTGAAGTGATTCTTGGCATGAGTTTTCGAACAGTCGATTCCAAAGCAAAGCACTGACAACAGTTTCAGACGGAAGGCACTGCATGATCATAGCAACGGGGTGTATGATCGGCAATACCATACAGGGAGAAAGATCATGAAGACGAAGTCCATACCAACACCGACCGGGTCTTTGGAAAAGTACCTCCAGGAAATCAACAACTATCCTTTGCTGAAGGCAGAGGAAGAAGAAACACTGGCTCGGCGATGGGTCGAAGAGCAGGACGTCGAGGCCGCACACCGCCTGACAACCAGCAATCTTCGCTTCGTCGTCAAAATCTCCTATGAGTATCGTCGCTATGGCATCAAGTTGGCCGACCTCATCCAAGAGGGCAACATCGGTCTGATCATGGCCATCAAGAAGTTTGATCCTGATCGCGGAGTTCGTTTGATCTCCTACGCTGTCTGGTGGATTCGTGCTCAGATTCAAAACTACATTCTGCAAAGCTGGCGCCTCGTTAAGATCGGTACCACACAGGCGCAACGCAAACTTTTCTACAAGTTGGAAAAGACCAAACGCATGTTGGCTCGCATCCATGGTGGTGCTGAATTCGTCAAGAGAAAGGATGTTGCCGAAGCTCTCAACGTGAAAGAGTCGTTGGTGGAAGAGATGGAGCAACGCCTTGGCGCGCAAGAGATGTCCATTGATGGTCGTTACCAAATGGATGGCGAAGAAGGCCGCAGCCTGACCGAGATTCTTCCCGACGTCGGCCCTTCTCCCGAAGAGCAGATCGGCGAGTTTGAGTACGAAGAGATGCGAAAGAATAGTCTGTATGAGGCTATGGGCAGCTTGTCCGAGCGTGAACAACTCATCATTCGTCGCCGTCGTCTTGTTGATGACCCTGAAACCCTCAGCGAAATCGGCAAGTACCTGGGAATCACCCGTGAGCGTGTACGTCAGTTGGAAGCTCGCGCCCTCCGAAAGCTTCGCACCTTCCTCAGCGAAGAGCACCTGGAGTTGATGGTTCCCTACGAAGAAAACGAACTGGCTCTCAGCCAACCCCAATAACCCTGTCCCTTTCTCCGCAAGGGGATTGTGACACAGGTCTTCTTGGTTTATAACTCCCACCGTTCTTGAGAAGGCAGGCTTTGGTCCTGCCTTTTTCTGTTGTATCCCACTCTTTTGATAAAGGTACTTCTCGCCGTGAAGCTCTCCATGTTTCACTTCGACCTACCTCAGGACCTGATCGCGCAGGAGCCATCATCCATAAGGGATGCTTCTCGTCTCATGGTTTTGAAGCGTGGTTCGGATCAGCCTCCTCTTCATACTCACTTTTTTAACATTGGGGAGTTTCTTCAACCCAATGATCTTCTTGTGCTGAACAACACCAAAGTGTTTCCAGCTCGTGTGCAAGCACAAAAGTCAACAGGTGGGAAAGTTGAGTTGTTGTTTGTTGAGCCGATCGAGGCAGGTCTGTCATCCTATGGAGTAACGCCACTCCGATCTGCGGGTTCTGCACAAGCTTCTGCAGATCTTGCATCCTCCCATGAAAAACCCGCATTCACTGACACAAATGTCGCGATCGATCCTGAACATTTCTTCGATTCTCAGGGGCCTGGTGAAATTTGGCATGCTTTGGGACGAGCTTCCCGAGGACTGAAAGCTGGCACGGAGGTTCATTTGCCACAAGGCAAACGTGCTGTGGTCTTACGCCGTTTGGAGGAAGGCGGATATCACGTGCTCTTGGAGCCTTCTCTGCGCCGTCCTCACCTTTTTTCCTATCTCGAGAATGTCGGGGAGATGCCTCTTCCTCCTTACATTGATCCCGAGCAGGCCGAGCAAGAACATACACAACGTTACCAAACGGTATACGCGGAACATACTGGTGCCGTTGCCGCTCCTACCGCAGGTTTGCACTTTACGCCGGGGCTGATGGAGGCGTTACAAGCCAAAGGGGTGAAGCTTGCCTATGTGACCCTCCATGTTGGGCTTGGCACTTTTCTACCCGTTCGGGTGGATGACATTTTGTCACACCAAATGCACTCCGAAACCTACGTTGTTCCCGAAGAAACCGTTGGGTTGTGGAAGGAGACCAAAGCCAACGGTGGTCGTGTCATAGCGGTGGGGACTACCTCCCTTCGCTCTTTGGAGGCAGCCACCCAAGAATCGGATGTCCCAATCGCAGGCCAGAGTGCCACCGACATCTTTATCTATCCAGGTTACAACTTCCGAGCGATTGATGGTTTGATTACCAACTTCCACTTGCCAGAGTCTACCTTGATCATGTTGGTTGCTGCCTTGCATGGACGTGAAGCCATTTTGCGTGCCTACAACGAAGCGATCGAACAAAAATACCGCTTTTACAGCTACGGTGATGCGATGCTCATTGTGTAGCACCTGCTGCTCGATGGAGTTGGGGAACACAAGCGAGTTTGGTGTCAGGGCTTTCTTACACAGACCCTGTTCGCTTCGAGAGCATCTGCGATATCTTGTCGCGTCCCACCAGTCCTGGAATTAACAACCGTAGAAAATACAACCACATTAAACCCACAAGGATGGTGTGAGTGTAGAAGGCTATTTGTTGTGGCATTGAGGGGAATCTTGAGCCAAACGGACGCAACCCGACTCCTTGGAAGAGGAATCCTATCGGAGTCAGCAATGTATCTAGCCAGACGACGCCGATCTTCTCAAAGCCCCAACCAAACAGGCCATGAAACACACACAAGCTGTTGAAAGCCAAGAGCCACATCAAAACCTTCAAGGGTGACTTGCCGTATCCATCGTAGGTATGGCCAAATTGTATGATTAAGGATTCCCACAAAGCAGCAAAGGTTTGTATCCAGCCGCTACGCTTGCGTACTGGAAGTTTTTCCGTATGAGCACTTCCTGCCAAACGATGCAATGTTGCCGACTGTGACTTGTGGGGATGGGAGGTTTTGGTGTTGGAACCATGGTCCTCGAACTCCCGCATGTCACGAAGGTATTTGTACCGTTGGACAAACGATAGGCCCTTCAACGCCTTCCGATAATGGTACCGAAACTCTTTGGCTTCTTCGTATTGCTTGCGCTGGAGGCTCAACTGGTACAGCTGGGAGTAGTGTTGTGCCTTTTGTTGGCACAACATTGGTAGTTGCTTGGGGTCCTCCACTTCTTCGGGCAAGGGCAACGCAAATCCGATCGAATCGATGGGATCATTGGGAAACGTAATGGTCGTGATCGATGCTTCGCTTAGGCTGCAGTGGAGTGGTCGTTTCTTGGAAAAACTGCGGATGTCGAGCTCGTCACGAACGTGAGCGTTGTCGAGCATTACGGTGCAACGATGCAATTCTCGAAGGCTGAGGAGGTTGTGAACCTCTACCTCTTCCAACCGAATCTGCCCACAGATCTTGTGTCGGCGTAACCGGCCTGTTGCATGAATCTCTCCATGGAAGATGACATTTTGGATCGTTAAATCCTTCGTGAACAGGGTCTTTCGGAAGTCGATGGTGCTCTCTACAGAGAGGTTCTCCAAGGTAACAGGCTCTGTGCACTGGGTCTCCGAGAAGGTGATGGAGTAGAGCGAGTTTTGTTCCAACGATTCGATGGGGAGGTCATCTTGGGGGGTGAGCGTGCCGCGTACAATCACAGGACCGTGGCACGTTGTTCGTCCGACAAAGATGTTCCGCAAACCGTTGGGGTCTTCCAACAGCAAACGTTCCGCAAACGAGGAGCGAATGAAGCTTAAGGACGGTTCGTTTTGCATCCGTTGGACCAGCACATTTTGGCTAAACTCACATCCCAAAAAGGAAACAAAATCTGGAGCAGAAACGTCCTCCAGCGTGAGAGGGCCAGCAAATCTTGCATGTCCACAAAACATGTGATGAGTGAGGGCAACGTTCCTAAATTCCACATCACCCTTAAATTGTGTAAGGTGCTTTTCGTCGCTTGCTGTGATGCTTTTGGCTTCTACATCTTTGAATGAACAAAGTTTGGAAAAAAATGAGCCTGTAAGGTTGATTTTTCCTGTTTGGTCAGTTGCCCGGATGATTTCCATTCCAGTCGCTGTTTGCTGAAGGCGATTTTCGTTCAATGTTGGAAACTTTACGACCTTCAGAAGAACTTCATCACCAAAGAATGAACGAGACAAGTCCAAGTTTCCATTCCAGTCGGATTTGCGAATTTGGAATGTCTTTGTAAACTCACATTCAAACAAACGCAGTCCACCAGAGCCTTGCTCTCGCTCTATCGTAACTGGGCCTGTAAACTCTGTGTCTTCAAAGTTCCAAAGGTATGACACTCTGTTCTCTCGAAGATTTAAAGTGCCTTTCAAGTTGCACCTTAAGAATCGCACTTGTCCATAACACCGCATCCACGCCAATTCTACATTGTCTGCAAAACTGCAACCCAGGAAGGTTAGGGTGTTGGGTATTTCAGACCTGTACAGTCGAACTGGCCCTCGAAACTCGCAGCCTTTCCACTCACAGCCATCAAAGGCGCAGGCGGATGTTGCTTCAAAAAAACCATCAACCACAACAGAGTTGAGTATGCCACCTTTGAGGGTGCTGCCCTGCATGGAAACATTGGTAAAAACGGGTCGAGCTTGTTTGGTTTCGAACGAGTCGCTTCCTTCTATGACAAAGTCGCTCAAGTTCCAATTTTCGATTCGTGTTCCCCGAAAATAGTGTTCCAGTTCTCTACGAATGAAATGGAAGGGGCTATGTTGATGGCGGCTGAGATCGATTTCTTGCCAGGGGTTTTCCTCTTCCGTTTCGTCTAACTCTTCGGCATCTTTCTCTGTGTCTGTTTCTTTTTCTTCAATCTGTCTCCAGAGACCAATGTAGAAACAATGTTCTTCCTCATCATTGTAGACTTCTGGTGAAGTCATTTGCTCGTCTTCGGGCGTTCCTGCACGTTCATTCTCCAATGGAGGTTTCGAATCCAAGCGAAGCATCCCATCCGCTTGTGACGACAATCCATCTACCTGAGCCCCTGCTTCAAAAAGTGCTTTGGTTGAGATTTGACTCACCCATTTGACTTTTCCTGTTCCTTTTTCCTTGGGCTCGCTTTTTTCTGTGATCTCTTCAATGTCTAAGGCCAAGATAGAAGGAGCAAAGGTCTCTTTGTTTGGCTCTTCTTCTGTTTGTAATTCCATGACGTGTTCGATAGGAATCTCTATCGATTCATCATCATCGTTTTCTTCCGCTGGTTGCTCGTTTTCGTCAGCATCAAAAAGTACGCTGATGTTGTATGCAGACTTTTGCTCCTCTTCACCTTTTTGTTTTGCATTGGTCCGAAATAGGAGTTCAAACTCTTGTTGGATCCATTGTTGTAACTCATATATGAGTTCTGGAGTTAGAGCATCTTCTGTGTCTGTTTCTGTTGAAAGAGTGTTATGTCTCTTGGAGCGATGAAACGCTTCTGCAAGTCCAGGCAATGTGCTGGGATGGAATCGAAATTGTATATGCCCTTTCATCCCTTGCCTGACAAGCAACTCTTCACAGATCCCATCTTTCATGTCCAGGTTGTGGAGGGATGAACCTCGAAGGTTTAGCGCTCCCAGGTGGCAACTGTCTGCAAACGTTAGATTTCGTAATAAGTCACTATGACGTATAAACAACTTGGGCTTGTTGCCATGGGCATAAAGTCTACGACGTTTGCGAAATTGGACGTTGGAAAAAGCAACGACTGTTTTGTCTTGTTGTACGCTGCTACCGCTTAGATCCATGTCTGAGTCAAGCACAAGATCATGGCATCGTAAGTTGCGGATGGTACAATCAAGCAACCGCCACTTCCCAACAAACTGTCCGGTAAATCCAACATCATTGAGTGTGGCACCCCTTGCAAACAAGTTCGTGTCGTCGAAGCTTTTTGCATTTTCGAAGGCACAGGCAAATTGTAAGGTTACATTACTGAGGGTTGCTCGATGAAAATGAACAGAACCATTCCTCCAGTTTTGTAACAGCGGTGTCGCATTTGTTCCTAGGACATGGGCTTGTTTGAGGTCGAGTTTCTTGAAAGAACCAACAACAGTTAAGTCTGTTATCTTCGTTCTACGGAGAAGCAAACGTACTTTGCTCTTTTTCTTTTCCAATTCTCCAGTGATCGTTGCTCCACTTTTGCATTCGACTCCGTTCATATTGATGTTGACATCTTTTCTAAGCCGTGAGGTGGATGTCGTGTCTACTGTGATCATCACTCGTTGATGAAAAACAGCAGCTCCTTCCAAAGAGTTTCCTCTACAGAATCGCAGATGACTCTTAAGCCCAATATTCCTTAAACTCACTTCTCCATGGAAAACAGTTCGGTGGAATGTATGCGGTTTCTTCGGTAGCTTGTAAAAAATTGTGTTATCAAACGAAACAGATTTGTGGAAGTTACAATCCAAAAAATCAACAGATTGGAAGTTGGAGTTGTCAAAGTTTGTTGTGCTGCGAAAGTGTGTACTTTTGCATTGTATGTGCTTGACGTTAAGGTCTTTGCAATCTGCGATGTCGTTGAAGTCGCAGTTCTTACAAGTTATGGTTCCATTGCAGGATGAACCTTGTAGGTACACTTGTTCCTGAAAATGAGCACGATACATGACTGTTTCTGGAGGAAAGCTTGTTTGCTGTCCATCCCATTGTGCACAATGAACATTATCCCAAGTCCATTTCTTCTTGACTGTAAGGTTTACCGTTTTGAAGTTTGGGTTCGACAATAAGTCTTGCCATTCTAACCTTTCGATCTGAACGTTATCGAGGAAGACATCTTGCAATTCCTTGACCTGCATGAATTGTAAGTCTCTTTCAACCTCAATGTCTTTCATGCCAACTGCAAAGACGTGTCCACCGACAATTGAGATACTTCCCACACTCAATGAGAGGGCTAACTTGTCTCTCGTTCGCTGTTGGGTTCGTATCTTTCCGGCAATGAATTCGCCAATCGTGCATTGACTGATTCCAACTTCTGCTCCTGGAAGATTCGCATTCTTGAAGTTAAGAAACTCAATGTTTGCTTCTCTGAAAAGGAAATGCTTCTTGGTATCCTCTTGAGTTACCGAAGTGTGGGAATTTTGAAAAGTCGCTTCTTCAAATGTGACAACTTCAATCCTGGAGTTGCTACCCCTAATCACGACTGAATCACCTATGGAACACTGACTCGCTACAATCGATTGAAGCGCACAATTGTCAACTTGAATTTGATGGAAATTTCCTCCTTGAAGATCCAAGTAGGAGTTGGGCTCGATGCATGAATCCAACATGAGAGATTCTACAGATGCTTTTATGAGTCTGAGCCTTTCAAATTGGCAAGATTCAAACTTGAGAACTCCAAACGTCGAACGACGAGAAACCTTTCCTCTGCGCTCCCCTCCACTCCAATCCTCATTGAATTTACAGTTCTTAAACTTAAGAGTGATGGAACGAAAATCGCATTGAGTAATATAGAATTTATTGTGGAAGGTACATTCTTCAAATATCAGGGTCCTAGGATAGCTATGACCTTCTTGGTTTGGAGCAAAATGAGTCCAGTCTATTCGCTCTTCCCATGATTGATTCTTGATAACAAACTCATCTGCATGGCTTGCACTGTATTGCTCAATTGCTTGTTCAAAACGAATGTTGGATTGTTCAAGCACTTCTTTGGTGGATGACTCTGAATCAATGGCTTCTGTTTGTGCTTGGGAAGATGCTTCGAAGGCACTTTCACTCTCAAATCGACTCATTTTCGAACCTTCTTTATTACCCATAAGTTTGTATGAAAATATGTAAGGCTAGGAATCCTAGTAGAGAACAGAACAGGTGTCAATCCAGGCTCTTCAAGGGGGTGTGGTCATTGGCCGTTGGTTTCTTGATAGAGGGCAGGGTCCTCAGATTGCGCAGATTGCACAGGCAAGGATACCGCATATTCAATTGGCTTCTTGCATCCGTATATTGCACAGATGTACACAGACGAACCTATCGCGTGTTGGTTGGAGTTTTGTGGGAGCAATCACAATATCATTGCTTGCAGCGTCAGAGTGCCCACATCAGTGAGTTCTCGTTCCTTGGTTCTATAAAGTCCTTGTTCTTCCTTGGGTCTTTGTGCCTCTGTTGCATTCTTGTTACGAGGCTGTCACAAAGTCCTTGACTTTTTGGTGGGGGGATGGAGGATCTAAGTTTCTTGTCCTCAAATTTGCTTGTGGAAGGACATGTTAGGGACCGAGGAGGATGTGATATGGAACGAATGAGATGGTTGAGTTTTCAGAGACGAACGATAACCGTCATTGTTGCTGTGAGTCTTGTGTTGTGGGGGTCTTGGGCTTGTGGACCTGGTGAAACAGGGAAGGAGGCTGTGACGGAAGCTGGCTCCAAAGAAGCGTCTGGGAAGGAAGTGTCAACCGATGATGCTTCCCCACAAGAAACAACAGAAGAGGCGAAGCCCGAAAAGGTTCTTCCTCCTTTGGACCTGTCGGAGCGGGTGAGCGATGGTACCGCTCGCGCCGGGATCATTCGAGATGCCAAAGAATACATTGGTGGACCGAATGCGAATGGACGCGAACGGGTCGGAGATATCAAGATCTACAACAGCAAGGTTGCCTTCACCATCGCAGGTGCACGATGGACCCACGGTTACTTGTCTTTGGGTGGGAAAATCGTGGCGGCCGACATCATCCGGAAAGAAGGGGAGCCTGGGCGCTCTTTGTTTCAGGAATTCTCTTTGGCGTTCCAGCATCGAATGATGAAACCCGAGCGCATCGAAATCGTAAACGATGGTCGAGATGGAAAGGCCGCTGTCGTCCGCATTGTCGGAAAGGACAACGAGTTAAGTCTGTTGCTCTCGTACATCAAAGCGTTCTCGGCAGCCTTGGCCAAAGAGACCTTTGAGCTTGGCTTCGAGATCACCAATGAGTTCCGCCTTGAACCCAATAGCTCCATCCTACAAATGAAAACAACCATTCTGAACCAGGCTCCTCGGTTTCGAGACATCAACTTCTCTGAGGTTGGCTTCTTTATGGGTGATGGTCTCCATAACTTCTTTCCTCGCAAAGGTGAAGTCGATGGGAAAGACGCTCTTGGTCTCTGGAAGTACCATGGCTTAATGTCGAAAGATGTGGGCTACGTTGTGTTTCCCAAAGAAGGCGAAGACTTTCAAATGCTGGTCAAGTTCAAAACTGTGTTGATCGGTACGCAAAATATCTTCTCGATTAAGTCTGGCGAAACCTATGAGCTATCTTGGAACGTTGCTGTTGGGAAGGATCTTGCCGCAGCCCAGGCTGCTTATCGAACGACCCTCAAAGACATTAAGACGGGTTCTGTCAAAGGGAAGGTTCAGCTTGGGGATGGAAGTCCTGTCGCTGGAGTTATTCTTCACATCGAACAAACCAACAAAGACAACAACGTCGAATACGTTGGACAAGCCGTTAGCCAACGTGACGGTAGCTATTCGATTAACCTACCTGTCGGGACCTACACGCTTAAGCCAGAGCGTGCTGAATCTCTTGGAAAGTCTGTGGAGATCGAGATAAAGGAAGGCAGTGAAACAGAGCAAACGGTCACTGCTCCTGATGCTGGGACTCTTACGGTGGTTGCTACCGAAGAAGATGGCTCAACGCCGCTGCCTGTCAAAGTGTCTGCCACTCTTCAAAGCCAAGGCGTCACTCGCGTACCTTCGCACTATGGCAAACAAAGCTATGCAGGTGGTGCGTTCCATATCTTCTATCCCTACACAGGAAAGGGCTCTGTTTCGCTACCCCCTGGTACCTACAAGGTCGTTGTGAGTCGTGGCTTCTTCTATGACTACAAAGAGGAAGTTGTTACCATCGAGGCTAACAAAGAAACCAAGGTGGAAGCTTCTCTCAAGAAGTATGTACAAACACCAAACTCCTTAAGTGGCGACTTCCATGTTCATGCGAAGGGAAGCCCAGACAGTCAGGATAGCAACCAGTTGAAGCTATCTTCGATGGTGGGAGAAGGCCTTGAACTTGCTGTCTCAACAGATCATGAGTTTGTTACAGACTACCAGCCGTTTATCAAAGAGATGAAGCTGGAGTCGCGAATTCGATCGGTGGTTGGGGAAGAAGTGACAACCCACTTTGGGCACTTCAATACCTATCCCATTCCTCACAAGTCAGATGTTGTCAACAACGGCGCTTTCCCCTGGTATCCCTTCCTTGCGCCTGAGATGTTTGAGTTTGTCGTGAAAGAAGCTCCCGACGCGGTAGTTCAAGTGAACCACCCACGTGGAGCTGCTGCTGGATCGTATTTCTCTTACGTTGGATACAACAACTCCACGGGTGTTGCTGACAACAAACCCAAAGAATGGTCCTGGAAGTTTCATGCGATTGAAGTCATTAACAGCAACAGCTTTAACACAGCTCTTAGCACCACCGTGGAAGACTGGTATAGCATGCTGAACCGTGGCTTTCCTATGACTGCTATGGGGAACTCGGATAGCCATAGAGCGACAACCAGCGAGTGTGGATATCCCCGGAATATGGTGATGCTTGGAACCAACGACCCCAACAAGTTTACGATGAAAGAGTTGTCCACCACCATCAAAGCCCAGAAGGTTGTGGTCTCGGGGGGAGCGATGATCCAATTCTCCGCCAGTCCCGATGGCAACGCATCCTCAGGAAAAGGCTTGGGTGAAACGCTAACTTTAACAGGTGATACTGTCCATCTTCATGTGAAGGTTGAAGCTTCTCCTTGGGTTCATATCAACAAGCTACAGTTGATTGCCAATGGGAAGGTGGTCGAGACCAAAGATATCCCACAGAAGGAAGGTGCTGTTGTGCGCTTGGATGAAGTCTTTCAACACAAGCCAGACAAAGACTCCTGGTATCTTGTGATGGTGACGGGAACGAAGTCTCTTTCGCCGGTCATCCCTGGGAGTAAGCCGTTTGCCTTTACCAATCCCATTTATGTGGATGTCGACAAGGACAACAAGTTTACACCGCCGATGAAGATTGAGCCGTAGACCTTCCTTTCCCTCTTCTTTTGTGCGCTGCTTCTCTCCTCTTTTTGGCTCCCTCCAAAACTTTTCTATGGCATCCCCGTTCCTATTCCAACGAAGCTGAACGTGGTTCTTTGCAACTTGGCAACCAAGGAGTTCTCTCGATGAAATCGTTAATCAAGTGGATGTTCGTAGCTTTGGTTTGGGTTGGATTTGCCTCACAAGCTCAGGCGAAATGTTCATGGTGGTACTTGAGTACACTCCCAAAAAAGGGTGAAAAACATGTGCCAATGAATGTGAAGCCATTCTTTGCTATCTACGGATACAAACGCAATGTCGCCTTGGGCTTGCTCAAGCGAGGCGTTCTTGTTGGCGGTATGCACAAGGTCTCTGTGAAGGTCAATGTGATGCCGTCAAGCTCCAGCAGCTTTCAGATGTTGTATGTGGTTCTTGAACCCACCCAAGCATTGAAAGCCAATACTTTGTACAAGCTTGTCTTGCCTGAAGCACTCAAACCGAACAAACAGTCGAACACTTCATGGATTCGCAAGGACCTGACGGAGTTTTCTTTCACCACAGGTTCGCGTGTGGATCGTGAAGCTCCGAAGACTTTCACAAGCATCAAGAGTCAAGGGTACAAAAAGGTACGCTTTGGGTGCGGTCCAGCTCGTACCATTCGAATGAAGGTCGAAGGACGCTACGACGACCAAACCCCTGTCAAAAAGCTTCGCTATGTCTACAACGTAACCTGGACGCACGGCAAGCAGTCCAAGTCGTTTGTGGTGCACGGCGACAAAGCCTGGGGCGATGAAGTCTCTCTGGGGCATGGTATGTGTTCCGGCAACTTTCATGCCTTCCGAACGGGAACCTACACCATCCAGGTGAAGAGCGTTGATTATGCTGGAAACGAGAGTGGCTGGAGCAAGCCTGTTGTGACGAAGGTGCCGTAAAAAAGGGGGGAGGTCCAAAGGGTGTTACTGCCGTTCAAAGCGAACAGGTAGAGGTTGCTTCGCAATCACACATACCATGCTGTTCCCATCTCGATCGCAGTAAGTTACTTGTCGAACCTTCTTTCCTGAGGCCAATCGAGTGATGACAAGCTTGAGCCGGTCGCCTTCTTTTCTCCAGTATCCTACCGATTTCCCCTTCGTAGAAGCCACACCCTGAAGAGATGCATCAAACTCCAACTTACCGTCTTCTGCAAGCATGAAGGTCATGGACATTCGATTCATTAATCGTTTCCAAATTCTCGCTTTCTTCGGTGGAAAACGGTTTTTGTTGGCCAGACTCTTCATATACTCCCGATCCATCTTGTAGGTGCCGGGTACTTTGGCGCTGTGACACCCCACCTGAAGCAACAAGCTTGCGCTCAACAAGACCAATCCAATTCGAACCATGAGCTTCTCCTTCAACAACTGAGGGAGTGCTTAAAAGCTTTGCCTCCCCCAAGCAAGTGATTGTCGCGTTCCTGCGTGTTCGTGCTTTCAACATCCATGTCGAACAGTTGCGTGATTTTGCACAGTGGTCAGTGCATGTTTCTAGTGTGCCACAGGCTTCGCTTCAGGTCTACCCGGCTCTGTGCCTGGATGCAAGCCCGACGGGTTGACCCTTTGAACCTTCTGAGGGTAGGGTACATTCATTCAGCCTTCTCCATTCATCCAAAGGTGGATGGTTGTTCTCACTACAAAGGAGTGTCCAATGAATGTTCGTTTGGGGTTCTTGTTTTTGGGTGTTTGCCTGACGTTGGCTTGCTTTTCCGATCAGGTCTCAGCGGCTGCCTCTTACAAAATTAAGCTGACTCGTGGCTACAAAGTCGGTGCCAAGTACCGAATTGTTGCAAATGGTTCGTACGCCCAAGGCATGGACATCAAAATGGGGCCTCGAACCATTCGCAATCAGCAAGAGGATTACAACATCCGGTATGTTGCTGTCGTGACGGTGAAGGCTGTCAACGCTCAACAACAATCTGCTCGGGAAGAACACAAGATTGAGAAGTTTCTCAAGATCCAAGGCAAGTCCCAAGAAGTGTTGATGAAGCCTGGTACCGTCGTGGTCGCGTCTCGTGCTGCGGACGGCAAAGCTCAGTTCCATGTAGGGAACTCTCTTGTCCCCAAGAAAATCGGGAAGATCCTTCAAGACTTTTCCGATACCAAGAAGCCCAACCAGCCCAGCGATGATCAAATGTTCGGAACCTCCAAGCCGCAAAAGGTCGGTGGTTCCTGGGGCATTGACAACGCGTTGATGGCGAAGTCTCTGCAAGATACCAAAACCATCATTGACCCGAAGTCTTTGTCAGGGAAGGTGACGTTGGAAGGTGTGGCCAACAAGCTGGGTCACAAGTGTCTTCAAATTCGTGCCAACCTGGATATCAATCGATTTGAAGTTCCTCTCCCTGGCGCTTTGAAGATGAAGAAGAGCTTCATGAAGTTGGAGCTGTACGGACATTTCCCCGTCGATACGTCGAAGAACATTGTGCACTCCACCAAGTCGCTGAACATGAACTTCTTTGCGGAAGGCAAGCCCAACCCTCGCACCCCCTCCATGAGCATGAACATCACCATGAAAATGTTCGTGGAAATGCAGCGCGAATTCCTCAAGTAATCGCCTCCCCGCATCTTCCCCTTCTTCTCTCTGTTTCTCTACTTCACATGAATGACGACCGGTTTGGAGCGGACTTGCCCATCGGGGCTGGCTGCAACAAACCTGTGCGTCCCACGCTCCAGAGCCCAGCGCATCGTATAGGGCCAGGGCGTTTGCCCGACAGGTTCGCCGTTTCGGAACCAAACGACCTGTTGCAAGGGCTGTTGGGTTTCTGCTTGGAGGGCAATCGTGGAAAACGCCTTCGGTACTGTTGGATCCATAAGGTATCTGGCGTTGTTGAGGGGCGTTCGGATCCGCAAGGTGGATGCCACCTGTTTGCTCCCTTGTGACGGGCAAAGTGGGCTGTAAGACGTGGGGGCCTGTGGCATTCGCAGCGAAGCCGCCCAGCTTGAGTATCGCGGTGGCACCGAGACAAACGGCAACCTTGCGACATGAGGAAGTGGGCAATGGGGTCCGGCCAACAACCCGTTTCTACGATCGACCCGCAACCTCCGATGGAACGGACACGTTGCATGCTTGTGCTTGTGGTCCGGTGGAAACCATTCTTCAACGCTTCCTGGACAGTGCTCTCCTGCGGGTTGTCCCGACAACGGACACACATGTTGCTGGGTCCAACCTTCGGGCGCTGGAAAGGTTTGTGGGGGACGATGCGGTTCCACTCGCTTCATCGCCTCCTTCATGACAGCTTTGACAACCGGTCCACAGCCCTTCGTCCCAGAGATACCTACCATTGAGCGACGATCGTGAGATCCTATCCAACAGCCGACAACAACGCGGTCGCTGAAGGCCATGGTCCAGGCGTTTCGATACCCCTGGCTGCTTCCTGTTTTTATCGCGACAGGATAACGGTACTCCAGGCTATTGTAACGACTAAAAGAGGGGATTCGCGCCATGGGATCAGAGAGGATGTCTGCCATCACTCGGGCGATCTGAGGCTTGAGGGAAGGTGATTCTTCTGGAAGAGGGTGACCAAACAGATGGGGCAAGAGGCGTGATGGGTTGCGGGGGCGTCCCAGGCTGTCTCTGGCGGCAAGAGCCCAACGGAACGTGAGCGGCTTGCCTCCACGAGCGAGAATGGCGTACGCCCGGACAAGTTCCATCAATCGGACTTCGGCTGAGCCGATCGCAAGACCCAATCCATAATGTTCGGCGTCACGGTTCAGCGAACGGAGCCCCAATCCCCGAAGCCATCGAATGGTTCGAGACACTCCGACCGCAGCAAGCGCCTTCAAGGCTGGAATGTTTCGGCTGTTCCCCAAAGCCACTCGCAGCCGAAGCGGGCCAAGGAAGCGGGAGTCATCGTTTTGTGGGTTGTAGGAGCCGTGCCTCCAAAGGAATCCTGTTGCAACATCCGCAATGAGCGTCGAGCCTGTATAGCCGAGTCGTTGCATCGCGTGGGCATAGACAAAAGGTTTCAACGTGGAGCCCGGTGACTGCTTGACTTGGATGTAGTCAATGGCGCCGTGCTCTTTCTTGCTGAAATACGAGTGAGAGCCGACGTAGGTGAGAATGTCGCCTGTGCGGTGGTCCACTACGACCACGGCCCCTGTTCCTGCTCCAAAGGACCGAACTTCCCGAAGCTTTTTGCGAAGAGTCGCTTGGGCTTTCTTTTGAAGGTGAAGATCCAAGGTTGTTCGCAACGTGGTGATACGTTGTTCCGGTCGGCGCTTGCCCCTCTGCCTCCAGTTGTGCTGGATGCGTTGGGTAAAGTGGATGCTGCTCAAGCTACGTTGAGGTTTGGACTCAATTTTAATGGGATCTTGGAGCGCTTCTTTGTGTTCTTGCCTGGATATCATTCCCAATTGCTGGGCTCTTTGCAAGATTCGGACTGCGCGGCTCCAGGCTCGTCGTCGGCCGCTTTTGTGGAACGGGTTGAGGTAGCTGGGACCCCAAGGAAGAGCCGCTAAAAACGCCGCTTGTCCAAGGCTGAGATCTGCGGCTGGCCGGTCAAAATAGAGCAGCGAAGCGCGGTGGATGCCTTGGACTCGGTTGCCGTACGGTGCCCGATTCAAATACTCTCGAAGCACACCCTCTGGTTTGAGGTGAAGCTGAAGGACCAGAGCCCAGTACATTTCGATCACTTTACTTCGGTAGGTACGAGGTCTTGGATGAAGCTGACGGATCAACTGCATCGCCAAGGTACTGGCTCCCGAGCGTCGAAAACCTTGCACCCAGTTCCCCCACACTGCGCGGGCTATCGCCTTAATGTCGACACCTGGGTGTTCGTACAAGCGATGATCTTCGGCTGCTAGTGTTGTGATGCGAACATGTCGTGGAATCCGACCTTGTGGAAGCCAGTTGCCAAACCGACCGTTGGGAGAAGGCTTCTCAAACAAGAAAGCACCATCCCGGTCTTGCAAGACCAAAGACAAGGTACTCTTCTGAAACAAATCGTGGGGAAAAGGTTCCGTCCAGATCGCCGACTGCAACAACATCATCGCCATCAGCCACAACCCAACTGCCAACTGCACAAACTGTAAGGCCCACTTGTGCAGTTGAGAGCGTCGTCGCGAGCGCTTTCTCTCTTGGGCTTGTTCTTTGGGAAGGGGAATCAACGGTTGCTTAAGTCTCACAGTCTTGGTCGCTGTCTTTCAGGTGAAGTGAAGAGGAAGGTGGTACATAAATCTTATGTCAGTCAACGTGACCTTCTTGGCTTTGATTGCACAATATAGTTGAAGCTACCCGCCTTGTCAGGAACTTGGGGCCTGCAAGCAAGCTTGGGGAATCAATCCTACCTGTTGGATGTTTTTGGAGCCAACTACGACTTTTCTTTCGGGATGTGGAGGATGATCCTCATTCCTTCCCACGAGGTGAACCATGGCAAACAGTGTACATGAATTTGAAGCGGTGACGAACTCCGGTGAGACTGTCCAACTGGACGAGTACAAGGGCAAAGTGCTCCTCATCGTCAACACCGCAAGTCGATGTGGCTTTACACCTCAGTACGAACAGTTACAGGAGTTGTACGAAAGGAACCAGGAGAAGCTTGAGGTCCTGGCGTTTCCTTGCAACCAGTTTGGCTCTCAAGAGCCAGGAACTGCCGAAGACATTCGTGAGTTTTGCGACACACGCTTCAACGTGACCTTTCCTTTGTTTGCCAAAGTCGACGTCAATGGCAACAACTCACATCCCCTGTTTGCGTACCTCAAAACGGAGTTGCCAGGGTTGCTTGGGTCTACAAAAATTAAGTGGAACTTTACCAAGTTTCTGGTCGACGCGGAAGGAAAGCCTGTGAAGCGTTACGCTCCACAAACCAAACCGAACTCGATTGAGAAGGACATCAAGAAGTTGCTGGGATAGGATAGCTTGCCGGAACGGCTTGGGTAGCTTCAGGGGGAGTCTTTCGGAGCTTTGCAGTGAGTCTTACTTGGCGGGCTGTACGGTGAGGGGGTAGCCTGCGCTTCGTCCCATGACGGAGGGTCGGTACATCAGCTCTGCGTGAGCAGGTGGATAGGTGAATTGTCCGCTGGTGGTCGCTCGGACTCGGAAGTACAAGCGGTGGTCTCCAGAGGGCAGGTAGTTGAAGAAGTACCGGACGCGATCGTCGAGGAACTCGGTGTGCGTCGGACGGATGGTGTTTTGCTGGCTTGTTTTGGACTGGCTGGAGGCCGTCATTAAGTTGGGGTTCATCACCTCAACACCTGCCGGCAGAGGCACTTCAACAGCAACATGTGCATGGCCTTGGCCGTTCACAATCCGAACACTTTCTTCCAGTACAGCGCCAAATGGCACCTTGCGGTTTGTTCCTGCTTTGACTTCAAAGTAGCGGTTGTCTTCTTTGGTTTTGCCAACCACTGTTGTCGAACGAACCAGAGCCAGGCCTCGGTTCAACGACTTGACCTCTGAACCGCGAACCTTCGGAAGGTACGACAGACGCATTCGGACCCAAATCGGCTCATTGGAGCTGGGTCCTGTGACCTTCAATTGAGGAGGTAAGTCTGTTTTGATGACAAACGGCCAGAGGGATGGGTTGTTTCCACCCATAGAAATCGGTTGGCTCCATTGGGACTGGCTTTTGTTGTAGGTGGCAAACGCATACTTCGCGAGGGAGCGGGTCTTCTTTCGTTCGAGCAGCGCACGAATCGCAAGGAGGGCTCTCGCGTTGTTTTGGGTGCTTCCCCAACCCAGGCTCTCTCCGCCCACTTGCCAGCCGTATCCGTTCTTTTCAGCGACCTGACGATCCAACAGAGCGGCTTGCAAAGGCTCGATCATTTTGCTGTTGGGGTTGGCACGAGTCAGCGCCTCCAACACGCTCGCCAGGGTTCGCGTCTTGCTGGAGAGGTTGGAGCCATACCAACCTTCTTTTCGAGCGAAGCGAAGGCTCGCGTAGATCTTTCCGTTGACCACTTGACGAAGCACCATTTGACCTTCCAACTCACGGGTCAGCTTGTTGATACGTGCACGATGACGAGTTTGGTCGTAGGTCATAGCGAGGAGCAGGCGGCTTCGACCGTACAGATCCAGGCGGTTTCGGTTGGAATACAGCTTCCTCATGTACGCAGGCTCGTGCCATCTCGCCATCGACAATGCGACCATCGTGTCGGCTCGAAGTTGGAGCTTTCGTGCATTGAGCGCTCCAACAAGGTCGGAGCGAAGGGAGCTGCGCAGAGCACGAAGAGCACGAGTCAGCATGGAAGAGGGGTACTTGTAACCGGCCGCTCGGGCTTCCAAGAGGAAGTTGACGGTGTAGGCGGTAAGGCCGATATCCCCGTTGCTTCCGTTCCAGTAGCCAAACAAACCACGACGGCTTTGTACCGTACCCAGATGATCCAGCGTGTTCTGAATGGCTCGTTGGCTCGCTGCGGTCGAAGTGTGCTTGTAGGCAAACTGCTTCAGCGTGTTGCGGAGAACCATCAAGGGGTACGCGCGGCTGACCTGTTGTTCGGTGCATCCGTATGGATACTCCATCAGGTACTCCATCGCAGCGGCTGTTCGGAGAAGTTCTCCACGTCCTGCGAAGAGAATCTCGGCTTGACCACTGCCTTCCCGGATCGCTTCGGGCCACTGCGATAGCATCGACAATGGAGCACCCAAGCGAGCGACCATTTGTTCTTTCACGACAAAGATTCGCTTGCGGTCAGGCTGAACAGGGAGCTTGATTTGGAAGGCATCCTGCTCTTTGTCGGCAAGTCGAATGAGCCCCATCTTGACGGAAACATCCGTCTGGAAGCGGTAGGGGGTTTGGAACGAGAAGAACACCGGGACCGCCTTGCGCTGGGGCAAGGTTAGCTTCCGCTGTTGCTTGTCTGTAACAACCAAGCCTTTTGCTTTGACAGTTGCCAGCGCAAGTCCACCTTTGCCTTCGGCCACTCGTCCTACACCACCGGAGAGGAATCTGTCGCCGGGTCGGACAAAGCGGGGCAGGGTGCGCTGGATCATCACAGGAAGACGAACCAACAAGTTCTTGGCTTTGTATCCAAATCGATACGACTCACTCACTGCAACAGCACGAACCTGGAAGGTGGTCAGGTCGTCGGGCAGGCGGAAACGAACTTTCACCCGGCCTGAGGTTCCTACGGTGATTGCAGGATTGTAGTAAGGGACGCTCTTGAAGTTTTTGCGAAGGATGGTCCGGTTTTGATGGCCGCCGTCGCCGCCGCCACCGCCTGAACGTTCGGCACGTTGGGGCAAACGGCCCACCATCATGTTGCGAGTGTCGCGGTAACGAATGCTAACGCTTCGTTCACGAACAAACGAACGCAAGGGGTGAATGCGTTGCTCACGACCCAAAGAAAGGACAGCGCGGTCTACCGCCCACAAGGTGACCTCTCCCGCAACAGGCTGACCTTCGGGGGACTTGAGCTGAATCTCAACTTCCACCATTTGTCGGGGGCGTGCCTTGCGTGGCAACTTCATCGCTACCATCACCCGGTTTTGTTTGGGGTCAACGTTCAACCGCAGGCTCGACGCGAGGGTTCGGGGCCGACCTGGATCCAGCTGCGTGGTTTTGGAAGGCTGCGCTACCCGACCGCGCATCAGAATCACATGCAAGGGCAAGGACGGAGCGTACCGTCGCTCGACAGGCATGCGGAACACACCTTGTCCTTTGGTGATGTCCATCCAGTGGTAACGAGCACCTGCTGGGTCTTCCACAATGACCAGCGCGCGGGCTGTTTGGAAAGGACTTCGGACCAACACCTGCGCGGTTTGCCCTGTGAAGTATTTGGTCTTGTCCGTCGATAGCTTGAACACAGCTTTCTTGGAGCGAGCCCAAGCCATTTGGTCATTGCCTCGGACGTACATGTCGATGGATAACGACTGGGTTCGGCCTAGCTTATCTTTGCCTTGCACACGAAGAATATAGACGCCGCTTTTCTTCGCAGCGACGGGACAGGTGACAGCCATTGTCTTTGTCGAGACCGTGCAGCGAGCGACAGGGCTATCCACCACTTCCGTTTTGTACTTGACGCCTCCACCGACGAAGTCTGTTGCGACTAGGTGGGAGTGCCACTCACGCCGCATCAGCGTTACGGTGAGAGGGACATCTTTCACGAGCTTGCCATTGACTCCCACTGCGATGAGTTGGGCTTTGAGGGTGCCGGGCTTTTGACGGAATCGGCCGTCCAACTTCACGCCAATGTTAAAGGGAGGCAGCACAAGAATCGAACGATAGCCCGAGATCTCTCGGCCATCTGTTCCGCGAACGGTTGCTTCTACCGAGTAACGTCGTGCGTGCAGGTCGAGGTTCAAGGTGGGGTCAATCTTCAGCGCGGCCTGGCCTTGCTTGTCGATTGTGGTGGTTCGGTCCAACACCAACTGGGTGCGACGTCGTGGTCCTTGGGAGAAGCGATAGCTTGAAGCAAACACAAATCCCTTTTGTTTCAGTGCAGGTCGGAAGGAGATGACACGCTGGGTCACACGCCATTTGATCGGGCGTTCAACAACCAAGCCACCGGCGTAATACTTTGCGAGAGCACGAACCACAAAGGGCTTGTCAGCGGGCTCACGACCTTTGGCGAGGACCTTCACTTCAAAGCGGGGAATCCGATACGCTTCCACGCGGAAGTTGCGGGAGGCAAGGTAGCGGTGACGTCCATCGAGGTGCTTGCTGTAGAGGTGTGCTCTGTAATAGCCGCTGGGTGCTCGCTTTGTATCGAACTTTTTGTAGATTCCACCCATCGCTGTGAGCTTAAGGTTGTTGTAGATCCAACGCTGTCCTTTGGGGCCAATCACAACAAGCTGCAGGTCTTTTTTGCCTTTGACGATGTTTGGCAGCTGAAGTCGGCCTTCCTTCAAGGATCGTACGATTCCTTTGATGTGGACCGCTTCTCCCGGTCGATACACAGGTCTTTCCGTGAACAGGTGAGCCCGGTAGTTGTGGGGCAGAGGGCGTGGGCTTCGGTAGTTCAACCAGGACAGCCAGCTTTTGTACGATGGCCACCAATGCGACGACAAAAACACTGGGGGGGCTTTTTGGGTTCGTACCACCAGCACATCGTTTCCGTGCTGAATCTTCAGACGTACCGGCTTGCCTTTCAACCCATTGGGAGCATCCAGTACGGCAAATCCTTGGGCGTTGGTTGTCCCGCTCCACAGGGTTTGCCAGGTGCGCTTTTGAGGAGTTCCTTGGATACCTTGGACCTCGACTTTGGCGTTGGCGACAGGCTTTCCCGTTTGCAGAGATGTAACAACAAACCGAACCTTCTTCTCTTGCTCTACGCTGGCGAGCGCAAGGTCCGTGACTTGAACCAAAGCGTAGTGGCGTTGGGTGCTTCCATCCAGGCGACGAACACCCACCAGGAAGTGACGAGCGCTGTCTTTGGCGTTCTTCGGAAGGAGCGACTTCAAGTAAGGCGCTAGGTTAAGTCCAAGTCGCGCTTTCTTGCTGGTCTCATTCTTTGGCAGCGCTACAACCTTGGAAACCGCCGGTGTTCCGAGGCTTCGAAGGTAGTGGTGAATGTGCTGGGTTGGCAACGAAAGGGTCGCGCCTGGATTTTTTGGAATGCTACCTTCTCCCTGGGGAGGAGTGTTCTCGTCCACTTGGAACGAGCTATCTGTCGCAGCCCAAAAGCGATTGTCTCCGGGCTTGATGGCATAGATCCGCAAGTCCACTTTGGACAGACCGCGAAGCTGAATGGGCATCATTTGGGGTCCGAAACGTTCGACCAATCCGCGATGTTGGTCCCATTGCAAGAGCGGCGTCTTCTTGCCTTGGTAGAAGAACACGGTTTGTTGCCCCTGGTGCTGGAGCAGCTGGCCCGCGTCATCTCGAATGGGGAGAGAGCCAGCCTGAACCGTCAGTCGATACAACGTGGCTCGCTGGAAGCTACCATGGATCTGCACATGGTTGTCACGAACACGGATCTTTACGCTGGCCACTGTGGGGCTGACCCGAATCAAACGGCGCAGCACACCAGGGTTGTTGGTTCCCAAGGTGCGAGTGAAGACAAGGGTGGGGACTTCGCTGTTGCCGCTTGCACAGTTGAGCGCTTGCTCTTGCATATAGCGGGAGCGTCCTTGGGCGAGCGTGACCGTGTCGCTTCCACATGTTACCTGGCTTAATCGGAAGGGCTTTTGGGTGCGGAAGGTGCTGGTCCAAAAGGGCAGCGGCTGCGACGAATTCTGCATCGACAACGCGAGCTGAAGACGCACAGTGATATGACGAGCCTTGGGCAGGTCATTCTTCAACACCAACCAGTAGGTGGTAGGTCCGTTGTGACGATTGCGTCGCTTCAGCCACCAATCTCCGGAACGTAGAACTTTGTCAGGGCGTGTTGCTTCCAAGCCGGGCAAACGACGAATCTCAACGCGAAGCGACTGACCCAATGCTTCGGTTGGAAGCGGTCTTGGGAATGTGATGGCGATCTTCTTGAGGTTTACGACATCGCTCTCTCCCTGACGAGGAGAGAGTTGCGTTGGAGAAGGTAGCAGCGTCCGCAAAATTCGAGACGCGGGAGAAACAACCTTGCCTCCATGTTTCAGTCCCTTGGGAACAAACGCGCGGACATGCTGGAGCGCAGGCCAGGGCTGTGAGGGGCGAAATTCCAGCGTTTTGCTGTCCAGCCAACGATAGGCTCCAGGTACAGCAGGTTGAAACGCCAGATACTTGGCTCCCTGGTCTTCGGCTTTGGGCTTCGCAGGACCAAGGTCCTTGGCAAAGACAACCGTTACCGTGTCATAGCTTCTTAAAAAATGTTGGGGGACAATGTTGGTGGAGGTGGCATCGGCCCAGACCGTACCACTTCCCAACGTGAAGAGACCCAGCCAAACCAGGCCCGAGAGCAAGGAAAGCAGGGGCTTTTGGCCACTCTTGCACATGTGTCTCATAATGTTCCTCTTGTGCTACAGGATAGAAAACGATGATGTTGGGACAACGAACGAAGCCTGGCTTCGATTTCCATTCCTTTCCTCATCGTTTCCATCCTGGCGTTTGGGTTATCGTTCTCGTATATCTGTTTTCTCTTACGAAGGTACTAGAGTGAGGCACGCTTAAGAAGCTTGCGAAGGTACGCTGCCGGGGGTTGATTCGGTGGAGGCTTTTGACCTCGCAAGATCACACGAACCGGCGTTGGGCTCGCATCTTTCGGCAACGAGACACGATACATATAGGTACCCGGCTTCAGCTTGAGGTACCGTTGACAGCCCGAGGTTACAGGCTTTCCATGGGCGGTCCACAAGGTACATTGCAGGTCGTCGTGACGGCCGATGGCGCCCACGCCCATTTTTTTGTTGTGCTTGGTGTTGAACACAAACCAAAGGGACTGACCTGAACCAAGCAACATCGGTCCTTTGCGGCCTTCCTTAAGCGTATGCAATGGGCTGTTGTTGAGCTGGATGCTGCCATTGTGGAGTTGGTTTTCTGCATGAACACCAACCCAGTAGGTTCCTGCTGCCAACCCTCGAGAGAGATGGCACCCTGATGTTCCAGCGGAAACATCCACAACCTTCCCAGACTTCTTGGCGATCAAGGCACAGCGTGTGGAGCCGCCAGTCGTACGAAGTTCCAGGGCCTCAGCTTTGTTGAGGGTAAAGGTATACCATACCGTGGACGCTTTGGAAGTTTGCAACATCGTACGCTGGTAGAAGGACAGCGGAAACGCTTGCGTCTTGGCTGTGGGGGTAGGGAGGCTCCAAAGAGCTTCCATTTTCTTTCCTTGGGCAAAGGCTACTACACGAGCGGGCAGGGATGTTGCTTTCATCATCACCCTTGCTCCATCGTTCAAGGTCAGCTTGGTTTCACATGACTGCCATTGACTCGGTTGGTTCGGCAGTATGCACTGTGCTTTTTCGCCAACCAGCGCGAGGCCGGTTGAACCGTTTCCTTCGAGAAGAAGGGTCCACAAGCTTGTTCCTTGGACGCTCTGAGGAAAGGTCCACTGACTTCCTGGTTTCAGCTTCACTGTGGTGTTCACGTACGCAGCAGTAGCCACTTGGGCTTGGTACTGAAGCTTGGACGAAGCGGTCCACCAGAGCTGAATTCCGCTGTCGGAGTCGTTCAGGTACCAGCTGCAGGTTTGGGTTTCACGAGTCGCGCAACGTTGCAGTACTTCATTGTCGCCATTGAGGGCAACCACGCTGCCTTTGCCATGAAGCGTGACTGTCACTTGGAACGCTTTGTTCTTGGGTAGCTTCCATTGAGCAGAGGTCTTCGCGGCCAGGGTTCCTTGGTGAAGACCCAAGGTCTTGGATACCGACTCTTTGGCAGTGGAGACGGGCGTCAAGGTGACTGTTCCCGACGACATCTCCTTCACATTGGAGGTCACCGTAACGGCCTGGTCACCTTTGGATAGGTAGACCAACAAAGAAGGTTGTTGCCTCTTTGTTCCTGTCGGAATTCCCATCGCTTCCTGAACCTGCAAGGACCAAGAGGCGTCAGACTTTGTTGCCAGTTGGTACAGTCCAGCTTGTGGAACGGTCACGCCCAACTGGACCGACTGTTTGGATTTCAGCCCGAGGTTGTACGTATCGCCAACCTCAAGAGATTCGGCCTGAAGCTGCAATGCAAGGGTTTGCTTTTTAGAGGACGTCAACGCAAACAAGACCGTTTGTTCTCCTCGCAGTAAGCTATCTTGGCAATTAAAGGGTTTCAGGTTGGTTCCTTGTCCTTGGTTGGCTGCACACGATAGCTTGGTCAGGTCCTTGCCCGATAGCTTCCAGCGGTAGCGACTCCAGGTCTTCAGGGACGCCGAGAGATACACGGCTTTGTCTGCATCCAAGGAGAGCTTTTGCTGCTTGCCCGAAGCGAGCGATACAACGGAAGGAGTGGTGCTTTGTAGGCTCACCTCTTGGGTGGATTCTCCTGTGTGATACACATGCCATTGGTAGCTACCTTGCTGGAGCGCGAAGGTGGGGCTGCAGCCATCCCCCTGGCTTTCGTAGACTTTGCTTTTTTGTCCTGTGTCTTCCAGCAAACAATGCAGCGGAGAACCATTGGACGTGAGGGCTGTGCTGAGTTGAAGCACAGTTGCTTTCTTCAGCTTCATCGCAAACACATTGCGCTGGAACGGTACGAGGTTGTGACGTTGTTTGGCGTTAAGCGCAAGTTGGTGGTGTTTGGGCTGAACCTTTTTCACCGAGAGCCAGGCTCGACCGGGGGTTCCGTCCACAACCACGCGGTACTTTCCTGCTGGAAGCCATCGATCGATTCGGCAGTCCCAACGCTTGGAAGTTGCGTCGTCATTGCTGGCAAGGGTGGAGCCATCTTGACGTACCAGTCTGCACCATGTGTCCAGGTCTCCTTCGGTCGCAATGGAGACGCTACCAGCTTGAGCCATCGATAGCTTCAACGTGCTTGGGACCTTGCGCCACAAGCGAACTCCAGGCTGGGTCTCGAGTACGTTGGTTTCAACCGAGTAGTTGGTGTACGACTGAAGGGACGAGTTCTGCCCCTGAACCATGAGGTTGTAGGTTCCTGCCTTGAGCGAGATAGCTTGTTTGGAGGGTGAGGCTTTCGTGTGAAGCCACTTGGCGACAAACTGATCGCCTCGGAACAGTCGCCCAATCAGGTTGGTGGATAGGTTGAACTCCACCTTCATGCTTGTGGGGATCTTGAACGTAAGCTTGTCACTCGGCTGAGGGGCTCTGTAACGTAGGGTCACTTTTCGTTGCAGTTGCACCTCAGCGGGCTTGCTCTTAATGTCTCGGGCTATACGATAGCTTAGGGATGGTCCAAGCTCTTGAGGCTTCTTTCCGCTGTTGAATGTAACCCGATACCGCGCAGGGGTTTCAGTTGGAATCATCCAAAACGTGTAGGAGTTGATGGGAAGATCCAGGCTGCCGTTGCAGGAGGAGAGTGTATACCATGTCCAACCTTCTTTGTTGACGACCGCACACGACACAGGTGTGTCGATGCTATGTGTTTGGATATGGTGCTTGTTTGTCTGGGTCACCTGAAACGGGTGAACCTGTGCAAGATTCGGCTGTAGCTTCTCTGTTGTGGGTTGTTTGTCTTGCAGTTGACGGAGTGTTTGAGTCTTGAGCCGCGATAGCTGTAAATGAACGCGACCTTTGGAGTTGGAAGTTGCCAGCACTTCTAGGGTGTAGTCGCCAGGTTGTAGGAGGCCTGCCCACTGACAGTTTCGCTTTTGTAGCGTTGGAGCGGGAGTCTCGTGAAGTCTTCCTCTTGCGTCGTTCAATTGGCATTGAACTGGAACCAATCCCGTGGTTTGGAACTGATACATTCCCCGCTGTTTGATAGTCCATCGAACGTGGGCTGCCTGGCTCTCTCCCAGAGTCATAGACAAGCTATGAGAGTTACCTTGTGAAACTTTCAGTGCCAGCTTCTTGTATACGTTCTTTTCCGGTCGGGGAAGTCGGTTGATGTTGTTGCGATTCCACTTGACCTTGGAACTGCTTCGTATCCAGATGGGATGTGACGCTCCACTGAGGCGGCGAAACTTGTGACGCAGTCGAGGAACTTGAGTCAACTCCAATTGGTAGGTTCCGGCTTTGATGCTGCCGTAAAGGCGGCAGGTTCTACCTTTCATCTTCCCTCGGCGAACTTCGGCCTTGTTCTTCAACAGTCGGCAGGCGCTCACATTGCTTATCGATGTCCACAGGGTCTTTGTTTTCACATGGAGTGGGAGTGTTACCGTCTTTTTGGGGACGTCCTTCAAGGTTCGATGAAGGGTCGTAAGGCGCAAGGCTTGGCCGGTTTGGAGTGGTAGGGTCGTCACATACATCTCCCGAAGGCGAAGCGCGCCAGATGCGCTGGCTCGGATGCGGTATCTTCCCGGTGTGAGGAATTTTGAGACATTGCAGCCACCAGTGACAGGGACTGCTGTGTTTTGTTTGTCTCCCTGGTACATGACGTAAACACGGCTGTTTCCGCGTTTGCCATACGCCCGGACGTTGATTCGATAGAGGCCGGGTTGAAGTCGTCGTTCGATGTGGCAGTTGCGGTTCTTCTTGGTGAGGTCATCGTGCCGGGCTACAGCGTATTCGTTTCTGTACAGCGTGCACTTGGTGTCCAAGCGTCCCTTGCTTCCAAAGATGAGGGTACTTTCTGTCTTAAGGTGGATCCACTGGCTGGTTCCGCCTTGCTCCAGAAGAGCGGTCCATCGAACTTGACGTCGATCATCGCTGGGCGCGGCCATGCTGTCGGGAGCTTGCGGCATGGGCAGCGCCAGGCTTTTGACTTGCAAGAGCTTCCAGCGATTGGGGCGTTGCTCCTTTTCCAAAAGGCAGCTTCGGGTGTGGGGCCAGGTTTCGACGTGGTATCGCCCAGGTTGTGTGATGGAGAAGTTGGCGTAGGTGCCTATATCAGGTTGATCCAGAAGCTTAATCCGGCGTCCTATCGGTAGCTTGCTTTGGGAATACACAAGTATGTAACGCATCCAGAACTTCTGACCGTAGGCTCCTGAAACTTGAACGGTGTAGCGCTTGCCAGCGTCGATGTCTGCGATGATGTCACACTGTTTGGGAGTGCTGTGTTTGGCTCCGCGATAACATCCTCGGACGGTTGTTTTTCGGCTTGAGTACCAGTCTTGTTGTTGGAGGAGGGTGTACCAGTTGCTTTTAACCGGGGTTGTGGCGCTCAGCTGAAGCAGGACCTTTACTTTTCCTGTGCTGGGGTTGCCCCATGACGATGGAACAGTAAACCAGTACGAACGTTTGTTGTACGGTTTGAGAGAGACTCTGCTCCAGCGAAACGGTCGAACGGCTTTGTCGCCAACGTAAAGCAGAAGGCTGCCGTTGTTTACAGATTGGGTTTTGCCTGTCGTTTGGGACGGTCGACCCACCACTTTGATCGAATAGGTTCCTGGCTCCAGCAATCCAAACAACTTACAGGATTGCAGATAGCCTTGTTTGGTGATTCCTGCGGTGGTCTGGCTGCGGCCGACAGGAACGACCCAGCCCTCGTTGTTGAGCAAACGACAGGTTTGGACGGTGACTCCGTAGATGTCGATATCCAGCCATCGTCGGCGATTCACGCGCACATGAAAGGTGCGGACCCGCATCGCGGTCAGCTCATCGACGTGAGGCTTGCCCAGCGAGAGCCGGGTGGAGCTTCCTTGTGGTTCAAACCGGGCCACCGATACTTTGACGGGACGTTTGTCTTTTTTTACCGTCCAAAGGTAGCTGCCGGGTGCGAGCCACAAGTCCATTCGACAGTTCTTGGCCACGCCCTGGTTGTCATCGGAAGCGATCTCTCCACGACGAGGGCTACGAAGTTCACAGCGAGTGTCGGACTCACCGTGGGTTTCCAGCCGGTACTCTCCGGCTTCTTGGATAGAGACAAGGAAGCTCTCTGTGCCGTTGGAGGTGGTCTGAACCTTGTCTCCCGGTTGAAGCGAGCGTTTTTTAGCATACGATGGTGTGCCGCCCAAAACCAGCCAAGCGCAGGTTGTGAGCAGAAAGGCAAGAGAGGATACCCTCATTGCATGTTTCTCCCATGTGGTGTGTGTGGGGGGTTGTGGTTGTGTACGTACAGTTGATCGGTTCATTGTTTTCTGTGTCGTTGCTTTCGTTGGCGGGCTTGCACGTTTGAGCATGCCTCCTCTGTGGGCGGAGGGAGCATCACAAACCAACGAAAATGGGGCCGATGGGAAGATTCATTCGTATCGTGTTTCCCAACGACCGGCGACACAGATTGATTGCAAAACAACGACAAGGAAAGACAGAAGACGACGTTAGAAAACAACGCCAGAAGAATGATACTTTTGGTGTGAGGACCCTTTTGCCTTACAGGCAATGTGTGCATCAAGCAGGGGAGGGGAGAGATGCGGTGGTCGAGTGACCTTGGGAGAGGCGAAACTCAAAACGGCTCACTTTGACCTGCCTGAAGAGCGACCCCCTGGGTTGGAGTTCCTTGCCATGGCGCTACCATGCCGACGTCACTCCGCCTTGGGTCGAGTCCTTCATTCGTTGCCAAACTTGAGCACTTTTTTCATTTCGGTTCCCTCAAGAAGAGGATGACTTGGACTTCGTTTGTTGTTCAACTTCTTCAGCCGATAGATCACCGGCCAGGAAGCGACTGGTCAAACGTTCCACTTTCAGGTTGCGAATCTGACCGCGGGCTTGCAGGGTGTACTCATCAAATTGGATGTTGCCCCAATCGATGGTTACGTACAAATCGCGATCGTCTTCAAAATATCGGCC
The DNA here is from genome assembly GCA_006226375.1 of Deltaproteobacteria bacterium. Taxonomy (GTDB): domain Bacteria; phylum Myxococcota_C; class UBA6777; order UBA6777; family UBA6777; genus M3003. The sequence continues at coordinate 175,103 of SBHC01000081.1, read as the reverse complement.
GAAGTAGTAATCCTGGAAATCCAGTAGCAAGTCTTGGCCTTGCAGCTGCGATTTGATTCCGTTGTATTCCAGGTCAATCCGACACTCAATGGGATACACCATCGAGTCGTCTTCATTGCGAAGCGTCATCTTGGTGTACACCTCATCCGGTGTCCTGTACCCTTCGACCTCAAACCACTCATCCTCAGCCAAATGAGCCGCGTGGCGCTGCATTAACAACTGGGCGATGCGTTGGGCCTCAAATTCACTGATAGGTTTGCGTTTGCGCTTCAAACCTAACCTCCTTCAATTAAACGACTTGCATCCATGATGCAAATTTTCTGCAACCCCTATCATCTAACCACGAATTCGGTTTCGACAAGCAAAACATTTACGGGAAGCCTTGTCTGTGCTGAATTGCATCCTTGGAAAGATCGGTTGAGTTGTCTGAAAGCTGGGGGTATCATGATTTCCTTTTGGGCCAGAGCAACAGGAGCGAGCCTCCTTTTTAGATAGGAATCATGCGATGGACGACTTAACTGCCGACCAGTTGGCGGAACTCAAACGCGACCTGGAAGCCCTGCACGATGTATTGGAAAAGGTTCTCACCGGAAACCAGGAAGACTCCAATCCTGTCGACCTGGACTTGCCGATCGGTCGAGTGTCACGAATTGATGCCATCCAACAACAAAAGATGGCCCAGGCCAATCGAAGGACCCAGGAGCTACGGCTGCAGCAAGTTCGGGCAGCGCTTAAGGCGATGCGAGAAGATGAATATGGCTACTGCCGGGGTTGCGACGACTCCATTGCGTACCAGCGACTCAAAGCACGACCCGAAACCCCCTTCTGTGTGGATTGCAAGAAGCGGCTGGAATCTCGAAAGCGCTAAACCAACAATACGAAACAAAATGGAACTTCCCAACCACCAACAAGAAGGTTTTGGACATGTCGACGTTGCAAGAAATACTCACTGCTGCACCTCCCACAGTGGATCAGACTTGGTTTGCTTCCCTGGCAAGCACGTTGCTTCATCACACGTCGTTGGTGATCGCAGGCCAGCCCCATCGACTGCTGGAAATTGAATTTTATTACCACGGTGGGGACCACGAAGATCCTTTTGCGCACTGCGACCCATTCCAGAAAACCAGCGGGCTTTGGTACTTTCACCGTGAGGGAGGGGAGTATCGGGGGGGCAGCTTCAAAGGTGTAGACATCAGCTTTGGACCGGAAGGCATGTTCGGTGGGATCCTGATTCGCACGATCCAAACGCTGGCAGGGGACGTTGTGAATGGATGCTCTCTTTGTGTGGACCACATCCTCAGTCAGACGGGTCATCCCAAGATTGTGTCCCTTGACCAGGAGATTGCCATGCGGTCCGTTTGGGACGAAAGCTCCCCCATGTATCTCAAACATTCGGAGGACTCCCATGACGCCGGTCCGATCTGGGCGACGGCTCGGGTGGGTCTCACCTTAAAGAGGTTGTACCAGCATCCCACGATGCCAGCGTTTGTGATGCGGGATTATCGTTTCCTCACTGAGCCAACCATCTCCAAAGGCAAGATTCATACGGTGATGGCCATGTTGAAGCAAGGCATGGACCATGATGAAATTCGCGCCTTAACTCGCTCACCTCTTCGCAGCATTCAACGGTACGAGGAAGGTTTCAACGAGGGGCTGCAGCTTGACTCGTTCCACTCATTTCGTGGCAAAGCTTTGAAAGTCGATGACCTGTGTTTGCTTCATGGTGCGTGGCAAAACGCTTACGGAGCCTAGCGCTCTTTTTCGGCCCCTCAATCCTTCGGTGGTCTTCCTCTTTTCTCCTCCCTCTGGCTTCGTCATTCGCACGCTTGACACACCTAAAGAACCCTCTATACTCGGTTTGTTTGGCACAAAGAATAGACACCAAGAACGCGGCAACGCCGTGTTGATTTGCGACGTGCGTGTTGGCAACGAGTTTTTTGCAGAAGATGAGGAGTAGTCGATGTCTTCCTCCGACAAGTTAAGTTCGGATGGTGTCGCTCGCGCTGTTGTGGGTGAATACCGGGAACTGACCTGGGCTGCCGTCATACTGGGTATTGTGCAAGGGATTATTCTTAACCTTGCCTTTGTGTATGCGGCGTTGCGTCTGGGGTTTTCCATTGGGGGTTCCACTGTGGCTGCCATCATGGGCTACGCGGTTTTGCGCGGCGTGATGGGCAAAGGAACCAGTATCGAGAACAACATTAATCAAACCATTGCGTCTGGAATCAACACGGCAGGGACCGGGATTGTGTTTACCCTCCCTGCCTTGTTCTTGTTGGACGCCAAGTGGAAAGCTATGGGGCTGGGCGGCTTGCAGTTCTCCGCAGGACCCTTTCTCTTGGCTGCTATCGCCGGGGCCATCCTCGGGGTGGTGTTAATCATTCCGCTGCGTAAGCAAATGATTGACTTGGATCGGCTGCGATTCCCCAGCGGTGTTGCGGTCACCACGATCATTCGCTCGGGCTCTTCTGGATACGGAAAGGCGCGGCTGCTCGCGATTGGCTTCCTGATCAGTGCGTTGTGGAAGATGCTCATGGTGAGCGGATTCCTCGACAGCGTCTCCGGTGGTTTGATCAGTCACGAAGAGCTTCACTTTGGGTTTGGCGTCATTCCTGAGTACCTCTCGCCTGTTTTGTACCTTTCTTTGATGAACGTGGCCGCTGGGCTTCTCTCGGGTCGAGGAGGCTTGCCCTTCTTCGCTGGTGGTGTCCTGGCTTGGTGGGTTATCTCCCCCATCGCGGTCAACTCGGGTTGGTTGCCCGCCGGTCTCTCCGGTGGTCAACAAGTGGGCTTCCTCTACGGAAACATGCTTCGTCCCCTTGGCATTGGAGCCTTGATTGGTGGCGCGCTTATGGGCGTTATCGTCGCGTTCCCAGCCATTCGAAGCGCAATCCGATCCTTAATGATGGCAGCCAAAACGGCCAAAGCCGGTGGTAGCAAGGTTGGCTCCGATGAGATGCCTTTCTGGATCTTGGTCGCCGGCGTGATCGCTTCTGTTGTCCTGTTCTTTGTTGCTTCCATGATGGTTCCCGGTGTCACCCTGACCAACGCTCTGATCTCTTCGGTGGTGGGTACGCTCTGGTTGGGTCTGGCAGGCCTCATTGTGGCCCAAGCGACAGGGATGACCGACATCTCTCCGATGTCTGGGATGGCGTTGATCTCCGTGACATTGATGATGTTCTTGCTGAACAAGAACATCGCGGCTGCTATGGTGGTTGGGGTGGCTGTCTGTGTCGCCATCGGCCAGGCCGCTGACATGATGCAGGACCTCAAGACCGGTTACATGTTGGGGGGACGTCCAGTTCGCCAGCAGCTGGTCCAGTTTTGTGTTACCTGGATTGGTGGCCTCCTTGCAGTGGGTGCGATCTATGTCCTTTGGACTCGTGGCGCTGGTGGCGTTGGCGGTTTTGGTCCCGGCACCGACTTGCCCGCTCCCCAGGCTTCTGTGCTGATGGGAATTGTCGAAGGTCTAAAGAGCGGTCAGGTTCCTCTTGAAAAGTACATCATGGGTGGCGCGATCGGTGGTTTGCTTGGTGCGGCTCCGATGGCTGGCTTGGGCGTTCTTGTCGGCCTCGCCATGTACCTTCCCTTCTCGATCACTCTCGGATACGGCATCGGCTGTTTGACCCAGATGGGTCTCCAACGACGCTACGGTATCGCTTTCTGTGAGAACAAGCTTGTTCCCCTTGCGGCTGGCTTGATTGTAGGTGAAGCGATCGCTGGTATTTCACACGCTCTCTACGAAGTTCTCACCACGACGCCGTAAAGGAGGCCCTGGATACTATGTCTCAAGCTCAAAGTTCCAGTCGGAAAACATGGGGCTTTCTCGCATTTACCCTGGGTTGCATTGTGGCGATCTCAGGAGCGGCGAAGCTTCATCCCAATGATCGGACCATGCGGACACGAGGTTTGCTGGTCAATGTCGCCAAAAAGAAAGTCGCCAAGGCTTCCGGTCCCAGCGCTCAAGCCGCGCTGAACTCTCTGGTTGCTGCCCGTTTGGACAATCTTTCGGTTGTCCAGGTTAAGCAGCTTTTGCAGCGAACCTACTCCGCGATGCAACAACAGACTGCCAAAGCTCTCAAGATTAAAGAGCCCGCGGCTACGATGGGGGTTTTGGAAACCCGCGTCATGGTTGCAATGGTGAAGAAGTGGGTCGCCAAACCTGCTCCCGCTGGGAAAGCGAAAAAGCAAAACATCCAACGCGATGTGATCGCCGCTGTGGTCAAGACCATTGGCGCTTCTCCCAAAAAAGCCAAACAAACCAAAAAAGGTTCGAAGGCCAAGACAACCTCTAAGCCTAAGAAGCCGATGCTTGCTCTCCAAGTGCCCCGTGCGCTGAAGGAGATTGTCAGCGTGTTGAGGGACAAGACTGTGTCCCGATTGTCTCCGTACATTGTTTGGTACGCGCTGCAAAAGCAAGCGGCTGGCAAAGTCATGGCGATGGCGCACGGCGTGGGCTCTGCGAACGTAATGACTCTGGCCCGCGCAGCTTTGAAAGACAAAGGCGCGAGCCAAGGTGTTGATGAGTTTGCTTCAACCCTCTCTAAGTCGCTGGGCAAAACCCTCAAGTTGAAGTCCAAAGATTATGCTGTTGTTGTTCCTCCTGTGGCCCGGAAGGGCTGGGTCAAAGCGTTGGAACCCAAGCTGACGAATGCGATGGCTCTTCAGCGTGCACGTGAAGTGGCTCATTCTGTGGCAACTTTGGTAGGTGGACAGTACGCAACCCATCTTGCCAAAAGCCTGGGAACGACAATGCGCCTGGAGTGGAAGGCAGTGGGAACATCGGCCCAGGCTGCATCCGCAAAAACGCAGACTCCACCGGCCAAGCAAGATGCGAAGGTGAAGAAGGCCCCGACCTCTCGTGCGGCTTCTCAACCCGCTGCAACGAAGAAAGCGGCGCTTGTTCGTCGACCTGCTCCCCGAGCCGCAGCGCCTGCCCCAGCGACCTACTTGCATCTTGCCTTGGGAGGTACGAAAGAGCGCATTGGTGGCTGGCCTGATTCCTTGCCTGTGTTCCTCGTGGGCTTCTTGTTGGCATTGTTCGGATTGTTCCAGTGGCGCTCGGCTGTTCAGGCTGAAGCGGCTGCTCAGGCCGACAAAGAAGGGACGGATTCGTCGAATCCCTTCGCTCTCCTGGCCAAAATGCAAGGGCCCCTCCAGCAGCTTCAAGATGACATCGGTGACCTCAACGAGCAGCAAGTTTGTGATCGTGTGGATGTCATCCTGAACCACTATGTGCTTCCCTTTGCTGAAGTCCGCCGTGGCGTTATCGATCGATTGGGTATGGAGTTGGGAGCCGAAGTTCTCGTCATCATCGCTTACGGAGAGAGGATGCTTAACCGAGTGTGGTCTGCTGCGTCGGATGGTCACTTGCCCGAAGCTACCTCCGTTTTGCCCGATGCTGTCGATGCCTTGGCAGAGGCTGCAGGTAAGGTGAAAGCAGCCGGAGCCTTGCCATCGTTGGATTCGACGGACGATTCGTCCAGCGAGGAAACCTCGACCACCGACAGCGACGAAGGCGACGCTGCCGACGAGGACAAAAAGGCCTAACAGACCGCTCTCCTTCTTTTTTCAAATCTCAGTCCCCTTTATCGTCTTTCCATCCCTCTCTCTTGTCACCAAAAACTTGCATTGGCGTATTGCTGAAACTCCTTGTTTCTTGCTAGGATGTTTCCACCGGTCAACGTGGATTGGGACTTGTGTGTCTGCAAGATGAATGGACTGTATAAAGAATGGTTGAGGGGACTTGAGTCCTCACATTTTCAGTTGGAAAAAAGGAGCTCTCGTATGAGTTCAGGGTTGGGTCAATGGAATGTGCGATGGCTGCGTGCTTGTTCATGGGGCTTGTTTACTTTGCTGGCGGCGGGGCTGGTTGTGGCTGGAGCTTGCTCACCTCCTTCCACGGGCTGTGAAAGTGACGGGAACTGTCAACCTCCCACACCCTTCTGTGTCGAAAAAGCTTGTGTGGCTTGTCGTAGCAACAACGATTGCTCGCAAGGTCAGACTTGTACGCAAGGGGTTTGCACCGGGGGTGGGACCGAAGCCTCGGCGGAGGAGTCAAAGCCTGAGCCCGTTGACACTCCAGAAGAAGCTCCACAGCAAGGTGAAGAACCTTCCACTCCGGATGCTTCGGAGCCTGCCGTGGAGAAAGACCTGCCTGAGCCCGAAGCGCAGCCCGAGCCGCAACCCGAAGAACCGATCGTGGAAGAAGTTCCTGAGAAACCCAAGGTTGTGAATCCTCCTGTTCTGGCCAAAAGCACCTCCGCTTGTGACGGAGTTAAAGGCTGTTGTGTCCCTGAGGCTGACCGCATCATCAATGCTCACACTCCCCGCTACACGGGGCGTTCGTTGTGGAGCGCTGCGCGTTGGACCTCCGACTACAAGTCCATGGTCTTTGTCTCTGGAGACAACCCCAATGTGATGTTCCGGACTGGAACCACTGCAACGGAGAACTTCCGATTCAGCAAGTTCCTCAAAGCCCACACCGCGGGGCCACTTGCCGTTGCGTTCAGCCCCGACAACAAGTGGGTGGCTGTCTCTGGTTTGGATCGAGCCATCGTGATCTGGAATGTGGCAGATGGTACGCAAGTCTACCGCCTTACCGGTCACTCAAGCACCGTTTACAATCTGATGTTTAGCTCCGACGGCAAGATGCTTGTCAGCGCTGGAAGCTACGACCGTTACATTCGCCTTTGGAACATGACCACCGGAAAGCTCATACGTTCCATCCGAACCCCCGCTGTTGTATGGGATGTTGCGTTCAGCCCCGATGACAAATATCTGGCGTCAGGACTGGATGACCGAACGGTGGCGCTCTGGAATGTCTCCGATGGGAAGTCTTACAAAACATTGAGTGGTCACACGGAACGTGTACGTTCCGTTGCCTGGAACACTGACGGTTCGATGATTGCGTCAGGTTCCGATGACAACAGGGCTCGTATTTGGAATGTCTCCACAGAAAAAACGGTCCATACGATGACCCACTCTGGAGATGTATACGATCTGGAGTTCAGCCCTGATGGAAAGACACTCGCGACGGCTTGTTCTGACCGAAACACTCGAATCTGGGATGTCTCGACAGGTGGTGTGATTCACACCATGCTCCACAACGCTCTGGTCAGCTCGGTCGATTGGAGCACTGACGGCAAGTACCTCCTCGCTGCAGATTATGCCAAAGAGGCAACCGTTTGGGATGTAAACACAGGGCGGCAGGTCCGTCGGATGTTTATGGATTTTGGCTACCGTGAGTCTCTGGCGATTGGCGCCAACGGTAAGCACATGGCCCATGCCGCCATCGACTCCAAAGACATTGAACTGTGGGATACATCTACCAACAAGCTGCTCTATACTTTGACAGGCCACACCGAGCGAGTCCTTTCCCTGTCCATCAGTCCCAACGGGCAATACTTGGCCTCTGGAGCTGCAGACAACACCGTGAAGGTCTGGCGGCTCAGCGACGGGAAGATGGTGTTCGACCTGAAGCGTCACAAACTGGAAGTGTTTGCGGTCGCTTTTGGACCGAACAACAAGCTCCTTGCAACAGGTGGTCGTGATTCCAAGTTGATGTTCTGGAATGTGAACGACGGCTCTTTTGCCAAAGAAGTTGACACAGGTGCAATGGTTCGGTCGTTGGCTTGGCGCTCCAATGCGCAAGACATCGCAGTTGGTGCTGGTCGCTCCGTCAAAGTTGTGGAGGTTAGCTCAGGAAAAGTCCAACAGACCCTTACCAACCCTGGCAGCTATGTGGAGTCTTTGTCGTGGCACAAGGGCACCAATCGACTGGCGGCTGGAAGCTGGGACCGACAAATCTACATCTGGAGTACGCTCTCTTGGAACCTGGAATTAAGCTGGACTGCCCATAGCTATGTGGTCTCTGCGGTGGCTTTCTCTCCTGACGGCAGCGAACTTGCTTCCGCGAGTCCTGACAACACAGTGCGGGTTTGGAGAACGGACGAGGTCGAGCGCATTCAACTGCTCTACGGTCAAACGGGTCCGACAGCTCTTGCTTTTGGGCCCAAGACAGGACAGTTCACTACGGCTGCCTGGGATGGGACCATTCGAACCTGGCGCAACGAAGACAAGTCGGAAAGCATCCCCGTGGGAGAAGCGATCAAAGGATTGACCCTTAGCCCCGACCAACAATATGTCGCTGTCGCTCTTGAGAACGGATTTGTCGGCGTCTGGCGTTTGCAGGACCGCAAAAAGATTGGGTTGTTTGAAGCCCATGAAGATGTCGCTCGCAGCGTTGCTTTCTCGCCCAACGGAGACATCTTGGCGACTTCTTCGGATGACACCACCATCAAGCTATGGGATGTTCGTCAAGGAAAGCTACTTCGCACATTGAAAGGTCATGTGGATCGTGTGTATCGAATACGCTTTCTTCCCGATGGTAAGACACTCTTGAGTTCCTCGCGTGACTCCAGTGTTCGAATCTGGGATGTTGCCACAGGCAAGATGACCGGCCGGTACGAAGGTGCCACGGGGGCTTTGATTGATGTGACTTACAGCCCGGACCTGAAGTATGTGGCGGCCGCTAGCTTTAACGGTCGGGTCTACATCTGGCAGACCAGCGACAAGAAAATGTTTGCCTCGTTCTCGGGTCATTTGGGTGGCGCTCTCTCCGTGATGTTCCGGAACAACGATGAGCTACTTTCTGGATCCTTGGACAGTCGCATCCGGTACTGGCGTTTGAGTGACAAGCGCGCGTTGCGGAATGTGTCCGGACATTCTGGTCCAGTGTTTGATATGTCATTTCGTTCAGACCAGTATTATTTCGGGACCGCCTCCGAAGACAAAACCCTGCGGATCTGGCGAACTTCTGACGGCCTTCACATGACCACCGCCAAAGGTCACACGGGACCTATCAATGCGATCGCAGCTTTGTCCAACGGGCAGTGGCTGACAGGCTCTGATGATGGCACTCTTCGCATCTGGAACTCGGTGTATCTCCGCTCTGATGCACTACAAACGAAGAATCTTTTTGATGTCACTTCGATCTCGATGTCTCGTGATGGAACCTATTTCTTGTCTACCTCAGGCGACTTCCGAACTCGCTTGTACCGACTCTCCAATTACGGTGTTCAGCGAACGTTTTACGGTGCAACCCAGCGAGTGTTGGCTGGCGACATCAACGGCGACAACAGCTATGTGGCCTTTGGTGGAGAAGACACCTACCTTCGCATCTACGCTGTGTCCAACGGCGCTTCTTACTCCAACGCCAAACATGACGAACCTGTGACGGCGGTGATGTATAGCTTCGACAACAAGCACATCCTTACAGGAACAGAGAAAGGTACCTTGAAGGTTTGGGAGGTTGCAGGAAAGAAGTTTCTCCAAGACCTTCCTGGCGGGCACCAAGGACGTTTGCACTCCTTGATGATGAACGCAGACGGCAAACAAATGGTGTCAGCTTCTGTGAAAGGGCCCATTGTTTTGTGGCAGACGGCCGATTCGAAGAAACTTCAATCCTGGAGTCCCAGCGGTGACGTTGTCAGCGCGGCTATCTCGTCGAAGGGTGACCTTGTCGCTGGAGCGATGGCTCCCGACACCGTCAAAGTGTGGAAGAGCAGCGACGGGAAGGAAGTGAAGTCTCTCAAAGCTCCAGCACCAGTGACAGCCGTTCGTTTTGGCGGGAACGACGCTTGGATTGCAGCTTCCATGTCGGATGGTAACATCATTCTGTGGGACACCAAGACGTACAGTGTGCTGACGACATACAACACCCAAAACCTCCCTCTTCATGGGCTGGTGACCTCCTCCACTGGAGTTATGGCAGCAGGAAACGCCTTTGGTCAGGTGGTGTTGTGGCGCTGCACTCCCCAGTAATCTTTCCCTTCCTGCCTCTCGCCTTTTTTTGCTATCCTCCTTGTCCCACGGCATAGTAGACTCTCCCTTTGGCATCGGGCCTATCCTCGTCTTTTTCATGCAAGCTTTCATGGGTGCATTGCGTTGCATGGTAAGGGATACGGCTTCTTGCGGTACAATCGACGGATAGAGTTATGCAGTTACATTGGATAGATTGGTCTCTGATTCTCGGCTATGTGGTGTTTGCGTTTGCGGTGGGTGCGTACTTTACGCGACGAGCCAGTCAAAGCCTGGATGAGTTCTTTGTTGCCGGGCGGAACCTGCCTTGGTGGATTGCGGGGACATCGATTGTTGCCACAACCTTTGCCGCAGATACGCCTCTTGCTGTCTCAGGTTTTATCCGGTCGCAAGGCATCTATCGCAACTGGATCTGGTGGAATGTCTTGATGGGGGGAATGCTCTGCGTCTTCTTCTTTGCTCGGTTGTGGCGTCGCGCTGGCATTCTTACCGATGTGGAGCTGATTGAACTCCGATATTCTGGGAAGCCCGCCTCTGTTCTCCGCGCATGCATGGCGTTGTTCCGAGGGGTGCTCATCAATTGTGTGGTGATGGGTTGGGTGATGTTGGCCATGGCAAAGATCTGTGAGGTCTTGCTTGGTTGGCCCAAGCTTACGGCGATCGCAGTTCTGTTGGTGATTGCGTTTGTATATACCGCGATGTCGGGGTTCTGGGGGGTCGTGGTTACCGACCTTGTTCAGTTTGTGATGGCAATGACTGGCTCGATCTCTCTCGCCGGTATTGTTCTTTGGAACATGGGCGGCTCGTCAGGCATGGTCGACAAAGTGCAATCCACAGCAGGGGTGTCGCCCAAGGTCTTCCATCTCGTGCCTGACTTATCCACTGCGTCTACGATGGCGATACTCACGTTTATTGTGTCGCTGTCGCTGCAGTGGTGGTCCAACGGTGAAGGGCATGGCTACCTTGCCCAGCGTTTGTTCTCAACGAAGAACGAGAAACACTCGATGCTGGCGGCGCTTTGGTTTAACTTCGCTCACTATGTTCTTCGCCCTTGGCCGTGGATCATTGTGGGGCTGGCGTCGTTGTATTTTTACCCACCTTTCACCATGCCAGCGGGCTCGTTTGTTGCACCAGAACTTCTCAGCGACCGGATGTATCTGTTGTACCAGATGTCGCTGGACCCTGAGCTCGCTTACCCCCAAATGATGGCACAGTTTCTCCCCATTGGCCTGAAAGGGTTGATGGTCGCTTCGTTGTTGGCAGCGTTTATGAGTACGATGGATACGCACTTGAACTGGGGCGCGTCGTATCTTGTGAACGACGTGTACAAGCGATTCATGGTGAAAGACCAAACCCCGTCTCACTACGTGAATGTGTCCCGTGTGGCGATGTTTCTGTTGATGATCCTTGCTGGCATAACGGCCTGGATGTCCAAAAGCATCGAAGGTGCCTGGATCTTTATCTTTGTGCTGGGCGCGGGCAGTGGCTTTGTTTTGCTGTTGCGATGGTACTGGTGGCGCATCAACGCATGGTCCGAGATCAGCGCGATGCTTGCTTCCTTGGTGATTGCGACAGGTCATATTCTTGTAAAGCCTGTCGAAGCGATGGGCTGGTTGTCTCCCAGCGTGATGGAGAGCATCAAATACTTCTACAGCAAGGAGATGTTTGCGGTCCGTCTGATTACCATTGTGGTTGTGGTCACTTCCGTGTGGCTTGTCGTTACTTTCATCACCAAGCCTGTTCCTGAAGAGCACTTGGAAGAGTTCTTCCGTCGGGTACGACCGGGTGGTTGGTGGACTCCTTTGGCGCAGCGTTGCCCTGATGTTGTACAAGACGATGCTCGTTACGGCTGGATGGGTTGGCTTGCCGGAGTGATAAGCATCTATGCGGGTTTGTTTGGTGTGGGGATGATCTGTTTGGCCCGTTACCTGGAAGGGATGGGCTGGCTCGCTCTCTGCGTGGTCGCAGGGTGGTGGATGATGGGGAGAGTCTCTGTCTTCACCCGGAATGTTGAAGACTCCTAACCTCGCTTCTTTCCTACTTCTGCCCACTTTTCCTTGGCTTTGACAAGCATCGAAGCAGGGAGCCTTTCTCGTTGAGCCAATACAAGTGCTCGCCCTTCAAGTAAAACCTCCAACGCTCCAGCCGACTGGGCGATACAAAGTGTTCCTCAACAATCAGGTGGAGGTTCTTTCGCAAGGCTTTCGTTCCTTGCTCTTGCATCTATCTTATTGAATGACAATGGCCCTGGATATGGCGATGTAGTGCTCTCCGGAAGGCCGAACCATCGCGGTATAGACTCCCACCTCTCCCTTGATCTCGATAGCATAGTCAAAGCTATCCCCTGGCTTAAGAGCTTTGCTAAGTACCTTTACCTCTGTGACTTCCGGAGGTGTTCTTTCAGGTCTTGGGTCCACACAAGCTGTCATCCGCGTTAAGGTCAATGCGATGGGGGGTTTGGCTTTTGCATCGACGCTCCCTCTGACTCGCAACCAGCGTGTCTTGGTTGCTTCGGTATGACGCTTGTTGCTGTCATAGTTGTCCAACTGTAAGAAGCTATCGCCTTCATGGAGCGCTACTTTGCCAGCTTGAAGACCTTGCATCAGGCTGGGCCAAGTCAGCTTCTCTGCAAAAATGGAGGTAGAGGGATAACCAAGAGCCGGGTTCAAGCCTCCACCTGGAGACTCTATCTTAGTGCGGTGGTTGTCGCTGGCTGCGATGGGAACGACAGATCGACCTTTCAGCAAGTCACATCGCCAAGCGTGGTATCCGTATTCATCGAAAAGGTCGAAGCCCAAGCCACCGTTCCAAATCTCCATTCCATTGTAGTCAAATGATGTCCAGTCATAAGTGATCCATGCGGTCGGTGCGTAGGGGTGGTTGACGATCGCAAAGCATCCCCGCTTCAAGGCTTGGTCGAGAGCTTGTTTCCCTGTGACTGTTCCTTTGGGCCTATCAATGAAGGCACCGCTTCGGTCAAAGGTGTCGAGGTCCTTGGGGATGCATCCGATGTGACCTGTGGGTGTGATGGGGCGTTCGCCTTCTGCGACAGGGCTAATCTCGTTCCCATCGATCATTAGGAACTTTCCTGGTACCGAAAGAGACTTCACCTTTTCCCAGTAGGGAAACTCAGGACCTTGGTTGAAGAGTTTGGGGTCTTCGTCGGTGGTGGTTGTGTCGCTGCCTGTGCTGTTGCTGTGATCCGTGAGTACCACAAAGTGGAGGCCTCTTTCCTGTGCAACCCTGGCGATATCTTCGGGCGGTGATTCTCCACCGGTGTCGTTGCTTGCACCCGTTGCGTGTACGTGCATGTCGCCTCGATACCATTGACCGGGTGGGTCCACTTCAAACCCCTTGCTGTCACGCTTTACAGTCGGTGCTTGTTCAGGGACAGGTTCGCTCGTGTTGGTTGTGGTCGAAGGTTCACAAGCCAGCAACGCAAACCAAATGACGAGAACCAAGAGAATGCCAAATCGTAATGTGTGTAAAGAAGGGCGCTTGGGATGCATGATCTGAGCCTCTTGTTCGAGCTTGACGAAGAAGGGAGAACCCTATGTCATTCATCCATCTAGCGTAGATGACTTGGGCTGACTGATCAAGGATTCTTGCGCTCGATACAAACCCAAAGCTTGTGCTATGATGAACCCCTCAATCATCAAAGGGGTTATCCAATGCAGATCGTGCAATACGAGAAGGGAACGTTTCTGGAGTGGCAGGAGAAGTGGGATGAGCCATCTCCGTTCAAACAGAATCTGAAAGCGTCTGTCTTTTATCTTTCTTTGTTTGTCGTGGGTTCTTTGCTCTATTGGGGGACTTTGGGTGCATCCTTCCGGGGAGGGCAATACGAAGGATTGTTCTTCTTTGGATGGATTCTTCTGCTCTTCAATGTGCTGCCTCTTCCCTTTCGGCTCGCGTTTCCCAAGCGACATTGGCTTCGTGTGCAGGTGGATCAAAAAGCGGAACAGGTGACCCTTGTGTCCAAAGGCTTCTTTCATCTTCGCAAAACATTGTTCCTTACTCTCTCTGACATCTCCTCTCTCCATTTTGTGATGGAACGAGACAGCGACGCGAAAAAGTCTTCGGTCTTGGTGGGTAAGTTAAGGTTTGAGTTTCGCAATCAGAAAGCGAGAACTTCTTCGATCTCGTTCGGCCGGCTGGAGCATCGTGAAGAGGTGATGGAGATGCTTATGCAGCTGAGTGAGTCGTTGCAAATCGGTAGGGGCGGTATCCTTGCCAACGACCCCCGCAAGTTAGAATTGGAGTTCTCCCGAATAGGCTCACAGCATGATTACGTTAGGCCGATTGATGTGTTGGCTGAACTCTCTCCTCAGGCCAAGACAGACAACGCTACTGGTGATGAAGAAACGAAGGAGCTTGCAGAAGCGAAAGGCGTTGTAGGCCAAGAGCGTAAGTCCAGTTTGCTCGATGACATAGTGGCTGAAGAGTATGATCCGGACAAACACTTGTTTCATGGAACGGTTCGATTGTACCAACCTGGAAAACAGTTCAGCTATGTGCACAAAACCCATGTGTTGGAACTGGTCATCACTGCTTTCGTTGTGGGGGTTGGCAGTGGTGTTGTGTCGTGTGTCCTGTTGTTGCTCCTCACCACTAACGGTTACAGCGTGTTGGGATTGGATCCTACAGATGCCGTGTACATTGGGTTGTTCGGGGCCTTCTTGTCAGGCCTTTGGTCTGCGAGACAATGGCAAGCTGGTAAGTATCTGCCGGAAGAATGGGATATGTCTTTCGAGTCAAAGACGTTGAGTCTTCGAAAGGGAAGCACCTATCAAACGTATTCTATGAAGGAAACTTCCCATGTTTTGTTGCGCCTCATCACATCAACGCGAACAAGCACTTCGACCTCTGGTGGCTCAAGGTCTTCCTCTACAGAAACGACCTACTCTAGTGTGGTGGAGTTGGTTGGTATCCCTGAGAGGCCGAGCATCATCGTCGGCAGAACATACAGTTCTTCGATAAGTACCGTTCCTTATGAACATGGGTTGGCTCTAGCAGCTATGTTGGCCAAGCAACTGGAACTTCCCCTTGAATTTCAAGACGAGTAGCTTCAAAAGGGGCAGCTTGAAAGGTTTGCTAACCGAGACTTCTTTCTGTCCAATATTTGTACATGCCTCTGTCCAGATTCTGGATTCTTGCGGGAAAAGTTAGGTCGCAATATATTGTGGAGTGGTCCATTGCTTTGGATTGGAGCCCTGAACTTCGTTACCAAAGTGTGGGTTCTACCAGTGCTGATGCTTCTTCCAAAATGTTAGAATCCTCTCACATTTTAATGAGGGCTCTGGTATGATTTCACTGTTTGAGAACATATCCCGGTTGGAACGTGAAATGTCAGAAGCGCACGGCGACTTTTCATTGTTCGTTCTTTTCTTAACCCCGGAAGTTCACAATCGTTGGGATGTTGTTGTTTCTGCCCCTTGGTTGGAGCCGGGTCACGTTGGAATGAAGAGCGTTGCAGATAAATTGATGGCTTCTCTGTCGAAGCAAGATCTCATAAAAGTGAATCGAATCGCAGTGATTGAGGAAGACAATCCCATCGTTGAAGAAATGACACAGCGGTACAATATGAAGCACGAATGCCACCACATTCATCCATTGTATCTGGATCTGGCCGAGCGTGAGTTCGAGCGGGCTGTTCTTATCACGGCACAGCGTGATGTGGAACGTCACGCGGCCTAATGTTTCTCACCCGCCATCCCACAGCTGATTTGTTGTTTGAATCTATGAGGTGTGGATTGCTGGAACAGGTGGGATCGAGTATAGTGGGGTCTCTGAATTCCTCGAACGATCCAAGCCACCTGGGGTGGAGCACTGCGTGTGACAAGGGGCCTGCAATGCAATTCCGTGACGCTGGCTATGGCTATGATGTGTTTGGCTTTAATCCCAAGTGGATGGAAGTCGCTAGCTCAGTCATGAAGCCTATCTATGACCATTACTTTCGTGTTAAATCGTATGGGTTTGAAAATGTACCGATGGATGGACCAGCCATCCTCGCGGGCAATCACAGCGGGACTCTTCCCATTGATGGGATGATGCTGGGGCTGGACGTTCTGTTTAAGTCCGGTTACGAGCGCAATCCCCGTGTGACCATCGATTACTTTGTTGCAGGGTTGCCTTTTGTCGGGACCTTCTTCTCCCGCGTTGGTGCTATCATCGGAAGTCGAGGGAACTTCCGGTATTGCTTGGAGCAGGGTGATTTGATCATCGTCTTTCCTGAAGGCGAGCCCGGCATTTCCAAGCCGTACTCCAAACGCTACCAGCTCCAAAAGTGGCGTGTGGGTCATGTGGAGTTTGCGATTCGCTACCAATCACCGGTTGTTCCGGTGGCTATCATTGGGGCGGAAGAGCAAATGCCGCAAATTGGGAGAATTCCCATCAAGCTGTTTGGTAGCCCTCACATTCCGTTGACTGCGTCGCCCATTCCTCTCCCTGTTCGCTATCATATTCACTACGGTGAACCGATCCATCTGCAGAAGGAATACAAGCCTTCGGACGCGAATGATCCTGCCATTCTCCGTGAAGCTTCTGAACGCGTTAAAGCGGAAGTCCAGAAGTTAATGGAGCGAGGGCTGGAGATGCGAGAGGGAGTCTTCGTATGAACGAGCGACTGAAAAAGGAAGGCTTGCTCCAGGCCGACGAGCAAGAAGAGTTGGAAGCCTCCCAGCCGACGACGGAAGGCGTGATGGTCACGGGTGCAACTACGCCTGTGGGATGTCAATTGGTCCATCGATTGTTGGGAGATCCCTCAATTAAGCGAGTGCTGGCGATCGGTTTGGAACCTCACGCTGCCACCTTCTTACCGCCACACCCCAAGCTGACTTACATGAACGTGGATCTCACGCGTACCCGTGGGATTCGTTCTTTGTTGTTTGGGCCTGCGCGCGACCTGGGCGTTGAGACAATCATCCACACAGCCCAACACCGCAAGGCTACAGATCGTGGACGAAAGGTTCGACTGCTGAACGTCGAGTCCTCACGGGCGCTGTTGGAACTTTCCGAAGAACACCCCACCATCAAACGGTTTGTCCTTCGCAGTTACATTGACGTCTACAAGATCGACCTGCATCTCCCTACAATGATCGAAGAAAACCATCCGCTCAACATTTCCCGTGGGTTGTCACAGTGGGTACGCGACCGAGTAGAAGCGGATCTCACCGTTTGTTCTCGTATGGGTCTCTCTCCTTTGCACATTACTGTGCTTCGATTTGCCGAGTGCTTGGGGGAAAACATCGGTAGCCAACTCTACGACTACCTGTGTTCGCGGGTGTGCTTTCGACCTCTCGGTTTCGACCCCATGATCAACGTGATTACGATTCGCGACATGGTCGAAGCCTTCACCCTCAGCCTTCGAAGCACAGGGCAGGGGGTCTACAACATTCCAGGGAAAGACACCTTGCCTCTCTCCGAAATTATCAAAAACGCAGGACGTCTGAGCGTTCCTGTGCCTGGAACCATGCTCAGCACCTTGTACCAGGCCCGACGAGTAACGCGCGGGACCGACTTCCGCTACAGCCTGAACAACCGACGGTTCCACCTCAACAGTATCTTGGATGGCTCCCGAGCCGCACGCGAACTTGACTACCGACCGATGTTTGGCGTGGATTGGGAAGGTCTGGAGTTTGAGAAGACCTGACGAGAATCGATAGCTGGTGAGGTTGGGCAGGAATCTTTTGTATTCGACCTATCACTCATTTAGAACGCGTCCATGTAGGCTTTGAGCTGTGGGTTGGTATCCCACCATTCTTGTTGCGTGTAGACAACGTTGCGAGCTTGTGCCTGTGCGGCTTGGGTGTCCATGCAATAGGTGATATCGAAGGATGCTTTGAAGTACAACATCGCTGAGACGACATAGTCGATGAAGGAGCCGTTGGAGATCCACACTTCGGGTTGTGTGTCGTAGCGAGCGATAGGGTACTCGCCCAGTTCATCAGGCTCTCCGATGTAAAGGTAGACCCATTGGTCTCCGCCATGTGTGATCCTATGAAGCCCTGGCATGGGGTGAGAGCTTGTCCAGACAGGGACATCTTCGGGCAGACCATCAAACATCGGACCCAGGGTCCAACGTAAGGGCTCGTCGATGGTAGCAGACGGAACGACCGGAGCCTCTGACCGAAACAAGCTGGCGAGGAGAGGTTGGCCTCCCCACAAGGTGAAGTTTCGATCGTAGCGAAGCACCGTCCGGACGCTGGGAGGAACGTCTACCGCTTCTGCTCCGTTGCGCCAACGAGTCAGTTGAATCTTGTCGATTTCCTCATCGCTCATCGGGAGAGGTTCTTGGTTTTGGTTGACCTCGGGTGCGATCGTGCCAAAGTGCTTGTAGAAGTCGGTGGGGTGTTTGAGTGTGAGCATGAAGTAGGTCAACCTCTCTAAATCACGCGGTCGTTCCCGCCGTCCACTGGAATCTGAGCCCCCGTTGTTTTGGCAAAGGTGCTAGAAAGCAGAGAATAGACAACGCCTGCCACATCTTTGGACGTGACCTCCGTTCGTAGCACATTCTTGGTTTGGTACTCATCCACGGTGAGGCCGTAACGACGGGCACGTTCTTCGATGACGTCCTGACTCCAGATGCCTGTGTCAAACACTGCGTTGGGATGAACCACGTTGACGCGAATGCCGTCGCTTCCAAGCTCCAAGGCGGCAACGCGAGCGAGCTGGGTGAGGCCCGCCTTCGCGACAGAATAGGCCGAGGCTCCTGGACCTGGGGCAGGCACATTTTTCGACGCAACAAGAACGACAGCTGGGTCAATTCCCCATTTTAAGTAGGGGGCCGCGTAGGTGAGCAACCTGCGGTGGCTGGTCAGGTTGAGGTGCAAGCTTTGGTTCCAGACCTCGTCAGTCATGTCTTCCAGCGCACAACTGGAAGGGAAGTTTCCGGCGTTGCTGACCACCATATCGAGTCCACCAAACTGTTCGATGGTTGCTTCTACGGCGTTGCGGAGAGCGTTGGGGTCCGTCACGTCGCAGACCATCGGATGCACTGTGTAGGCCCACACCGACGAGGCAAACTCGGGATCCAGGTCCAACGCAACCACAGCCGCTCCCTGCGCGGAGAGCATTTCGACACAAGCTCGGCCAATCCCGCTCGCTCCTCCGGTGACAATCGCGACCTTGCCTTGGAGAGGAGCCGGCGCACCTTTGCGCTTGAGCTTGGCTTGCTCCAACTCCCAGTATTCCATGTCAAAGGTGTCTTTCTCGGAGATAGGGTACCAACCTCCAAGGTGTTCGGACCATTGGAGCGCCCGTGCTGTGTGCCGGTTGATGTCTTGAATGATCGAAGCTTCTTTGAGGCTTCGTCCAAAGGCAACGGTCCCTTGTCCGGGCCAGATTCCCCAGCGAGGCGCGAGATCCAGGCAGGTTTGGCCGTCTTGGTGTCGTTGGAAGTAAGCCTGGTAATCAGTCGCAAACTGCTGAAGGTCTGCGTCCAGGTCGTCTGTGACGTGCAAGGGCTTGGGCTTGGTCCGGATGACATGGTCAGGCGTTAGTGGTCCCCGGTTCATTGCCTCCATCACGCCTTCCCGAACGCTGAAGCCACAGGCTTCTGGCGAACGGTTCAACAAGGCAAGGACGGCTCCTCCTCTTAAGCTTGATACCCCATGACGGAGTTGGGCCAGGTGCTGGAGGTTGCGCTCGTTGGGGTCAGACGTCTGAATGCTCCCGGTGGCTCCTTGCTGGTGAAGGAAGCGTTCGGCAGCATCAACAGTCTGTATCATTCGTTCGTAGCTGGTTCTGGCGTCGTCTCCCCAGGTAAAGACGCCGTGGTGGAGGAGAACCATGGCGTCGTACTGTGACCAGTCCATGCCTTGGGTTTGGTTGTAGATCGCTCGGGCCAATGCAAAGCCAGGCATGACATAGGGAACGAACAAGACTCTCTCTCCGTACAGGTCGCGCAATAGATCGTCGCCGTTGGGAGAGTGGCTGATGGCGAGCACTGCATCCGCGTGAGAGTGATCCACAAAGGCGAAGGGGATGATCGCGTGAAGAATCGCTTCCACCGAAGGGTTCGGTGCTGACGGATTAAGCATCGCAGCGCGCTGAAGGTGAACCATCTCACTGTCGGAGAGTTCTTCCAGTTGGGCCATCTTGAGCAGAGTGTCCTGTCGGACCGGAGCAAATCCCTCTGCTTCAATCGTTCCGAGGTCCCAGCCGCTCCCTTTCACATACAGGACGTCGTGTGTGTCGCCCAGACGGTCCGTTACCTGCGTTTTGACGGACGTGTTGCCACCGCCGTGCATCACGAGGCCTGGGTCTTGTCCCATCAGGCGAGACGTATATACCCGGAGTTGGAGGGGGTCGTTGTTGTGGGCTTGCGCTTCTTGCTCGTTCCATAAACTCTTCATGCGCGGGGACCTTTTTGATGACGGAGAGGATTGATTGTTGGACCAACGGAGGAGTTCTACCACGGTCTTGGGGAGGAACCAAGCCCTCCACTTTCTTGAGCTTACAAATTGCACACTTGAAAGGGGAGGGACTGGGAAAGGTGAGACCGGCAGGGTTGTTTCGATGTCCTGGCTTTGGTAGGTTGTGAAGACGAAAACGTAGGCTCTGATTTCGAAGTGTTCTGCCTGAGTTTCACAGGTGCGTTACCTGGTGAAGGGATGACGGTCGCAACACTACAGCCCGCTCGTGGGTCTCAGCGAGCAAGTGAGGTTTCCGTTGTATGCGCGGATTGTATGTCTCTGTGGGTTTGGGGATATGGCTCTGGTGGATGAGCTTTGCTGGTGGTTGGGCGTATGCACAGACCAACACGCTTCCTCCTACCGTCCCCAATATGGATCTCAAACATTTTGATCCGGCTGCCAGTCCGTATGGGTTGTGGGGCCTGCAAACGTCGAAGAACCTCGACCACCTTGCCGTGTTTGCGGGGCTGATGAGCAACTACGCCAACGACCTGCTGGTTCTTCAGCAAAACGGGGCGATCCTCTCTCGTCCGATTCAGCATCGAATTACCACAGAAGTGGCCTTTGCCATTGGCTTGTTTCAATGGGTCGAACTTGGCGTGGCCTTGCCGATCTATTGGCGGCAAATCTCTTCCAACTTTCCCATCGTGCAAAACGGGGCACCGCTCGGAGAACAAGGAAATACGGGACTGGGTGATCTGCGCTTGCGTGTGAAGGTGATGTTGGTCCGAAGAGAGTGGGCGCAAGGCTTCGGTCTGTCGGTGGATCTGGAAGCTGGCTTCCCTTCAGGAGGCGACCAACAGCTGATGCGGAATCCGACGGTTGTGTTTCATCCTCGTGTCGTCCTGGATTACCGGCATGAAAGCGGGTTTGTTGTGGCGTTAAATGCGGCGTTTCGACTGCGTGGACGAAGTGAGTTGTTTGATCTCAAGGTGGATGATGAGCTGCGGTTTGGCTTGGGCGTGGAAGTGCCTCTCTTTTACCGAACCCTCTCTTTGGTGGGTGAGGTCGAATCCGCGGTGTCCTTGGTTGTGTTGGAAGGGAACGTTCCCTCGGATCGGTTGGCTCAACATATCCCCACGGAGCTGCGAGTGGGCGCGCGATGGCGTCATGAACAGACCGGTCTTATGGTTGGCCTTGGCGCTGGTATTGGGCTGACACAAGGATATTCAACACCGGATGTTCGGATCATGTTGTCGCTGGGTTGGAGCTATGATTTTGCGAAAAAAGCTCCAGTTCTGCCGTTCAACTACAAGCCTGCTGCTATCGAGCCGGCCGCGTTAAAAGACAATCCTCCTCCACCCCGACGTGCAGGAGGCATTGTGACGGCGAAGAACAAGCCGCCAGCCACTTACGAAGGCAAGCTGGCGCTTCCTGCTGTTGGAAAGCCGTCTACACAAGTCGAGTCGATGTTGAAGAACGACCCCAACGCGGACAACGACGGCGACGGCATCCCCAACGCTGTCGACAAGTGCCCGAATGAGCCTGAAGACTTTGATGGATTTGAAGACCACGACGGCTGCCCAGATCCCGATAACGATCGTGACGGTATCCCCGATAAAGTAGACAAATGTCCTCTGCAGAAAGAGGTCTACAACGGAGTCAAAGACGACGACGGCTGCCCTGACAAAGGGAAGTCAAAGATTGTCTTTCAAGGCAAAGGCACCTCCAAGTCTGCCGGGAGTATCAAAATCTCTGAGAAGATCTATTTCAACTCCGGGAGCGACCAAATTCAACAGCGCTCGATACCGTTGTTGCGAGAGCTTGCTGGCTTCTTGAAGTCGAACTGGCAAATTCGTTTGGTCCAAATTCAAGGTCACACCGACAGCCAAGGCGACGCTGAGATGAACGTGGACCTCTCCGAACGTCGAGCCCGGCAGGTGATGGCCAAGCTTGTATCGATGGGCGTCTCTTCGGTTCGTCTGAAGTCGAAAGGGTATGGCGCGAAGTTCCCTGTGGCGTCGAATCGTTCTCGCAAAGGCCGCGCGCAAAATAGGAGGGTGGTCTTCAAAGTGCTTCGAGTGGTCACGTCCTTGCGTGGAGAAAAGAAAGGGGGTGCCCGATGAACCGTCAGAGTCTAGCACCCAAAACATCGAGCATTTGGCAACAACTCGTGCTCTCTTTGTTGGTTTTTGTGTGGCTCTTGGGTTTGTCGAGTGTTGCTGAAGCTCGCTGCCGCTACCCGAACCGGAAAGTCAAATGGTACACAGTGCAGGCTGGAGAGTCGTGCTGGAGCATCGCCATCAAGTTGTTTGCCGACGGGCGGAAGTATCGGATCATTCACAAGTACAACGATCTGGGTAAGCTTCCACATATCTTAAAGCCAGGTTTGCGGCTTTGCTTCCCTTCCAAAACTCCCGACCCTGACGCCAAGATTGAGTGGCAAAAGCGACGCGTGGAGGCTCGTCCACCTCGAACGGCAGACTGGCGACGTGCCCAACGAAACATGGCGTTGTGGCGGCTGTACAACGTCCGGACTCGGAAGCGTTCGTTGGCGGGGATTCGGTTCGCTGACAAGTCCAAGTTGGCCATGCGTGAGCTGTCCCGCATTGTGATTTATGGTCGGTCAGCGCAACGTATCCGGTTTCGGGCTCTCACCCAGCGCACCATTGAAGTGAAAGAAGGCACCATTCGTGGCGGATTGGCTAGCCTTAGTGCGCTGAAGGGGAACAAAAAGAAAAAGCAGAAAGCCATGATTGTAAAGACGCCGGCCGGGGAGGTGACGCTCCGGTCTTCGTCTGCGCAGGTCGAATACAGTCAAGGTAAGAAAACCTCGGTGGTCTCAGTGTATCAAGGGGACGCGGATGTAAAGGCCAAAGGCAAAACCGTCAATGTCCCCACCAACTTTGGAACCTACGTGAAGAAAGGGCAGGCTCCTGCCAAGCCCAAGCCGCTTCCGCCAGCTCCCCAGTGGGAGAGTGGGAAGCGTCGTGGGGTCGCAGTGATTGTGGATGCCACGGACAAGCAAACTCGATTTCGTGTGTCTTGGTTGCGAGTGACGCGGGCAGCTTTCTATCGTGTGGAGTGGTCGCGGCGCCGTGACTTCGCCGAGTTGGTCGGTGGTTCAACATTGCGAGCCACGTCCAAGAAGGTCCAGTCGTTTGTGGTGCCAAGGCTCAAGCCTCATCCCATCTCCAACACGGCTCCTAAGTTTTATTTTGTTCGCGTTTCTGTCCGTGACGCGGTGGGCTTGGAAGGACGCTTCTCTCCCTCGTTTGTGATCAGCGTGGTGCGCGTCAAGATGCGGGTCAAGAAGGTTGGCAAAACCTACACCTCTGTGGGGTTGTTGCAACTGACTCCCGCAACGATCGCAACCAAAGTCCCTCTGGAGATCGCGGTGGATGCGGAAGGAAAGACCTTTCGCCCTTTGGCCAATGGCTTGCTGCTATCCAAGCCGGGTCGCTATACCGTTTGGTTGCGACAAGTAGGACGCTCTGTCAAAACGCCTGTCCTGGTGAAGATTCTTGGTGTGAAGGGTCAGTTTGTCACACCCAAGACCCAGCTCGACCCGGCGAAACCTCCCTTGCAAGTGACGTTTCGGATGGTGGATGACGACAAGAACCCTGCCAGTGTGCCTGGGCTCAAGTTCTTGATGTATCCTGGAGGAACGCCTCTTAAGGTCGGAGCGACCTTACAAACTGACGCAAAGGGAAACAAGGTTCCCGTTCGTGGGTCATTCTCTGCGACCTTACCCCAGTTCGAACAACATCCCGGTGACTTTGTATGGGTTGTTGCGGGTTGGCCTGGAGGCGAACTGGCTCGTCTTAAGATTCCTGTGGTGCCTCAGCGTGTGCGCGGCTCTCTTTCCGGACCCACCATTATCGCGCATCAAAAAGGTCCGTGGCCCTTGGTTCTTCAAGTGACAGAGAACAAGAAACCCAGGGCAAAAATCCCCAAGCAGCTTCGGTTGTTGTTGATTCCTGGGAACGTCTCGCTTCCTCTGAAAGCTGAAGGGAAGGGGAAGTATGTTGCCTCACTACCAACGTACAAGACACATCCTGGACGACGGGTGTGGGTGGTCGCTGAGTGGGCAGGAGGCGAGCTGGATCGCAAGGAAATTCAGGTGAAGGCGCCCCCGTCTCCCACGTTTGCATGGCCCGAAATGCCCGCGATGTTGGAGTGGGCTTCCGCTGGCTCTGGACTCTCCAGCCGAGCAGCGCGTCCTCTCTCCATGGTGGGGCTGACGAGCTTTGTCCAACAAGACACCTCACAGCCTATAGGGGCCGAGCGAGAGATCTTGTTGCGTTTCGCAGTTCGCGGTCAGTTGGCCTTTTGGAAGAACCGCGTAGGTATCGATTTGGATGTTCCTTGGCTTCAGGTGGGTTTGATTGGAGACTCTGCGAACATCAATCGGTTGGGTGACTTTCGGTTGGGCGCACGTGTTGTGGCTTGGGAGCATTCAAAAGCTTTGATTACGCCGACGCTTCGGGTGCGTTTCCCCACGGGGAGCCGGACGGAACTGCAGCCCCGAGACTTCGGGTTTGAGCCAGGCTTGCTCATCGCCTGGATGCCACATTCGATGGTTCATCTCAACACCAATCAGATCTTTGTCCTCAACACCGACTTCTCTGGGCCGCTCAAGTGGTTGTACTCCTCTACCTACGGGGTGATGATTAAACCTCTGTCGTTCCTTTCGTTGGGTGTGGAACTGCAGCTTGCTCTGGGTCCCGATCCCTCCGCTAACTCCACTGACTTTCTCGTGGGCTTGGGGTTGGGTGGTGTCGTTCGCTTCCACATCGACAGATTCCGAATCGGCATTGTAGGAGGGGGAGCTTTGAACGACGGCGCGCAACGTTTGCTCGGTGGATTCAATGTAGGACTTACCTTTGACGTCGGATTTAAGGGACTGTAGGGCGACACCATGAGATTACGACTGCGAACCAAACTTGTGGGCTCGATGTTGACGTTGTCGCTGCTGATTTTGGTCGTTACAACCACCTTGATTACGCAATACAGCATGGATCGACTCAAGGGAGATGCCGAGAGCTACCGGTTTATGGTGTTGGGTGCGTTTACGATGTTGTCCAACAGCGTGCTGGATACGGTACGCGATGGGATGTCGTTCTTGGGCCGGCTGTTGCCTCGTGATGACCTCTCCGAAGTCGAGCGTGAACGCCGCGTGCTCGATTGGATGAAAAGCTCCGATTACATCCACAAGATCGCAATGTTTCACCCCGATGGACGGCGCTTGTTTGTGGCCCATTGGAAGGAAAAGCAGCACAAGTTGACGCCTCCGTCCCGGCTGTCGCCGGCTATGATGAAGCGCGCGATGGTGCAAAATACGCTGTATCTACCGATTGAATTTGGCACCGACCGAAAGCCGTATCTTCCCATTGTGATGCCGTTCTTGGTCGACGCCAAAAAGAAAATTGTAGCCTACATTTGGACCGCGATTGACCAGACCGTGCTGTTTAAGAGGATGAAGAATCTGGTTCGGCGGGGGCAAGAAAACTTACCGATAGAGAGCCTGTTTCTGGTGGATCGCAAGCTTCGCATGTTTCTTCATTCCCACCGGAAGCTCAGCGGCTTTAAGCCGTTGAGCTGGTTTCCGAAAGAGATGCACAACATCTCCAAGGAGGGAGTGAAATCTCAGATTGTCTACAAAGGGGAAGTCGAGCATCAAGGGGAGGGTTTCTTGTACTCCGCGCAGTTTCCTCCTGGTAGCTCGTACGGAATGGTGGTGCAACAATCGGTCGAGGGCTTGGAAGCTTTCGTTGGAGGTGTCCGGATTCGAGCGTTGCAAGTGGGGGGAGGCTTTGCTTTGGTCGCGCTGTTGCTGGGGTTGTTGTTGGGCAGTCGTCTGGCTAAGCCTGTGGTGCAAGTCGCCGAAGCCTCCGAGAAAGTGGCTGACGGTCAATTTGATGTCAGAGTTACCGTCAACACTCGCGACGAAGTGGGAGATATGGCCCGCTCCTTTAATGTGATGGCTGCGTCCTTGGAGGGTTATCGTGACCAACTCATCGAAGAAACCCGGATTCGTACGGAGCTTGGGCGTTATCTAAGCGCGGAGCTTGTTGAGGGTGTGGTTGATAAGAAGATGGAGGTCAAGCTTGGTGGGGAGCGTCGCAAAGTCACTGTGGTCTTTGCTGACATTGTCGCCTTCACCAAGGTGGTGGAGAACCGTGACCCCGAACAAATTGTTGCCATCCTGAACGAGCTGTTCACCTTCTTCACCGAGATTATCTTCAAGCACGGCGGTATCATCGACAAGTTCATCGGTGACTGTGTGATGGCTGTGTTTGGGGCTCCCTACGGAGACGAAGATGATGCTATCAACGCTGTATACGCGGCAGAAGAGATGAAGCGATGGTTGGAGGTTGGAAATGCCCGGTGGGAGAAAGAGTTGGGGATGCCCATTGAAGTCGGTATGGGGATTCATACAGGTGAGGCTTTGGCCGGTAACATCGGGTCCCAGAAGCGCATGGAATACACCGTGATTGGTGACACCGTCAATGTCGCAGCTCGCCTGGAAACTTTGGCTCGACCGGGTCAAATTCTCATGACGGCCGAAACCGTCGCGGAAGTGGAAGATGAGTTTGAATGTGTCTCCCTTGGTATGCATGCCCTGCAAGGACGTGAACATACCATCGAACTGTTTATGCTGGCTGAAGAGTAAACGATGAGCGATAAAAAACAGACAACCCCTCTTCCAAAAGCGACCCGAAACTTGCAGCCACATTCACAGGAAGTGCAGGCTCCGAGTCAGCCACCTGCCCGTGAGGAGCAGGGAACGGTCAATTTGCGAAGAGGGCAGGCATCGAAGCCAGCCCATACCTTGATGGAAGAGGACAATGGGACCCTTGCTTTGGGGCCAGAGTCTGCGTGGGAGAAGCCCACTCCAGCGATGGAAGCGGTGAAGGACGAGCGAACACCTCCCCCTGCATCGCGGCTTCCCTCAGGTCTTGCGTTGGAACAGGGCGGTGGCGGAGAAATCCCCGGTGTTATCGACATCAACGACCCTCTATTGGGTCAGACCGTCGCAGGTCGTTTTGTGTTGCTGTCAAAGCTCGGCGAAGGTGGCGTTGGGAAGGTGTACTGCGCCGAACAGCAGCCCTTGGGACGCTTGGTGGCGCTCAAGCTGTTGCATGCCCACAGCGCCACAGACAAAGAAGCCAAAGCGCGCTTTCAGCGAGAAGCTGTCGGGATGACACGTCTTACCCATCCTGGACTCGCAGCAGTTTATGACTTTGGGGAATGGGAGGGGCAATTCTTTATTGCCATGGAGATCCTTCGAGGGGACTCCATGTTTCAGTGGCTCTACAACACGTTTCCCTTTACCACGGAGCAGGTTGTGGACGTGATGTCGCAGATGGCCCGAGCGCTGGGTGCAGCACATGATGCTGGATTGGTACACCGCGACCTGAAACCTGAGAATGTGATGGTGAACCTCAACAAGCAAGGAAAGCCACAAATCAAAGTGGTGGACTGGGGTCTTGTTTTGCTCCAGCAGGGAAGCCAGGAAGAGCGGCTGACGATGGAAGGGGTTACCGTGGGAACGCCTCACTATATGTCCCCCGAACAGTGCCAGGGTAGAGGCGTTGGACACTTGTCCGATATCTATGCCATGGGCTCCATCTTGTACGAGATGTTAACGGGAAGCACTCCGTTTTCGGGCGACAACCCCATGACGGTCATGATGCAACAAATGATGGCCCAACCCCAGAAACCCTCCGTCCGAAATCCTCGGGTGGAGATCTCGCCTGAGCTTGAGGAACTGGCGCTTCGTTGTCTGGCAAAGTCTCCCGCTGCAAGGCCCCAAAGTACCGATGAGTTTTTGTTGAGCCTTGAAAGTGCTCTGGCTCAATCAGGCGAGGCTGGCGCGGGGAGAGTGGGGTTTGTCGCGGACCGACATTCCCGAGCAGATGCGATGGGTCTTCCCAAACTGTCAGACAGTGTGATTCAGGCTCCCACTGCGTTTGCCGACTATACCTTCTTTGTGGTGGAGTCTTCCCAAAGCTACGAAGACTCTCTCACGATGCAGATGTGGGCCAATGGATTTACGGTCAAGAACAGCCCCAATCTCCAGGCTGCTTTGGCTGATGTACCCAAGCTTAAACCGACAGGTCTTGTGGTGTCGTTGTTGGCTGAGCCAGAAGCGCTGCTTCAGAAGCTCATTCAGGTGATGAACGATGGTCTTCTCCAAGCTACTTCTGTGGTTGTTGTTGGTCCTGATGACTCCATCGAGTTGATGACCCTCGCGCTGGAACAAGGTGTCTTTGACTATGTTCCTGAGAGCCAGATGTCGACCAAGTTGGCCAAGTCCATCCGCCGGATGATTCGGAAGAAACAGCGCGCAGAGAAACGAAGCTCGCGATAGCCTCTTGGAGTTTCTTGGTCTTCGGGCGTCGTTATCCCTTCCGATACCGCTCACCTCGGGACGAACGGGATGTTTCGTTGTGCTCGTCAGGGACAAGCTTGCGCAGAGCATGGATACGTTCCAAGGCTTCGTCACGTTCTTCGGAGTCGTCGGTCAGATTGACAAATTCTTCAAACGCTTCGATGGCTTGTCGATAGGCTCCCTTCTCTTCAAAGATTAAGCCCAAGTTGCCATAGGGGGAGTCAAAGTCTGGTGCGACAGCGATGGTGTGCCGAAAGATCTCTTCGGCTTTTTCCATGTCCTCTCGATCCAAGAGGAACAGTCCGTAGGTGTTGAGCAATTCTGGATTGTTCTCACGGTCCACATCCACCAAGCGGGCCAAGTGGGGAAACGCGTCATCATCGCGTTCTAACTCCAACAACAGCGCGACAAGGTTGCTGCGTGCGTACGTGTATTCAGGGGCGAGATCGATAGCTTGTTTAAGCAACTCGATAGCTTCTTCAAGCTTGTTTTCATCCCAACGCCAGTCCGCCTTTTGTGCGAGCTGTTGTGCCGCTGGGTTGATGGACTTGGTTTGGTCTGGCTGGGACGATGAATCAGGCATGTTGGGTTCCTTGGGTTTGTGGTGCTGGTGTTCTGTCGTTCCTTCCTTATAATGGCCGCACTTTGAATCATCAAGTAGAGTCGGTGCAGAGGAGAGGACTCATGTCGTGGAAGATTCGCAAGGGAGAACATCGAGACATTGAAGCTATCGCAGGGTTTCAGGTCGCGATGGCCTGGGAAACGGAAGAATACGCTCTGGGCAAAGAGACAGTTCTTGCCGGCGTTACCGCTGTAATGGATGACCCATCCAAAGGTCATTATTGGTTGGCTGAAACAGACCAAGGTGTGATTGCCAGCTTGCTTACGCTGCCTGAGTGGAGCGAGTGGAGGAACGGTCAGGTGTGGTGGATTCACTCTGTTTATGTGGTCCCACAGGCACGGAAACAAGGGGTGTTTCGCTCGTTGTATCAGCACCTCCAGCAGGTGGTGCGAGATGAACCTTCTTACCGCGGCTTGCGGCTTTACGTTGAGAAAACCAACCATGCGGCCCAGAAGGTCTACCGTTCTCTTGGCATGAACGACGAACATTACGCGCTGTTCGAGTGGATGCCTTATGACTGAGTGACTTTCGGTTGGTCCGGGTCTACCGCGAGGTTGAGAGTCGGAGCGGTGATGCTACGCCATAGAGCCCACCCCAAGAAAAGAACGGAGAACACAAGCCAAAGGCTGGCCCAAAGTTTGTGATTCCCGAACCAGTGGTAAGCGACGGTGTGGGCATCCGAGGAGGCGTTGCTTTGTCCGTTGACGGTGAGGTGAGGGGAAAACAAGACGTTGATGCTGGTTAAGGCGTTGAGTCCGCAGGTGGCAGCCAGAAGACTGAAAAGCAGCTGACCCACAGCAGGGGTGCTCCGTATTCCCAACACAACCAACACTCCTCCCATAACAAGCAACGACGCTACGGTGAATGTGGAGCGGGCGTACCACAAGGTGGACAACATTAAGATACCCAAGGCAAAGAGTCCGTATTGTCCGATGTCGCGAGGTGGGGAGGCAAAGGCGAGGAGGGCGATGGAGCCTGCGAGCAAGAGAAACAGAGCCATCCCTGTCCAGGGTTGAACCTGAAGGAACACGAGAGCAAGCAAGGCAACGACAGTTACTCCTGCGAGGGTTCGGCTGAATCGGGTGGGACGAAGCAACAAAAGGAGCAAGCCACCAAAGAAAGTCGTTCCCATGTATCCGGCGCTGGCAACGATGACCCGCCCTGTGTGAGAGGCCACACCGCTGCTTAAGGCTCGTCCGGAGGTGTCAGGGTACAGGTAGAGTTCATGGAACGTTCCTCCCACAGCCAAAGCTGCCAATCCATGACAGGTCTCGTGGATCCAGGTCGAGAAGAGCTCAAAGGGATAGAGTACGTAGGAACCATAAGGGATATTGGATAGGACCAACAAGGCAACCAAGCCGCCCAACAAGACGCGGCTTTCGACCAGAGCCTTGCTCAAAGGGAGTCTCTTGTTGGGAGAAGGTTGCTCGAAATCCGATGGCATAAACGCTCCTTTTGCTGATATGGATCTTCCTTTCCCCTACATTGAATCTCGTCGCTTGGATCGTCAAGGGAGGAGTGGACGGTCTTGACCTACCTGGCCTCTCCTGGTACTGCCTGTGTTTCTTCGGTTTAGGCTTTGCGCTCTTTGGGATTCGTTCCTTTGCATTCAGGGAGTTCTTTGATGGTGATGACATTTGCTGTGTCGGCTATGGAGTTGTCGGGCTGGGGGGTCTTGTTGGCCCTCGGTCTTGGTTTGGGCTGGGCGTTGTATCGTTTTGGATTTCGGGGGCTGCAGTTGCCCACACCGATCCACGACGCTGAAAAACTCGACCAATCTCGGTTCTACGATTCTGTGGATCTGCAGCCACAATCCATCGGCATGTGGGCTCACCTGATTCTGGCGTTTTGCATGCTGGCAACGATGGTTTTGGCCAGCGGGATTCTCTATGTCTTGCAAGGACAGACCGAAGGTGCTTTGCACGCTGTGGGTGGAATCGGACTGCCCGTTACGATGAGCCTTTTGCTCGTGTGCATTGGGTTCCTCTACACCGCGTTGTTTGTGGCCCATCGACAAGGACGTTTGTCTCCCGAGGTCCAGCGGATCTGGGAAAGTGCAGGAGACCGTTGGGTTTTGGTGGGCGGTGCTTTGGTGTTTGTTGCCGTGATGATTCATGCGGTAACCACGGGACGCATCAGCATTGTTGGGGTGGCCGTTGGTCTCTATTTGCTTCCGATTGTGCTGCTGATCAGCCGGGTGGAAGGTCGCTTCTTTGTTCTGTTCCTGTTGCAAGAGTATTCCCGAGCGCGGAACTGGAGCTGGCTGGAAGGTGAACCTGTGGTGACAGGAGAGGGCGTCAAGCGCCAACTCGGTCAGGTGAAACGAGTCCAGGCTGTTGTCGCAATGGTCTCTGCTGGCTTTGGTGTGCTTGCCATTCCTCTGGTGGTGATGCAGTACTTTGGTGAACCTTCTTCTTCAGGGACGCCATTCTGGCATCACTACTTTCAGCAGGCTGGCGTTGGTTTTCTTGCACTGTTTCTTAGTCTTGGACCGCTGGCTACTCTGGCCACTCGTCCTTTTGGTTTCTTGAGCGTTTGGCTGAATCAGCGTCTTTACGAACAAATTACCTCACGTTGGGACATTCGGACGATGAACCAAAACATCCGGCAATGGGGTGAGGTGGTTCGCTTCCCGCAGCCCAACGAGGAAGAAGGTTTTGGAGAAGGGCTGGCCTTTGCTGGCGGTGGTATCATTGCGTTGGTCGCGCTTACGTTGACCAGTCAGATGATTACGTCCTATGGGAACCTTCAGGCAGGCTCGTTTTTGCACGTTGTCTTTTCCGCTCTTGAGGTGCTCCAGCTTGTCTCGTTCTTTGTGCTGTTGGCCTCTTTGGCTCAGCAGCTTTTCCATCGCGAAGAAGCCGTGACGGCCTGGTTGTTCGCGGAAGAAGGGCGACGAGCCGACATGGATCTTATTAATCATAGCCTCTATGGGTTGCATTGGCTGAAGTCCCGGTTTCAGGAGCAGCGCTGGATCGAGAAGTCGCCGAAAGAATGGGGTCTGCCGTGGATCTTGTTTGGTATCAATGACCACCCGAACTTGCCGCGGAAAGCACAGAAGGAAGGTTTGGAAAAGGCGGTCCATTGGAAGCTGCCTCCCATGATGAAGCCTGTCGCTTGGCAACAGCTTGGGTCGTTTTTTGTAAAGAACAACCAGTGGGAAGAAGCTCGCGACGCGCTTCAAAAAGGTCTAGAACAATTTCCCAAGTTTTCCAACTTGTGGGCTTCTTTAATGCGGGTTCATCTTCAGTTTGGTGACGAAGACAAAGCCAAAGAAGCCTACGAAAAAGCAGTCGTCAGTGAACCTGAAAACCCTGCAGCTTACGCAAACTGGGCTGCACATCTTGCCAACGCAGGACGCGCTGAGGAAGCCAAGGCTGTTTACTTGGCTGGCTTGGAACATTGCCCTACAGAAGGTCTTTTGCTCCATGGTATGGGGCTTCTGGAGGTTCGAGCGGGTAACGAAGAGGAAGGTCTCGCTTACTTCCAAAAAGCCGTCGACAACGACCCAACCCTCGCATCCGGTTGGCTCATCTTGGCGGATGCCAAACGTGACCATGGTGATCTGGAGGGCGCTGCAGAGTTGTACCGCAAAGGAATCTCTGTGGACCCTTACAACTCCGATGCCTGGCAAGGTTTGGGTGAAGTTCTTCTGCGCTCGGATGAGATGGAGGAAGCAGAGAAAGCCTTCCGAAAGTCGTTGGAATACAACACCGCCAACGCCATTGCTTGGAACAACCTCGCTGTCACGTTGCGAGAGATGGATGATCCAGAAGGTGCCGTTGAAGCGTTTCGAACGGCCCTTCAACACGATGCTTCGATGCATGAAACTTGGACTTCCCTGGCTGAGATCTTTATGAACTACGGCATGTGGTCCGAGGCAGAAGGCACGATGAAAGGAGCCTTGCAGCGGTTTCCGGGCAACGGAAACCTCTTGCACAATCTAGCCTTGGTGATTCGTCAGCAGGGGAGGGTGGAAGAAGCCCTCACTTATTCGCGTCAGGCGGCAGAAGCGATGCCCGAGGATGAATTGGTTGTTGGTTACCTTGGGGAGCTGGAAGAAGGCGGTGGTCTGCTGGAAGGTGTTGAAGAGGAAGAGTTGGAGCTTCCCGACAATCCTGAAGACCCCGACGAATGGCAGGCTTGGGCTGAGCAACGTTTTGGAGAAGGGATGTGGGGGGAAGCTGAGCAAGGTATGATGCAGTCCATCAACCTGGATCCAGACAACCCTCAACGATGGGCTGTGTTGGGCGACATTCTTAACCAACAAAGCCGAGCCCAAGAAGCAGAAGGTGCTTACCAAAAGGCGCTGTTGTTGGATCCATCCCACATGGGCGCGCAGATAAACTTGGGTGTTTCTTACATGCAGCAAGCGCGAATGGAAGATGCCAAGCAAGCGTTTCGGAGCGCGACTGAGATTGACCCAACCGTGCTCTCGCCTTGGACGTATCTGTTTTACATTACAAGTCAGGCCGAAGAGTGGGATGAGAATCTTGCCCTTCACCAGGAGGCGTTGGAGCATCTGCCTGAATCACCTGAGATCTATTTTTCCTTTGGTTATCAATTGGCATGCTTGGCGCAAATGGACGACGCAGAGGCGGTCCTTACAGAAGGAATCAAACACGCTCCCGAACACAGCAAAATGCGCTGTACTTTGGGCGATGTGTTGTTTCACCAAGACCGTCGCGACGAGGCGATTGCGATGTTTCAGTCCGTGATTGATTTCGACCCAGAGAATGTGGAGCCCTGGCTGAAAAAGGCAACCGTTCATCTTAAGTCACAACAGTTTGCAGAAGCAGATGTTGCTTACAGACAAGCCCTTGAACTACATCCAGGATGGACCGAAGCCTTGTTCAACCTCAGCGTGATTAACACCATCCTTGGAAAGACCGGGGAAGCGTTCTATTTCATCGAACAAACCTTGGAGTCCAACCCCGATATGCTTCCCAAGATCTTGGAACAGCCCGATTTCGACGTGTTGTACAACGATCCGCGTTGGCAAGCGTTGACATCCGCCTAACCCCCTATAAAGAGAGGGGGACATGGTTTCGATGGACATTGGGTTGGGTGTATCATTCAACATGATTAAATCATGTCGAATGAATGGGAATGATGGCCCCACAATGCATTGTGGGGTTCGTGAAATCATGTGGGGTTTACGTGATGAAACGTGGGGGGTTCATGAAGGGGGAGGTTGGATTAGTTTTTGAATTGGAGGTTTTCGATCAGGCCAGCAGCGCCCATTCCACCACCGACGCACATGGTGACGATACCCCAACGTTTGTTGTGGTCGCGGAGCCAGTGAACGATTTGGGTGGTGAGTTTGGAGCCGGTGCAGCCGAGGGGGTGACCGAGTGCGATAGCGCCACCGTTCGGGTTGATGGCTTCCGCGGGGATACCGAGCTCTACGAACTTGTCACCGCAGTATTTGGCTTGGGAGGCGAAGGCTTCGTTGACTTCGACACAGCCGATATCGGAGTAGTCGATGCCGAGCTTCTTGCCAAAGCGTTCCATCAACTTGGGTACAGCGAAGGCGGGTCCGAGACCCATGTACGCTGGGTCGAGGCCACAGGTTACGTAGCCATGGAGCTTGGCGAGGGGAGTCACGCCGAGTTCTTTGGCTTTGCTGGCTTCCATCAACATGACAGCCGAAGCGCCATCGCTCATTTGGGAGGAGTTGCCCGCGGTAACGGTGGCTCCAAAGGGTTTGGCTGTTTTGGGGTTGGCGAAGGCGGGGCGAAGCTTGCCGAGGCCTTCGACGGTGGAGGCGCGGGGTCCTTCGTCGGTATCGAAGACAAACTCGATCTTCTTGCCGTTGCCGTCGTACCGGTAGGCTTTGATGGGAACAATCTGCTCTTTGAACTCGCCTCGTTCGAGAGCGGCGAGAGCTTTGCGTTGTGATTCAACGGCAAAGGTATCTTGCTCTTCGCGGGAGATCTCGTATTTGACGGCGACGTTCTCAGCGGTTTGTCCCATGCCCATGTAGGCTTCGGGGCGGGTGTTGACGAGGTCCAAGTTGGGAACAATCTTGTTTCCGCCCATGGGAATCATCGACATGGTTTCGGTTCCACCGGCGATACCCACGTCGATTCCTCCAGCGAGGATATCGGTGTGGACTTGCCAGATGGACTGAAGGCCACTGGAGCAGTAACGGTTGATGGTCATGGCAGCGACGGAGTCGGGCAATCCTGCGAGGATGACGCAGTTTCGCGCGACGTTCATGCCTTGCTCAGCTTCAGGCATGGCGCAGCCCATCACAACATCTTCGATCAGTTCGGGGTCAATGCCCACACGGTCGACCACGGCCTTGAGCACGGCAGCGCCCATATCGTCGGGGCGGGTGTGAACCAGGGAACCACGATTGGCTTTGCCGATGGCGGTTCGGACGGCACCAACAATGACGGCATCGCGTTGTTCGGACATGGATTTTCTCCTTGAATGAAGACCTGCCCCGTAGGGCAGGTTAAAGATAGCTTACAAGCGAAGTTTTTCTTAGTTGCGAAGGGGCTTACGGGTCATCAGCATGTGCTGGATGCGCTCTTGGGTCTTTTCTTCACCCAACAGGCTCATAAACACTTCGCGCTCCATATCCAGGATTTCCCATTCGCTAATGGTTTGGCCTTCGAAGCGGCTTCCACCCCCGAGGATGTAGGCGAGCTTCTTGGCGATGTGAAGGTCGTATTCGGTGGCCCAGCCTGAGTCGCGCATGGAGATGGCGGCCAGGGTGAAGGCAGCAGTGCCGCTTTCGCCGACGACAGGGATGTCTTCACGGGGTGTGCCGGGATCAAAGGGGCCAGCCGCGAGGCTCAACGCAACCTGCTTGGCGCGGGTCAGACGATACTCAGCGTTGGGCTCCATGATGTCGGTGGTGCGGACGTAGCCAGCTTCCATCGAGCGCTTGAAGCCGGTGCCGACTTCGGCGGTTGCGATGTTTTGGAATGCTGTGCGCACGTAAGGCAGCAGGGTGGGGTTGAAGGGGTTGTCCACGTTCTCAACCGAACGGAGCATCATTTCCTTGGTTCCACCACCTGCGGGGATCAGGCCGACGCCGACTTCCACGAGGCCGATGTAGGACTCAGCAGCACCCACAACCTTGTGACAGTGTTGGACGATCTCACAGCCACCACCGAACACGTAGCCGCTGGTTGCAGCAACAATCGGCTTGCTGCAGTACTTCATCCGCATGTTCGCTTTTTGGAACTCGTGGATGAAGGGCTCGATCTGCTCAAGCTGACCGCCGTGAATGGCCATCAGCACCACCATCAGGTTGGCGCCTACGCAGAAGTTCTCGTGGTTGTTTCCAACGACCATCGCTTCAAACTTGCCAGCTTCCAGCAAGTCGACTGCGCGGTTTTGCATGGCTACGGTGTCTGCATCTACGGCGTTGGCTTTGGGGGTGTGCATTTCGTAGAGGAGGACGCCGTCGCCGATATCCCAGAGGGTCACACCGTCGTTGCCATCGACCTTGCGTTGGGCCGGGAGCTTCTTCAGGATGAGGATGTTGGGATCTTCTTCAATGGCAACGTACTCTTGCTTGACCAGATCGTACTGGTAGCGGGTGCCGTTCTCTTCTTTGTAGAAGGTCTCGTTTCCGCCTTCGAGCATTTGGCTTACGTTGGCGGGGATGTTGTAGCCTTCCGACTTCATCCGCTCGACGCTTTCGCGAACGCCGATGGCATCCCAAGCTGCGAAGGGTCCAATCTCGCGGTTGAAGCCCCAGCACATGCCGTTGTCAACGTCGAGGACCGTGTCTGCGATCTCGGGAACTCGGTTGGCTGCATAAAGCAGGCCGCCGGCCATGATCTCCCAAGCAAACTTGGCTGCTTTGTCATCACCATTGACCAACGCTTTGATGCGAGCGCCGGTGCCGCCAGCTTCTTTGGCGTTGCTCACGGAGTCAAAGGAGGCTTTCTCCTGGGGGATGTACTCCATGGTTTTCCAGTCGAGGACGAGCTTGGCTCTCTTGGGCCCGAGCTTGTAGAAGCCGCTCTTGGCTTTGCGACCGAGCCATCCGTTCTCGACCATCTTGTCGACGAACTCGGGCATCTTCACCAACTCACGATCTTCGTCGTCGGTGCACAGATCGTATACGGTGTTGGCCACGTGACGCATGGTGTCGAGGCCGACCAGGTCAGCGGTCTTGAACACAGCCGAGCGGGCGTTGCCGAGGGGCTTGCCGCAAATCACGTCGACTTCGTCGATGCGCAGGTCGTGTTCCATCATCTTTTGCATGGTCAGGCAGATGCTGTGGATACCGATGCGGTTGGCGATGAAGTTGGGGGTGTCTTTGGCGTGGATGACACCTTTGCCCAGGCGAGTTTTGCAGAACTCTGCCATGAACTCGAGCAACTCTGGGTCAGTCTGGGGATGCGGGATAATCTCCAGCAACTTCATGAAACGGACGGGGTTGAAGAAGTGAGTGCCCAGGAAGTTGCGCTTCAACTCCGTCGAGCAATCTTCAACCATGGTCTCAATGCTGAGGCCGGAGGTGTTGGATGTCACGATGGTGTTCGCGCCACGGTATTTGTCTACCTTCGCAAACAACTGCTTCTTGATGTCCATCCGCTCAACGACAACCTCAACGACCCAGTCGCAGTCGCCGATTTTTTCCAGATCGTCGTCAAAGTTTCCGGTGGAGATGCGCTCTGCGTCCTTCACGGAGTAAAAAGCCGGTTGGGGTGGCTTGTACTTCAACGCCATTTTCAGCGCTGCGTTGGACAACTTGTTGCGTACTTTGGCATCGCCCGCGTCACGCTTGGCTTGCTCTTTTTCCGACAACATCGAATCAAAGGGAACAATGTCAAGCAACAGAACATCAATGCCACAGCCCGCCAGATGGGACGCAATCGCCATTCCCATCACTCCGGAGCCGAGTACCGCCGCTTTCTTAATCTCTCGCGTCTTTGCACTCACCTCTTTGTCTCCTTGTTTTTGCTTAGTATTGCACGCTGGTTGCTTGTTCAATGGGCGTGCTCCCAATTCACAACATCGCAATGTGAATTGTTATTCATTATTCCCCAAGGTTCGTCAACCCTTTCTTTTTTGAAATCCACTTATCCTTATGTTTCGCCTAGGTAAATCTTGGTGAATCATGATTCATTGTGAGGCCGAATTGTGAATGGTTTGCCTGTCGGGAAATGAGAGAAAGTTGAAAGTATTGCGAAGAGTTGGCGTGGAGTTCTTGTCATTCGTGCATTGGAGTATCATTCTATCTGTTGTATGGTGTAGGCGTACTCCGAACTGTGGGGTGGCTTGGTTCTGAGCCAGGCAAATGGGCTATTCTTGCAATTCTACCAGACTTTTATTTCGGTATGCTCCTTGCAAAGCCGTTGTTTCTGATTGTGAGGGAGATCACACGCAGTTCGTTATTCATCGGAGAGTCATCGACATGTTGGGTTCGTTTCGAAATATTGCATTGATGGTGGGTTTGCTCACCGTTGGACTGTTGAGTTCTGGTTGTGTGTACACCAGCCAAGAGCGGCAGTACGACAACCGGTATTCCAGGCGTTACGGGGACGATCACGCTGACGAAGCGCCGCGTCGTCAACGACGTTGGCAGCAGCAAGCCCCCCAAAGTCGTCAGTATCGTCGAACGCGAAGGGCTTACCGGAAATACGCGCGTGTCGCTCGGAAATACCGACGGGTGATTATGTATTGTCGGTTTAACCGCAACAAAACGATGCGCATCATCCAGCGCCTTCGCCGCTCCATGTACGACACAGAGAATGTCGGAGAGTGGCGTGCTTACAAGCGGATGCAGCGAAACTACGCTCGCTATCTCGGTCGCTACCAAAAGTGCATCCGTCGGTACAAGCGCCGTTTGGCTGTGGTTCAAAGGAAGCAGCGGGCTTATGCTCGCTTCCTCCGACGAAAGCGTCGTTACAATCGCGGACAGATGTATGCCCAACGGGGTCCTCTTTGGCAGAAACAACCCAACGCGAAGAGCACTCCCAATGTGAATCCCAGCCCGAGCAGTCCGAATGGAGGAGGACCTCTGAACGCTCCACCTGAGGCTCAGCCACCGGAGCCACCCTCTGATGACTCTTCCAACTCGACAGGCAGCACCGCGAAGCCCAACGCGGTTCAACCGAAAGCGAAGACAACACCTGCCCCTTCGAAGAAGTCGGCGGCTCCCCCTTCGTTTCCTGTGTATCGTCCTCCAACAGGTGAGCCAGCAAAGCCCTCAACCCAAGCAAAGCCCAAGGTTCAGAAAGACCCATTGAACCAGGCTGTTCCTTCAACTCCTGGCCTGGACAGTGGCGACAAGAATCTTTCCCAGCCGCCAAGCACGGGAACTGTGACTCCGAACACTCCAAACCAACAAGTTGTGCCGTCGCCCAAGAAATCAACACCGGCACCTTTGCCCCAGCCTGAGCCTGATCTTCCGATGAGCGCCAGCGACAAGCAGGCGATCTCCCGATGGCGGAACTACTGCGCGTCGGAGGTCCGGAAGTATCCGTTGGTTCATGCGTTGCGCGGGCTTGGTCAGAAGTCTCTCAAAAACA
Source organism: Deltaproteobacteria bacterium (assembly GCA_006226375.1). Lineage (GTDB taxonomy): Bacteria > Myxococcota_C > UBA6777 > UBA6777 > UBA6777 > M3003. Next base: position 135,401 of record SBHC01000081.1, on the reverse strand, counting down.
GCGACTCAGCTCCTGTGAATTTGTTTCAACACACAACCAGTGAGTCGATCCAGGGCATTCATGGTTCAGGCTTGCGATATGTCGTGTTGGGTACCAGCAGCCGCTATTCGCAAGCTCATTGCACAGATCGAGTGTACAAAGTGTGGGATACCCAAAAGCAGGCGATGGTACAGGTCCAACCGGCTGTTACCTCGTACTTCCTGAAGAATCGTTACCTGCTTCCCTGGTTCATGGGTAAAAAGCACTCGTCCGTGGAAGAGGAGTTGGTGTCCTTCAATCCGTTGCTTCGCCGCGGTGGTCTTATGCTTCGTGTGCCGATGCCTGCGCTGAAGAAACGCTACCGATACCAATATCTCGTGTGGGACAGCAAGAGCAATCGCATTGTCCGTGCCTGGACCTTGGGAATGCCTGGGTGTCACAGCGCGTACCGCAGCATTGGAACTGATCCTTATGGGCGTACATTTTATTACCTCCAGTCGGAGCGAGCTGTGTTCGGCGCATGTCGTTCGGCGCGGCCTCTCGCAAACTCTGGCAAAACCTATTACTACCGGCTCATGGCTCTGGACCTGACCTCTGGTGAACGACGAACCATCGCTCGTTTTGCTCCTTCCATGAAGCGCCTGGAAGCCATTGTTCCGACTCGTGACTTCTCTCGGATTGCTGTCGTTCAGTACACGGAGTTGTCACCGGCAAAGGGGAGCGCCTTTGTTATCGAGACTTCCAACGGAGTGGTTCGACGTTTCAACGCTCCCATCACACCCTACGGAGTTGTGTTCTCCCAAGACCAACAGTCCTTGCTGATCTACAGCTCCAAAGGTGGAGTCTTGCAAAAGACTGATCTGCGATCGGGCCAGACCACTCTTCACAAAACGTATCGACTGGGCCACGCCATGGGTCTATCGGCAGATGGAAAGCGGCTCTCCCTTGTGTTCCACAGCGGTGTGGAAATTCGCAACGCCACAACTCTCAAACGTCTTAAGTTTGTGCCCCACAGACCCATGATGGGCAAGTCCAAATTTGTCCATGTCGGTGGGTCCGCTGTTTTGGGTGGAACGTTGTTTGTGAAGAACGGCGAAAAGCTCTACATCCGACGTGCCCCATAAGACTTACGTTATTCTCCTTATACTTCAAGCCTCCCCTTCTCTTTTTAGACCCCCAATTCCTGTCTTTTCTTCTTGGATTGACCTACCGTACTTTTGTGACTTTCTATTGACCTTCTGAACAAAACAGGTTAATCTTGAGGCATCTTAAATCTCGTGCAGGTGTTCCTTGTCCATTGGCTTTGTGCCTCTATTTCCCTATGTGATCATCGTTCATGTGCCCGCTTAACGACCAACTTTCAAAAACCTTTAAACTTTTTTCAAAATTTCTTGTGCTGAGCAGCAAGATCCATCCGAACGAAGGAATGAAGAACAAAACATCGCAATGTGTGGTGAGTCTTTTTTCCGCTTCATCGTTCTGGAAGGTGGCTCTGCCCTTTTTTTGTGTTTCGCACTCCTGTGGTGCTACATAAGTAGTAACTTTCAAACCCAGACACTTCAGATCTGACGATTGTATGTCGTTTGATAAGTTATCATTCTATGAGACACAGAAAAGATGACAAAGGTCTATCACGTTGTAGGCCATACTCTCATAGGGCATGAAACTTGTTTCAAGTTCGATGAGCAGGTAACGCAGGAATTGTTTGGGGGTGGGTTCGATACCATGCGGTGCGTCACGTTCTGTGATCGTTGCGACGCGTGTTTTTTATAGTCCTTTCGTTTCTTACATAGGCCTGGTTGTTAAGGCCATCGCTTGCTTTGGGAGATTAAGCGAGCGTTAACTCAACCGAGAAGGAGTTTGTATGAATAGGTTATGGAAACGTTCAACATGGGAAGGATCGAAAGGTCTCTTTTCCAAAGGGTCAACGTTGAAACACGTTTTCTTCCTTCCCAAACTGTTGGGAGTTGTGTTGTTTGCTTGGGTCTTGATCGGAGGCATCTCCGAAGCTGAGGCTTCTCACTTTCGTGGAGGTACACTGACATACAAGTGGATCTCCGGTCGAACCGTTGAATTCACGCTGGAAACGTACTGGCGTATTGGTTCTCTTGGCTCCAACGCTTGTGCTAGCGGTGCGGCTGCAGGCACTTGTGTTGGGAGGAACTACGGAAACTTCTCCATTAACACTGGCGCAGGTTCCGTCAATATCCCACAGAAGGTTAACTTCAACGACACGATCTCCTTCTCGATGATCGGAACCGTTCGGTACACCTACCCACGGGATGGAAAGTTTACCGCGGTTTGGTCAGGCTGTTGCTGGATCAGTGGAGCCTCTGGTCCAGCTGGAAACAACTGGAACCTGAATGTTGTCGTGGAACTCCCCAAGATCAACAACTCTCCTGTCTTTAACTCGCCGACCTTTTTCCAGGCTTGTCGAAACTTCAAGTTCACGACCAATGTTAACGTCTCTGACCCAGACAGAGATTCGTTTACTCTTCGGCTGGCTCACCGGCAGAACTCCGGTATAGCGTTGAATACTTCAACAGGTGAGGTCACGTTTACCCCAACGACAACAGGGAACTTCGTGTTCACTGTTGTGGCGACGGACAGCAAAGGGTCTGTGGCTTATCGTGACTTTATGATCAATGTCCTTGCCACTTGCAACAACAAAGGACCCAAGATCACATTGAATCCCGCGGCTATCACGGTGGCAGGTGGTCAACAAGCTTGTACCAACATCACGGTCACGGACCCCGATGCAGGTAACAAGTTCTTCATCACCGCTCGACCCACGAAAACGCCGGTTACCCTGACACCGACCACTGCTTTGACCGCTGGACGACCCAATCCGTACACCTTTAAGTACTGTTGGACTCCTGCCAAGGCTGACGAAGGTACCACCCACAACATCCAATTCAACGCCTTGGATGATGGTCTTCCTCCTTTGTTTGCACAAGGAACCTTTAGCGTTACTGTGTTGGACGGTAAGCCTCCTGTGATTGCGACCAATCCGACCACTCTCCAGGTGGACGAAGGAAAGACCCTTGTCTTTACTGTCACGGCTTCTGACCCTGATAACAACGGTATTGACACCTTTACCCAAACAGGTTTGCCCACGTTCTGTACCTCCAAGAAAGACTCAGCGACCAAGTACACCATCACTTGCAACCCCGGTTTCTCGGATGGACCCAAGACGTACTCCACCTTGAAGTTTACGGCCAAGGACAAAGACGGTAAGCCCAAAACGGTAACCCAAACCGTCAACATCAAAGTCAACGATGTGAACCGTCCGCCTACCTCCAAAGGCCCGGGTGACCAGACTCTGGATGAAGACAAAGCTGCCAAGTTTGGTGTGACTTCGTCGGATCCCGATGGCGACACCTTGACCCACACGATGTCGGGTCTGCCTGCAGAAGCAAAGATCGACCCCACCACCGGTGAAATCACCTGGACGCCGAAGCAAAAAGATGTCGGCTCTTACAATGTCACCGTGGCTGTTACTGACGGCAAAGGTGGTAAGGTGGAAGTGAAGTTCAAGGTGACTGTTAATAACGTCAATGACCCACCTGTGATCAGCGGTACGCCCGGTGACGAAGCTACCGAAGACGTTGAGTACACCTACTCACCGACAGTCACCGACGAAGATCCTGGCGACGCTGGCAAGCTGACCTGGAAGTTCAAGAAGAACCCCACAGGCGCAAAGATTGACCCCGCTACCGGTAAAGTTACCTGGACTCCTGGTGACGCTGATGTCGGCAAAGATGCTGAGTTTGAAATCGAAGTGTGCGATCCCCAGGGTGCTTGTGTTACGCAGTCCTGGAAGGTCAAGACCAAGAACGTCAATGACCCGCCCACCATCGACACCAAACCACCCACCGAAGCGTTTGTTGGTGTGGAAATGAACTACAAGCCCAAGGCTTCGGACCCCGACCCCAACGAGAAGCAGACTTGGAAGCTAACCAAAGGTCCAAGCAACGCGACCATCGATCCTGCGACGGGTGAACTCAAGTGGACTCCAGACCCCGCTGATGCTGGCAAGGAAGTTGACTTTGAAATCGAAGTTTGTGACGACAACGGCGCTTGCACCAAGCAATCCTGGAAGGTCAAAGTCAAAGTCCTCTGCAAAGTGGACACCGATTGTCCCGACCCCCAGATCTGTTCGCCCGACAACGGCAACTATGTCTGTATGGATCCCGGCTGTGCCAACCAAAACCCGAAGTGCGCAACCCAAGGTGAGATCTGCAACGGAAGCCAGTGTGGAGCCAACCCCTGCGATGGCAAAACTTGCGCGCAAGGCGAATACTGCCGTCCGTCCGATGGCAAATGCATCAAGCCTTGTGCTGGCGTGACCTGCCAGGCTGGCGAGTACTGCTTGGATGGCGCTTGCGTCAAAGATCCTTGCGCAGCCAACCCCTGCAAAGCTGACGAATACTGCGATGCCAGCGACCCCCAGAACCCAACCTGCAAGTCGAATCCCTGTTCGACCAACCAGGCTTGTCGTCACGGTCGCGTGTGTACGCCCAAAGCGCCTTACTGCATGATGGACCCCTGCGGTCTATTGACCTGTCCCGATCCTGCTGCGCAGCGATGTCTTGCTGGTCAATGTGTGGATCGTCTGCCTTGCTTCGTCGATGTGGACTGTCCCGGTGACCAGGTTTGTATCGGTCGACTCTGCTACCCCAGCGGATGCTACGACCAGAACAACGCTTGTCAAAACCCACAACTTTGTCTCAAGGCAAAGTGTGAAGACCCCGCGTGTGCCACCAAGCAATGCGCGACCGGCGAATTCTGCCGTAACTCGGATGCAACCTGCGCCAAACCCTGTTCGGGCGTGAAGTGTCAGGCCGGCGAAATGTGCAAAGATGGAGCCTGTGTGGCCGACCCTTGCGCCAACGCCAACTGCGCTGCTGGCGAAGTCTGTGTCAAAGGCACCTGCGAACCGGACAAGTGCAGCGCGTCCAACGTCTGTAAGGCGGGCCGCGTTTGTTACCCGATGGACAACGGCTGTATCGATGACCCCTGCGCTGGCGTGACCTGTCCCGACAGCAAGCAGGTTTGCAAGTGGGGTCAATGTCAGGCTCCCGACTCCTGCAAGTTCGACAAAGACTGTCCGGGTGAGCTCCTCTGCTTGTCTGGCAAATGTGTGAAGCCGACTTGCAAAGAGAACGCTGACTGTCAGAACGGCGAAGTTTGCTCCGAAGGAACTTGCAAGCCCGATCCCTGTGCCAACAAACAGTGCGCTGATGGTGAGTACTGCCGCGCTGGACAGTGCGTCCCCTCCTGCGCCGGTGTGTTCTGCCCCGAAAAGCAGGTTTGTGTCGATGGCAAGTGTACCGCTGACCCCTGCGCCGACAAGCAATGTGCTGCTGGCGAAGTTTGCGTCAACGGCAACTGCGTCAAAGATGAGTGTGAGCAAGACTCCTGCAAAGGCAAGCGAGTTTGTCGCGCTGACAAGTGCGTTGAGCCGCCTTGTGGAAACGTGACCTGTCCCACCGGTCAGACCTGCAACAACGGCCAGTGCACAGGTGACCTCCCCTGTACCTATGACTCGGACTGCCCCGGAACCGCGATCTGTGTGAACAAAGTTTGTAAGCCTGCAGGTTGTTATGAAAACGCTTGCGAAGGTGACAAGATCTGCAGCAACGGTGCCTGTGTGGACAACCCCTGCAAAGGCAAGACCTGTGCAGACGGTGAATTCTGTCGTCCGACCGATGGTACATGCGTGAAGCTTTGCCCGACCTGTCCCGAAGGTAAGGTCTGTGTGGACGGCGCGTGTCAGGATGATCCCTGCAAAGACAAGACCTGCCCAGACGGTGAAGTTTGCACCAACGGAAACTGCACCGCTGACCCCTGCGCTGGAAAGACCGACGCTTGTAAGTCACAGCGTGTTTGTAGCGCAGACGGTTGTGGCGACGACTCCTGCAAAGGCGTTGAGTGTCCCACCGACCACACCTGCCGCAAGGGTGTCTGTGTAGGACCGCCCCTCCCCGGACCGGAGCCTGGCCCAGAGCCCAGCCCCGAGCCTGTGCAAGACAGTGGTGTGCAAGACCTGAACGGCTACGAAGTGGGTGGCGGTTGCGTCTGTTCGCAGGGCAGCGTCTCCTTCTCGCTGGCGGGTCTGTGGTTGGGTCTGATTGGACTCCTCTGCCTCTTCCGCTTGCGCCGACGATACCAAAAGTAAATCTCACATTGAGAGAGGTTCCTCTCTTTGGTTGAGGGGAACCCTCTCTGCCTCTTCTCTATCACCGTTCATGCTGCGGATGTGTTCACCCGACGTGCGTGTTTTTGCTCAGTGAGGTTCACAATGCAATTCTTCCATCGAAGATCCCATACAGTTTGGCGCACTTTCGCGCTGACCTTTGCGCTATTTGTTGGCTCGACCTGCTGGAATATGGCGTTTGCCCAGACCCAGACCCGTGCCTTCCAACTTCAACAATTCCGGCCCTGGGGTGACCCTCAAGGTGTGCTTCAAACCCAATCGGGTGAAACTCTGGGCCAGTGGAACTACTACGTTGGTCTCTATCTTAACTATGCGAACAGGCCACTGACCGTTCGCAGCGGTAGTGATGTGACGGGTGTGGTTGACCACCAACTGGGTGCCGATGTTTTGGCAGGTGTCGGTCTGTTGTCCTGGTTGGACATTGGTCTGGCGTTCCCCCTCACCCTGTACCAAGTCGGTACGATTCCTAACGGTAGCATCTTTGAACAAAATGACCGTGGAGAGAGTCTCACAGGCTTTGCTCTGGTTGACCCCAAGTTTCAAATCAAAGTGCAAGCCCTGCAAGAAAAGAAGCATGTTGTTAATCTTGGTTTCCAGGCCTTTGTGACCATTCCCATCGGAAACAAAGAGAACATGAACGGGGAAGAGCCTGTCAGCTTTGGTGTTCAGGCCTACCTCAGCAAGCGCATCTCGATTGTAAACCTGGGGTTGAACCTGGGCTACCGGTTCTTGCCTCCCACAACCTTTGGACCGTTGAAGGTTCAAAACGAGCTGACCTACTCCTTGGGTGCAAGCATTCGAGTGGTTAAAGACTACCTTGATATTCTTGCAGATGTGAGCGGCGGAGTTGCGCTCAGCGATGCAACCTCTATTTTCTCTGCTCCTCTTGAGGTGTACTTGGGTGGACGTGTGTATCCCCTCGGAAACGAAAACCTCGCCCTCACCCTGGGTGGAAGTTTTGCTGTGACGTCGGGTTACGGTGCTCCCCTGTTCCGTGTGTTCTTGGGCGTAATGTGGGCTCCCCGCAAACGCGACAAAGATACTGACGGCGATGGCCTCCTCGACAGCGTTGACAAGTGCCCCAAAGTTCCGGGTCCCAAGGAGAACAACGGTTGTCCATGGGGTGACAAGGATGGCGACGGCCTGAAAGACAACGTTGACAAGTGTCCCGATCAACCTGGACCCAAAGAAAACAACGGTTGTCCTTGGGGCGACAAAGATGGCGACGGTCTGAACGACAACGTCGACAAATGTCCCGAAAAAGCCGGACCCAAGGAGAACAACGGTTGTCCATGGGGTGACAAGGATGGCGACGGCCTGAAAGACAACGTTGACAAGTGTCCCGACAAGCCTGGACCCAAAGAAAACAACGGCTGTCCCGACACCGACCGCGACAAAGACGGCGTTGTGGACCGACTCGACAAGTGTCCGGATGTTCCCGGCGTAAAAGAGCGTAAGGGTTGTCCGAAGAAGATCCTTGTTGAGGTCAAGAAGAAGAAGATTGCTATCCTCCAGAAGATCCAGTTTGCCTTCAACAGCGATAAGATCCTGCCGAAGTCCTACTCGATCCTCGATCAGGTGGTCTCTGTTCTTCGCAGCCGCCCGACCGTTCGGATTCGCATCGAAGGTCACACGGATAACATCGGTAAGCCGAGCTACAACATGGATCTGTCGAAGCGTCGTGCTGCTTCTGTGAAGAGGTACCTGATCAAGAAGGGTGTCAACGCTGCTCGACTCGATTCCCAAGGTTATGGTGAAACCAAGCCAGAGGTTCCGAACACTTCGGATGCCAACCGCGCCATCAACCGTCGCGTTGAGTTCACCATTCTCAACCAATAACCCTCGTTCTTCTTTCCCTTATCCCCCCCAAGTTCGCCACATTCTTCCACTACAATCCATTCGGAACTACAACCTCCATCCTGGATGTTGTCTCTGTAGAGAGGCTGCGTCATATTTCGGCGGTTCATCGGTGAGATGAACTTGGCTGAAGTGGAGTCTATACGATAGAGTGGTTTTGGAAGTTTGTGGCTCTTCCTTTCCCTTTTTTAAAGACACATTTGAGGATACGGATGCGTTGGCTTCGATGGTTTCTTGTGTTGGGTTTGTTCTGGTTGGCTCTCGGCTGCTCTCCCATGACACCTCCCGGTGGAGAAGGCGAAGGAGCAGAGCCGGTGCAGGAGGCGTCTGTCCATTGTGGTGAGGACGGAGGCTCCAATTGTTCTCCTGAATCCGCAGGTGCCGAGGAACCCAGCGAACCCAACTCCAGTGAACCCAAGGCGGAAGCGGTTGCCGAACCGTCCAAGGAAGAGGTACCATCCCAAGAGGTCACTCTCGACTCTGGTGTTGAACCTGGGGAAGAGCCTTCAAGTCCCGATGATGCGGAGGCTGTGGGACCGGAGCAAGGTGACGAGGATGGAGGGTTGGATGCTTCGGAAGCAGCACCACCCGAAAATCTTCCTGGGGAGGAACCTGCTGGTACGGAGCAGCCACCTCAGCCTGAAGTGGGCCCCGAGAAAGTTCTTCCGCCTTTGCCAACCAAGCCGTACGCCATCACGTTTGGGTATGGAGCCACGATCATGTTTAATCGCGGCCTGGCGGTGGATGACCAGGGCGATGTGTATGTCTATGGCTCCTTTATGGGACAGGCAAGCTTTGGCTCGACGACCCTCTCCACGGCTCCGGCCAGCTTTGAAATCTACCTATCGAAGTTTTCTTCGGATGGAACGCTTCTTTGGGTCAAGAAGTCACAAGGGAAGGGCTTTAAGGAGCCAAACACAATCGGGTTGGACCCCAGCGGAAATGTAGTCATCACTGGTCACTTCTACGAGTCAATCCAATGGGGAAGTACCACCCTGGACGCGAAGAAGGGAGGCGGCTTTGTCACAAAGTTCTCGCCGAGTGGTACCGTGCAATGGTCCGTTCAACTGGGTGACTCTCGTGCCCAAATGAAAGCCTTGCGTACAGATGCAAAAGGACAGATCTATGTCGCCGGCATCTTCAGCGGACCCGCTTCGTTTGGCTCTTTATCCTTTACAGGAAGTGCATCCCTGGATGTGTTTGTTGTCCGGCTTGATGCCCAAGGCGACGCGAAGTGGCTGGTGACAGGTGGTGGCTCTAGCATCGATATCCCCAATGATTTCTGTGTGTCTCCGCAGGGAGACGTGTACCTCCTTGGTCAGATCTTCGACACATCGGTGTGGGGAAACACGACATTAACCACCCAACAAGATGACCTGTTTGTTGTGAAGTGGAACGCCGCCGGAGCCATCCAGTGGGTGGTTCAAAGTACAGGTCAGGGTTCCACGATTCCTCATGCCTTGCGTTGGACTCCCAAGGGGCAACTCTTTCTCAGCACCGAACTGGAGGGAAAGAAGACGTTTGGGAGTTTCTCGATTCCTTCAGCCTTGCACGGAACCATGACCACGATTCTCCTCGACACCTCAGGAAAGGTCATCCAGAGTGACTACTCTCAAGGGTCATCTCACATTCACCCCACATCCGTTGCCTTCGATAGCAAGGGACGAATCTACGTTGGGGGAGAGTTCAGCGGCACCTTCAAAATAGGCAACCAAACCCTGACCGCAGGGAGCAAGTTCCACGCCTACATCACGAGGTTGTCGTCACAAAACAAGTACGACTGGTCTGCCTTGTCGTCGGGGAAGGGCACGGCGGCAGGACGCTGGATTGCGATCGATCGTCAGGACAATATCTACATCACCGGTGAGTTTGAAGACGACGTTGTCATGGGCGGTACAACCCTCAAGCGACAGCAGAACTCGTTCTCCAAAGAGCTGTTCCTTTGGAAGCTTCGTGCGCCATAGAGAGCCAACAAACCAAGATGTTGTGGCGGGTTATTGGCATTGACCGGCGTTGCAGACTTGTCCTGTCGGGCAAGCGTTCCCACAACTTCCACAGTGTTGGGCGCTGGTTTGTGTGTCCGTACAGACGTTGTTGCAAATGACTGTGTTTGCGGGGCAGACACACGTGCTGTTGTTGCAGATCTTGCCGCCTTGGCAGGTGTTGTTGCAGGCGGCGCAGTGGCGACTGTCGATTTGTAGGTTCACACACTCTCCGTTGCATCGCGTTGTTCCGGTTCTGCATACACAGGCTCCGGCGGTGCATTGGGTCGTGGTGGAGCAGGCGTTCCCGCAGGTGCCGCAGTGGTTGTTGTCGGTGAGCGGGTTGATGCATTGTTGACCGCACCAGATCTGACCGGTTGCACAGCAGTTCCCGGCTGAACAAGCTTGGGTGACCGCGCAGCTTTTGGCACAGGTGCCGCAGTTGGCGGTGTCGCTGGAGAGGTCCACACACGCTCTAGAGCAGCAGGTCTGTCCGGTCTGGCAAGCCATGCCACAGGCACCACAGTGTAGGGGGTTGGTCTGGGTGTCAACACATGTGTTGTTGCAGCAGTTGGCCGCGTTGCAGCACGACGTCCCACACTTGGAAAGAGCCCCAGGGCAGCTTGTGCAGGTTCCATTCTGGCAGTATTCACCGGGTTTGCATGCGTTGCCACAGAAACCACAATGCTGTGGGTTGGTCTGTGGGTCGATGCAGGTGTTGTTGCAGCAACTCAGGCTGCAACAGTTCTGTTGACCAGGGGCTCCACAGGCAGGTGCTGTAGAAGGACAGAGTCGGCAGGTGCTGTTGTCGCAGCGTTCGTTTGCGCCGCACTTTTGGTTGCAGCCACCGCAGTGGAGTGGGTTCACTTGAATGTTCACGCATTCGGTCCCACAAAGTCGTTGCGCTGGGGGGCAAGCGAACTGGCAAACCCCTTGGACACATGTTTGCCCTGTGGTGCAGTTTTGGTTGCACCCTCCACAATGTTGAGGATCGACTTTGGCGTCAACGCAGCGGTTGTTGCAGCAACTTCCAGGGCAACAAACTTCCTGTCCAGGGACGCCACATTTGGGGGAATTTTGTGGGCAGGAGAGCTGGCATTGACCTTGAACACAGACGTTGCCGTCAGGACAAGCGTTGTTGCAGAACCCACAGTGTTGGCGGTCGGTTTTCACGTTGATGCATGCGTTGTTGCAGCACGTTCCGTCGCAACAGACTTGTTTTTCGGGCGTTCCACAGCGGGCCGTGCCGTTGGGGCAGGACAAGGTGCAATGTCCCAACACACACACTTGTCCTTTGGGGCAGGCGTTGCCGCAGCTTCCGCAATGTTGTGGGTTGGTTTGGGTGTCAATGCAGGCGTCGCTGCAGCATGTGTTGGAGCAGCATGTTTTCTGACCGGCCGGACCGCACAAGGGCGCAGAGTCGGGGCAAGTCAAAACGCACTTTCCGCCGAAGCAGAGAGAGCCACCCGCACAAGGCTGGTTGCAGGCCCCACAATGTCGGCTGTTGGCCTGTGTGTCCAGGCAGACGTTGTTGCAGCAGGCTCCGGGGCAACATGTTTTGCGGCCGTCGAGTCCACATTCGGGGGCCGACGAGGGGCAGGACAGCACACATTGACCGGAGAAACAGATCTGTCCGTCCTGGCATTTGTTGTCGCAGGCACCGCAGTGGTTTCGGTTGGTTTGGATGTCAATGCAGCTTGAACCACACACCGTGGAGGTTCCACTGGGGCAGCTTGTGACACATTGGCCAGAGGCGCAACGTTCACCTTCCTTGCAGGCCTTGCTGCAACCACCGCAATGCTTGGCGTCTTCGTTGAAGTTGACGCAGGCGGAGTCGCAAGGGGCCTCTCCAGGACGGCAAAGGGATAGCTGGCAAGAACCATCCAGGCAGATCTGGCCGGAGGGACATACGCCGCCGTTGTCGGCTCGACCGTCGCAGTCGTCGTCCTTGCCATTGCAGGTCTCATTGACTGGAGTGACCTGTCCTACACAGGCTTGCCAGGTGCCTTTGTCGCACCGCTGCTCTCCCAGTCGGCATTCACCTTTTCCGTTGCTTCCGTCAAACAAAGCATCGCTTGGACCTGTGAAGCAAGAGCGTGACAACAACGTTTTGAGCCCGTGTGTGTTGTCGATGGTTCCATCACAATCGTCATCTTTGCCGTTGCATAGCTCGGGCGCACACAGCCGACAGGAGGAGTTGTAGCCTGCGCCAAAGGTGAAGTTACCGTCTTTGTCCTTGGGGTAAATCTTAAGGTAGAACCAGCATTGTTTTTGGTTGCTGTTGTCAAAGCAGCGATAGGTTGTCCGCTGCATCGCGCGACAGATCTCTTTGTGCTCTTGCACATTCAGCACAGCATCCGGTCGAAGGAAGTACAAGCGAAAGTGTAGGTCTTTGACGCCGGAGTCGTCGGGCACATCAAAGAGAAGGTCAGCGGGTCCGCTGCTATCGATGGGTGTAAAGGTTCCATCGGGTTGCACTCGCAGCGCCTTGACGTAGGGATGGTTGCCGTCGTCATTGGGTTGGCTGGCCCACATCGAGACCATACAACCCCGTTCAAATCCACGAGCAAACAGGTTGTTGTAGGGGTGAGTCAGGAGCCCGAGTTTCAAGTCACGGAGGGCGTAATTGGGGTTGTTGGTGAGCAACTGACGGGGGTTGCAAGCACCGGCTTCCAGTACAAGAGTTCCTTCGGCTTTCTTTTCGCAGCTTATCGTCGTCAGGCTTAGCAGGCCCAACAGGCTAAGGGTGAGAAGACTCCGAAGGGAGAGCCAGGGTTGTCTTGCAGACTGCCACACGATCCGGTCCTAGCAAAAGTTATGGGTGATGTACACTTTTCCATCCAGGCTGATGGCCACTCCAACTCCACCGTGTGTGTAGAGACGAGACAAGATGTTTTGCCGGTGGGTGGGGCTCTCCATCCAACCCCTCACTGTGGTTGCAATGATCTCTCGGGCATGACTCCAACGGTAGCGCCGAGTGCGTCCTGCTCTTGTTTCCCTGTAAATAATGGCAGAGTACAGGTGATTTTGGAAGAGGTTTTCTCCGATTCCTTTGCGCCGCAAACCAGACGGTGTTGTTCTGGAGCACCGAAGCCCAACACGAAAGCCCCTCTGCATTGGACTCTCACCCCGCTCGTTGGTGTGACTGAAGTAGTTGTTTCGGGCCATGCTTAAGCTGTGTTGGTAGGCCACCTGGCGGAGTCGAACATCCCATCGCAAGGGCGCTAAACCATTCCGTCGCCGTTCCTTGTTCACCTGCCGTTGTACCCGTCGCTCCAACTCCCGCGGGGAGAGGCGAAACGATGCAGGCCACTTCTGATACAAGGAGGATTGGCTCGGAGGAGACGAGGTCTTCGGGCAACCTGTGGTGGAACAAACCAACACGGCAAAGAGGAAGGAGAAGCAACAACGTCGATTCATGGGGTTCTTCTTCAAAGGGGGGGTTAGCTTTCGTAGAGTTCGTCGAGGTTGCTTTGGTAGGTCTTGATGACATTGCGGCGCTTGATGCTCATCTTGGGCGTCATCATATCGTTTTCGACAGAGAACTCATCTTTGAGCAAGGCCCACTTCTTGGGTCTCTCGTAGCCTTTGAACTCTGCGCCATACTGGGCAAGCTCGTCGCCAATCTTAGCGTGAACTTTGGGATTCGCAATGAGCCCTTCGGGGGAGAGGTCGGAGATCCCTTCGTCTTTGGCCCATTCTTCCAACGCGGGAAAGTCGGGGACAACCAGGGCGACGTTGTACGGTTTGTTCATTCCATACACGAAGACTTGGTTGAGGAATCCACTCAGTTTGAGCTGCTCTTCCAGCGGTGAGGGGACCACATACTTGCCGTTCTCAAGCTTGTATTGCTCCTTGAAGCGGCCGGTGATGCTGAGGTAGCCCTGGTCATCAAGGCGTCCCATATCACCCGTGCGAAAGGCTCTCTTTCCATTCAAATCGAAGATCACTTCTTCGGTCGCGTCGGGGCGCTTGTGGTACTCCTGGAGAACGTTGGGCCCAACCACAACCACTTCGCCTTCGGTGCCTGTGGCTTGAACCTTCTGGTTTTCGTCACAGATAAAGACTTCAACGCCAGGGATGGTCTTTCCCACCGTTCCAATCTTTTGTGAACCCGGGCGGTTCGCGCAGACGATCGGGGATGTCTCGGTCAATCCGTAGCCTTCAAACACCACAATGTTCATGTTGTCGATGAACTCTGCGACTTCTTTGGAAAGGGCCGCTCCACCGGAGAATGCGTATCGCATCCGACCCCCAAATCGATCGCGAACTTTGGAGAAGACGAGCTTGTCAAAGATACGATACTGTAGGTTCAGGAGGAAGCTTGATTTGCCCTGCTCGGTGAGCTTGCGACGTTCGGTGGCGACGGCGATTCCGCGCTGGAACATGAACTTCTTAAAGGCCGATTCTTTGGCCATTCGTTTTTGCAGGCCGTCGTAGATGCGGTTGAACACACGGGGAACCGAGAACAAAAGAGTGGGTCGAACTTCTGCAAAGTTGTCGAGAAGCGTCCGTGGGCTTTCGGCCAGACCGAGCCCTGCGCCCATGCTCAAGAGGACGTGAAGCTCTGCGGTTTGGCCGAAGGAGTGAGCCCAGGGCAAGAAACTCAAGCTGACGTCCTCGTCCGACATGGGAAAGACTTTGTGGATGGCGTTGACGTTGGAGATAAAGTTTCCATGGCTCAACACCACACCTTTGGGTTTCCCTGTTGTCCCAGAGGTGTAGATCAGTCCGGCGACTTCGTCCGCGCTTGGTGAGGCTGAATCGACGGGGTTTTGAGCACCCTTCTTGAGGTGCGCTGCGAAGGAGTGCTCTTCTGATGCAGGTGCATCAAAACACAAGACATGTTGAAGCTGACCGACTTCGCCCGGCCAGTCTTTGGTGCTATCGTAAATCGACGTACTGGCCGCGAGAAGGACCACAGCGTCAGAGTCTTCGATGATGAACTTCCAGTCTTTGGGGAGCTGGGATTCGTACATGGGGACATAGTGAGCGTTGAGTCCGTAGGTGGCGTAGGCTGCAACGGCCCACTCCACGCGATTGTCGGCAATCACAGCGACCTTGTTTCCCTTGGTCACTCCTAGTGCTGCAAGAGCTGCTCTGCATTGGTCCACCTTCTCTGCAAACTCTTTGTAGGTGATCCATTCGTAGTTGCCGTTGCGTTTGGTTCCAAACAATTTGTTGTTGGCGAAATCTTTGCAGGAGGTTTCTTGCATGTCGACAAGGGAGGTGAATTGCTTTGTGCTCATCGTATGTCTCCGTTTCATTTTGTTCCAGGCAATGCCCCTCGGATGTACTGCACTTCGGAGAAAGTTGCAATGGTTTGCCCAACGGGGGTAAGGTGGAATAAGCCTTGGGGCTACGATGGATACCTGTTCGGATGGAACGAGAGAACCTTCTTTGATTCGTACCCTTTTGGGTCTGTTGGCCCGCACAGTTGAACAGTTGGGGAGAGCACAAACCCAGGCCCTTGGAGGGCTTCCGGGCGGGACCGTTTGTGCGCCACCGGAGGGGCAGGGCAGCGTGTTGTTTGAGCCCAAACGCTGGGTCGAACCTCATGTGCATCATCGCAGCAAAGAAACCTGGCGGACCCACGGTTGGTCTTGTGCCGCAGCCGGCCAAACCCTCTGCGGATGGGGCCGTCAGCGAACGCGCGAAAACTTTGCCTTGGTACCATTAACCAGTTGGGCGGGGCTGGTTGCTGAGCAAGGAGGCCGAGGGTTTGAAGGACAAGCCGCCTTGTGGGTGCTCCAACGTTTGTACGAGCTTGTTTTGGAAGCGGATCCTTGGCATCTCTCCAGCGAGTTTTTCGCTCCGTCCGCTCATGACGTTTCGCTCCAAACCATGGGCTTCTTGGGCTGCTTGCAAAAGGTGCACGACGAACTTCGGGAAACCTTACGCAACAAGCACCAGTGGCGAGGCATGGGTGTTGCTCTTGCGAGCGTCTTTGTCGCTCATGGTCAGGCTCATCTTGTCCGTGTCGGGCCAGTTCCTCTCTTTCGATGGCGTCGAGGGGAGCTGGACGTCTTTGCCCCTGGCTCCGTGCCGCTGCCTGTTTCTTCCGAAGCAGCCGCCAAAAATGCTGCTATTGAAGGAGCTGAAGACAGCCAACCTGAAGGTTACATCCCATTGGGACAGGGAGAGTCTTCTGCACTTCATGGCCCTTCGGTTTCCTTGTTCGGAGAGGATGTGTCGCCTTTATTCTCGCGGAGTGAGAGTGCCTTGGTGTCTCGCTCCAACGCGTTGGGGTGGGGGGAAGGAGAGGTGATGGTCGGCTCCGTTGAGCTTCTACCTGGCGACGTCTTTGTGATGGCCTCCCAAGGATTTTGCGACATCGTACCGCTGACGGTTCTTCGTGATGTACTTTCCCATACCAGCGAACCCATCGCCAAGAGGTGCCAACGGCTGATCGACATCGCCTACAACACTCGCTTTCGACACGATGATATGACATTGGCTTTGTGTGAGGTCGTTCCTTCCGAGCCTCCGGCTTCCAGCGACTCCTGGCAACGTTGGCAAGGTGAGCTTGAAGAGCATTTGTTTGGGGAAGGGACTTGAATCTCCACCTCCTCGTTCTAAGATTCTAAGGGATATTGCTTTTTTGGGGCGGATCTGTTGTCATGATGAAACGGAAGGATGAGGCTTCTCTAGGATGTCTCTTGCTTCCAAAGTCTTGGTGTTACTCCGTTTTGCTGCCTCTGACGAATGAGGGTACTTGTATGAGAACGTATCGTGTTTGGTTGGCTATGGTAGGTCTTGTGGGCATCGCTTTGTGGGGAAGCGTTGGATGCAGCAATGCAACACCCAACCCACAAGAGTCTTCTGCATCAGAGCCTTCTTCCAAAGAAGGCAACGCATCGGCTGAACCTACGGGCACCGTCGATGACTCCACCTTTACAGCAGAGGCTGGACCTGAAGCTGGACCCGAACCCACACCAGAGCCCGCTCCAGAGCCGGAGCCCACGCCCGATCCGTATCGCATTGAGTTGTTCAACAAAACCCGCATCAACAGCCGAAAAGAGTACGAAGGTACCACCTACGAGAACGTCAGGCAGGCGACCAAAGAGTTTGAGTTCAAAAAGGGAACCTACGAGAAAGTTGAACTCGTCGTCGCTCTTCGCACCACATGTTACCCGTTTGAGCAATGGAAGGATGATCCGCGTCCATCCGGGCACAACTGGCCTCCCAAGTGCGATGCCTACGATCGAAACTTCGAGTTTGTGATGAGCCCTGTTGTCGGTGAGACAGACCCAAAACCTACCGCGTTTGAATTGGTACGAGCGATTACGCCGTTTGGTGGCCCCATGGATTTCCGCATCGACGTGACACATTTGGCGAACACCAAGCCTGGAAAGCACACTATGAAAGTGAGCATTGGTACCTGGTCCGATGGAAAAGGGCAGGTCTCTGGAGCCAACGGTGGCTGGTTCGTCTCGGCTTACCTGGACGTGACTCCGGGTCCCAATCGAAGCCGAGTGATCGATGTGATACCGCTTTTCAACACCAATTACAAAGACAACGAAGGCAAGAAGGAAGAGGTGAAGTTCACGCTGCCCGAAGGTACTCGAAAAACGGTCCTAGAATACCGAGTGACAGGGCACGGCGGCGGCACGGCTGATCAAGCTTGCATCGGTCATGCTGACGAATTCTGCAAAAGGACACACCGCTTGTTTGCCGATGGCAAGGAGTACCAAAACTTTACCCCTTGGCGTAGCGACTGCACAAAGTTCTGTACCAAGATTCAAACCATGTTCGGGACGCGCTGCAAAGAGAACCCAACAGGGAACATCCGCAGCGTAGAGGCGCCGCGCGCCAACTGGTGTCCGGGTAGCTTGACGCAGCCGATCCTTCGGGAGATTCCTGCGTTCCAAACTCCAGGGGAGCACACCTTTGGTTACCTGGTTGAGAAAGTTGCAAAGGGCGGAAGTTGGCGTGTCTCTGCCACATTGATTGTTTACGGAGAGTAGCTTCTCGCAGATAACAAACACAACAAAGGAAGGGTGTGGGTCTTGCGTGCAATCATCTATGCAGTGGGTTGGGTCAGTCTTATGGGTTGGGTTGTTGGGTTGGGAAGTCCAGCCTGGGCTTCTGCACAATCCTGTCGGTCCATGTTCCAGGCCAAGAAGTTTGTGGCTTCGGGGAATTGCTTTTTGGAGCAAGTTAAAGTTGCAGATGCCAACAAGTCCCTCTCTGGTATCCGGAATCTGCTCAAGGATCGTTACCTGAGAAATGCCGCGATCGCATTCCACCAAGCCAGCGAGAAGCAAACGGCTCCAGGCGTTCGGTCGTACTGGAAGGAGAGAGCTGTCCAAGCCCTCCAGCGCTCCCTGAACAAAGGGTACTGCAAAGCCGCTCGACGCTGTCGTCTCAATCAAAAGCTGGTCCAATCCCTGACCGAAAAAATTGGATACGGCACCTTAGTTGTGGTGACAGGGGTTCCTCTCGCAGTGATCGCTATCAAGGGTTACAAGTTTGCTGAGCAAGCGAAGGGGAAGGCTCGCTTGAAGCTTCGTCCTGGCGCGTACACGGTGGAAGTGAAAGCTCCTGGGCGGGCGGTGAATCGTCGGAACGTTACGATCAAACGAAAGCACCGGGTTCTTGTGAATGTGACGAAGGCTCGCGTTGTCCTTCGTGAGCGTCGCATCTTGGTCGCGAAGAAGTTGCCTCCTTTGGTGATTACAGGATACGCTGTGGGCGCTTCCCTCGCTTTTGTTGGAGCGGTTCTTGCGGTGGTGGGCGTTGCGTCACAAGCCAACCTCAACTCCCAACGCAGTGACCCCGAACTCCAGGCTAACCTACAAGAAGACGCGTACCATCGCGACTTTGACACGGCAGGTTCCTTGGTTGTGGCTGGAGGTGTCGCTTCCGGTGCCGGCTTGCTCGTTTTGGCAGGAGGCATCGTGGGGCATGTGACGGCTAACCGGGCAGCGAATGCGAAGAAAGAAATTCCCGAACTTCGCAGCAACTTCCAGCTTCAAGGCTCTGTGACTCTCTTGCAACGGTAACCCAATGACTGATCTGACCACATCCGCCGAATGTCCCCAATGCAATTACGAGGCAGGCGCTCCTCGGCGCGAAGATGAACCGATTCTTTACTGCGCTCAATGTCGCCTGCCGCAAGTTCTTGTCGCTGGCAAATACCGCGTGGAATCCGAGTTAAGTGAGGGCGGATGCGGGATGCTGTATCTCGCTCGTCACGTTCGACTCACGATGGATCCCGTTCGAGTTATTAAGTTCATCAAGCCCGAGTTTTGCCACGACGACAAGCTGGTGAAACGCCTGGCTCGCGAAGTGGAAGTGACCGCCGCGCTGTCCCAGAACAACGAACACATTGTTCGTGTCTACGACGACTTTGGTGAGTTCCCTGATCTCGGTCACTACTTTGTGATGGAGCATTTGAAGGGCGAAGACCTGTATGACCTTTTGGAGCGGGAAGAACTGCTCCCATTGGAAGATGTCTTTCACATCTTTCGTCAGATCTGCATTGCCATTCGTGACGCTCACCATGCTCAAGTCATTCACCGTGACTTAAAGCCCCAAAACATCTTCCTGATCACCCGGCACCAAAACAAACACTTCGTCAAAGTTATCGACTTTGGTATCGCCAAGACACTGGCCAACGAACAGCAAACCGCTCTTACCCAAGGGATCATTGGCACACCGGAGTACATGGCTCCAGAGCAATGCTCAGGCCGTCCTGTTGACAGCCGCACCGATATTTATGCGTTGGGCAGCATCTTGTACCGGATGCTTGTGGGACATACCCCCTTTCTACCGCCGGAGCGAAAGGGCTCTGTCTCTGTGATGGAGTTGGCTGTCGCGCAGATGATGGAGGCTCCAAAGGCCCCGTCAACTCGGAGGAAGGAACTCGCCTCCATCCCCGGTCTGGACGAGTTTGTGCTCAAGTCCCTTGCGAAAAAGAGCGAAGAACGCTTTGCCTCGATCGACGAGCTGTTGCACGCGCTGGACAAGGTCGAAGCTACCTTGGGGCAAAGCACCCCTGTTACTGTGGGGCAGCACACGTCCGAACTTCAATCTGCACCTGTTGCGATTCACGCCGAGCCAACGGCACAAACAGGGATCTCTCTGGCGGGTCCTGCAACCCAACCCGGTGAAACTGTCGCCGCCAATCCCAATCTTCTTGCAACGGGTGTTCCCCTGGATGCGGGTGCTCCTGCACCTTCTCTTGATGTCACTCGTCTTGAGCAGGATCCTGGTTATGCTTTGGAGCCAGCGACGTCCTTTTCTGCCGATGATGCCTCGTCTGTGGAGGTCGGGCATACGGCAATGGGAGTGCCTCCCAAGCCTTCCGCGTTACGGCCCGCGCTCGCTGAGCCATTGCAGTCTTCGTCCAAACGGTGGGCTGTTGCGGTGGCCCTCTTGGTGGTGTTGCTAGGAGGAGGTGGGTTTTGGTGGAGCACAAAAGACTCCAAATCTGGGACCCTCTCGAAGAATCATGCCTCTCCACCCAGGCGCGCTGAACGTCGAGTTCCACCTCGAAGAGAACAACCCAAACCTGTTGTGGACCGAGGCGCTACACCGCCTAACTCTCAAACACCGACAAACTCGAATGATTCGGATGATTCGGACAATGACGACTCCGATGATGCAGACGATACCGACGATACACCTGTCGTACGACGAAAGGTTCGTCAGAGAAGAAGACGCCGTCGCGTTCGGCGTCGTGTGCTTCCGCGACCTTCTCGTCGTAGGCCTGCTGTGAAGACTTCAGGTCTACCTGGGTGTTCGGAATTGGGCGCTGGGATAGTTTATCGGTTTGATTTGCAACCCGCCGATTTGCGCCTTGAGAGGTCTTCGTATGCTGTGAAGTACAAGGCTCGTTGGGCTTGTTTGGTTCGGAGTAAGGCACAGGGGCGCACGATGATTAAAATCTTCAGAGATGGCTATGACTCTTGTCTTTTCCGACTTCCTTCCCGACCTGGGCGATACCGAATCGTGCTGGCCAAAAACAAGGGACTGGGAGGTTTGGAGCGCGGCGAAACGTACTGCCTCAAGCGATGAAAGGAATGGGAATGAAGGTCGATTTGCGCAGTGATACCGTCACCAGGCCGACAGCAGAGATGTTGGAAGCAATGAGTCGGGCCGAAGTCGGCGACGACGTGATGGGCGAAGATCCAACCATCAACGTTCTGGAGCAAAAGGTCGCGGCCTTGTTTGGCCACGAGGCTGGCTTGTTTTGTCCCTCGGGAACGATGACCAATCAGCTTGGTATCAAGGTCCACACCCGGCCGGGTGACGAGGTGGTCTGCGCTCGCGCCAGTCATATTTACAACTACGAGGGTGGCGGCATCGCGATGAACTCCGGTGCTTCAGTGCGGTTGTTGGAAGGGGATCGTGGTCGCTTCACTGCTGACGAAGTGCTCGCCAACATCAACCCGGATGACCCACATTGCCCAAGGACATCGCTGGTTGCAGTAGAAGACACTTGCAACCGCGGCGGTGGCGCAGTTTGGTCTCGCGAAGATCTTGCCGCTTTGCGGGAAGCGACCAAGCAGAGAGGCTTGAAGTTTCATTTGGATGGCGCTCGTGCCTGGAATCGACTGGTTGCAACGGGGGAGGACTGGCTTGCTTACGGTAGCATGTTTGACTCGATCTCACTCTGCCTGTCCAAAGGGTTGGGCGCTCCCGTTGGCTCCGTGCTGATTGGTGACAACGACTTCATCTATTGGGCACGACGGTTCCGCAAAGCTCTTGGGGGCGGAATGCGACAGGCGGGTTATCTTGCTGCTGCGGGGCTGTATGCTTTGGAGAATCACGTGGAGCGATTGGCCGATGACCACCGTCGAGCCAAAGCTTTGGAAGAAGCCTTGCTGACCACCGCAAAGGTCTCTCACGTGCTCCCTGTCGAGACCAACATTGTTATCTTTGAGCTCGCTGAAGGTGTCGCAGCATCCGATATCTCAGCCCAGTTCAAGGAGCACGACATCCTGGCCAATCCTGCCTCACCACGGCACGTCCGCTTTGTCACTCACCTGCAATTCTCTGATGACCAGCTGCAGCACACCTGCGATACCTTACCCAAGGTGCTGTCATAGCATCCCCAAGCCTCTTGAACTCGGTTTAGTAGTCACGTTGAGACAGTGGTTTGTTGCGCTCTTGGTAGGACAGATCCAGAAGCTCTTTGGGAGAGTAAGCCCGGCTCTTTTTGGTGTCGAGTTGAATGTCTTTGCGAAAGAGGAGGGTTGCGAGAGGATAGTGGTAGCCCATCTTGGCGAGCTTCTTTTTCGTTTCGTTGTCGAGGTACGACGACTTGGGAGCGTGCTTGGCCATGTATTGGGCTGTCTTGCTCGAAAGGCGGACATGGTACACTTGAACCACAAGCTTGACTCCTGAGAGCGAGGGGGGAAGCTGAAATGAGGGCTTCCATACGCGGGTTTCGTTGGGCTTGAGCCGGTTGTCTCCGACTTTTTCGGCTTTGGGCTCCCACTTCCAGGTTTGTCCAATGCGCAAGGTATCTTGCTTCAGGGTGGCTCCCTTGGCGTCTTGGAGTGTGATCATGAACCGCAAGAATCGTTCGGGATCTGCTGAGGGAAGCCAGTGTCCTGCGTGCTTGTTTTGGTAGGCGAGGCGAACGAAGAGCTTGCCCTTGGGTTGGTAGTCGCTGAGTTGTAACGCTCGGATGGCAAGCCCTTTCTTGTAACCTCGCTTGAGCAAGGTTTTGTATCCAGAGAAGCTCTTGGGGACGCCGCCACCGACCCAATGATGCGCGTGCATGGTGCGTTTGGGCAGGTGCTTCCAGCTTGGAACCAGGCGGGCTTTGTAGGTCGGCATGTGACAGTCCACGCAGTCCTTCTTCCCACCCTGTGGTCCTTTTTCAAGCTCTTCTCGTGTATGGAACCAGCACAGCAAATGACGGGTCAGGCGCTTCCCTTTGGGGTCGTGGCATCGCAGGCACATCTTCCTTAAGAAAGCTTTGTTGGTTTTCACTGGATGCGGCGCAAACCTGCTTCCTACCGCTCCAATGATATAGGACTTGCCTGTTTTGTCCTTGCGAACGTGGCAGGTCGCGCAGGTGATGCCTTCCTTTCGCATCACGGGGTCAAAGCCTGGATTCTTCGTCCGTACGGGATGAAACACGCTACCCTTCTTCAGGTATTTGATGATGGTCTTGCGCTGGTTTTGAACGGGGATATGACAGTTCAAACACAGCCAGCGCGGGGAGCTATCCTTGGAGAGTTCGGCTTGGTATTGCAAGTCGCGAAGGGCAGCCGCGTGCGTGGACTGGCTCCAGTCCTTGTAGATGTTGCTGTGGCAGACCTTGCAGTTCTCGGCGCGTGGCTTTCCCACAGCCGCTACAGCCGGTAGCTGTGGAAGGATGAACGCAAACGTCTGCTCTTTTGTGAACTTCTTGTGCAAAGGTACCCACGAGGGATCGATCGCTTGGTTGGCGGAACGTTGCTTGGAGGGGGAGGTCTTCTGCTTGTTCTTGCAACCTACAAGGCAAACTGCAAGTAGCAGAGCGAAACAAAGGATGCTTTGGCGAAAAGGGAGGTGTTGCAAGGGTACGTCCTTTGGCTTGGGTAAGTCTCACGTCCTTTGGCAAACGACAGTCGCAAACTGGAACGATTTGTAACACCTCTTTGTTTCATATCCCTTCCTTCCGTGCAAGGTGACATTTTCTACATTCCCCTCTATACTCATGCGAGTGTGTAACTGACTTGCCCGAACCAAAAGGGGGGAATCAATGACATCGAAGAGAAACAACAGATGTATATTTGTCGTCGATGTCTTGTTGTCTCCGGGTTGGGTTGACTCAATCATAGGAGACAGAGATGGTCACCGTGGCTAGCGAGCAACTTGTCCAGGAACAAACCAACGCTCCCGTTCGCACCTTAAATGAAAGCTTGACCCGAGAGCACTCGTTTGAGCCTCTGCAGGTGGAAGGCGAGGTTCCCAAAGATTTGCATGGGACTTTGTTTCGCAACGGTCCAGGCTTGTTTGAGTCGTTTGGTCGTCCGTACGACCACCTCTTTGAGGGAGACGGTGCTGTCACTGCGGTTCGTTTGCAAAACGGACAGGCTTGGGGAGCTACACGAGTGATTCAGAGCGCGGGCTTGTTGGCCGAACAGGCTGCGGGCAAACCGTTGTATGGCTTTAACGCGTCCTGGTTCCAGCGGTTTCCCCGGATGTTGCGGATGGATTCGAAGAACACCGCCAACACCAGCGTGATGATCTGGCAAGACCGATTGTTTGCGTTGATGGAGGGAGGAAAGCCCACCGAGCTGTCCATGGATGACCTCAGCACCTTGGGCGAAACGGATCTAGGCGGCGTGATTCCCTCTGCGTTCTCGGCGCACCCTCACGAAGTCCCGAGTCGGCAAGCGCTGTATAACTTTGGTATGACCTTCGGGAAACAAAGCAGCATCGACTTGTTTGAGTTGCCTCATCAGGGAAAGCCTCGGATGCTGGGGCGTTTGCCGGTTTCTTCGCCGATCATGCTCCATGACTTTATGGTGACGGAAAACTACATGGTCTTCTTTGTCTCACCTGCAAAGGTGAGCATCTGGCGCGCGATGTTGGGGATCGGACCGTTCGA
This sequence comes from Deltaproteobacteria bacterium, assembly GCA_006226375.1. Classification (GTDB taxonomy): domain Bacteria; phylum Myxococcota_C; class UBA6777; order UBA6777; family UBA6777; genus M3003. The sequence continues at coordinate 110,806 of SBHC01000081.1, read as the reverse complement.
CAAGCTCTTCTACTGGGACAAGAAAGGCTGCGTGGATGTTTGGGTTGTGCCTATGGATCAGCCCGATGAACCCATCCATTTCCAGACCGACCCGTTCTTTCAGTTTCACTTCGCCAACGGCTACGAGAAGGGCGACGAAATCATCATTGATTATGTGCGTTACCCGGATCTGGGTGTTCTCGAAGCGTTGGGGAAAGAGCCTGATGAGAGGCCAGCCAACCAGGGTGAATGGGCGAAGCTTACACGAGCGGTCCTCAACCTTAAGACCAAGACCCTCACTCACGAACGAATGTGGAACGAGATCTGCGACTTTCCTATGATTCATCCCCACCGGTTGACCCAAACCTACCGGTACATGTGGCTCACCACAGAGCCAGACGGTCAAGACGATCAGGAGCGCAAGGTCAATGAGATTGTAAAGCTTGACCTGGAAACCGGCCGCGACCAAAGGTATATGTTTGGTCGCGGACAAAACCCCTCAGAGCCGGTGTTTGTGGCGCGTCGCGACGGCTCTAGCGAAGATGATGGCTACATTCTCACCATGGTGTACGAGCCCAGCTTGCACCAAAGTTATCTTGCGGTCATGGACGCCCGTGACATGGAACGAGAGCCCCTCGCCAAAGTCTGGTTTGACCACCACATCCCCACCACCTTCCACGGTCGATGGGTGGCTGCCTGACGCGCTCCTTCCTCTCTTCTCTGTCGCTTAACCTTCCGAAGTATCCGTCTCTTCCGCTGCGTCCAGCTTAATGAAGTAGCGGTGTGTGAGTAGCATGCCCAGCCCCATCAAAGGAGCAAGTGTTCCCATGGTGAGGAGGTCGCCGCGAGTCAACGGGTGCAACTCCAAGAAGCGAGCCAGAGGTGCCAGCAAAGGTATCTGTGTTGTGGACCAAAGCAGCGCAAAGTACAGCAGAACAAAGCCGCCAGCAAAAGCAATCAAAGGCTTGTTCTTGGACCAGTAATGACGGAACTTGTTTTGCCCCACAATGATCAGAAAGTTGAGAATGCTCAACAACACCAGCTGAGACAAAAGCGCGGTGCGAGCGACTTCAACGCTTTGGTGAAAGAGTATCCGTGAGGCCATAAACGCGAGCAGACCGGACACTGCGATGAACGCTCCTGACACGGAAGCATACCGTAGAACATCCTGAAGGAAGCGGGGCGCCACGTAACGGATTCTGTTGCTGAAGGTGAGAAGCAGGGCCGGGACGCTGATAGAGAAGAACCCAATGATGGTCACGTGCCGGGGGACAAAGGGGAAGGCCAGCCCGAGAAAGCCCGCAAACAAGATAGCAAACACCGCGTTGGCGTTCTTTGTGAGAAACAATTTTGCCGAGGCCTGAATGTTGCTGATGATGGTCTCTCCTTCAGAGAACACCTCGGGCATGACGGTAAAATCGTCGTCTAGCAACACAATATCGGACACATCCCGGGACATCCGATTGCCTGAACCCATCGCGACGCCCAACTCGGCTTGTTTCAAAGCGAGAACATCGTTGACCCCATCTCCGACCATGGCAACGTAATGGCCCTGAGCCTGAAGCGCGGCGACGAGGTCTTTCTTGTTGCTGGGTGAGACTCGGGCGAAGATGGAGCAGTTGGCTGCTACGTTGGCGATGCCTTCCGGTCCCATCTTGTCCAACTCTGGACCTGTCACCACATAGGAGGTGTCACCTTTCCAACCGGCTGCCTCTGCGACGGCTTGTGCGGTGGCTGCAGCGTCTCCTGTAATCAACTTGAGAGAGATGTCACGGTCCTGAAACTGCTGCAACACCTCTCCAATGTTGGGACGAATCTCGTCCACAAGTGCGACCACTCCCAGTCCTTGGAGACGGGGTTGCTTCTTCATTGCTTCGGCGAGGGTGCCTGAGACATCGTCGAGTTGGGCAAACAGCAGCGTACGGAGACCCTGCTGGTCTGCAACAATGGCTTCGGCTTGTGCTTGCTCTTCCTCCGACAACATCGGTCCCAGCTTCTCAAAGGCTCCAAAGATAAGGTGGTGTTGGGTGTTTCCCTGGGTGTAGCTGAGGCCGCTGAATTTGTCTTTGGAGTTAAACGGGACTTCGTCGGTAACGTCGATGTCCCCGGGGGATCCGAGGGCTTCGGAGATGGCAACGACGGTGGCGTTTTGCTCTGAGGTGTGGTGAGCAAACAGCGCCAGCCATTCTTCCACCTTGTCTTCTTCGACGCTCCCGATCGGAGTGACACGGGAGAGCTTGATCTGGTTTTGCGTGAGGGTGCCCGTCTTGTCCATGCAGATCACATCGACGTTGGCGAACGATTCAACCGCGTTGAGCTTTTGAATCAGCGCCCCTCGTTGAGAGATGCGAAAGACGCCCAAAGCAAACGCAACCGTTGATAGCAAGATGAGTCCCACTGGAATCATCGATGTCACGATGGAGGCAACGGAGCGAGTCGCTTCGATGATGTTGGCAGGGATGTTCTTGAGCGTGTGCCCGACGACCTCTTGTCCAACAACAAGGAGGGCCATGACGGCGGCGAGAATCATCAACACCTGTACGATGCGATCGATCTTTTGTTGGAGCGGTGAGACAAACCGTTTGTAGGAGCGAACTTGGCTGCTGAGTTGTTGGATGTAGCTTGCCTGACCGACCTTTTCGGCCTGCATGACGCCCTGACCGGCGACGCAGAAGCTACCGGAGAGAACCTCACTTCCTTTTTCTTTGAAGATATATTCTGACTCTCCTGTGAGCAGAGACTCATCCACTTCGCAGTGATGGGATTCCAGGACGGTGCCATCCACAGGGATCTGGTCACCTCGTCGGAGCTGGATCAAGTCACCTTCAACGATGTCATCGGTGGGGATGTCTTGGGCTTCTCCTTCACGAATGACTGTGGAGGTGTTGCGCGACATCGCAACGATCTTGTCGAGGGCTCGCTTGGCACGAATCTCTTGGACGATGCTGATGATGGTGTTGAGGAACGCTACGGTACTGATGGAGAGGCTGTCGTAAAGGGTACGAATGTCTTTGAAAACAAAGAACAGCGTCAGCAGCAAAAAGGCAGCGCCAAACACGGCAAGGTTGAACACACTAAACAGGTTGGAGACGACGATCCCCCGGTAGGTACGGGTGGTTGCTCGTGTTGTCGCGTTGGTTCGTCCTTCAGATGTACGTTGGGCCACCTCGGCCGCGCTGAGTCCTTGATGTGTCATTGCTTTCCTTGCAGCCGTTGCTGCGTCGCTCAGTTGGATGCTTGGTACTGAAACAAGAGCGTGCGGTTCGAGCCAACTCCAGAGCTCACATATTCACCGTCGCGATCTTGCTGGCCTTGCTGTCCACCAATAATCATTCCTGTGGTGTCGTTGAGTTTGATCGCTGCAAAGTCAGTGACACCTGTTTGCGAGGCCTTGGTTCCTACAGCAGAGAAGAGGAACTTGGGGCCGATGTACTTTCCAGTTTTTACGTTGAAGATCTCAACGGAGTTGTGAACAAGGTCGCTCTTTCCGGTCGATTCTCCGCCGATAAACAGAAGCCAGGGTCCTAAAATCATGGGGACATGGTCTTCTCGGGCGATGGTCATTTCTGGAGCATCGCGGAACACTCCGGTCTTTGGGTCAAAGTACTCAGTGGTGTTGATGGTCACGCCGTTGTGGTCGGTTCCTCCTGTAATAAAGGTTCGACCGTCAGCGAGAACCGTCATCGCGTGATCTTCCCGGTAATCAATGTTGTCAGGTCCGCGAATGAGCGCCCCAGCGCCTTCCTGGTTGGGGTCCAGGATGTAGGTGGTGAGGTAGTTTTCGTTGGGACCAAAGCCTGTAGGACCCCAGCCTCCTGTGATCAGGATCTTGCCGTTGGCCATTTCGATGGCACCGACACTGCTTCGTGCGGTGTCCATCTTGAGTACACGAACCGAGCCTTTTGGGTTCTTGTCGTCGGGAGGTGTGTAGATCTCGATATCATTGAGGACCGTGAATTTGCTACTCCCTTCTTGGAAGGGACAGACCGTCTGGAAGTTCTCTTCCGTGCAAACAATACTCTGGCTGGACGGTTCGCACTCTTGATCCACACAGTAGTGACAGAGGCCTTGCTCGCAGGCTTTGGTGGGGGGAGAGTTCTTGTAGATGACGTGTCCTCCGACCCGAATAATGCGACCGTCTTTGAGTTGGAGGCTTCGCTCAAACGCCCGTTGCATCAGGGCGAGCTTGTCAGCCTTGTTGATGCTGGGACGGCCTGCTGTGTTCTCCTCCGGCCGATAGATCGGGATGAACTCTTTTTTGTCGATATCGATAATCACAGCGGAGACTGAGCCAGATGTGGGCGATTTGTCGTTGATTGGCTTTGGGTCGAGTCGATAGCTTTCGCGATCAAAGACGAAGACAGAGGAGAAGCCAATCAAGCGGCCATCGGGAAGAGGATAAATTGCGCCTCCAATTCCATACTTCAGGTCGATGTCGGCGTATTTCCAACATTTGCAGTTGGCGCCATCGCGTTTGCACTCTGCGGAGAGAATGCACTTGGAGTCAGCGACTTCGATGGCTTGCTTTCCTGAAACGGGGACGAAAGGCGACTCTTTGTTGGAGCCTCCCACAATCACCAGACGTCCATCCTTAAGAAGAGCGCCGCCCAGACTTGCGGACATTCGGCCTGTGTTAATGGAGGGGCCTTCCCAAGTTTCCAGTCGAGAGATCAGCTGCTTGGGGTTGCATCCTGCGTGAAGGAGTGAGACTCCTGCGCCGAGCACAAGGAGCAGAACGCTGACTGTGAATCGCTTTCCCCAGAGGGCCAACGGGTGTGGAGTTGTTGGGTTCATCTCGGTGTGGGTTTCCTATCGTCGTGTCAGGTTGTCGGAATCGGCCAACACTTTTGTATACCATAAATGTCGGTTCCCTTGACAGTTGATGCAAGAGAATGTTAGCTACCCCTGCTTTTTTTATGGGTGTTGGGGCAAAGACTCTCAAACATGGAGTCCCACCGCTCGAACCCTGGTGGTTCTTGGATGATGAATCTTGTCTTTGGCCGACGATGGCCAGCTATTGCTGTGGGGATCCCGCTTATGTCTTTAAGGAACGATTTACGGAACATCGCTATCATCGCGCACGTTGACCATGGGAAAACAACCTTGGTGGACGCGCTTTTTCAACAGGGAGGTCTGTTCCGGGAAAACCAACAGGTGGAAGACCGGATCATGGACTCCAATGATCAGGAGCGGGAGCGAGGGATCACCATTCTTGCCAAAGCGACCTCGGTTCAGTTTGGAGACACTACGCTCCAGATTGTTGACACCCCGGGCCACGCCGACTTTGGTGGTGAGGTCGAGCGTACCTTGCGAATGGTGGACGGCGTTCTTCTCCTCGTCGATGCCGCCGAAGGACCACTGCCCCAAACTCGTTTTGTGATGCGAAAGGCCTTGAACCTCGGCCTTCCCATGCTTCTCGCCATCAACAAGATCGACCGACAGGACGCTCGGGCTGATGAAGTCCTCCAGGAAGTCTACGATCTTTTGATTGAACTGGATGTGGACGAAGAACAACTTGAGTTCCCCGTCTTTTACACCAACGCGCGGGAAGGTACGGCCACGTCCGATATCTCCGTTCCAGGCACCGATCTGAAGCCCCTCGTAGAAGCCATCATTGAAACCGTTCCTGCTCCACCCGACGAAGCCGATGCTCCCTTCTGTATGCAGGTGAACCAACTTGGCTACGACGACTACGTTGGTCGTCTCGTGGTGGGTCGTGTGATCTCTGGTGAAGTCGCTGTGAATCGTATGGTTAAGGTGATGGGAGATGGCTACACCAACACCGCTCGTATCACTGGCGTTTTTGCTTTCCAGGGTGTGAAGCGGTTGCCCAAGGACATCGCTCGATGTGGTGATATTGTGGCTCTCTCTGGTGTTACGGAGGTCGCGATCGGCGACACCTTGTGCAACCCCGAACACGAGCGTCGCTTGGACCCGATCAGCGTGGACGAACCCACCGTCGCGATGGTGTTCCAGGTGAACGATGGTCCCCTCGCCGGTCGCAGCGGTGGCCAGTATGTGACCAGCCGTCAGATCCGCGAACGACTCGATCGTGAAGCCTACGCCAACGTGAGCATCCGGATCGAAGATGGTGAGTCGCCCGAACAAATGCGCGTGTTGGGTCGTGGAGAGCTTCAATTGTCGGTTCTCCTGGAGACTCTTCGTCGTGAGAAGTACGAGCTTTGTGTCCGGAATCCACAGGTCGTGACCCGTGACGGTGAAAACGGCAAGGAAGAGCCTGTGGAGCAGCTGATCATCGATGTTCCCACAGAGCATGTGGGTGCAGCGACTCAGCTGGTAGGGAATCGCAAGGCCCAAATGGTCGACCAGCGGCAAGAGGGCTCTCGCGTACGGTTGGAGTATCTGATTCCAACGCGAGGCTTGTTTGGTTTGCGCAACCAGATGATGACTGCGACGCGCGGTACGGCGATCATGCACCACGTGTTTGACCGTTGGATGCCTTGGAGTGGTCCAATTCCTCGTCGACCGAACGGAGCGATTGTTGCCGACCGTCCGGGTCCTTCCACCGCGTATTCGTTGGGTAAGCTGCAACCCCGCGGTGTTCTCTTCATTGAGCCAGGTATCGATGTATACGAAGGTATGATTGTTGGAGAACACAACCGCGGTAACGACATCAACGTTAATGTTGTGCGTGGAAAGAAGCTCACCAACTTCCGTGCTTCTGGTAAAGATGAAGCGGTGAACCTTTCACCGCCGCGTCTTCTCTCCTTGGAGCAAGCGCTGGAATGGATCGCCGACGATGAGATCCTTGAGGTTACACCTGAGGCCATCCGACTCCGCAAGGCTATCCTCGCTGCCAACCGTCGCCCCGTCATCCACGAAGACTAAACCTCGCCTCAGTACATCCTATCTGTATTTCTTTCTTCTCTTCTGTCGCCTTCTATCTCATCGCAGACTGAACCCAAAGCAGAGGCGGTTGCTTTTGCCATGGGTGCATCTTGAGTGCAGCCTTGGGCAGCCGTTCAGGGTAAGCTTTTACGGGCTTCCAGGCCGACTGGGGTGACGTGTCTGGCGTTGGTCCTGTATCCGGACGGGGGGGGCCTGGCACTGGCTGGCGATCAGGCACGGGGGGTGGCTCACTCCCAACGCCTGTCGGTGACGGAATCTTGTTGACTCCTGAGTCGGGCATTGGCCCCGGCGCAGGTCCTCGATCGGGAACGGGGGGCGGCTCACTCGTTGCTTTGCTCGCTTGCACCGGGTTCTGGGACATGCCTAGCCAAAGCATAGATCCTGCCAGGCTCAATCCAACAAAAAATGACAGTGTATGTTTGACAACTTTGTTCATTGGTTTTCTCCTTCTTGTCAGTTCGCTCTCTTCTTTTTCAAAGACTGGGCCAACTTGAACCGTGTCGATGTCGTGGTCTTTGAACGTCTTGAAAGAGAAAGGGAATTGTCTTGTCGGAGAGGTCTCTATGTACGAACTCTGTTCCGAGTGAGATCAAGGAGTCTCACCAAAGTTCTTTGTGGGGCCTGTTGGGGGTGATGGATGAGACGAAGCTGTCTCTTAGAGGAGCAGGAGGGGAGGTTGGTGTTTAGCGAAGGGGTAGGTTGAACGTTCGTCGACGTTGCGCTGCTCGGTAGTATTTCACGACGGAGGAGATCTGTGCGTTCAGAGCTTTGGAGCGCTTGATGGGGTTGGGGTGTGTTGAGACCAACTCCGGTGGTGTCTTGCCTTGTTGAGCCATACGAACCCAAAGCGACACTGCTTCTTTGGGGTTGTATCCAGCTTTGGCCATGTACATGAGGCCCATACGATCCGCCTCGGACTCATGGCTTCGGCTGTAAGGGAGCATGACTCCAAACTTGGCTCCAAGTCCCATCGCGCCCATGATCGCGCCTTTGTATTTGCTGTTTCCAAACACGATACTTCCCAGCGACATGACTCCTTTGAGCGCCATCTGTTGGCTCATACGTTCGGCGCCGTGGCGAAGGACCGCGTGGGCGACTTCATGTCCCATGATTGCGGCGAGTCCGGCGTTGGTTCGTGCTACAGGGAGAATTCCGGAGTACACACCAACTTTCCCTCCAGGGAGGCAGAATGCGTTGATCTGCTTGGGATCTTCAAAGAGTTCAAACTCCCACTTGTAGTTTTGTCCGCTGGCGCGGGCGATGTCCATGCCGATCTTGCGGACCAACGAGATCAATCGGGTGTTTCGTGACCGACGACTCTTCTGTCTCATCTCCTGGTAGGCTTGGGCTCCCAAGGTGAGCATTTTTCCCTGGGGGACTAGAATGAGCGCCCTTCGCCCTGACGCTGTTTTGACGCAGCTGCTGGTGATAAAGGCTGCCAGGCCGATGGCAAGGAACGACATCATCGTGAGCATGGAATGACTTAACAGAAATTTCCGATTCATTCGTACAACTCCTTCGAGCGAATGTGAGAGGTTCTTTCTACTGGAACAGGTTTCGAGTTTCTAGGCTGCATTGTACAACAAATGGAGATGCAATTCCCTTCCGAGTGAACGTCGAGCTTGTTATCTCGGTTGGATGGCCACTTGAATTGTGTACGCAGGCTCATGATGGACCAATCGACATTGGTTGGGGGAGGGGTGGGTCCGCTCTAAGATGACTTGGTTTCCCAACTTCAGCGCGTAGCGAAGAGGCTTTTGGGACACACGCACCCATCGATTTCTTGTATGCGCCCATCCTCTTTGGACTGCAGCTAGCGGCCACAGACAGTGCTGCAAGTGTTCAATGAGCACAGCGCTTGGGATGGGCGGAGTGTAACCGGGAGAAGCGACAAAGGACATTCTGCCAGCTTGTCGTCGGAGGACAAACAATCTTCGGCCCAACGTGGAAAATGCGACCATCACGAGGTTGTTGGTGGCAGGAGATAGCTCCACCTGAGCGACAAACCGAAAGCTTGCTGGGGGAGAAGAGGTTCCTTGCCATTGGGTCATGTACACGTGGGATGGGAGGCGTGGAACAGCCTGAATGGTATAGCTAGCTTTTCGGACAATCGTATAGGGGGACTTGGGTTTGCAGCCGACACTCAGAAAGAGAATGAGACATCCCAGACTAAGAATCTTTGCGTTGAGATCTGACTTGTAAAAAGGTGCAACAAAGGGCATGGCTCGTTTCATCGAAAGAGCTTGCGTTCAGCAGGTGTGAGCTTGGGAGGTGACGTTTGTACCTTGGAGATCTTGTATTCGGTTTGGTCGCCGTTGGCTTCTGCGATTTGCACCAACTGGACGGTGTTTCCTCCCTGCAAAACGATATGACGAAGGAATCGCTTCATCCCGTTGGCTTTGGGTTTGAGGCCCAAAATCCAGGACTGAGGGGTTCCTTGAAGATGCAGCACAAACATTGTGGATAGCTTCTCAATGTCCACCGACAGAATCGCCACAAACATTTGCGACATGGCTTTCATCAAGGTCTTGGAGCCGGAGGAGGGGAGGTTCTTTCCTGTGTTGGGGTCCTTCTCTGTTAATCCCTTGGGAGTGAGCAACAGGGCTGCAGGAAAAGGGGTTTGGGTTTTCCAGTAGACCCCAACAGAGCGAGCAAACAGGAAGGTCCCATGTGACACAAGAGGGCGTGACAAGACTTTGATCGTCTTACGTTGCTCAAAGGACGCTCGAAGAACCTTCACCTTTTGCAGTTGTGTTGCAATGGTGCGAAGCTGTTGTTGGGATTTCGTGCTTGCCACAGGTTGTGAAAACACGGAAGGCTCTTTGGAAGAAGGCGAGTTCGCTGCTCCCGTGGAGGGACTTAAGAGGCCCATCACAACAAAGAAAAAAGCCACAGCATGGAGAGACATGATACAGGGGAGGCGGGGATGGTTGTTCATTCCGGCTCCTACTGAGTGAATCGTTTGAGTAGAATGGAAGTGTTGACGCCACCAAACGCGAAGTTGTTGGTCATCACATATTCGTTGTGAAGGGTGCGTCCTTCACCTGTTATATAATCGAGTTCGGCACACCGAGGGTCAACCTTGTCGAGGTTAAGGTTGGGAGCGTACCAGTCTTTTTCGAGCATCATCAGAGTGAGCAAGGTCTCCAACGCTCCGGCAGCGCCGAGTGTATGGCCGGTGTATCCCTTGATGGAGCTGACAGGTACGCTGGAGCCAAACACCTGATAGGTGGCTTGCGACTCTACAATGTCGCCGAGGTCGGTGGCTGTCGCGTGGGCGTTGATGTAGCCAACGGCTTCGGGTGAAACTTGCGCTTCTTGCAAGGCTTCTTTCATCACCTGGGCCATCGTGGGAGCATGAGGCTGAGTGATATGGACTCCGTTGGAGTTGGTCGAAAAACCTACAATCTCGGCGTAAATGCGAGCCCCACGAGCGATCGCGTTGTCGTAGTCTTCCAACACAAGCGTGGTGGCTCCTTCTCCGACGACGAGTCCATCTCGATCTTGGTCGAACGGCCGTGGCGTTGCATGAGGCTCATCGTTTCTTGTGCTGGATGCGTACATGATGTCGAACACGCCGGACTGTGCGATCGAAAGCTCCTCGGCCCCTCCGGCTAACATGTAAGTCTGGTAGCCGTGCTTGATGGCTTCGTAGGCGTAGCCCACTGCCTGACTTCCCGAGGTGCAAGCGCTGCATGTTGGGATCATTCGGCCTGTGAGTTGGAAGTGAATGCTGATGTTGGAGGCGCAGGTGTGGGCCATCATCCGGACGTAGGTTGTCGCATTCATCGAGCGCAACGAACGATGGGGGTCTACCTCTCCCAGCTGTGAGGTCCCGCTCATCCCGCCAGCACAAGAGCCATACGCAACGCCCATTTTGTCTCGGATGCTCGTGTCTTCAAACAGTTGAGCGTCTTGCAGGGCCAACTCGCTTGCATAGGTCGCGAGCAGCGCCACCCGGTCCATCGTGCGGGTCTGTTTTCGGCCGAAGTGTTTGGGCTTTTGGAAATCTTTGACCGGTGCAGCAAGCTGGGTGCGCAATCCTTGTACATCTTCCCACTCAGCCATACGAACGACGCCGCTTTCGAGGTTTTGGAGTCGCCGTTCGATGCTTTCCAGGTCGCAGCCAAGGGGAGAGAGCGCAGCCACTCCCGTAATCACTACCCGACGAGTCATTAGGCCGTTCCTCCATTTACAGAGATAACCTGTCGTGTGATGTAGCCAGCCCCCTCGGAGAAAAGAAACCGGACCAAGGCCGCGACTTCTTCGGGCTTTCCGACCCGTTTCATCGGAATCTGCTTGGCGATGTCTTGCAGAGGGAGGTGGTCGACCATCTCCGTCTCAATAAACCCAGGAGCTACACAGTTGACGGTGATCTTCCGCTTGGCTAGCTCCAACGCCAAGGCTTTGGTGGCCCCGATGATTCCGGCTTTGGCTGCGCTGTAGTTGACCTGACCGCGGTTGCCTTGAAGCCCCGAGACGGACGAAAGGGTGACAATGCGTCCACCTTGTCGGGTCTGTATCATCGGCATGACCAGAGGTTTGAGTACGTTGTAGAACCCGTCCAGGTTGGTGTGGAGCACCCGGTCCCAGTCGTCCTCTTTCATGGAGGGGAAGGCTTTGTCCGCTGCAATGCCAGCGTTCAAAACCGCGCCGTAGTATGCGCCATGTTGTTCCATGTCTTGAAGCAAGATGTCTTGGGTTTGTTGGCGCTCTGAGATGTCAAAGGAGAGCAACTGGCAGATTCCGCCGTTGTCGCGAATCATTTGGGCGGTCTCTTCCGCGTCGTCTTGGCGTGAGCGGTAGTGAACCGTGACTGCAAATTGATCTTCGGCCAATGCCAGGGCAATCGCTCGGCCAATGCCGCGACTGGAACCTGTGACCAGCACTCGTTTAGGATTCATGATGAGCTTGCTGCTGCAAATAGGTTTCGAGATTGTCGGGTCGATACACGTTAACTTTTCCTTGGAGAAGCGATGACGACTCACCCGTTGCGTTGCTTGCTTCAACGAGTTGGCAGTCGAAAACGCTCATTCCGTTATAGTCATATACTTGTTGGGCTTCAACCCTCAACTGTTGTCCAGAGCGGAAGGATCCAACGTTGACCTTCATTTTCCGAGTGCCCAACAGGAAGCCAACTTCGAGGGGTTGTCCTGCGAGGCGTCGTCGCATTCCAAAAAAAGCAGAGACCGTTTGGGCCATATACTCCAAGCCGACAAAGGCTGGAACTTCCCTCGCTTCGTTGTGAAACAAGGACCAATGGGGTACCACCAGACCTGTGTGTATGGAGCCTTCCAGGTCGTAGTGAAGGACTTCGTCGACAAGCACCATTTGCCCCTGGTGGGGAAGGACTTGTCGAATGGAGAACTGCGACCAATGGGGAGCCTTGTTGCTCATCGCTCCACTCCCAAAATCAAAGATGCGTTGTTGCCTCCAAACGCAAAGGAGTTGGTCAGGACTATCTGGGGAGAAGATGCTATCGGTGTGCTGGAAGACACCAAGTGAAGATGGGGCAAGCTATCGTCTGCCTCTCCATCCCAAACATGCAGGGGGAGCCATGGCTTGGCGCTTCTCGCGTTCTGTGTGAGCGTAAGCCAGCAAATGCCGACTTCCAATGCTCCGGCAGCACCGAGCGTATGGCCTGTTAAAGGTTTGGTCGAACTGCAGGGAGTCTCTTCTCCAAACACCTCCGCGATCGCTTTGCTTTCCATCGCGTCGTTGAGCACGGTGCCTGTGCCATGCATGTTGATGTAATCGACCTGTTCGGGTCGCAGGTTGGCGTTGTTTAAGGCTCCCTTCATCGCGCGGATGGCTCCTTGTCCCGAAGGGTCTGGGCTAGAGATGTGGTGGGCGTCACATGACTCCCCTGCGCCTAGCAATAAGACAGAAGGTCCTTGTCTACGTGTCGATGCTTCTCGGGACATCACAAACAAAGCGGCCCCTTCACCCAATGTGATTCCGTCTCGGTTGCGACTCATTGGGTTCGACATGCAAGGAGAGACCGCGTCCAGGGAAGAAAAACCTTGCACAGTCAATTGGCACAATGAGTCCACTCCACCAACAACGACGGCGTCACAGATGTTGGAAGCCAACAAGTTTCGTGCTGCTATCAACGCCTTGGCGCTGGACGAACAGGATGTGCCGATGCAATACGCAGGGCCATGCAACCCCGCAAATCGAGCGATAGCTTCCGCCGCATAGCCTAGCTCTTGTTGGTTGTAGTGGTACGTCTCTGGAAACTCCCCATGCTCTCGGTGATAGGCATAGGACTCCTCTCCTACATCGATGCCTTGTGCGCTGGCTCCGAGAACCACACCCACCCGGTCGGAACCGTAGGCCTCTTTGCAGGCTTCCACTTCTCCAGCGATGGGGACATACGCAGCCAACAAAAGAGCCATGTTCCGAGACGCTACATCGAGTAACTGTTCTGGAATTTCGGGAACAGGCACCTGCACTCGTCCAACCAGCACCGAACGTTCCTCTTCTTGGGTGATAGAGAACGGTGTCAGGTCGGATGATGCGCCAGATTGGAGCTTCGTTGCGATGGTGTTGGGCTTGTCTCCCAGCGCGCAAACCATGCCCAACTCGGTCAGGAAGTATGGGGTTGAATCAGCCATGAGAGTATAGCTCCCATGTTTGTTGTTGGATGCTATCCACAAGGTTGCGAAGGTCCAACTCCAACGCACGATCTTCCGCGACAAGAGGTATCGCTGTCTCCAACTCTCGATAGAAGCTCGTCAGACCCGCTTGCTCTGGAGGAAGTTGAACTTGGCCGGTCTGTTGTCGTAGAGAGACGCCTTGACGAACAGCGATGAGATGGGCTGCTGCTACTTGCTCCGTCAGCTGTAGGACGCGAAGACAATCGCGCGCTGCGATGGTTCCCATGCTCACTTTGTCTTGGTTGTGCGACTCCGTAGAACGAGAAAAAACACTCGCGGGCATGGTGTGTTTGAGCGCCTCGGCTGTCCATGCAGAGGCTCCAATTTGCAGCGCTTTTAATCCGTGATGAATGGCTTGTTCTTCAGAGGGTGCTGCCGATAAGTTCGCGGGCAAACCATGATTCATTTTGGGGTCGACGAGGGTCGCAAGCTGTCGATCGAGTAGGTCTGCGACGTTGGCGATAGCTTGTTTTAAGCTATCCATGACAAACGCGATGTGTCCTCCGTAAAAGTGTCCGCCGTGGTAGACCGCTTCCTGTTCGGGATCAAGGATGGGGTTGTCAGAGATGCTATTCAACTCTGTCTCGATTGTCTCTTTGAACCAGCGAAGAGCATCTCCCAAAACGCCGAGAATGTGGGGGACACAGCGAAGAGAGTAACGGTCTTGCAGCCTCAACGCCCTCTCTCTTTGGTAGCCATCAAGATCTTGGTACAGCCAGTGGGCCACTTGTTCTATGCCAGGATGGGGCTTTCTCGCGAACAAGCCCGGATGAAAGTGCTCTCGGTTGCCTTGCATCGCGACAACAGCCAGCGAGGTGAGACGGGTCGCAAGCTCCAGCAGATAGCTGGCGCGATGATGTGCAAGACAAGCAAGCGCTGTCATCATTCCGGTCCCGTTCATCAGGGCGAGGGTCTCTTTGGGATACAACGTTAAAGGTTCCCAGCCCAACTCGTTGTAGGCATCCTTTGTGGGCCGTCGCTGGCCTTCATACCAGACCTCTCGCTCGCCCATAAGAACGGCCGCCACATAAGAGAGGGGCGTGAGGTCACCGCTCGCGCCGACAGAGCCTTCCTCCGGAATGACGGGGGCGATGTTGTGCTGAAGCAAATCCATCATCCGTTGGAGAACAGCCAGGCGAACTCCCGAGTGGCCCTGAGACAGAGACGCCATTTGTACAGCAACAACGGCCAGAGCGTGACCGGGTGGTAGGATGGCGCCCATCCCGCAGCCGTGGAAGCGCATGAGATTGATCGGGAGCTGCTCGACGAGGGAAGCCGAAACTCCGACGTCGCAAGAGTCGCCATAACCTGTGGTCACACCGTAGACCACCTCGTCTCCCTTCCATTGGTCGAGGAGAAATTGGTGGCATTGTTCGATGCGTTTGCACCAGGAGTCGTCACCCCATTGGATGACCTCTGTGTCTCCTTGGGCGATGGAAACGATAGTGGCGATGTCCCACCGATCACGTCCCAACTTCATGCGCGGTTCCCTTCTTCATGAGCGGTTTGTCTTCTGAGCGTGTGGGACGAGTCCAGAAGTCGTAAAAATTGTACCATTGGTACGGTGCAAGTTCACATTGGTCTTCCAAACGGGAAGCGAGCTTTTCAAGGTTTTCTTGAAGCGCTGCTTCACGATGTTTGCGGGGAAGCTTGAGAGGGTTGGCAAACAACTCACAATGAATTTTGTACGTGTTGGCTCCCGTTGCAACGGCAAACATCAGATACACGGGACAGTCCAGCAAGCTGGCGAGTATCATCGGGCCATGAGGGAAGGGGGCTTCTTCTCCCAAAAAAGAAACTTCACTGCAGCGATGCTCTGTTCCAGGAACAACCCGGTCTGCTAACATCGCTACAATTTCACCACGAGCTATCTTTTCCTTCATGGCGATCGCGGTGTCCATCCCGATGGATTCCGTTGCGATGAGTTTCATGTCTGTTCCAGGGTTCACTTCTTTTAAGATTCGGTTGAACTTGGCGGCGTTGCTTACGAACATCAGCGCGTTGACGACAAACTCACTGTCATGACGTAACGCCCGCAGCACCTCAATGTTGCCAAAGTGAGTGCTGAGGATGACCACGCCTTGTCCCTGACGCAAATCAGCGCGAAGTTCTTCCAGTGAGGTCGTATCGACTTGGTCCAACGATAGCTTCCCCATCCAGGCTGCAAACTTGTCCAACGCTGCAAACCCAAACTGAAGGAAGTGACGGTAGCTGGACCAGAACCCCGGCGAGCTGGGAAGCTTCTCCGGCGTGCTCGGGCGATAACTTCGTAGCTTCTTGAGGTAGCTTTGTGACGCTCGTCGGGCTCCTCTTGCAAACAAGGTGAAGTAGAAGATAATTCCGTAGACAAGCCCTCGACAGATCCGTCGCCCCAGGACTCGGTAGGTCCAAAGCGTGACTCGAATGCCCCACGACGCTCCACGTTCTTGCATCGTGAGCCAGCTTTGGGGTTCTTGAGCGCGTCGTTTGCCCCAGCGAAGGAGGAGCTTGGGTGAGCGCAAGAGCATCCCCAAAAACAACCGCGTGTGGAGCCATGAGATGAGGACGTTGTCATGCAACGGTTGGAAGTGTGAGCCTCCTGGACCTCCGTATGTCACCGCCGTATCCAACTGAATGATCGGAACCCAGCGCCAATACATTCGGACCATCACTTCAATGTCGAAGTCCATGCGAAGGCCCAGCCGGGTTTTGTTCATCAAGGCTACCGTCTCTTTGAGAGGGTACACCCTGAACCCGCACATGGTGTCTTTGATATGAAAGGAGAGGGTTTCAATCCAGACCCAGACATGTGTGATGTATCGTGCGATAAATCGACCCATCGGTACGGTCTCATCGTAGACCGGTTTGCCGGCGACAAGAGCGTTAGGGTGTTTCTTGGACTCGGCTAGAAATCGCGGGATGTCTTCCAGGTTGTGCTGCCCATCTGCGTCCACTTGCAACGCGTGGGAGTAACCGTTCTCATGTGCCCATCGAAGGCCTGTTTGGACTGCTCCTCCCTTGCCCTGGTTCTCTTGGTGATGGACGATCGTGACGTTGTCCCAATCGTCCAAAGGCACCAGCGTTGCAGTCGCTTCCTCGTTGCTCCCGTCATTCACGACAACGCAAGGGAGGTCATGCTCTTGTATCGATTTCACCACATCCGCGATGGTTTGCGGATGATTGTAGTAAGGAATCACTGCGCAAGTCTTATGCATGTGGAGCGTCTCCTTCCTGCGTGAACACAAAGCGACCCGATGAATACACTGTATCGTTCTTGGATAGCTTAAACCGTAGCTTCGGTTTCTCCAGGTTCAGCTCCATTTGCAAGGTGCAGGTGTCCCCTGGACAAAGAATGTGCTGGAACTTGATAGCTTCCATCTGCGTCACTTGAACACTTGCTGCTAGAGCTTGGGAGGCAAAGTGAAGCACCCATTGCAACTGCACAACTCCCGGCACAATGGCTTGTTCTTCAAAGTGACCATCGCAGTACAGATAAGGTTCCGGAACATGCAACGTCCAGGTTCGTTGTTGTGCTTCGGCATGAAACTCCAACACCGTTGGCCAGCGTGAAGAAGTTGGCTGAAAATAAGCAAGAACCGCATCTTGTGTGACTTTGCCCTGTGCGTTGCGGGGGAGGGCGTTGACCCAGGCCCATCGCTTGGGGAGAACCTCCTGCTCCACATGACGGACAAGGTGCGCTTTGAAACCAGCGCGAAGTTTCTTGCTTCCTTGGCTGGCAAGCTCTTGTTTTCCCTCAACTGAGAGCGCAACCACTGCAGCCAACACTTCCCGACCTGTTGCTCGCTGGGTCACGCAAAGCGACGACTCCTTCACCCATGGATGCTCGTTTAAGTGAGCTTCAAGCATGGGCAGTGACACACGCTTCTGCTCCAACTTTACGATACGGTCGGCTCTTCCCTGGTGCGCAAAGGTGCCGTCGTCGTAGAAGGTGACATTGTCGCCCATCGTGAGCCACTCTTTGCCTTGCCAGGACGCGAAGGTTGAGCGAACTTGAAGTCCCTGTACGTCAGGTGCCTGGCGAACATCAACAGGGGAAAACGGCGTCCACAGGGGGACCTCCTGCTCTTCCGTTTGTTGTCGCCAAGCGACACCCCCCGTTTCGGTAGAGCCAAACACCTCAATGGGAGTTTGCTTGGTGAGGTGAGCGACACGAAGCGCATCGTTTCGATGCAGCGGTCCACCCGATGAAAAAATCATCGTGACATGGGGTTGGATGCGCTCAAACCGAACCAGCTCAGGGAAGCGGCTGAGGTGAGCGGGGCATGACACTAACACTGCCTTTTCAGACGCGACAATGTCGGAGACCAGGGCTTCAGGAGATCGTTGACTGCTTGAGGTTAGCGTACGTCCTGCCATCAGCGGCCAGAGCAAACCAAAGAGAAGTCCGTAGATGTGTTGGTGGGATACCGTGGAGAAGGTCACACAGCCAGCGCAAGACTCCTCCCATTTTGTCGCAAGGTTCTCCACCTCTGACGTGAGCTGTGAGAGGCGTTTGTCGACTTGCTTGCCTTCTCCGGTAGAGCCCGACGTAAAGAGGGAGATGCGAATGTCATCCGGGTTGATGTTGGACGTTGGGAGTGGTGGTTTCGCTTCTCCAAGCAGGGGGTTGAGAGAGGGAAGAGAGCCTGCTTCAAAAGGACCGTCGCCCACAAAGCCATCGGCCATGGACGCTAGCTTGTGCAATGTGCCAGGCTGGCTGTTTTGGGGCAACAGGATATGCTTGTTGCAATGGCTTAATGCCAGGAGGGCGAGGGCGGCTCCCCATGTGCTTGAACATGACAAAATCCAACGGTTCGCGTTGGGCCATTGCTCCAGTTGCTCCACCAAACAAGCGACGCGCTTTTGTAACTCACCCAGTGAATGTGTCCCCTGGTCACTTTGCGCAACTATCCGGTCTCTGTTTTCGGATGTTGTAAGGATATGGGAGAGTGTTTCGAGTTGGGTTGTGCGCATAACTTGATAGCTTCAATGGGTGAGCACGAGGTTACGAAATAGGTTCAACTGTTGAGGACTTGGGTTGTCTGTTGGGTTCAATCTTCCATTTGCGGTACAGCCACTCTCCCGCCATTAAGCTTCCAATTAGAATGTAGCTGATGACTCCATTGTATAGCGTCCATTGTGCGAGCGTTCCTTTCCAAACCATGCCCATCGCGATGCTGGCGTTGATGACGAAGAAGACGCACCACACAACGGTCACCTTGCGACAGTAGCGTTGGCCGTTTTCATCGAGGTCAGGTTCTTGCAAGCGGGCAAAGCGCTCAATCATGGAAGGTCCTTGCTTCAGAGTCCAAGCAAAGCTGAGGAACAGGGCAAGGTTGAGCAGAACCGGGTACAACAGAAGCATAAAACGTTGGTTGGTTGCGACAACCAATACCGTGACCAAGCTGACCGTTCCAAGTGTGGGAAGGAGAGGTCGGATGCGCTCCCAGGTGAAGTGGGGAAGGGTGCTTACGCGGAGAAGTACTAGGAGCAAAAGCAAGCCGCCCAAGTGACGGGGCTCAAGGTGGAGCAGACCCCAGTACACGAGGAAAGGGTAACACACCACCGAGAGGATGGTGAGCACGGCGAGCAGGCGTCTCATCCCTCGACCGCAGCCTTGTGAATGGCTTCCACCGCTTCTTCCACGGTGCGAATGGATTGAAACGCTTCCTGGTCTAGCTGTTTGTCGAGCTTCTGTCCAAACAGAATGACGAGATCCACCGCGTCGATGCTATCGAGCCCCAGATCTTCAAACAAATCGGAAGTGGGCTGAATATCGTCGGCGTCCACTTCAAATGTGTCTGTGAGGATAAGCTTCATTTCAGCCATGATGGCTTCGGGGGTTGCGTCCAGTTGGGTCATGTTCTGTGCGTCCGTACAAAGTCTGCCAAACTCTTCACATGCTGGAAGTGTGCGCGGGTGCTCTCATCTTCAGCGTCCAGTTTCACACCATACGTGTTGTGGATCGCCATACCCAGCTCAAGGGCATCGATGGAGTCCAAACCCAACCCGTCGCCAAACAGCGGGAGTTCGTCATCTATTTCTTCCGGTGTAATGTCCTCAAGCTCCAGATACGTCACGATCAATTGCTTGATTTCTTCTTCCAATGTCATTGCAGCGCTCCCAATCCTTACCCAATCCCTACCGCTTGTTGGACAGGACCCAAGACCCAAAAAAGGTTCATGCAACCTAGTACAATTTGTCTACAACGTCAACAGGAAGAAAAGGAATGAAAAGTCCGCTTCTTCTTGACATCGCTTGCTTATCTCGTTTAATACCCTCATAAGTCTTGTTGAATTCGGGTGCTTGGGGGTGTTTCTCGTGGGTTCGACCCAAACCACAGATGTGTTAGTGATTGGCGCCGGCCCTGCCGGTTGTATGGCAGGTGCAACCCTGGTCAAGGAGGGTTTCTCTGTCCTGTGCCTGGAGCGCAGCTACTTTCCTCGTCATGTTATTGGTGAGTCGTTGCTGCCCCGCGCCAACGAACTGTTGCAACACGTCGGGCTGCTTGAGCCTGTTGACGAGCGTCAGTTTATGCCCAAACATGGGGCCTTGTTCTTGCGTGGGACTGAGCGAGAGCGGTTCTGCTTTGCTGAGGCTTTGAAAGGTGACTTCCCGAGCTCCTACCAAGTTCCTCGGGCTGACTTTGACCAAACTTTGGCCCTGGCCACCCAGACTATGGGAGTCGATCTTCGCTTTGGACACACCGTGACATCGGTGGCCTTTGAGGAGGAGAAAGCCATCGTTGAGGTCGAAGAGCAGGCAAGTCAACAGTCTTTCTCTGTGTACGCTCGCTTTGTCCTCGATTGCAGCGGCTACGGTCGGGTGCTTCCGCGTCTTTTGGGGCTTGAACAGCCGTCTTCGTTGCCTCCTCGCTTGGCCTGCTTTTCCCAGTGGGAAGGCGACCAGCGCCCGGAAGGCTCGGAAGAAGGCGACATTTGGGTGTGTGTCCACCCTGTTAATGGCTGGATCTGGCACATTCCATTTTCCAACGGTCGAACCTCTGTGGGAGCAGTCTGTGACCCCGAACACTGGGGTTCTTACGAAGGTAGCCCGGAACAAAAGCTCCGTCGTTACTTGCTCGAAGAACCCAACACGCGGGAACGACTGGAAGGGGCGGAGTCTGTTTGGTCCGCCCGAGAAATTCGTGGGTACTCGACCAAGGTCACGCAATGGTACGGTGAACGCTGGGCGCTGGCAGGAAACGCCGGCGACTTCCTGGATCCCGTCTTTTCTTCGGGAGTGACACTTGCGTTGGAAACAGCCCACCGCGCTGCAACCTTAGCTGGCCAGGTACTTCACGGCGACCCCGTTGACTGGGAACGGGACTACAAACAAGTGATTGCGAAAGCGACAGAAGTGTTTCGTGCGTTTGTGACCAGTTGGTACAGTCGTGAGCTGGAATCTATCTTTTTCTCCGAGTTTAAGTTGCCTCGAATGAAGCGTCGGATCACCTCCATCTTGGGAGGCTATGTGTTGCGCGAGGACAACCCGCTCACCGCAAGCCCCTCGCATTCTTTGCATCAGTTGTATTCGTTTTTGCCCGCTTCCTAACTCTCCTTCTGTGAAAGCTGCTCCGTGAAATATTGTTGCAGATACCGGGTCAGTTGGCGGGCCGCTGCTGGCGGGGAAGCCTCTGGCTCAACAAAGGACAAGGGGGCCAGGGGGGGTTGCACATCCAGATGGATGGAGGCTGGCTTCTCTGGTACATCGTACCAAGGCTGACCTTTCTTAAGCATCGGTGGGTTGCAGGTAATCACCACAGGGATGATCGGGTACGAACCCTGCAGCGCTATCCGGGAGGCGCCCCGTTGAAACGTCTGGAGGGCGGTTCGTTCGGAGCGAGTTCCTTCAGGAAAGATAAGCAGAGAGTCTCCCCTTTCCAGCGCTTGCATGCATTGCTCCAGCAATTCTTTGGCGTTGTCTCGATTGCAGATGTAGCCCGCAGCTTCCACCATTCGTTTGAGGAAGAAGTTCTCGTACAGGCTGGCTTTGATGATGCAGGTGGTGTGGGGGAATTGCGAGAGCAACATCACCACATCAATCAACGTTGGGTGGTTCGCTACCAGGACGCAGGGGTCATCCCGATCTAAGAACCGCTCCGTGTTGTGGAACCGAATGCGCATCAAACCCAGCGCTTGAACCATAAACACAAACAAGCGGAAGAAGCGTTGGATCAGTCGCTGTACGTTGCGTCTGTAGATAACCGGGCTGGGACTTCTCCAGCGGTACCAAGGCAGCAACACCAACGAAGCCAACCAGGTGGAGAGCCCAAAGAAAGCAAATCCCAAGCCAGACACACCGATGCGCCAAATCTTTCCGAGTGTCCGGATCATGAGCTTAATCGATTCCATTCCCAGCGGAGTCTGCCGTCGTAGTATTCCAGAGTGTCTTGCTCCAACAGCAGCCAACGAAGAAAGAAGAGCGGGAGAGGTTCAGAGTCATGAGGTTCCCTGCTGTCGGGCTCTGCGAAACCTTGGAGCAACAACCCCTCTACGTCTCGACTCAACAACAAAGACAACGAGTAGCGGGGAGTATTCTCTTTGTCATAGGGTTGGTACATCGCAGGCAAAGGCTCATCGCTGATGTTCACCAATGTGTATATCTCTTCCGAGGATTGCAGCTGGATGGCTGCCTCCAACAAGGCATACCAGAGGGACGAGCGGCCTCCTGATACAGCCGTACCTGGGTGGTGGTTGTGGGTTGCAATGGAGAACAAGCCCTGGCTGTTGTTGAACACGGAGCGGGTAAAGTTGACGGGCGAAGGCTTGTCGTGGTTGGCGAGCTGCTCAAACAAAGCGACTGCGGTGTGGAGGTCACCATGACGGGAAGCAAACACGCTGCGGACATGCTCCAACTCTGTATCCAGCTTGTACACAGACAGAAGGGTGCTTTTGTTGAAAGCGCTCAATCTACGGCGCATTCGGAGAGGGAGATACGAGCTTGGAGGCACTTCATCTTGAGGGTTGCTCTGAGTACCTTGTGCCCAGTGCGCCCACTCTTCTTCGGTGGAAACTCCTGGCATCCAGGCGGCCCAGGCAGCTATGGAAAGCGAAACGTGGATGCCCACTCTGTGTCCTTTCTTTTCATGGCAAGGGGGGCTGTCGCGTGGGATGGTCGCTAGGATAACATGAGAGGGGCTGTACTTGTTCCACCAAGGGCGCTGGTTGCTCCAACTTTTTTAGGGAAGCTTTGAGAGTTCTACTGGCACTCAAACACGCCGAACTCATACCAGGCAACCCAGGAGGGTGAACTTGTCGTTCGAATACGAACGTACCGGGCCGTTACGCTACCACCAAAGTCGATGGTGTAGACGCGACCGTTTTGCATGTTACCCGAGTAGGTTTTGCGAGCGGTGTAGGTGGAGCCGTTGGTGCTTGTCTCGACCACATGAACGACGTTGGCACTGGTCGGGGACATGTTCGCTACAACCATCACGCCTCGGACTGACTTGTTGGAGCCAAGATCCAGTCGCAACCATTTGACAGCGTAGCCTCCCGAGTTCCAGCCTGTGGAGCAGCTGTTGTCACCTGCTCTTGCTGGGGTATTGCCTCCCCAAGAACTTACGGCGCTGTAGGTCCCTCCGAGTCGTCGGCAATTGGCTCGGGGGTAGGCCAGGTTGACGTAGCATGTGGTCGACGTGCATGTCCCGAAGGTGCAGGTGTTTGTGCTGCAATCGCTGGAGGTCTTGCACTTCTTTCCGGCGCCACATTTCGTACACGAACCTCCACAGTCCACGTCGGTTTCTGAGCCATTTTTGACCTTGTCGGTGCAGGAAGGCGCAGCGCATTTGCCACCGGTGCAAATGAGGCTGGCGCAGTCGCTGTTCTGTGTGCAGATCTGGCCGGTTCCACAGGGTCCACAAGAACCTCCACAGTCCACGTCCAGCTCGTTTCCATTCTTGACCTTGTCGGTGCAGGAAGGTGCCGCACATTTGCCGCCTGTGCAAACGCCGCTTGTGCAATCGTTGGCGCTGCTACAGCCCGCGTTGTTCGGGCATTTGGAACAGGAACCCCCGCAGTCCACGTCGGTTTCGTTGCCATTCTTGGCTTTGTCGATGCAGGTTGGAACAGCGCACTTGCCGCCAGTGCAAACCGCGCTGATGCAATCCGAAGGCCCCTTGCATGCGAAGTTATCAGGACACTTGGGGCAGGACGCGCCACAGTCGATGTCGGTTTCGTTGCCATTCTTCACCTTGTCGGTACAAGAAGGAGCGGCACACTTGCCGCCGGTGCAAACGCCGCTCTGACAATCGCCAGCGTCTTTGCAAGACTGGTTGTCTGCACACTTTCCACAAGAACCGCCGCAGTCGATGTCGGTTTCTGAGCCATTCTTGACTTTGTCGGTGCAAGAAGGTGCCGCACACTTGCCACTAGTGCAGACTCCACTCGTACAGTCTCCGGGGCTTTGGCAGGCTTGGTTGTCTGCACATTTCGGGCAAGTCCCACCGCAATCGACGTCAGATTCGTTGCCATTCTTGACCTTGTCTGTGCACGTCGGTGCGGCGCACTTGCCACCAGCGCAAACGCCGCTGGCACAATCGCTGGCTGAGTTGCAAGCCGCGTTGTCCGCACACTTTCCACAAGAGCCACCGCAGTCCACGTCGGTTTCGCTGCCATTCTTCACTTTGTCTGTACAGGAGGCCGTCGAGCATTTGCCAGCCGTGCATACTCCGCTCGCGCAATCTGTGGGTTGCTTGCATGCTTGGTTGTCTGCGCATTTGGGGCAGGAACCGCCGCAGTCCACGTCGGTTTCGCTCCCGTTCTGAACTTTGTCGGTGCAGGTGGGAGCGGCACATTTGCCTGAGGTGCAGACCTGGCTGACACAATCTCCTGGAACTTTGCATGCTCCGTTGTTGGGGCAAGGGCTGCATGAACCACCGCAGTCCACGTCGGTTTCGTCGCCGTTTTGAACTTTGTCGGAGCAGGATGCTGTAACGCATTTGCCCGCTGTACAAACACCGCTTGTGCAATCGGAGGGTTGTTTGCAAGCCTGGTTGTCTGCGCACTTGGTGCAGGAACCGCCGCAATCCACGTCAGTTTCGCTCCCGTTTTGAACTTTGTCGGTGCAGGAGGCTGCGACACACTTGTCGGAGGTGCACACTGCGCTGACGCAGTCCGTGGGTTGCTTGCAAGCCTGGTTGTCTTTGCATTTGGGACAAGTGTCGCCACAGTCCACATCTGTTTCGGAGCCGTTCTTGACCTGGTCAGTGCAAGTTGGGGCAACGCATTTGTCGGACGTGCAAACGCCACTCACGCAATCTTCCGGTTTCTTACAGGCTTTGGTGTCTGGACATTTGGGGCAGGAGCCGCCGCAGTCCGTGTCCGTTTCGTCGCCGTTTGTGACTTGGTCCGTGCAAGTTGGGGCTGCACATTGGTTGTTGTCACATACACCGCTGGCACAGTCGTCGGGAGTTTTGCAGGCTTTGGTGTCAGCGCACTTGTTGCAAGAACCTCCACAATCGACGTCGGTTTCATCGCCATTCTTGACTTGGTCAGTGCAGGATGCGGCGACACACTTGTCTGCATCACAGACGCCCGTTTCGCAGTCTGAACCTGCTTTGCAAGCTTTCCCTGAAGGACATTTGTTGCAAGAGCCGCCACAGTCAATGTCGGTTTCGTCACCGTTTTTGACTTGGTCGGTGCAAGTGGGGGCTGCGCAGACATCTGTATCACATACGCCGCTTTGGCAATCTTCCGGTTTCAGGCAGTTTTTGGTGTCGGCACATTTGTCGCAAGTCCCACCGCAATCGACGTCGGTTTCGTCCCCGTTGCGGACCTGGTCGGTGCAGCTTGGGGGCTGGCAAATGTTGTTGTCGCAAACTTTGCTTGTGCAGTCTGATGCTTGTTGGCAGGCCTTGTTGTCTTCACAAGGTGAGCAATCAGCGCCGCCACAATCGACGTCGGTCTCTCCGCCGTTCTTTTGTTGGTCGCTGCAGGTCGGAGCAGGCGGCTCGGGTTCGGGCTCTACCGTCGCTTCTTCCGGTGTGGTGGTGGTTTCATCTGCTGGCGTTTCGACCACGGCTTCTTTGGTTTCAAGCTCCGTGGGTGACGAGTCAACAAGCAAGCCGTCTTGCCCTTGGCTTGCATCTTGGTTGTTGTTGGTGACCACAGGTTCACCACATGAGCCAATCCAAAACGCTCCGCAGAGCGCAAACAACAAAAGCAGTCGCATCGTTCGCATGGTAGTGATCCTTCATCATAGTCGGTCATGCATCGTGTTGTATTCAAACAACATCAAACGATGATCCTAGCATTGGACGAGGTTGGGAACAAGGTTTGATAGGTTTTATCTATGTTGAGAGGATACCAGGAGAAAGCCACGTGTTTTCTTGGTGGATGGATCGACGGTGTTGATAGCGGCCCACAGTTTGGAGGCTTTGACCCAGTGGGGAGGGTATTTGTAGGTTGCGACGTCCATGACCAGGAAACGGTCTGACTTGGCGTGGTAGGCTCCCAGCGGTGAGATGTGACCCGAGCCAATTTGCTTAAGCTTCTTGCGAGAGTAAGCAACAACAACAACGCTTCCTTGAGTTTGTAGACCTCGTTGAGCGAGCTTCCGAAATGTCTTGAGGTTGTTGTCTGAGGCGAAGTGCTGTTTGACCTTCACCTTGTGACTTTTGAGTGAGCTGGCCAACTCATCGAGGGTCATACCACGAAGGGTGACCCAAAAAGGACCCACCACTTTCCTTGCGTTGCTATGAAAAAAGGAAGTTTGGGTGAGTTTCCCTTTGGGATTGATTGCGTTGAGGGTGGAGACGCTGCTGGCGACCCCGCAATAAGCCGGTCGTTGCTGGGTTTGCAGGGATTTCTGCAGCGTCTTGAACATGACTTTGGCCTGGCTCTCCTGAAGAAGCCGTTGCCCTTCTTTGGATGGGAGCGGTATCTGACCTTTGGCTAGAGGGCGGCGGGGTCCTTTGGGCTGGCTGGTGAGAATGGAATAGGCCGAGCCTGCCAACCCGACAAGGATGATCAGGACAACCACACACAACCCTACAAACCATCGCGACTTTGATTGTTGGGGTGACTCGCTCATCGTTCCAACTCCTTGGATTCGGGGTGTGTCGTCGGGTGTTCCTTCTTTGGACGGGCAAGGGGTGACAAGAGCATCGCAAACACCATTCCTAGAAAGAGCGTCAAACCAAAGGTTCGTAGCATGGGGGTTGTACTTAGAGCGAGGATGCCAAACGAAAGGATGGTGGTGCAAGCGGACAGGAGGACAGCAAGCATCGTTCCTTCTTGTTCCGTTCTACCTTCGGCAAAGAAGATGGTGTAGTCAATCCCAATGCCCAAAACCAGCAACAATGCGAGCATGCTGAACATATCGATCGACTGACCCAACAAGCCCAATCCGCCCAAAGCAAGGCCTGTTGTTACCGCAAGGACCAGAACGATGCGCAAGCCAGCATCCCACCCATACCGCCAACCCAACAAAAGCAAGATGAGCACATAGACGCCAAGGAGGAGGCCGGCGATTCGCCTTCGGTAGGTCCGGAAAATACCGGACACTGTCGCGACATTGTCGACATAGCGAACTTCCAGAGCTTGGGATGCTATCTTCGCCAGTCGCTGGCTATCGGTGACGCCTCCAAGTAGAACCATCGACGCATGCCCCGACTTTGTTGAACCCAGCCACAAGTACCGAAGTGGCTTGGAGAAGGAGCTTTGTTGCCAGCCTTGCAAGGTGAGGGGCTTGGGTTGGGCTTGAAGTCGTTGTTCGGTGCGCAGAATGAGCTTGTCTGCAAAGCCCATTCCTTTCATCCAGCGGCGAAGATGACCGGGTTTTACTACACGTCGAACCAGCAGCGCTTGATGACGTTTCTGGGTCGCTTGGGAAGGGACAAACTGAGACACCGCAAGGACTCGCCGCAGCCTTCCTTGTTGCAACTCTTTCTTGAGCTTTGTCCGCAGCTGTTCCTCTCGCTGCAAGACTTGCTCCGGTGTTTTGCCTTGCACAAGGAAGAAGCGACTGACTCCAACGTTACCTGTCGCTTGTTGGATCTGTTGGTAGTCGTCCCGCATCGTCTTGGGTTGGTGGTACAGCAAGCGGATGTCGTCTCGCGTTTCGAGTTGGTACATCCCGTAGATGGCCGTTCCTGCGCAAGCGAGCAAGAGCACCCAAAGGACCGAACGATAACGAGGTTGATCCCACAACGTGAGCAAGAGGTTGGACACACGGAGCGTTCGAGGTGGCTGCTGGGAGCGACGTCGCCCCATGAGAAGAGGAAACCAAAAAATCACAGTTCCCAGAGCACCAAGCAAGCCCACCGAAGAGAAGACAGCCATCTGCTTAAGCCCCGGAAACGGCGCTAGAAACAAGGCCATGTAACCGAGTATGGATGTCAGAGCGCCCAGCAAAATTCCAGGAAGAATCACGGAAAGGCTGGCTTCTGCAGGCGCAGAGGGTTCGGCCAGGCTGTGCTCTGCGAAGTAGTGGAACGCATAATCCACGCAGACTCCAATGAGGCTTCCACCAAACACCAAGGTGAGAACATGCACTCGGGTGTAGACTGCAAACAACGCTGTCATGGCAAAGAGCAAACCCACTGCAATGGGCAAGCCTGCCACCAACAAGTGGCGCAGGGAGCCAAAGGTGAGCAGCAACAAAAGCACGATGCCTACGATGGTTCCCACACCAATTCGAGAAAACTCACGCTCCGACGAGCTTGCGCTGTACGAGGCGAACCGAATCATCCCAGCGAATCGAACATCCACCCCTTGGGCTTGGGCGCGAATGGATTGTTGAGCCTGGGCCAGATGTTGGTTGAGCTTCTTCTGTGTCGTCCGATGATAGGGGCTTTGTTTTAAGGTTCCTGTCAGAAAGAGATAGCTTCGTTGGTGTAGCTTCACCACCCGCACGCCATCTCTCACTTCGACTGGACCTGCTCGGCTGGCAAGCTCTTGAAGCCACCGAGGATACAGCAACAATGGGTCCTGCTTAAGATTGCGAGCAAAGGCTCCATACAGCGGGTGGTACAGGAGCTTCGTTGTGTTTTGGAGGAAGGCTGGACCTGACGTTGGGTTGGAAAGGGAGCGAACTACATCCTGGGCAAGGAGATGCTCTCTGTGAGGAAAATAGAGACTTCGGGTGGCTTGTTGCCCTGAGGCTTTTAGCTCCAATTGCGCAAACACTTCGGAGCGTACGAGGTGTTGCCGAAGGGTCGTTGCGGCTCGCCGGGCCTTGGAAAACGAGGTGTGCCCCACGAGAAAGAGGACTTGACGGCCTGCCTTTTGCGAGAAGGCTTTGCGGGCTTTCTGTTCCACAGGGTGGAGCTGTTCATTCGGGAGCAGCGCTGTGATATCAGTTTCGATGGGGAGGCCGGAGCGGAGTTGAATCAGAAAGAGGGTGGCAACGCATGCCACTGCCAACGTCCAGAAGACGAAGTGTTTGCGCATGAACTAGAAGGAGAAGCTAGCGTTGGAGACGCTTGTCGTGGGAAGGGCAAACAGCCCTGTTTGGGAACCGTCCGAGCGACGCTGACTGTAGTAAGGGGTATCGTAACCCAGGCGCTGCTCCAGCCAACGCTTGCGACGTTGCGCGTTGCGCATGTAGCGAAGCATTCGCTTGCGCCGACGGTTGACTCGACCCAGCCAAACGCCACCGGAGATGAAGCAAACCAGGCTGACGGTGAGAAGAATGCCGCCAACAATCATCAGGGGTCCAGAGACCCCGGAGTACGCGAGGTTGGAGATCAGGTCCAGGAAGACAAAGGAGACTCCAATGACCGCAGTCCCTGCGCCACCAAGCGTGAGGAGAAGAATTGGACGAACGCGAGAGTAGCGACCGGAGTAGTACTCTCGTTTCATCTCGTGAAGGTCATGCTCTACAATGGAGAGTTGACGTTGGTAGTTGGCTTTGCTACTTCCCTGAGCCACCGAGTTGTTCAGCAACAAGCCGGACCAATTCTTAGAGACTTCGACCAGGTGAGTGTCTTGAAATTTTGCAGCCTGTGCGGTGTTGATTCCCGCGCTGGCCACAGAGGGCATCCAACAGAGACCCAGTCCCATCAACCATCCCAAACATAGAGAACACAACCAATGTTTCATCATACTTTCCTCACACCAAAAAGCAGCTTGTTGTCCGTTGTTTTGTGACAGACGGGTCAAACACGGCGAACATTCGTCCACAAATTTAAGGAGCTACTTCATTGAACCAGAGCTTTAGATATGGCAAGGAATGGGGGGCTCTGTCAACCGTCTGACGCCGAGAATGTATGGAAAAAAACTTATGACTTTGGGTGGTTGTAGCCGCCGAGTGTGTAGATAAGCTCGCGGTACAAGCGGATGTCGAGGCGCGTGATGGTTTGCAAGGTTCGCAGGCTGAGGAGCTCTTCGGTCCAGGTTTGGCTGGTTCTCAGCACTGTCTCCAGCTCAGCCTTGGCTCGTTCCAGCAAGAGGGTGTCTTGTTCTGAGGCGAGCATCACCCAGGGAAGCAATTGGGGGCGGCGCTTCAGGTAGAGGTGCCAGCTTGCCTTGAAGGCGTCTTGCCCTCCTTGGGATGCCTCAGAGTTCTCCCAGTAGCGACGGAACGTCTTGTATTCCTTATCGCTTCGGAACATCAACACGTA
Organism: Deltaproteobacteria bacterium; assembly: GCA_006226375.1. Taxonomy (GTDB): domain Bacteria; phylum Myxococcota_C; class UBA6777; order UBA6777; family UBA6777; genus M3003. Next base: position 80,752 of record SBHC01000081.1, on the reverse strand, counting down.
GCGGAAGAATCGTCGGAGGTGGGACGACCATCGCCGACGGAAGGGGACACGCTTGGTCTGTTCTCGGCCTTCCTCAAAGATCTCGTTGAGCTTGTGTTGGGCTTCTACAAACGAACGGATCCCATGATAATCGGCAGAAAAGGCGGAGGTGATCGCACGCATCACCACGTTCGAGTGTTCGGCAAGATCCGGGTCAATGGTGGTGAGGTAGTTGACGAAGTTCTCGTCTTTCCAATCGAGCTGTGTGAGGAACTCATCAAACAAAGTCATCTGCTCGCGACGGGCGTTGGAGATCTCGTGGAACTCGATCCGTTCCACCTCGGTGGCTGCGATGAAATCGAGGTCTGCCTGGTAGGTGTGACCTTCCAGACCCGAAAGGTCTTGTCCGGGGAGGTAGAGACCCAGGTACTCGGCGTCGAGCTTGGCCCGGAGCCGCATGTACTCGATGTAAATCGGCTTGCGCATCCGGTTGATCTTACGAATGGCTACGTCGAACGGCGCATGACCAACCTGACGGGCGTCGTCTTCGCTGGGGGGGCGGAGAACATCCCGAACCAGTCGTCGAATCTGAAGGAATCCCCACACGAACCCTTTGAGAAACCACCACAGCATCTTGAACGGAAACAGGAAGAAGCGACCGCCTGCAAAGTTATTCAAGTACCACTGGTAGACGTTGAACGTTCGGTACTCTTTGGGAAGTTGGTGGTAGGGGTAGAACCCAAAGGTCTCACGGAAGAGTTGGCGGCGTTCGGCCTGTAGCAGCCGCAGCACACGCTCACCAAAGATTCGACGAATCGCGCTGTCTCGTTGCGACGTGGTGCTGAGAAAGTGGAGGGCGTTGAACGCTGTGGAGCGAAACTCTTGCTGCTCCAAGGGAATCTCGCTGGCCTTCTGCTTAAAGTTCTGGCCTTTGACTTTCGCCTCGCGGGCTTTCAGCCAGGTTTCGTAGGCTTGTTTGCTCTCTTCGGTCTGCCAGGTCATCTCTTGCAGGGGAATGCAGTTTCGGTTGTATTCCACGATCAATCGCGCCACGCCATGGGACAAGCTTTCCGTAATGGCAGTGAACCACAGGTAAGGCCCAAGGAAATGGAACAACCGGGGACGAGAGAGATCAAGGCGGTCAATGCGGAGGTTGTCGAGCAACGTCATAGTCAGGCGATGACGTCGGATGTTTTGGATGGTGAGGTTCCCCAACAATTGATTGGTCGTTGGGGTGTCGCTGCGGTGCAAGGGAGAGCCCCGGAGGTAATCCTCGTAGAGGGCAAGCATACGCTCCCGCTCTAACCATTGGTGGGCTTGTTCTTCTGTGTTAAGTTCCGGTGCTTGCTGCGGTGTTGTCCCCGAGCTAACTGCACTTGCTCCTGGAGCAGGTCCCTGCACGGCAGCTACTGCAAAGGCTGTGGAAGCCTCGACCGAAAAGGCTGCGCTCTGCTGTTGTTCTTCTACGAGAACTCCATATTCCTGGTATTCTTCAAGCTTTCCGAAATTGTGGAGTTGCTGAATGAGTTCGTCAACGAGCTTGTCCTGGGGAGGAAGCGCTTGATCTTGAAGGACGGCTTCTGGATGGAGCACGCGCTGGACAAGCAGAGTCAGGTCCGCAGGAGTCCTGTGCTGCTTGAGCTGCTGCAAGTTCCCCATGAACTGGGCTTCGGCCACCCGACCAAAGTAGTCACTGGAGGCGTTGGCGATGCGTCGGAACCAAAAGCCCAACACCAGCGGGATTAAGCTGATGCTACCCAGCACAATAATGGGCGTCCCCAAGAACTTGGCAAAGAACGCCGCAGCGCCTTTGAGGGTGTGGTGGTCAAACGCATAAATCAGGCCCGAAAGGAACAAGAAGAAGAACCCAAACAACAACAACCGACGGGCAGGTCGAAGGGTCGCGCTGACCAGAGTGTTTCCAATGCGATCCAGGACTTTGGGGCCAGTGACAATGCCGTGGAAGTCGCCAAACCAGTCGATGGTGGCCTGGATACGTTGAAGAAAGCGGCCCCAGCTACGAATCAACCAGGCCAACATGCCAGCCGGATCGTAGGTCTGGTAGGCTTTGGCTACGCCTCGCATCCCCGGTAGCGCCCGAACGACAGGAAGAGACATGTACCGGAAGATTCGGTACGCTTGTTGGACCATGTTACGGCCCAGTACTTCCTCCACCTCAATCGCGTCGATGTGAATCATCCGGTTGATCAGCTTCGGAAGATACACCACCTCGGCTCCACCAGTTTTGATTCGGGAGAAGGGTTGGTGGGAGGGGTATCGCTGCATTTGGTCTCGCAAATGAGCAAGACGTTCTTCGGCCACGTCGAGCTTTTCACCCAAGGGCAAGAGGCCCATGTGCATCCTTGTTCGACGACGGCAGCGCTCCCGCAACTGCTGGATCTCTAGCTGCAGCCGCTGGTTCTGAGGTACAAAGCTCTCTTCTGGACTGGGGAAGATGATGATGTTTCGGTTGAACAACCCTTCGTACTTGCGCAGCAGACTTCCAATGGCTCGAACCAGGAACGAGAACAACCGGAAAATCCGGATCGCTGGCCGCAGCACTTTGATGTAACGAGACAACCGCGTGAGCCTGACTAGACGTATCGCACGACCTGCTGTCAGGTGCTTTACTGCGGATTGCGTCTGCCAAAACCATAAGATAAAACCGAAGGGTATGGCAGGCAAAAAGTCGACAAAGAAGTGTCGTCGAAAATACAGCCAACGTTCTTCCACCAAAACCAGCTTGGTGAAGAATTCAGCCAGGAAGAAACCGCAAATCAGCGTGTCGGCCCACATCATCAGATGGAGGGTTTCTGCAGACAGAGAGAAGCTGGCCTCCGCTACCAGGAACAACAAAACCAGGAAGATCAGAACGATAACCGTCGTCTCCATGCGAGCGACTGTCTTGCGTCCGAACTTCGTCTCCATGCTGTATTGAAGGCCACGTTCTTGTCGTTCCACGCGCAGCCTGTAGCGAATCCGTTTGAGCTGACGCAAGGCAATCTGGAAGTTTTGCTCGGTTTCTTCGTTGGGGGAAGGAGCTCCATTGCGGATAGGTTCCAGGAGCTCTGTGAGCCAAACGACCTGGGCTTCCATCTGTTCAATGTGCCGCAGCGCGAGGGGAATGGCTTGGTCGTCGAGGGTGGCCATCTGGTCGTCGATGTCATCGAGCAGGAACCGAGTGGGCTGGCCCCAAAACTCTCTCAGCAGCAACTCAGGCAGCGCGTGGTTCAGGTGTACCAGCTTCTGCTGCAGAAACTCACGTCGATCGTCCACTTGTTTGACGCACTGTTGCAGGTGGTCCGATACATACGTGTTGCGCTTGTACTTTTCCTTTTGGTAGGCGAGTTGAAGCTCCTCCGCGCGTTGCAGTTGAAGCCAGGTCTCTTTGACGTCTCGAAGCGTTGGCTCGGGTGGAGGTCCATCTTGGGTCCGCTCCAAGAAGTCGTCCATCTCTTGGGTTAAGACTGTGCCGTAGAGGTTGGCGCATTCTTGACGTAGCTTCTCTGTTTGGGCTCGAAGCTGTTGGTTCTCTACGCGAGCTTCTGTCGTGATCTTGGACTTCTTGCTGTTTTCGACCAGGGTCTCTTTGGCTTCCTGGATCTCTCGTTCCAACAAGGACAGGTCCGCGAGGGCTTCTGCGCTAAGGTTTTCCGCGTCAGCGAGGGGAGGGCTGTCGTGGGAGATCCAGAGCAAGGCGTCGAGAGAGGCTTGCAGCTCCTGAAGGTCGTCGATGATCTCATGGTGGGCCCGATTGACATTGCCAATGGTCTTCTCAAGTTGCCGCTGCAGCGAGTGGATCGTGGTTTGGATGTGACCACTGTACCGGGCCTCCGAGAGACTCTTGGCGCATCGTTGGGCCAGGTCTTGGGCGTGAGGCTCCAACGCCTCAAACAGTCGCAGCGTTTCCGCATGCTCGTTGTGGAGATACAACCGCAGAAGGAAGAGGCTGGTCGCGCTCTCCCAGGCGTGTTCCCATGTGGGTGACTGCCTCTGAGGTTGGTTCAATTGTGCTGCAATATCGAGGTGGAGTTGCTGTTCTTTCGGGTGGAGGGTCACCGACACGTGTTTTTCTCTCCCTGACCGTTTCCGGAGAATGTATTTTTCTCCCCTTGGAGTGTGCTGCTACTGCAGTCGAGGAAGATACCCCATCTCTTGTTTCCTGCAAAGGTTGTTGCCATCACGTTGGCTTTGGAGTTGTTTGCGATGAGCATTCCGTCTTGCTCGTTTTTCTCGTACTTGTCGCCGTTGATGAAGGCCTCGCTGCCGCCGAAGATCACCACTCCTGTTCCTGCTTGTTCTGTGGGGGAGTACACCGTGGCTGCGATTTGGTTTTGGAGCATGTAAACCTTAGACTTGAGGACAAAGACACCTGCGACCACGTTTTTGGTGAGCTTGTTCTCAACGAGTTCTGTGCTTTGTCCGGTCCTTGTTTCTGAGACAAAGACCCCGATCTCCTTGTTGTTCTCGACCTGGTTCCCTTCCAGGCGTCCCCAACTTCGGAGGAGGAAAATGCCAGAGCCTGCGTTGTCTTTGGTTTCGTTGTTGCGGATCAAGACGTTGTCGGTGTCGAGCGCGGCGATGCCGTGACCGTCCTCGCCTGAAGTCCCCACCTTGGTTCCAGAGATCTTGTTGCCTGTGATGATGGTGTTGGCGTTGGACACCTGAATCCCTGCAGCCTTGGTTTGGGCGATGGTGTTCTTTTCAATTAAGACCTGTGGAATGGGAAGCAACTGGTAGACAAATATGCCGTACTCTTCGGCGTTCTCGATGGTGTTGCTGAGCAACTGTCCGCCGCTGTTGTTGAGAGAGATGCCGCTCTTGGCAGCGTTGCGAATGGTGGTGTTGCGAAGTTGAAGCCAGCTGTTGTCCGAGATGAGCATGGCGTTGCCGGAAGAGTCATCGATGGTGGAGTCGGCCATTAACAACCGACCCTGTTTCATAAAGATGCCTTCTTTCCAGTTGCGAATCTTGGCTCGTATGACTGTGCCCTGGGCTTCTTGCAATGCGATGGCTGCGACGCTTTTGTCCTTCTGCCCGACAAAGGTGCTGTCTTGGACGGTGAGTGTCCCTTGTTGGAGCGCCAGGATGCCTCGATTTCCGGTTTCTTCAAAGGTGCAGGCGTCCACAAACAGGCTGCCTCCCTCCAAGCGAACCGCTTGTCCCTGTCCAAGCTCTGTGACCTGATCTTGCTCAGGGTTTTTGATGTTCTTGAAGGTGACCCGGAGCAAGGACACATCAGCGCCTTCCGCCGTTATGCCCTGACCCAAGACGTTGCTGATGGAGGTGTCCTGCAAGTGCAGGCGGCTCTCTTTTTTTACAACAAAGCCTTTGGTGCCTGATTCGATGCGGACGTTGCTGATTCGCACGTCGGCTTTTTCGCCGACTGTCCATGCGGGTTTTCCAGTGGGGGGAATGAGGGCTACAACCCCATCCGTGGAGCCTTCCAGTCGTACGGTCGCCGATGCAGGCACCTCCACCGACTCTTGGTACGTGCCCGCCTTTACCTTGATCAGCCTTCCGTTTGCTGCCTGAACCGCGGCTTGAATGGTGGCAAACACCGACTTCTCATCTGGGTTGTCTTGGGGTGCAACCCAGATCACAGAGGAGGGCAGGAGGGACGCTGGATCTGGCGCGCCGCATCCGGTGGAGAACACAGCGAAGGAGAAGAACAGGAAGGTCGCGAGCTTACGCATAGCGACGTTTTTTTACAAACAGGAACACAAGAAACAGCAGCCACAAGCTGCTTGAAAGGGGAACTCTGCCTGAACCGTCAAGGGTGGTGCAACCGCAGCCTCCTTCGATCTCAAAGCCGTCCCGAAGCAAGCCTTGTCGGCCGTTGGGGTTCTCTACGATAACGTCGTACACACCGGACTTGATGGCCGCCGGAACGGTGGCGCTGATGCTCGTGGGTCCAAGGACATTCACGTTGTTGGCTGCGACCACGCCGATGATGACCTTGGCGCCCGCCGCGAAGTTGGAGCCGATCACAGTGATGGGGATGTTTTGGTTGACGGGGCCTTTGTTGGGCGTGACCTGAGACACAGTAGGTGCTGCGCCGCCCTCGCACTTGCATTCGTTGTAGCCGTTGCCTTGGGCGTTACAGGTCTGGGCTCCATCGGACCCGTCCGAACATTTGCAGGCTTCGGATTTGCCAGGAGTGCAGCCCGTGCCAGTGTTGTTGTTGTTGTTGTTTCCTCCGGTGCAACCTCCACAAGCTCCCCATGTGCCGTTGCCCTGGCAGGTTTGGACGCCACTGGCTCCGCCTGGACACGAGCAAGCTTGTGTGGAGCCAGCCGTGCATCCGCCGGGTCCTACGCCACCTCCAAGGCAGTCTTCTCCTGTTGGGGTTGCCCCATAGGCGCGAAGAATCAAGTTTCCTTTGGGACGGCAGGAGGCAGGTGTGTCGTCCCAAAAACGCCAGGCAAAGGTGTTGACTTCGGGGCACTTGAACAGGCGACCGTAGCTCATGTTGGTTTTGGGTTTGGCTGTGGCGTTGTCTGTCGTTGCGCTCCACCACTGGCAAACTTCAGCACACAGCGACTGACCTTCTGGCGCGCGAAGTTCACAGTCTACGTTGGCATGGGCGAAGGTGACGCGGAACCGCTCGTCCTTCTTCACGCTGATTTTAAAGTCGGTGATCTCAAGCCATTGGGGAGTGGGTTGTGTGATGGTGCTGGGAGGGGAATACTCAGCTTCTTTGACGAGCTGTTCTCCGGGTTCCGCTGAGTCTGGTGCTTTCTCTTTGTAGATGCTGATCTTAAGGGGAGTCAGACCCATCACCCGCTGTCCATCGCCTGAAATGAGAAGGCGAATCTTTTGGATGACCATGTCTTGGGGAACTTTAAAGATGGTCCCGAATTGCTCGGAAATACAAAACGAACGCACTGCTACCACGGGCGTTTGTTGTTGCTCATTAAACTCGTCATTTTTGAGTTCAATGCAGTCGGCTTGGGCGAGTGAGGGGGCGAACTGCAACCCCACTGCGACAAAAAGTGCGATCCACCATCCGTAGTTCTTGATCCACCGGTTCATCCACAACTCCATGTTCTCTAAGGAGGAAGGTTGCCCTCTGGTACGCTTCTTTTGGCACCATCCTGATGTGCTCTAAAAAAACGGCCATTTGCTATTGGACCTGAAGGGAGGTCGGGTCGGTCTCAATGTGGGGCTTCTTTTGTAGGAGAGCGTAGCGTGAACGCGTTCTGTCGGTCAAGATTCAACGTGCTGTTCGATGCAGGGGAGAGTCCGAGGTGGGTCAGGCTTTGTTGGGCTTGGGGCTTTCGGGTCCAGCGCCGTGCTCGTATTGCGTGGTCGCCTGCTCATACTGAGCGGTTTTTTGCTCGTACTGTGTGGTTGTGGCTTCGTATTGAGAGGTTTTGGCTTCGTACTGGCTGGTTTTCTGCTCGTAACGGTCCGTATCATCTTCGAGCTGTGCTGTGTGTTGCTCGTACTGTGAGGTGGTCTGCTCGTATTGAAGCGTGTCTTGCTCGTAGCGAACCGTATCGTCCTCGAGTTGGGCCGTTTTCTCTTCGTACTGAGCTGTCTTTTGCTCGTACTGTGTGGTTTTGGCCTCGTATTGAGAGGTTTTGGCTTCGTACTGTGTCGTCGAGCCGTAGATCAGCTTGTCGAGTGGGGTAGATTTGGGGCTTGTGCTCATCACTGACTCCTGTTGGGGCACTTCTGTCATGCTCCCGTTCTGACTAAGGGTAGGCAGACATGATCTTGGATGCAAGGTGAAAGAGGAGAGGACTTGGAGGGAGGTTAGGGGGTGCAGGATTTTAAGCCTTGGATCCATTGGCGAAGAAGCGTGACGGCTTCGGCGTGCACTTGCTTGGTCCCGATCTGGGGCATCTGGTCTTTGCCACGTTTGGCCATCCGAAGGAACAAGGTGGAGGAGTCGGGTTTTGTTGGAACCAGTATCTTGGCTCCGCTGACACCCAAGTCACCCTTTTGTGGAGTTACATCGCAAGACTTCATGTCTTTGAGTAACGTTGCGTAGAGGAGGTTGGTATCAGCCACTCCCGCAACGCCTGGCCGGTGACAGTAGGCGCAGTTGGCGTGCAAGTACGAGCGGGCTCTTTTGTCCAAAGGAAGGGTTGTGTCGTCTATGGGTTGTAGAGAGGGCAGCTTGGAGGGTTCCGCTGGTAAGGCAGGGCTGAACAACTTGATGTGGTTCATCGCACGGAGTTGGTTGTCGAGCAGTCCGTTGTAGTCGAAGTTTCGGTTCATCTGTAGGGTTTCCAAACCAAGGACTCTGCCTGCTGCTTCAGTGTGGCACTGCAAACATTCGTTCCTGTTGGGGATGGTATGGGTAAAGTTGAGAGCTTCGTTGGGGTTTTGGGCGTTGGTTTGGCGGACCTCTACATCGACATTGCCATCCACCAGGACAGCGTCGGTTTGCTCTTTGTTCCACAAGTAGGAGTACCCACGCCACTCACCATTGTGTTTCACAAAGATTCGGGTCTCTATGTTGCGTCGGCTATTTTCATCCCCCTTGGTTGCTTGGTAGGAGAAATGCTTGAGGGTCACGGTGTCGTCTGGGAAATCCCAACCATCTTGGGCTTTGTACGTGATGGTTTTGGTGCCAGGGAGGGCGAACCAGCGTTGTTTGTCTAGCCCATCTGACCACAAGGGAACGTTCACTGCATAAGGGATGACCCCTGGTGCGGGCTGGAGAGGGGTGAGGGAGGCAAAGCAGCCCGTCTGGCTCAGCCGGGTTGGAAATGAATCTCCGCCGTTGATTGTGGCAGCTTCCAGTGTGTAGATCTTTCCTTGTCCATCGCGGGTTTCAAAGGTCGTAAAGTAAATCTCACCGTCTTTGTCTTCGCCGAAGGAGGAGATTCCCTTAAATGTATCGACTAAAAATTTCTGCTCGGTGACTTGTTTACCGTCGTAACGCAACGCCCAGATCTTACCGGATACAAAGTCTCCATATACATAAGCACCGTAGAGACTTTGTAGCTTGCTACCGCGGTACACATAGCCTCCTGTTATGGATTTCGCCTCCAAGCGCCCGTGTGTGATAATGGGGTCGATGTAAGTACCGGTGTTGCATATCGATCGGTCATAGCAATTGGTACCTTCTTTGGCTCGCCATCCATAGTTTCCGCCTTTGACGATAACGTCGATCTCTTCCTGGGCGTTTTGCCCAACATCTCCGGCCCAAAGAGTTCCTTTCAAGCGGTCGAAACTAAACCGCCAGACATTTCGCAGACCGTACGCATAGATCTCAGGTTTGGCACCGTTTTGGTTTACAAATGGGTTATCGGATGGGATGGCGTAGGCTTTCCCTGCGTCTGAACGATCCACATCGATGCGCAGGATGGTTCCCAAGAGCGTGCCAAGGTTCTGCCCGTGTTTGAGTGGATCTCCACCTGACCCTCCATCACCCAGTGCGATGTAGAGATAGCCGTCCGGTCCAAACTCGATCATGCCGCCGTTGTGGTTGGAGTAGGGCTGGGCAACTGTCATGAGTATCTTTTCGCTGTTGCGGTCTGCCTTGTCGGGGTCATTGGCCGACACCTTAAACTGCGACACAATGGAGGACCGGCCCCCTGAGCTGCTCGAATAGTAAACGTAGAAGAGGCCATTGGTTTTGTATTGGGGGTGAAACGCGAGCCCCAAGAGGCCCTCTTCGTTTCCTCCTCGGCTGGTGATGCTCTTGATATCCAAGAAGGTCTTGGCCGACGTTGCTGCAGGGTTGTTCGGGAACACCTTGATAAGACCGGCTTGCTCCACAACAAAGATGCGGTCGGTTCCATCAGGAGCATGGGTGAGATAGACCGGACGTTCAAAGGTCAGGTTTGTGAACGCGACCTTGATCTTCATGGACGCCAAACTCGCAGGTTGGCCCGGTAACTTGCAGGTGGTGTTCGGTACACGCTTGGTGAGGCCAAAGGAGCCGTCATTCTCTTTGGGAGGGGGCTCGGGACCTGTGGGCTCTGGGCCTGAAGGTTCTGGTCCTTGCTTTTCGGGGCCTGCATCTTGGCCTGATGGCTCTGGTCCTGCTGGCTCGGGTCCGGATGATGTTTCTGTGGGCTTTTCCGCGTTGGCTGTGGTCTCTGTTCCCGAAGTGGTCTCTGTTCCGCTTGGTTCTCCGGGAGTTTCACTGCCTGGGCAACCGGCAAACATCAGGGCGATGCCCAACAAGAAAGCCAGAATCGTCCAAACGCCAGCTTGCTTGCGTTGGTTTCTCTTGGTTTGTTGCATTGTAAAGGGTCCCTCTCACATTCTTTCAGTATGCACTTTCACAACATACTAACACATTGGAGAGGAAAAAGTATTCGTCAAGTCTTCGGGTGGAAAGATGTGGGATGGAGTGCCCAAGGAAAGAATGGGAGGAGAGGTATGGGCTGTGTCAGGACGGTTGGGTAAGGCAACGAAGGCTTAGTCTACCGCGTAAAGTTCCGTGGAAGAGCGAGTGTTGTTGGAAGAGCGTGGGGGTGATGCTTTGGAAGTGTCCTTTGGCCGGGACTCTTTGCGACGTCGAATCACCTTCTTTGCGCTGGGTGACATGACCACTTCCTCTTGCATGTCTTCGGGAGCTTTGGGAGGACGCTCGGAGACTTCCAGAGGTTCTTTGTCGCTGTACAACTCAGACCAGAGCTTGTCGGCGCGGCGTTGGGAGAGATCCAGGTATTCTTCGTCGATATCCATCCCCACAAACCGACGGCCGTGCTTGAGGGCTGCGATGCCTGTCGTGGAGCTGCCAGCAAACGGGTCGAGAACGAGGTCGCCGGGCTCTGTGCTTGCAAGGACAATCCGTTCCAACAGCGCCATGGGCTTTTGGGTGGGGTGCTTGCCAAGGCGCGTTTCTTCTCCACGTGCCGTGCTCAGCGACCACACCGAACGCATCTGCTTGTTGGGTTTTTTTAGCCTGTCGTTGTTGTGCCACTCGCCGTGTTTCATTTCGTCGTAGTTGAACGTGTGACGAGACTTTTGGCCTTTTCTGGCCCACAGCAAGGTCTCATGGCTGGCGGTAAAGTAGCGACAACTCAGGTTGGGAGCGCCATTGGGTTTGTACCAGGCTATATCGTTGAGGAGCTTGAACTCAGCCATTTGAAGGGCGTAACCGCATGCAAAGATAGAGTGGTACGAGCCGGATACCCAGATTGTGCCTCCGGGTTTAAGCACTCGGTGGCAGGCAGCAATCCACTTTTGATGGAAGGCAAAGTCCTGCTCTACCCCTTTGCTCTTGTCCCAGTCACCTTTGTGGACGGCAACACGTTGCCCACCCTGACAGGTGAAGCCCCCATTGGACAATCCGTACGGAGGGTCTGCAAAGATCATATCGACGCTCTCTTCGGGGATTCGAGAGAGTAGCTCCAAGCTGTTTCCATGGTACAACTGAAAACCATCAATAGCGTAGTATGGATCGTGGTCCTGGATGACTTTCATCGTATCGCAGTCTCGCTTCAAGTAAGAGGTCGAACGGTTGCTGGCATCTTGGTGTGCGTCACAAGAGTCTTTCTGGACGGTGTGGATATCCGTTGGGGAAACCATTCACCTGTGTGTCGAAGACTCGATTTGCGATCCTGCAACGTGGTGAAGATCGCAGATGGATGCTTCGTCTCTTGTCGATTGTTACGAAGTCTAGGGGGAGATCTCCCCATTGGTCCTCTTATGCTGAAGTCTTCCAGCGATCCTGTCAACTTAAAAGAAGATCGGATCCAAGGATCGCTATCTATTGCTTTGTTATTTCTTATGAAATCAATACTCGCACATGCCACCTCAAGGGCACCCCATGGCACCTTTTTTGGGACAATTGTCCTTAATTTGCCCTGCGATCCCCATTTTTTTAGAGTCTGTCAAGATTTGTGATCATGCGTTGATCAAAAACCCCTTCAAAAACAGGCTTGTGACGTTTTACCCGAAAACGCATTTGCGCAGGATCTAGTCCCTTTGCGACAGGAGGACCCAAGATCTGGTAGAGTGAGCCATCTTTGCCGCAGCATGCTCGTGTGGTCTCTACCATGATCATCCCAAGTGCCGAAAAGAATAGGACTTTGATGCAGAGTGATACTTAATTGGTAGTGGAATTATGCTCTCTTTGAGGGTCTTTCAGGCGCAAGCGTCCCCTGATCATGTGGGGGCAGGGGCGATGGTGGGGGTTGTGAATGGGTCGTTGGAGCGGCTTGGAGAGGTTGCCTTGTTGGGTGGGGGCTAGTCTTTTTGGAGGCGGTCGGCGGCGAGGCGGAGTCGACGGGCGCAGGCTTCTTGTCCGATCACTTCCATCATTGGAAAGAGGTCGGGTCCGCCGCTCATGCCGCTCACGGAGAGCCTTGCTACCACAAACATGGGGCCTGCTTTCATCTCGCGCTCTTCAGCAAAGGCGTTGAGGGCAGCTTCGATGCTTGCAGCGTCGAATGACTCCAGGCCTTCGAGAGTGTCAGCAAACTCACGAGCCAGGTCAGAGGAGTCGGCCTTCCATCGCTTCTTGACGGCTTTGGGGTCGTACTCTTCTGGATCTTGGAAGAAATAAGAGCCAAGCGTTGCGACCTCATTGGAGAGGGTCAATCGCTCTTGAAGCAAGCCAACAATACGCTCCAACGTTTCGTCAGAGGGGAGGTCGAAGCCTGCCTCTTCGAGAGCCGGGCGAGCCTGGGCAGTAAGTTCGCTCACGCTCAGTTCATGAACCTTACGCTTGTTGAACCATTTGAGCTTGTCCAACTCGAAGACAGCCCCAGACTTGTTGATACGCTCCACGGAGAACGCATCGACCAATTCGTCCATGGTGAATTCCTCGCGGTTATCTCCAGGGTTCCAGCCGAGGAGAGCGACGAAGTTGACGAGGGCTTCCGGTAGATAACCTTTGGTTCGGTAGTCTTCCACTGCGACGTCGTTTTGTCTCTTGCTCAACTTGCTTTTGTCTTTGTTGAGCAGGAGCGGGAGGTGAACCATCTTGGGGACTTCCCAGCCGAAGTAGTTGTACATCACGAGGTGTCGCGGCACGCTAGACAGCCACTCTTCTCCACGAATGATGTGGGTGATGCCCATGTGGTGGTCATCGACAACGCTGGCGAGGTGATAGGTCGGAAAACCATCGCTCTTGAGAAGGATCTGGTCGTCAACGTGCTCACGCTTGAACTCGATATCGCCGCGCACAAGGTCGTGCATCTTAAAGACGTCCTGGTCGGGAATCTTCAGGCGTACAACGTAAGGCTGTCCCTCGTCCATCCACTGTTGGACTTGCTCTGCGCTGTGATTCAAGCTGTTGCGCATGGTGTCCCTCTCGTAGTGAACAGAGGGGACCTTGGCTTGTTCTTGCCGGGTTCGCATCTCAGCGAGTTCTTCTGCTGTGTCGAATGCGTAGTAGGCTTGATCGTTGTCGAGAAGCTGTTGAGCGAAGCGTTGGTACATCTCCAGTCGTTCACTTTGGATGTAAGGTCCAACGTCGCCTTCTGCGCCGGGTCCTTCATCGAAGTCGAGTCCGCACCATCGGAGACTTTCGATGAGGTTCTCGATCGCTCCTTCCACGTACCGGTTGCGGTCGGTGTCTTCGATGCGAAGAAGGAAAACACCGCCGTGTTTGCGAGCAAACAAGTAGTTGTATAACGCGGTACGAAGCCCACCCACGTGGAGGTAGCCGGTGGGGCTTGGCGCAAAACGAACCCGAACTGTCATCGACGACTCCTGTTCTTTGTCTTGGTTGTACGAGGATGCACAAAATGTGAGACACTGCCGCTACTTATGGAGAAACAAGAGAGGGTGCCGGTGTGCAGTCGAGCGGGATTCTAGCGAAAGTGGCTCCAATTGCAACCCTTTCCTTTCTTCTTTCTTGGGGTGGTACGAACGCCCTCTCAACTTGTGCGATTCTCGATGTTCTCGTGGACGCTTTCTTTGTAGGGGCTGTTGTGCTAGGGTACCTCTGCTATGATTCCGCCCTCCCTGGAAAGCTATGAGTGCTCCAAAACTTTGCTTTTCGAACAAGCTCTTGGAGCGATTCTCAGCGACGTCCTTTGATGCGTTGTGGGTTGCTTGGATTTGGGTTGTAGAGAGGGTTCGCCTTGTGCACACGAACAACAGGATGAGATACCATGTCCGCCGACGGACAGAGCATAGTTTGCCCCAATTGTTCTCGTGAAAACCCACCGCAGGCCACGTACTGCAGTCGATGTGGTGCGTCCTTGGCTGGTGAAGCCGATCCTTTGATCGGGAAGGTGGTGGGGAAGTATGTGATTGAACAGCGCATCGGCGCTGGTGGTAGCGGCACCGTGTACCGTGGCGCTCATGCCGATCTGGGCCGACGTGTCGCGATCAAGGTCTTGCTGCCCAATCTCGTCACCGACGACGAGAGTCAGGCCCGGTTTGAGCGAGAAGCCAAGGTGCTCGCCGGCATGGAGCACGAGAACATCGTCTCCATCATCGATGTGGGCTATGTCTCCGGCGTGGGACCCTACATGGTGATGGAGTGGCTGGAAGGGGTGACCCTGTTTGAAGCCCGTCGCCAACGGGGCTTCCTGGAATTTGATGAAATTAACAACGTCTTTGACCAGCTGACCTCCGCCCTCAGTTACATGCACAGAGCGGGGGTGGTTCACCGGGACCTGAAGCCCGAGAACATGATGCTGGTCTCTCGCGGTGGACAAGACCACTCCGTGGACAATCTGTCCAGCCGGCTGGTCAAATTGTACGACTTCGGCATCGCTCTCTTTACGGCCGGTGACGACCGCAAACTTACCGCGGCCGGTATGGTCGTCGGCACTCCACACTACATGGCACCCGAGCAGATTATCGTGGACGCTCCTGTTGACTACCGCGCGGACATTTACGCGGTAGGGGCCATTCTGTTCGAGTTGATCAGCGGACGTCCTCCGTTCTGGGGCGCCAAGCGGCCTGTGGAGGTGATGGAACGTCACCTCCGTCATGACCCTCCCAATTTGTTGGAGTTGTTGCCCAACCGAACCATCCCTCAGGGAATCCAAGGCGTGATTCGTCGGGTCCTTGCGAAGAAGCCTGGCGAACGTTACCAGGACGCGCGCGAGTTGTACGAGGCATTGGATGCCGCTGTGCAAGGTCCTAGCTTCGAACCCTATAACGCCGGTGATGTTGACGACAAGACCATCGTCAAAGCGACCGACCTGTGGAACGTTCCTGCGTTGGCAGACAGTCCAAGGATGAAGGCGTTGCGCAGAGAGCAGGAAGAGCAAGCCCGACAAGCACAGCAAAACATACCATCTTCGGGTCCTTCCGTGATCATCAGCGACTCGTACCCCTCAACCATTGCAGAGAGTGTTAACAATCTTCCGTTTCCACCCCTCGGTGGTGCCCAGGGCGTGAACACCCCGATTCCGGCGCATGTTCCATCGCAGCCTCCGCAACCCTGGCAATCCAATGGGCCTCCTCCATCCAACCCGTTCCAGGTTCCTTCACAGCCTCCGGGCCCGCCCAATCCCTTTGCGGTGCCTAGTTCTTTGCCTGATGCGTCAGGCCATGGGCAGGTTCCTGTGATGCCCCATCCACAGGGCCCAAGCGACTCCGGTCCTGCGGTACCTCTGCAACCTCACATGCCTGCGTTGGACTCTGCTCCCACGTCGCCGGGTTACAATGTGTGGGAGCTTCATGGTGACAAAACGACCGAGCAAAGCGTTGGCAGAAAAAGCCCCTCCAAAACCCGTCGTTGGTTGTTTGGCCTCTTGGTGGTGGGGTTGGGTGCCATTGTGATTCTTGCCTTCTACTTTTGGGCTCATTGGAATCAGCCGATACAGTAGGCTGGGGCTCTGCTTCTGGCCTTTTCCTTCCCCTTGTCCATTTCACTCACGTTTCCCATTCATGGAAAGGAAACCATGTTAGACCAACTGTTTAAGTTTTTGGAGCAAAGCCTCGACGACAACAAACTCTCCCGAGGGGAATCTGCGGTGTTTCGTGACATGTTGTCGGAAAGTTCCCTCTCCAAGAGAGAGCGCGACTTGTTGCGGCGCAAAGTATACGAGTTGGTCGCAGAACGAATGAAAGACCCTCGCGACCGTGAGGTTTTGGAGTGGACCGAAGATATCCACAAAGCTCTCGACCATACCTTTGCTCCCCAAGATTTTCACGAAGAGGCGTTGTTCTTTCCTAGCGATGACTCGTTGGACCGGTTGCTCGCGGTGCTTCGGAAAGCGAAGAAGTCCCTCGATATCTGCGTGTTCACCATCACCGACAATCGAATCTCTCGGGTGATTTTGGACAAACACAACGCTGGTGTGAAGGTCCGCATTTTGTCGGATGACGACAAGGCTCTCGATCGTGGCTCTGATGTGATTGAGCTGGCACGAGAGGGTGTCCCAGTCCGCTTTGACGACAGCCCCGACCACATGCACCACAAGTTTGCTATCCTGGATGGACAGCTGCTCTTGAACGGAAGCTTCAACTGGACCCGAAGCGCAAGCACGCGGAACCAAGAGAACTTGATGATCTTGGAGCAGCCCGGCATGGTTCGGGCGTTTCAGGACGAGTTCGAGCGTCTTTGGGAAGACTTCGCTCCTGGCAATCGCTAATCCAAGTTCCTAAGGCACGTACAAGCGGGCGCGTCGGCGGCAGCGACGCACGGCTCTGGGTTTTCTCATCTTGCGATAGACAATGGCAAGAGCAAACCACGGGTTCGCGTAACGTCGAACCACAAGGGTGGGCCATGGGTCTTTGGTGCGATGGGGGAGCGGTCTTTGCTTGGACAACTTTCGGTAGTTGGTGAGCAAGCGTTTCTCTATTTGTGGGGGAGGCGGAGGAGTCTTCTTGGGGTGAGGCCAAGCCTGCCAGGTTACACCGTAAGGCAGCCACAAAAACGACGAACGCATCGAGCGATTGTACAACTCAGTGGCATGGACTGGACGACCCAGCTTGTAGTAATGGCGCAAGATCGCAACCGAGGAGATGTTCTTTGGATGCCACCTGTAGGAGAACTCAGGCCAGGCTGCCTTGAGCTGGTCGACGTACCACTTTCGTGCAAGCAAAGGGATGCAAACCATCCGAACATCCTGCCGGATCTTCAGAACCGTCTGTAGGTAACGTACGCCAAAGCAGGTTGCTTCGTCGTTGGCTTCCATCACCAGAGCACCTTTGGGTGCTTCGCGCAGGATGTCTCTGGCGTAGCTCTCAATCCAGTTGCGGTGGTGGGATGAGCCTTCAGGATATTGTTTCACTGCGGCCATCACCAGCAGGTACACCACCGTAATGTTCAGCAGTGGCACCAGAAAACGTCGCGTCGTCGTGGACTGTTCTTGTGCCTCGTTGTATCTCGTCTGGAGGTGCTGAGCGCGGTCATACAGGATCGCGAGTCCCACACCTGCGAGGAGCCCCACAAACACATCGGGAAGCAGGAAAAATCTCGCTGCTACGTACTGATCGAGGTGTTCTTTGCCCATCATCAGTTGGGTCGGAAACAACAGGCCTGCGCAGATCCAGCACAACAACCACGCTCCAACAATCTCACGTCTCCAGCGTCTCTCGTCATGAGCTTCTGGTGTTGCACCCTCACCCAACGGCTTGGGCCAACGACGCAGCGCAAACAAGAGCATCCCTAGCAAGGGTGCAACGCAAAGTCCGTAGGGGAACGAGCCTTTCCAGGCAAAGAGTCGCTTGAGGTAGGCAACCGAATGAAACCACCAAGGACGACCTGAAGCGTAAAGACCGCTTTGGAAGGTCCCAAATTCTTTGCGAAGGAAGTGGTTCCAAAGGTCTCCCATTGTGGAGATGCTTCCCCACGACCCCATTTTGTTGGTTTGTCCTGCGGCAAGCAGATACAAGTAGGGAGTCAAGCCCATTAGGAAGAGAAACACACCGACAAGCATCGGCCCTGCAGTGTTGGTAAGCTTGGTTCTGGGTGACAAGAACAAACGATAGAGGAGCAACACGCCCAAAGGTGCAGTCAACACAATGGAGTGGTGGTGAGAGGATGACAACCCAACAAACAAAGCGTAACCGTACCAGGCGAGTTGCTGTTGCCGGTGGGTTCGTTTGGGGTCCAACGCATACACGGTAAAGACGCTAAGCCAGGCTGCAAAGAAGCCCAACAGCGCAAACGCCTCGGGGTGGGTGGCGTGTTTCCAGATATGCAGCGATGTCCCAGCGATGCAGGCCGCAAAGAATGCGGTCAGGCGATTGCGGGTGAGTTGACGAAGGGAGAAGTAGATACCCAGCAACGTTCCCCAGGTAATCAACGCCGCTAAGATAGCCAACGCGCGGGGTATAGAGACGGGCAGTAACGAAGAGATGCCAATGCCCAGCATGGTGTAGAGCGGGTAACCGGAAGGATGCGCCACACCTTTTGTCGCAACCACGGTTAAGAATTCAGCGCTGTCTGCAGGCTGAATGGTCGTGGCTCCGCCCCAAAGGTACACTGCCAATCCAACGCACAAGCCCAGCACTGCGTACAAATCGTTCTGGTAGCAACGCATGGAGCGGGGTTGGGTTTGGCTTGTCACTGGGCTGTCCTTCGGGGCTGGGTAGGGTTTTCGTTCGTTTCCTTGTGTTGCCATGTGGTACCACGTTTCAGAGCACAGTCAAGTTGGTCTGACCCTTTCCTGAACATGCGCTCTGTGGTAGGTTGTTGAGCCGATACGTTAGCGACCTCAGCGGGTCGAAAGTCCCGCATGTTACGGAGATAAGAATGTCCTCGAAGATCGAATTGGTAGAGCCGTCTGCTCCCAAAATCCGCCAGTTTACACACCTGCACCTGCATACAACCTACAGCTTGTTGGACGGTGCGCAGCGGATCGGTCGGATCGACAACCCCAAGAAAGAGTACGGGGTGATCAACCGGGCCAAAGAACTGGGGATGACGTCGGTTGCGATGACTGACCACGGCAATATGTTCGGTACCGTCGACTTCTACAAAAAAGCACGTGCAGCGGACATCAAGCCCATTCTGGGTTGCGAAGTGTATATGGCTCCAGGCGCTCGTCAGGACAAAAGCGCTGTAACCCGCGATGGAAAGCGTGCGTTCCACTTCGTTATTCTGGCGCAAAATGAAATTGGCTACAAAAACCTGTGCAAGCTTGTTTCGGCCGGATACTTCGAGGGGTTCTACTACAACCCACGCATCGACAAGGAGATTCTTCGCGAGCACTCTGAAGGTCTGATTGGTCTCTCTGCTTGCTTGGCCGGAGAACTGGCGGCCCACTGTATGCGGAACCGTCTGGACGAGGCGCGCGAAACAGCAAAGGAATTTCAGGAGATCTTTGACGGTCGCTACTTCATCGAGATGCAGATGAATGGGATCGAGGACCAGCTCCGGATTAACCCCATCCTGCATGAAATCGCCAACGACCTGAGCATTGATGTTGTGGCAACCAACGACGTCCACTACATCTCTCGCGAAGACGCCGAGGCCCAAGACGTATTAATGGCCATCCAGATGCGCAAGTGCATGGATGACCCGAATCGCTTGAAGCACGAGGTAGACGAGTTTTATCTAAAGTCCACGGACGAGATGTTCGAGCAATTCAAGGACTACCCAGAGGCATGTCATAACACCCAGAAAGTTGCCGACATGTGCAACGTCGAGTTGCCTCTCGGCCAGCACTTCTTTCCCGTCATTGATCTTCCCGACAAGAGCCTCGACAACAAACAATACCTGGTCCAGTTGTCGGAAGAGGGGATGAACAAGCGTCTGGAGATTGTCTACGAAGAGAATCCCGAAGACACACACGAAGCGCTCCAAAAAGAATACGCCGAGCGCCTCAAGTACGAGCTGGAAATCATCGAATCGATGGGCTTCAGCGATTACTTCTTGATCGTGGCGGACTTCATCAACTGGGCCAAAGACAACGGCATCCCCGTGGGTCCTGGGCGTGGCTCCGCGGCAGGAAGTTTGGTTGCGTTTGCGATGCGAATCACCGACATCGACCCGATCAAGCACGACCTTCTGTTCGAACGATTCCTCAACCCTGAACGTGTGTCGATGCCTGATATCGACGTCGACTTCTGCGAAGCCCGGCGTGAAGAGGTGATTGAGTACGTCCGCCAGAAGTATGCAGTCGAAGATGGTCCATCTGTGGCCCAGATCATCACCTTTGGAAAGTTGAAGGCCAAGGCGGTCATTCGTGACGTGGGTCGTGCGTACGGGATGTCGTTTGGGGAAGTCGACAAGATTGCGAAGCTGATCCCAGCCGTTCTTGATATCACGCTGGCTGATGCCCTCCAACAAGAGCCTCGTTTGGGCAAGATGATGGAGAGCGACCCCAAGGTCGCCAAAGTCATCGACATTGGCCAACGTTTGGAAGGTCTGAACCGTCACTCCTCCATCCACGCTGCAGGGGTTGTGATCTCAGACGGCCGCTCGCTTGAGCACCACTTGCCACTTTACAAGGGGGCCAAGGGCGAAGTTGTGACCCAGTTCGATATGAACGGGGTCGAAGCCATCGGTCTGATCAAGTTCGACTTTTTGGGTCTCAAGAACTTAACCCTGATTGCGAACTGTCTCCGGATTATTGAGAAAACACGAGGGGAGAAGGTTGATATCGACCGTGTGCCTCTCGACGCTCCCCAAGCCTTTGAGCTGCTATGCGCAGGGGATACGGTCGGGGTGTTCCAGTTGGAATCCTCGGGTATGCGGGAGGTTATGAAGAAGCTCAAACCCTCCGTATTTGATGACGTTATCGCGTTGGTGGCGCTGTATCGTCCAGGTCCTTTGCAGGGGGGCGTTGTCGATAGCTTCATCGATCGAAAGCACGGACGAGAGAAGATCGAATACATCTTCGCGGAGCTTGAGCCTATCCTCAAAGCGACGTACGGGGTTTGCATCTACCAGGAACAGGTTATGCAGATTGCCAACGAAATCGCGAGTTACTCCCTCGGGGAAGCGGATATGCTTCGTCGAGCGATGGGTAAGAAAAAAGTCGAGGAGATGATCAAGCAGCGAAAGCGCTTCCTCGAAGGTGCTGAAAAGAACAGCTTTGATGTTGGCAAAGCTGAAGAACTCTTCGACACTCTCGAACAGTTCGCCAAGTACGGGTTCAACAAATGTTTGGTCGGTAGCACCGAAGTGATGGACGCTTCCACTGGAGAGATGACAACCCTCCAGTCGTTGTACGATGAACAACGTCCGTTTGTGATTCATGCGCTCAACGATGACATGAAGTTGGTACCTCGCCGTGTGACCGATGTCATCGACAACGGACACAAAGCTGTCTTTGAAGTACAGACGGCTCTGGGCAAAACCATCACGGCAACAGGAAACCATCCTTTCCGAACATTGGATGGATGGACCCTTCTGGAGAAGCTTAAGCCCGGTGATCGTATCGCTGCACCTCGCAAGCTATCCGTAGACACCGAACGTTCCTGGCCCAAGCATGAGCTTGTGACTCTTGCAGGCTTGTTGTCGGAAGGAAACACCTGTCATCCTTCTGCTTTGTATTGCTACAGCAACTCTCCGACCTACATCGATGACTTTGCCCAAGCTATCCAGGCTTTCCCTGACACCGTTGCACGTATCTATGTTCGCGAAGATGAGCGTATGGAAGTATGTGCGACGACTGGACGTGTGGGTGGAGCGGCTCATGCTTACCGAACGACTGTCGGGAACACAGCGCTTCAAACAGCGGAGGAACCCGTCCGCTCCGGTGCCTTCCTCTGGGCCAAACAGCTCGGTCTGCTCGGTAAGAAGGCTACCGAAAAACAAGTGCCTGCCGAAGTGTTCGCGCTGTGTGATGAAGATCTTGCGCTGTTCCTTGGACGGTTGTGGTCTGGTGATGGGTACATTTCTGGGAAGCAGAAGTCGATTCCGCCGTTTTATGCGACATCTTCGGAAGCTTTCGCCCGAGATGTTCAATGTCTCTTGCTTCGCTTGGGGATGCCTAGCCGGATTCAATCCAAGTCCTTCGATTATCGGGGGCAAAAGCGCCCAGGCTTTTGTGTGTTCTTGATCGGGGATGGAACCCGCGAAACGTTCTCCGAGCTGATCGCGCCTCATTGTGTAGGACGAGAAGAGCAGGTTGACCAGCTTGTGGAACGCCTCGCGCAAGTCACCTCTGGCCAAACAAGCAAAGATACGGTTCCGGCCGATGTTCGCGGATGGGTCAACGAGGAGAGAGAAGCCGCTGGGTTGACATGGCGTGAACTGGAGAGCCAATCCGGCGTGTCCACCAAGGAGATGTACGGAAAAGGGAATCCTCACAAGCGTGGATTCCGTCGAGGAACCATTGCAACGCTTGCAAGGTTCTTCGCGTCGCAGCGTTTGATGAACCTCGCAACATCCGATGTGTACTGGGATACCATTACTTCCATTGAACCTCGTGGGGTGCAACAAACGTTTGACCTGACCGTGGAAGAAGACCACAACTTTGTGGCCAACGGTCTCATCGTTCACAACTCACACAGTGCTGCCTACGGCTTTGTCGCGTACCAAACGGCGTATCTCAAAGCCTACTACCGCTGTGAGTATATGGCGGCGTTGTTTACAGCTGACTCCGGTAACTCCGAGAAGATGCTGATTTATCTCAATGACTGTGCCAAAGCCGACATTTTGGTCCTTCCGCCCGACGTGAACGAGTCGTACAAAACCTTCGCTGTTGTGGACGGTAACATTCGCTTTGGTTTGGCCGGTGTGAAGAATGTCGGCGAGGGAGCCATTGACTCGATCATCGAGGAGCGCAAAGAGAACGGTCCTTACCAGTCGTTCGTCGATTTCTGTGAGCGCATTGATTACAAGAAGGTCAACCGGCGTGTTGTGGAATCGTTGATCAAGTGCGGGGCCTTTGACTCTCTCGGAACGAACCGACGCTCTCTGTTTGATGTCATCGAAGGTGCGATGCAGTACGGCCAAGTCGTCCAGCGTGAAAAAGCCAGCGCGCAGATCTCTCTCTTTGGTGGTGGCGGTGGAGGTGGCGGGACGGATCTTTCTTACGACATCGCAGAAATATCCGAATGGATCGACAAGGTCTTGCTGTCGTTTGAGAAGGATGTGCTGGGCTTTTATATCTCAGGTCATCCGCTGAATCGTTACCGCAACGACCTCGACAACTTCGTCTCTGCCAACATCGCTGACCTCCAAGAGCGAAAGTCCGGTGGGGTTGTGTCTTTGGCTGGGATTGTTACAAGTCGAAAGGATATGACCACCAAACGAGGAGACCGTATGGCCTTCGTTGTTGTGGAAGACCTGACAGGCTCGATAGAAGTCAGCTTGTTCCCCGAGGCGTTCCGTCAGGCTGCTCCGTTCCTTGAAGCCGAGCAGCCCCTTTTGATCAAGGGGGACCTTGAAGTTGGGGATCGGTCCATCAAGCTGCTGGCCAAAGAGGTGGCGTCCCTTGCAGAGGTTCGGGCAGAGCGGTCTCGCGAGATTCATGTCAAGCTTCAAACGCCTGACTTGGGTAACGGCAAGCTTGAGAAGATGATGGATCTACTCAAACAGCATCAAGGTCACTGCACAACCTTCTTGCACATCACCATTCCCGATCGCTCCGAGACAGTCATGCGGCTACCACAGGAGTGGAACATCCATCCTACCGAAGAACTGATTGAAGCTTTGGAGCGGATGTTTGGGGACAATCCAACCTACCTTCGCTAACCCACTTCGGTCTGGACTCTGTAGTTGAGTTGGGTGTTCCAACTTGCACCTGGAACAAGGTTGGCTTCCATCACTTCACGTTGACGCAGTTCACGAGTGGTTTCACGTTCTACCAACATAGAGAACAACGAGGCTAGCTGCTCTTCAAAGTCGCTGACTTCCTCGGCGAGGATGGTGGAGCGTTGCTCGGGCTTGTTTCGTGTGTTGTTCAGCAGCTCAAGCCGTCCCCATATCTGTTGAAACTGGCCCACAACTTCAGCAAGTTGAACGCCTGCGCCTTGCCACGGAAGCAACGTAAACTCTTGGGCGAGGTGTCGGACTTTGTCGAGCTCCACGCCATCCAGGTCCAGAACCAAGGTGGAGGAAAACGACAGCGCGTGGAGCTGGTTGAGGAAGTTCTCGTAGGTCGCATTGTCCAAGGCAATGGGGTACGGGTTGGATTGCCAACGAAGGTATCTTTCTCCTGTTACGGGTACAACAGAGAACGAGTCGAATTCGAGATTCTCTTCGGCAGGGGCGACGAACCAGTCAGGAGTCTGTCCTCGCAGATGTCCGTACAGCACCAGGTTTTCAGGCATGTCTTCCAGAAAGCCTGTGTACCAGGACGTGGATTCCAGGTAGTTGGCTGGAAGCGGGGATTGCCACACTGGAACCAGGGTGTGGAGACCGTTTTGGTAGGCAAACAGGAAGAACCGCTCCGTGCTGGATGCCAACTCTTCGACAGAGCAGCTGGGGTCTATGTCCCATTGATGAAGACGTTCGACCCATTCCGGGGAGAGAAAAGCCCGCGCTGTTGCGAGAAGCTGCTGCTGTGCCGGTTGGAGCGGCTGCTTGGTTGTGTGGGCATGAACCTCAACCTGCTCCAGATAGGCCATGGATTGTTCGTGGTACAGAGAAGAATCTGTGGCAACTGAGTTGTCAGGCAGAGGCTCTGTTTCTTTGAGGAGAGCAACCAAAAACTCGACTGTGTCTTGATGTACCTGTTTGAGATGCACCCAGAACTCGCGCTCAGCGTCATAGGTGGTGATGGTTTGAATCGGTACCAAGGGCTTCTTGCGCAGTCCTTCTTGACGAAGTCTTTCGATATGCCAAATGGAGTGTTGGGGAGAGTCATTCGGGTTCGGCTTTTGGAATCGTTCGAGAGCTTCTTCGTAGTGGTGCCAGGCCTCTGCGAGGGGCGTTGGAAACGTGCATTCAATCATCACATCAAGAGCCTGACGCTGTTCTTCGGTCAGAGGTCTCTCGGCTGTGGCAGATTGGAGGCTTTCCTCCGCCCATTCCAGCGCAAGGTGAGTCCTTGGTGGTGTTGCGACCGATGCGTTGGTGCGCAAAAACCGCAAACTTTGTCCTGAAGGTTGCAGTTGCCCAAAGGTTGAGGATTGGGATGTCTTTTGCAGTTGTTCCAAAAGAAGCCGGATGCCGGGCTGCTTTTTGGGGGAACCTTCGGAGAGAGGGAGGCTGTCTTGGTAGTCTCCAAGCGCAAAGAGAGCCTGCAACACCCGCTGAGGATCGGGGCGATGGTCGCACCATGACGGTTTGGGAGCGTCCTCTTTTTTGTCTTCGAATTCTTGGAAACTTGTCACGAGGAACGTTTCCAGGTCACGCAGCACATCAAACAGTGTTGCGCGGGCGTCTTCCGAGAGAACATCCAAGGCAGGGCGTGGCGCGTTGAGCAACGTGAGCAGGGCTTTCCAAACGTCCTCACGCAAGGCTTCTGTCGCGAGCCAGGTTTGTTCCGAGGTGGGGGACCGAGTCAGTTCGTAGTTGGACGACCATGTCTCGTAAAGAATCCCTCGGCGGGTGGGATGGTGAAGGTCCACAAGCATAGAACCTAGCAAGTCCAATCCCAAGATCCAGAAGGAGGCCAACTCTTCAGGGGCTGTTCGCATCGAGCCCCCTGCGACGAGCCATTCGTAATACACACGGTTGAGCTCACGTTCTTCTTCCCGGAACCAGTTTCCGTTGCAAAGGGCTTGTTGGGATTGTGTGAGGCTTTCTTGTAAAGAG
This sequence comes from Deltaproteobacteria bacterium, assembly GCA_006226375.1. Classification (GTDB taxonomy): domain Bacteria; phylum Myxococcota_C; class UBA6777; order UBA6777; family UBA6777; genus M3003. The sequence goes on along the minus strand of SBHC01000081.1, from coordinate 55,284 downwards.
TCCAACAGCAGCTGACGGCTGGTTCGGTCGGAGCCTCCAAATCGGAAGGCCAGCCGGTAGATGTCGTCATCGGGACCCACATTCACCAGCTCTTCCCATTTTTGGGCCAAACGGTAAAACCATCCTGTTGGTACGGGCGCAGGGGTTTCTTCTTCTGAGGATTCGGAAGCCTCGGCCTCTTCGTTGGTCGAGAGGGCTGCTTCATCTTGCTTGGCGAACGTGGGTGGTACAGACCAATCAAACAACAACGGGAGGCTGCTACCCACCGCAAGCAAGCTAACCGCAAGACCGACGACGAAGGACCAGGCACCCAACAACCAGGCTGCCAAGGGGAGAAGCAGGAGAGAGAGTATCCAACGTTTGGTCCAGGATGTGGGAGGCTGCAGGTTGTCATCCGGGAAGGTGCGTCGGAGTGAGCGACGTCTTCGGAAGAACAGGTACAAGGTTAGGCACCAGAGCGACGGCCAGGCAAACAGCAGAGAGGCAAACAAGGTGGCGCGGCCTGTCGCTTGTGGGAGCGTGGTCATGCTGAGAAGCCCAAGACCAGCGAGCCAGCAAAGGGTCGGCCACAGCACACGAATGCGTCGTGAAAAGCGGAGGAAGGCGCGGAGCCAGATGGACAACGTGGTGATGATCTCCAGAACAAACGAAGGGAGAATCATCAACATGCACACAAAGCCGCTGCGGACCGGGTGGATGCGATACACAAAGGCTTCCAATGTCCACTCTCGACGCTCAAGCTTGGCAAACAGTCGGAGGATGCGACGGCGGGTTTCTGCTCGTAGATCCAAGTGAGATTCGCTCGATACTTCGAGGGTTGTGGCGCTTTGCCAGCGTGAACCTACTACAAAATATGCCAGGACAAACCCAAAGGCAGACAGCACGGAAGAGTATTGCAGGACAGTCACTACCCACTGCTCACCGGGGTTGCTGAGGTTGGTTTCAAGGAAGAACACCGCGACCGAAAGTCCAAAGTGCAAGGGGACCAGGAACCAGGTCCATGAGGGAAGGATCTGGGCTGTGCTGGAGCGACGAAGAACCCTCCATCCTAGCAACACGCCTCCCAACAGCAGTGACGGCCACAAGCTCGTAAGAATAGGAACCCAACGGATGGGTGTGGGTGATGAAAAGAACATCACGATGCCAAGAAGCCCTGACACACCCCACATCGCCCAATGTCCGCGCTGTGCACCTTTCTCTGTGATCAGCCGGAAGGTGCTTTGAACACCGTGACCTGGATCCAGGATCCAACTTCGAGCCGAGTGGGTCGGTGCGGTCGCAAACGAGAGAACAATTCGGCACCAGAAGCTACCATAGCCGTTGAGCATGGCGCGGAAGTCCTCCAAGGCTTCGGAGCGTTGACTGGATAGCTCTTTGGCGTCGTTCGGGAAGGGGGAGTATTCCTGGATCTCCAAGGCAAGGAGCTTTTGGTATGCCGAACTGAAACCCTGCCAGATCACAAATTGTTGCCTCAAGATTGCCGCGATCAAGAGCGCTCCAATGATTCCAGCCAGCCAGAGGAACCAGCTTGGTGCTTCCACCTCTTTGCCGTCTATTTTGGGAAACCCTTGCGGATCAATGACCACACCCATCCAGTTCGTGAGCTTCATCTTTTTGGCGTGGCCGATGGTTTGTTCCAGCGCTTTGATCTCCAACTGGGTCTTGTCGACCTGAGTGTTCAGGTTGGTTTGTTGGAGCTTGGTTAGGCTGGCTTTGTTTTTGAACTGTTCTTGCCATTGAAGGACTTGTTTTTGCTTCTCCTTCATCAGCTCGATTTTGGGGCGAACCTTGATGGCTTCAAACATCGTGTGGAGGAGGAGGGCTTCCGAAAACAAAAGACAAGGTGCAATGATCAAAAGCAGACTTGTGTGTGGAAGGAGCCACTCCAGCAGCAGAATCGCATTGCTGCGGGGCTCTTTGTCGATGCGTTTGGTGCGGCTTTCACGAGCAGCGTCCATCCAAAGCACACGGAGTCCAGCCAGCAAGACAAAGAAAACAAACAAAGCGCCGGTGATGGCAAGGGCGTTGGAGGAGACTGTGAGCTGGCCAGGGCGGGAAATTCGGAACACCAGATAGCCCAACGCGCTGGCGTTGGTTATGAGCGCCATCAACCAAAAGAAGACAAACAGAGACGACTGGACGGCGTTGTGCTTGAGCAGCCGCCACACCAGAAAGACAAGAAGGAGTACCAGAAGGAGAAGGCCGACAGGCCACTGCCACGGGAATGTTTTCCAGGTGAGCGCAGAGCGAGTGGTAAGCCAGAAAAAGGTCCCAACAAGTGCCAGGCCAAAGCCTATGTTGGCGATCATGCTGAACCAGCTACGTCGTGACGTCAGCGCCAGAATGGGGAACGAAAAGACCAAGACGGGCAAGAGAAACGCAAAGCCCTCTCGGGGTTTGCTGAGTTCCAGACTGACAGCGCTCCAGCCCAGCCAGCAAAGCGCGCCAAACACAACCAGCCGCATCGCGATTTGCACCAGCGACTTGAGAATACCTTGGAGCATCGTGCCAAACAAGACTTGGCCACCACGTTTGCGGAGGAACCCTCGGTCAAGAAAGCGATCGGGAAGAGTCGATGTGGAAGAAGACGCGACGGGCGTTTCTGTCATGGTAGTTTGTCTCATTCTTTGTATACGTTACTTGTCGTCCAAATTACCTTCGTGGTGGACGTTGTTTCTGTACACTAAAGAGAAGACAGGTGTGGGGCAAGAAAGAAAAATGAGGAGGTGGCAGGGGAGGGGTTTATTTCTTGTACTTGATGAAGTTCCAACCGATGGGCAACAGCGCGCTGGCCAAAACCAACTTCACAAGCATACCGGGAACAAAGGGATAGAATCCCAGCGTGAGAGCTTTGGAGAAGCCCACCAAGTAGCTCAGCCAGGTCAGTCCACAAGCAAAGATGATAGCATTACCTACCATCATCGCTGCTCCAGAGCGCCAAAGATCTCGGTCCCAGCCTCGCTCGGCTAGCCAGCCGACAACGAAAGCCGCAACAACAAACCCGAGCAGGTAGCCTGCAGTGGCTCCACGAAGGATGGCAAGGCCTGCTGCGCCTTTGGCAAAGAAGGGGAGACCCATCGCGCCTTCTCCCAGGTACAACAACACGCTCGCTGCACCTTTTCGGCTACCCAGCAAGACCCCAAGCAGAAGGACGGCAAGGGATTGGCCTGTGACAGGGACAGGAGTAAAGGGCAGGGGAATCGCGATCTGAGCGGCGAGGGCGATAAACAGACTCCCCCCAACAACCAGGGCCAGGGAGTACGCCCAGGATTGTGCCGGGGCTTGGGGACGCCAAAGATCTGCATAGTTTAAGGCTGGGTTCTTGGTTGTCATCCAGGACTCCTCTTGGGTCGGTCGCTGCTAAGTCTTCGATCTCTTCAAAGCATGGATTGAATAGAAGGTCATCGACCGATTGTCAAGGGAGCGCCGGCTTATCCTGCGTTGGGGAGAAAGCGGAGAGTCAGATACTGCTTGGGGAGTTTGGGGTCGCCAGGTGAGCTTACACTGAGGATGCGGATCTTGATTCGGTTGGACGGGATTCCTTGTTGTCGCAGATAACGTCGAACCTTACGGGCTCTGCGTCTTGCCAGATAGGGATTGCTGCGAGCGGTCCTTGTTCTTCGACGATAGCGACGGCGATACCGGAAGCGGTACCTTCGTTTGTCGTAGCTGGGGACGAAGCTTGGACGCATCACGATCTCCAAGGCTCCCAATTGGGGTGCCAGCCGAAGCAGGGCTGCGACTTCCTTCAAGGTCTTGTTCCCAGTGTATCGAATCGATGGGGAGTTCCGGTAGAACGAGAGCTGCATGTTTAACTTTAGGATGTTGTTCTTGATCTGCACCAGACGGAGCCGTTGGCCGTAACGAGGACATCCTGGCACGCTCGAATGCCGACGGTAGCGACGGTATCTTCCGTAGCGACGGTAACGACGGCTTCTCCGATACCTCCGCCTGAAGTTGCTGTAGCCTCGGCCCGCCTTGAGCGGACAGGGGTCTTGAGCGTTGGGGACGCCGTCTTGATCGGCGTCACCTTGGAGAATGGTGCGAGTGTCTGGCTTTGGGTCATTGGACGCGTAGATGCCGATGTGGCGACGCATGGACTGGCACCAGATGGCAGAGTTCTCTGCTTCTCGTTTCGCGTTGGAGAGAGCCCTCATCGCGAGCAGTTTGACGAGTTCATCTTTTTCATCCTTGCCAGATACCGAAGACGCTGTTGACTTGTCACAGAAGCGAGCCGCTGGAAGCGTGGCTGTTGTGATGCGAGTGTCGCTGATTCCCTGGCTTCGCAACAACCGGGCGATGGACTCCACCCGTTGGTCGGCAAGGAAAGAGACATCGGGTTCGATGGAGGGGTCGCTGACGCCGACCAGTCTGATCTTGGCCAGAGGATGCTTCCTCATGTAGCTAACAAGGTTTCCAACCAGCTTGGCTTGTACTGCCTTGGGCAGAAACCAATTACAGCGAGAATAGACTCCCAAAGGCCCTTCGTAAGGAGCGTTGAGGGACCAGAGTTGCTTGGCAACCTGGAGCGAGACTGGAGGCAACGTGCGGGCGCTTTCCAGGCACCGCTTGCCTTTGGCTTTCTGAGCGAACAACCAAGCCGCCCAGGCCTCCAGGTGTTTTCCTTGCTTTTGAAGAAGCTTCACGTCTTCGTAGGTGGGGGGGTCGTCTTGGGGTCCAAACATCCAGGCCCGGTAGTAAGCCAGGCGAGCCATCTTGGGGTTTTGTCGCTTCCATTTGACTGCTTGCTTGCGGAAATATTGGGCTGGCTTGGAGAGACGAGCCTTCTTGATGTAGCGCTTCCATTCGGCGTTGGCCTTCCAAGAGTGTCCTTGCTGATCCAGAGCCTGCGCCAATGTGAGGTGCCACTTCGCTTTCGTTTTCGGTTCTTTTACCAGCACCTCATACACTTGGGTCACGACGTCAAAGTGCTTGTGGGTCTTCGCCAGTTGGGCGAGAGGGAGCCTGTAGCCTTTGGTGGTGCGGGCCAGTGCTGCATACGATTGGAGCAACATGCGCTGCTGCTTGCCCTTGAGCTTGGCCGTGTACTTCTTGACCAGAGGCCAGATCTTCGGTAGCGGATGACGGTTGGCCGCGAGGGTTAGAAGTCGTCGGAGTAGCCGCTGATCTGCGGCGTCAGCGCAGCAATTCTCTCCCATGCTCTTAATGGCAGCGGGGGTGTACTTCTCCGGACTCTTTTTGAGGACGGAGAGCCAGTACTTCTCGGCTTCATTGGCGTGGTCCTTGGACCGATCCAGAGCCAGCGCGTACTGTTGGATCAGGTGTTTGTCATCAGGGTGTTGCTTGAGCAAGCGCTTGAGTATCTGGACGGTCAACTTGCTCAACCTGTATTCCTTGGCGAAGGTATACATCCAGCCCAACACTTCAGGCCGTGTGGTTCGGTTCAAGATCGAGGAGAACAACGCCTCCCTTTTGGTCTTGGACAGCCGGTAAAAGACCTTCTTCACATAGGGCAGGTCGTCCAGAGTGATGCCTTTCTTCAGATGGGTCATCAGCTTGGCGGGACCAAACTCTTTGCGGTAGTTGTAATTGGTCAGGTAGAACGACAAAAGAAGCCTGTAGAGGGATGGGAACTTGGCCGCGGCTTTGTCGAGTCGTTTGATGGTTGTTAACTGGTAGGAGTAACGAGGCTTGAGACGTCGCAGGTGGTATTGCAACATCCGGCTCCAAATGTACAGGTTGGCCGGGGCTGCAAGGCGCCGCTCCAGCGCAAAGATCATCAACGCCTGGTGGAGCTTGCGAGCGTCACTGGGATACCGAAACAGGTCGTCGGCTTCGGTGAGCTGGTTCAAGGCTTCGATGTCATTCTTGTTCACATCGATCACTTGGCTCAGCCAGTCGCGCTTGTGACTGCCTGAGAAGAGGCCGTGACGTTGAAGCTGTCGCAACATCGCAATCGTCGTGTCGATGGGCGTTTGTGGGAGCAGCGAGAGCGTTTCAATGAGCTTGCTGGCCGCTTCGCAAGAGCGCTTGTACTGGCAGATCTTGTTGACCAGGGCGCTCACCGCTTTGGCCTGTCGAAACAGGGTCCCTTTGTTGGCCGTTAGCTGCTTGAGAAAGAACGAAAGCTCTGTGGGTTGCATGCTGGGTCGGATGGCGGTGGTGATGTGAGACACCCAGCGGTCTTTGTGTTCTTTGCGAAGCTGTTGAAAGAGCCGCTTCACTGAGCCTTTCAACCTGTACCTCATGTACAGCTGGATCGTGGGGTAGAGCATCTCAGGCTGGACCAGGAGTTTGCGTTCCAGCGCTTTCATTTTCTTTCGGATGCTGCGGCTGCGAACGCCTGTCCGCCAAAGAAGCGCGTACAAACGCATCACCAGCATTGGATCCTGGTCCACGTGCATGGGCTTCAATCGCTGGGCGACAGGTCTTAGAAACCGTCGGATGGACGAAGAGATCTTACGGAACCAACGACGTTGCAGGCGCTTCTCCTCGGCCTCTTTCATCGTTGTCTCACCTGGGCTGACCGGTCGCTTGTAGACAAGCTCTGACACTTCCACCGCTCGTTTGAGGGGCACGGAACTTGGTCGCAACGCATTCTGCGTGGCCCGCAGCAGCTGTTGTTTTTCGCCTTCTTGAAAGAGCAGGCGGTGTGTGGCTTCAATGCGATACACGAAGGCATCCAATGCCTTGATCATCTTGCGTCGTGTTTGTCGAGATTGGGTGAGGTAGCCAAACTCGTTTTGCAACTGTTCGACCTTTTGCAGCGTGTCCCACTGCTTTCGGAATCGCTTGGCGCAGTCTCGTAGAATGCGGGAGGCTTCTTGAGCCATTTTGTCCTTGCGACCGGTCGATTCGTAGCGCTTCCAGAAATTCCATCTTTTCTGCCGATGGGTGTTCCAGGCTTGGCGGCTGCACTTGTGCCGTTCGATCTTGCGGCGATAGGGGCGGCGATACCTGCGACGTCTATAGTAACGACGGTACCGGCGTCTACGCCGATACTTGTACCGGGGTTTTTTCTTTGTTTTGCAGTAGGCGCGGGTTTTCCAGGCCGGGCTCCAGCGAGGAAGTCGGAACTTGCCAGAACGCTTCAACAGGTCGTTGGCAAAGCGGAGGTAATGTTTGGGGGTGGCGTGCTTGTGTTGGATCAGCTTGCGAAGGTGAAACCGGACTTTCTCAATGTCTGCTTTTTTGGTGTAGTAGTTGAGAAGTTGAATGCGTGGGTCCCGCTCTCTCGGCCGAATTTTCAAAGCCCGCTTGTACAAAACCACGGCCTGGCTCATGACCTTCAACTCTTTGTACAACTGAGCGAGAAGGTGGACCTTCTTAAACTCTTTGGTCTTGCGCCATTTGCGGTCCAGTTGGGCTGTGAGCAGCGCGAGCCGTTTGAGTGACCGATACGCCACAATCTCTTGCTGAAGAAGCTCCCAACGGACCCAGTTGTTACGGGTCTTCATTTTGCGGGCGAGAGCGATGGTCTTAAGGGCTTCTTCGTTTCGGTCGGCGCGAAGCTGGTATCGAAGCATTTCCAGGAGCAGGAGCATTCTGGGCTGACCGCTGATGCCTGGTAGAGCCTTGTCGTAGAGGGCGAAGCTGTCATTCCAACGTTGATGCTGGGCGAGCAAACGGGCGATGTCGAGGGTCCCGTCGCGGCTCCACTTCTCCTTCTTGATCGCAGTCATCACATAGGCGTAGGCTTGCGGTGCTTTGAGAGGAGCCAGTTGGCGAAGCATCCGGAGAAGCATCCGTTTGCGTTGGCGTGTGGGCATCTCTTTGAGCACGCCCTTGAGAATCGCCAGCGCAGGTTCGGGCTTCTTGAGTCCCAGGTAACATCGGACTTTCGCAAGTTGCAGGGCTTTGTTGTCTTTCCCTTTGCCCTGCACCGATTTGTACAATTGGAGCGCGAGTTTCCAATCTCCGACTCGCTCTTGCAAGCGCGCCATGATAATGCGGTAGGCTACGTTCTTGGGTGCTGCTTGAAGCTTCTTGGTGTAGTAGCGAAAGAGCTGCTTGCGCTGGCTTTTGCGACGATGCATCAACCACAACTTGTTCATGGAATACTTGGAGTGTGGGTTGCGCAACAGCATATACTTCAGGCGGCGTATCAAAATCGGGCGTCGGTCTCGGCGTTTCACAGACCAATCGTCTTGTGCGTAGCTGAGCGACCCGTCAGGTCCTGGGAGCCCCAGGAAGAGACAGGCCATAAATCCAAGGCAAATGGAACGAAACGTATGATTTCGCAAGGAGACGTCCTCTTTGTATGTGTAGGGAGAGATAGAGTTCTCTTGTATTCCTAGTTTCTTACCAACGTGGGTAAGGGCTGTTCGATCCGTAGAAAGTAGTACCAAGATTGGCCAAGGAGGTCTTGCTGTCAACTTCTTACGGCGGAAAGAGTGTGGGTGTTGAGCCGGATACCGGCTTTTTGACAGGCTTCCCCCTGATAGGATAACTCTTGATGTTTGTTGGGGGCTTGGGTTTCCAACGTCTTTCGCGACTCTACATGCAAAGGAACGAAAGTGTCTGTGGTTACGAAATGGAGTGGGCTGTGTTGCCTGGTTGTCCTCGGCTTGGGGCTAGGGTTCTCTTCCCAAAGCGCAGCGCAAGAGCCTCGCAACACCGAGTTTTTTGTCCGGAAAGCCAAGCAAGCGATGGCGCTGGGTTTGGTGTCAAAGTGGAAGCAGGCGTTGGTCCAGGCTGAGTCTCGTTTTCCCAAAGACGCCAAGAAGATGCCTTTGCTGCGCCGTCTCAACATGAAGATGTGGATCTACTTGTTGTGGTCCAAGTACTACCGGCTCAAAGGGGAGTTCCCTCCTGTTGTGAATGTCGGAACGATGGAGTCGAAGTCGGCGCTTGTGCAGTACACCAAGTTGTTTCAGAAGGCGATCCTCGCCCTGGAAAAGGCCGAAACCAACCTGAAAGATTACAACGCTGTGTTTGCCAAAGTGATGCAACGCTCCAAGTGGCAAGACCAGATTTACATGCAAGCCTCGCTCAGCATGTTGCGTGACATCCAAGGCGACATCCGTACCGGTCGGGTTTATGTCTCCTTCCTCCAGTTTGCCTCCCACAACTGGGGAAAGAACAAGAAAATCAACGCACAATTGACTCGCATTAACAAGATGGTCAGCTCTCTTAAGAAGAACAAAGTTCAGGTTCAGGTCCAGGCTGTCCTTGCGAAACGAAAACGACGTCGTGTAGCCAAGGTCATGATCCAGTCGCAGGATAGCTACATCAAAGAGGTTGAGACTCTTCAGGTGCGCAAACGGAACGGAAGCATCTTGATGTGGTCGGGTATTACGGCGGCTGTGATTGGTGCGGCTCTGACAGCTGTCGGGGCTGCTTTGCTTGTTCAGGTGCAACAGGGCCAGGACCCGAATCTCCCAGCCGCAGAGCGCCTGCGAGCGAATGAGGTGCAGGCGCTTGAGAATTCGGCGTATCCGATGGTTGGCGTCGGAGGTGCCTTGGCGGGAACTGGAGTTGTTCTTGCGATTGTTGGCGCGGCCCTTCGTCCGTCTGCCAACGCAGCGGAGGCGGCTGTGATCAAGACCCACAACAAACACATTGAGGTGGAGCGTGAGGATCTCAAGCGAAGCAATCCAACCAGTCGGGCTCCTGTTCCTCGATTGTCGCCGCAACGAGGCAGGTTGCCTCGATGGACCCGCGCTCGTCAACGTCGTGGTGGGAAGCCGACGCCGAAATTCTTTCGACCGTCATGTGCAAGAGGGGGTTGTGTGATTTTGGGGCAGTGGTAATCTACCATCAGGGTCAAGAACCCACGGATGGGTGAGTTGTTCGGTTTCTGGGATGTGGAATGGACAAGCAGACGGCTTTCGTTTCAGGCTGGCGTTTGCAAGATCTTCGTTCTTTGTCCCTCACATGAGGATCAGGCGTTGAAACGCTCGTTGGATGATCTTGCAGGATTGGTAGTCGGGGGCAAGTACCGACTGGAAACCCTCATTGGAGAGGGCGGGATGGCCTATGTGTACAAGGGGGTTCACAAGGACTTCAACCACCCGATTGCGTTCAAAGTGCTGTTCTCCCACCTCGCCAAAAAACACGAAGTGCGCGAACGTTTTAAGCGTGAGGCTCGGCTTCAATTCCGGCTGCAGCATCCCAACATTGTCCGTGTGATCGATATGATCGAGGAGGACAACATGTTGGGGATTGTCCTCGATTGGGTGGAAGGCCAAGACCTGGAGCACTACCTGAAAGAGATTGGTCGTCCGGTTTCCCTGGAGGAAGTTCGACGGATCTTTGTGCCCATTCTTACTGCAGTGGGCTACGCTCACGATGAAGGGATTGTGCATCGCGATCTAAAGCCATCGAATGTGTTGCTGGAGGGCAAGCCTGGGAGGGAAGTACCCAAAGTGATGGACTTTGGGATCGCCAAATCTTTGGGGGATGACAACTTCAAAACCCGGACCGGCATGATGGTGGGGACGCCGTATTACATCTCGCCTGAGCAGTCGCAGGCTAGCAAAGAGGTGGACCACCGCACCGACATCTATTCCTTGGGCGTCACGCTGTTTCAGATGCTAACAGGGAAGGTCCCTTACGAAGGGACCAACGCTCTTGAAGTGCTGGCCCAACATTGCTTCCATGAAGTCCCGAATCTCGCGAACATTCGTCAGGATGTGCCACCTCGGCTGGGTGAGATTGTGCAGCAGGCGATGGCGAAGGACCCGATCAATCGCTTCAAGTCAGCCCGCACGTTTGCACGTGAGCTGCTGCCTTTGCTTCCCACAATCAAGAGCGTGGATGTTTCGCAGGACGAGTTGGACGCGGTGTCCAATCCACGAACTTCGCCAGATATGACGGCGTTGGGCGCTCCTCCTGTTCCGCAAGGGTGGCAATCTCCCGGTGTTACCGTAGCGACCCCTGTGCCTCCAACGAAGTTGCCGTCCTCGGACAAGACCCAGTTCTCGTGGGAGTATGAGAGCAGCGCTGAACATCCTCAAGCTTCGGGAAGCTCCTTTCCGATTATGCAGGCTCCTCAACATCCCCTACCTTCCGGGGAGATCTGGAACCCGCAACATCCTCATCCTCATTCAGGTTCCTATCCACCTGCTTCTTCAGGCTCCTATCCTCCTGCAACGTCGGGTGCATACCCGCCAGCTCCATCGGGTCCCTACACGCCTCCATCGGGTCCCTACACGCCTGTTCCTTCTGGAGCGTATTCCTTTGAGGGGCCGAGCAGCGTTACGCCTCCGTACTCCCGGCCGATTGCTCTTGCCAATCCTGATCGTTCGATTCCTTTGGGACATCCTCCAGCGTCTTATGGCTCCGAGGACTTCCCTACGCAGGACGATCTGTCGATCAAGAGCGCCCAGAGCAAGCTGCAAACGCCAGCTGTGTTGTGGTCCATTGTTGTGGTGTTGGTGCTGGTCCTTACTGGCGGTGTGCTTGCGATGTATCGGTCGTTGCGTCCGAATGCAAAGCCTGCTGCCAGCCCTGGCGGTGTGCGTTCAGGCGGTGGGACGAAGTCTGCAGAGTCTCCACCTCCTCGCGTGGAGATAGTTGTGGTGGATACCACAGCAGACGCTGGCTCTGCGCAACCCCAGCCACGTCCCAACGCTCCAGAGGACTCCAATGCTTCTGCGAACTCTCCAAGAAAGCGTGACGTTACTTCGGTTCGCGTTCCAAATTCTCGGACAAGGCGGCGTGTTCGCAGGAGGCGCCGAAGGGTGCGTCGTGCAAAACGTCGCTCACTTTCCCCTGCGAGGGTGTCGGGTTCGATGCGGCTGTGCCAACGTTGCGTGAACCAACGATTCCGCACCGCCAAAAATCATGACTCCATCGGTATGATGGGCGACTCCGCTGCTGGCTGCAACATGCGTGACTTCCAGTCCATTGGACGAACCTGCGCCACGTTTTGCAACTCACGTTTTTTGTGGTATTGCAGGGCCTCGTTGAAAGCAACGACAGGTGCCTGCAAAGAGTGGGTAAAGGAGAAGTCGTTGTTGAAGTCCTACAAGGCGAGCATGAGCGCAAAGGCTATTCAGCAATGCCTTTCCACCTGGTCGCAGTAATCTAGGCGTTTAAACTGACTCTCAACATGATTGAGAAGGAGAGGATCGTGACAAGCCGTGAGGCAAACACCCAGGTCCATCTTGTGACCCAAGAACAGCACGGCTTGCGAATCGATCAATGTGTGCCGCAAGGCTTTGCTTCGCTCTCTCGTCGAAGAGCACGTCAACTGATTGGTGAAGGCTGTGTATGGATTAACGGTCGAGCGATTCGTGTGCAATCACGGAAGGTTTCGGCTGGCGACCGGATTACAGTGAAGCTTGAAGGTGCAGACCCCAACGACATTGATGTTGCAGAGACAGAGCTGTCTGAAGGGACCAATCGCTTTGCAGAAGACATCGATTGGGATGTCCACGGTGGCCGCCCTTCTTTTCTGTTTCGTGACAAATACATCGCGATTCTCGACAAGCCTTCGGGGATTCCAACGGAGCCCACACGACGGGAAGACCTTCGCACATGTTTGCGACAGGTTGAGGCGATTCAGCGGGAAGAAGGGCTGCATCCACGTCGTCAGTATGTGGCTGCAGCGCATCGTCTTGACGCTCAGGCTTCCGGCGTTCTGGCCTTTGCGCTGCGGAAAAAGGCTGCTGCCAATCTCTCCAGGCAGTTTGCGACCCGAACCGCCAAGCGTGTGTACCGGGCACTTGTTGTGGGGAATGTGGAGAAAGACGAAGACGAGCTTCATCACCACTTAACCCGTGTTGGGCCCGGTGTGCGACAAGGAGCAGTTTCGGCCGATCGGGGAAAGCATGCGATTACCACGTACCGGGTGTTAGAGCGGTTTGGCGTTGTCACATTGGTAGAACTCCAGCTACAGACTGGGCGGACTCATCAAATTCGAGTGCAAATGGCAGAAGCGGGCCATCCTCTCGTGGGTGACTGGCTGTACTTGCCGAAAGAGCGGGAGCATGAGTGTCCCAAGGGCGACCGAGTGATGCTTCACGCTGTCTCACTTTCTTTGGTCCATCCTCGGACCCAAAAGACCATGGAGTTTGTGTCTGAGTTGCCCGAGGATTTCATTGCATACATGGAGACACTTCGGAGCAAAGCAGAGACGGAAGGCGACGGATGATGCGAAACTTACGAGGTATGGTTTTCCTTTCCAGCCTTCTGCTCTTTGCAAGCCTGGGGTTTTTGTCTTGCCAAGGATGTGAGACCAAGCCTGTGCCGAAGACCTGCACCAAGGTCTTTGCCCAATGCCAACTGCCCAAAGGACCCATTGGTATTTGCCAGCACACCACCTGCAAAGCAGGGCAGAAGAAGCCTTGCTTTGCCTGTGTGTCGCAACATTGATTGGAGTTGTTCAGAGGGACTTTGTGGAGGTCGTGGGGAGAGCGTACAAGCTTGTTTACTTGTACTCCTTACGCCATTTTCGGTGAAGTTTGATAAGTCGGTAGTTGAATAGCTTTTTTTCGGTGCTGTTGATGATGCTGGGGAGAGCGTATTTGAGCCGGGAGTTGCTGTACACAATGCCTTTGAGGTGTTGTTTGTAGTTGAAGTGCCAACCCACGTGTACGATACCTCGGGCCATGCCCCATCGCTTCTTCCATTTGAACTTCATCTCTAGCTTGATGGTGCCATCTTCGTAAGACACCTTCCACAGGGTAATCCCGTATTGTCTGACGAGTCCTAGAGGTTCGGCCATGTACTGCGCGAGAGTCAGGCGGTCGGTGGATTTCATGACCTGAAGTTTGCGAAAGACCATGGCCAGCCATTGAATCTTTGCCGACAGTACGGGTGCTTTGGGGCGTGGGGTTGGAGCCGTTCGCCGTGGTGGAATGAGCGGTCGTCTCGCCGGAGCTTGTTTCTTCGAGGGTTGTTTCACCCATGGAAGTATGGGTTGCTTGGGGGTTGGACGCTTTGGTGGGATAGGTTGGGTTGGCAACACAGGTTGTTTGCGGAGAGTAGGGACTTGTGGTGTGGGAGTCTTCTCCACCTTTGCGGTCGGTCTTGCGACAGGTTGAGCGGTTTTCCTCGGATGTGTGGGGGTTTCGCCTTGGAGCAACGGAAGCTTTTGTAGCCTACGTACACGAGGAGCTGGGGCTTTCTGCTCAGAAGAGGGAGTTGTCTTCGTCGGGGAAGGGCTTGGTTGGGGGGGCTTTGTTGGGGAAGGATTTCGTGTGGGGTTGGGTGTGGTTGTTCTGCGTCCAGGAGTTATCGACCCAACCGTGGGAGACTTCTGGGAGCGCGGAGTCTCGGAAGTCTTGGATTGGTTGGAAGGCTTGGAGAGTCCGCTGAGGTAATCGTAGGCAGGTTTGATGCTTAACAAGCCACCAACTACCAGAAACACAACCAGGAGAGGGCTACCTTGTTTCATTCTTTTTCTCCACAAGGAAACGTTGGATATGCGGAGGAGTATAAGGAGGGATGGCTTCCTTGACAACCTACAGGCCTGCTTCTTTCTTGTGAGCGGATGACCTCAATTTTTATTCTCCAAATCCAATGTGCTTCCAGCGTGTTGTTGGCTTTTTTTGATTTTTTACGAAACTTTTGGGGAGAGAGGTTCGATAGTAGAAATGTGACAAAGTTCACAAACGATCGAACGAAGGAAAGGGCCATGAAAGCACTTCAACATTCCGCAGCACAACAAACTTTCGGCAACAGCGTTTTCACGCAGCAGTCGCCACAACAGAACGGTCGCAAGGAACGTTCGGGTGGTCAGTCGACTGGGTTTGATGCGCAATCTGCCTATGAGCAAATGAGTTCCGATGACCTCCCCGGTGTTGGGTTGGGTCAATCGTTCCAACAATCCATGGAAGGTTTCGACACCAACGAACAAAGCGCTGGTGTTGCGATGATCCAGGCGGAGCGACAGCGTCGATTGCAAAGCGACATCCGAACTTCGATGGTTCGTGGTGTGGCTCGCGGTCAAGCGACCGGTCAAGTTGCAGCGACCTCATCCACGGGATTGGATGCTTACAAAGCTCGAATCCAAGGTGGCAATCGTGTCGGTGGTACACAATCAGCGTCTCGGGCTGAGTTTGAGCGTCGTATGGAAGAGCGCTTGGAAGCGATCATGGCTGCACAGGGAATCTCCACTGACACTCCCGTTGAGCCTGAAGTCAAGCTGCCATCTTCCCCGTGGGACGTGGAGTTCCAACGCTCCGACGCCGCTTCTTCGATGGGCTTTCATCAATACAACTATTCCACTGCACCTGAGCCGGATGCTTTGCCCCGCGTCGGAATCTAAACGTTCTTATCCTGCCTGACTTCGTTCCAAGACCCTCGACAGAAATGTTGGGGGTTTTGTTGTTTTAGGGGTGATGGAAGTGGGTTGGGTTTCGGAGAGAAGAAGAAGGAGGGAGGTTAGCGGGGTTTGCCGAGGAAACCGAGGGCTTCGCGGGTTTGTTCAAGGGTTTCTTGAGCAACAGCGCGTGCTTTCTTCGCTCCTTCGGCGAGGATGTCATTGACGGTATCAGGGGACTTAAGAATTTCTTCCCGACGTTCGCGGATGGGGTCAAGCAAATCGTTGATGTTCTTGGCTACGGCCTTCTTGCAGTGGAAACAACCGATGCTGGCTTGTGTACAGCCATCGTGAGCCCATTGTTGCTCTTCTTCAGTGGAGAAGAGTTTGTGGTAGGCATACACGTTGCACTCTTCGGGAACACCCGGATCTTCGAGGGTGACGCGGCGTGAGTCAGAGACAGCTTGCTTGGTGACCAACTTGGTGAGCTGCTTGCGACCCAGGTTCAGTGGGATGTGGTTGCCCAAGCTCTTGGACATTTTGTTGACGCCATCAAGTCCCATGACTCGCGGAGCTTCGGAGAGCATCGCCTCGCAGAGGGGAAAGACATCGTTGAAACGATTGTTGAAGCGGCGAGCAATGTCGCGGGTTAACTCGATGTGCTGGACTTGGTCTTCTCCAACGGGAACGACTTCCGCCTTGTAGATCAAGATATCTGCGGCCTGGAGAACAGGGTAGTTCAAGAGGCCCGAGTTGATCTTACCAATGCCGCTCAGGGGAACTTTCAAGCCATCATCACCTGTGGTGTCTGTGTCGAATGCGTCGGAAAGATCGGACTGTACATCGTCGTCTTCGTTCCCTGATGCGTTGCTGTCTCCAAGCACTTTGGCGGCTGCATGTTGGGCCTTTTGCTTGAATTGGGTCATCCGCATCAATTGTCCCAGAGGGGTCACTGCATTGAAGATCCAGGCCAGCTCCATGTGTTCGGGGACATCCGACTGCACAAAGATGACGCATTTCTCTGGGTCCAAACCACCTGCGAGGTAGTCAACGGTGGCGTCAAAGATCCGGGTCTTCATTTGCTCGGTGTCGTAGGGAATGGTGATCGCGTGGTAATCTACAACACAATAGTAGCAGTCGTAGATGTCCATCCGTTCGACCCATTGCTTAAGCGCGCCCAGGTAGTTTCCGAGGTGCAATGCGCCGCTTGGCTGCATACCGGACAGCAGTCGTTTTTTCTTGGTCATCAACCTTCTCCTTGCAAGCTGGTTCGTGTACAGGAACAGTCAAATCGTTCGCTGGATTGTATGTAGGGTCAGATAGTTTTTGAGATGGATTTCAGTGAGCGTACATGAGGTCGATGTGTGACCCACGCTCTCTCAACTAAGCGGAGCAACGCCAAGATTTGTCGAGGACAGAAATGAGGGATAGGACAGGGATGAGTTGGATGTACATGGTCTTCCCACGGTAGTGTCAGAAGGTACAAGCTTCGTAGTTCAGACGAACAGAGTCGCCGATGGTTCAAACGGTGGCGTGTTGTACCATGAAATGCCAAAACGACAAAGGGGAGCGTGAACACTAGCGTGGGAATGATGAGGGTTGCCCTAATAGTAGGGTATTGGGAACATACCTCCTCCACCCTCATGGGATCCTCAATTGGACTCTATTGCTCCCTCCAAAGGAAGGAGCAGGCTGTTGAAAAGAAAGTATAGATTCAACCGATGATCTCCCCTTGGCCTCGTCAATTCAATGCGAGGATGAGGGAGGATGTTGAAGCCCGATAGTCTTGTATCGCGAGGGTGGGCGAAAACCGATCCGTATACCTCATCTTTTTGGCAACACCCATCATTTCCACGTACAGATCAAGCATCGTTCCCACACCCCCATCAAGCAGGATGAGTCGGTCCGTTTGTTTTAGTTTGTGAGGCGTAGAAACCAGGGTGTTGCGAAGGGAAGTAGGAGCAGGCTCAACAAGGTGGACAGCAAGATGGCTTGCGCCATAAGGCCTTCGTTTTGTCGGAAGTCACGGGCGATGGAGAAGGTTGTGATGGCGGTGGGCATCAGGCTTAAGCAAAGCGTGACTTGCCATTCGTTGGGAGTCATCCAGCCTTGGGAGACAAACCACCATCCCAATCCAACGAATACACCGGGTACAACGAGAAGTTTGCTAAGAAGAAGGACAAAGACACTTCCTTGCAAGCGTCGCAATTGGGCCTGATGAACCCAGATGTGAAGACCCAAGAGGAAGAGGGCGACAGGGGCTGCAGAGGACGCAAAAAAGGAGAGGGGCTTTACAAGGGCGAACGTCCATGTTGTGGGAAGCAAGCGAGCCGTAAAGCCCAAGACAGGGGCCCACAACAACGGCTGTTTGAGAAGGGTGCTTCCTACAGAGCGGACGGAGCGTTGCTGAGGACTCCAGAGCAGCAAGAACAAAGGACCCAGTAACATCGCGAGGAACACCTGAAGCGAGACGCTGAGAAGCAACAAGCCTTCCTGCTGGGGTCCAAGCAATTGCAGACCAATGGGGATGCCGAGGTACGCAACGTTTCCAAACAAAGTCCCCAAGACTAGAGAGCCTCGAACCTTGTGGAGAGAGCGGGAGCCTTGGGTGACCAGCCCCACTCCCACAACCAACACTGCCGCAACCAACAAATGAAAAAGGTAGAAGCCCGGCCGTTCGGGGAGGGTCATTTTCGGGTTACAGAATCCTTGAAAGATCAGGAGGGGGAAACCGAAGTACAGGGCGTACCGGTTCAAGGTGTCGATCGCGTCGTCGGGTCGGGGGAATACGCGAAGTCCTCCAGCAAGGTAGCCCAGGCCGATCACAAGCAGTAAGGGTGTTATTTTCTGCGTAACCATCAAGAACATTGTGGCTCATTCTCCAGAAGGGAGGGTTGTTTTCGCTGGAGTGTTGTACCACAGATTCTGGAAAGGAAGGTGTTCTGTCGAAGATTGAGGAAGGGGAAGGTTATCGGGTTGCGCGGAATTCGGCCCGGCGGTTTTTTGCGTAGGCTTCGGGGGTTTGGCGTGGGTCAGCGGGACGCTGGTGCCCGTATGAGATGATGGAGATGCGGTTGGGGCTTACGCCGAGGTCCACAAGGAACTTTTTCACGGCGAGGGCGCGTCGTTCACCAAGAGAGAGGTTGTATTCAACGCTTCCACGCTGGTCGCAGTGTCCAGCCACCTCAATCTTTACGGTGGAATTTTGCTTGAGCCACTCGGCATGTCCTTGAAGGATGCGACGGGCGTTTCCTGTGATCGTGTAAGCGTTGAAGGCGAAGTACACCGTGGTCAGCTTGCGCCGGGTGTCGATGACCGGAGATTCCTTGACGGGTACAACGGTTGGTGGTGAGGGCGGCTTAGCTGCGACAGGGTTCTTTCGCTTGAGGCACTCATCTTTGTTGAGGCGAGCGGCTTCTTCGGCCTTGGCTGCAAGCTCACGAGTTGCTTCAAAGGCGATCTTGGCCTGGTCGTACTTGCCTTCGTCCATCAACTTCTTGGCCTTAGCCATCATTCGTTTGGCGGAGGCCATCTCTTCTTTGGCGCAGCGTTCGGCGAGGCCTTTGGAGGCTTTGTCGATCGCATCTTTGGCGTCTTTCAACTGTTGGGTTGGGATGGCTTTGGGGCATCCACTGAGAACAAGCAAACCGCCCAACAACAGGGCATACGAAAAATACAAACGCATGACATACTCTCCTTCTGCGGGCGATTAGCGGTAAAAGTTGGGAGACCAGCTTGGGGTCTGGAAGGTTCCCGAGAGGAACGTAATTTGGCGAGCGACTTCGTCTTTGGTTCTCTCGCCGTCAGCTCCCATGATGAACAGTTTGGGTACTCCGCTTCGGGTGGAGGTGAACACAATGTTGCGGCCGTTGGGTGACCAGTCGGCTTCGGTGTTGCTTCCGCGTCCTTGGGTCAAACGAACAACCTTGCGGGTCTTTGGATTGACCTTAAAGATGTCGAAGCGGGCTTTTTCATCGCGACCTGTGAACAGGATCCAGTTTCCATCTGGGGACCACTTGGGTGCCTGGTTGTAGTTCCCTTGGGTTGTAATCTGTCGTTGGCTGCTGCCATCGGCGTTCATCACGAAGATTTGGGGGTTGCGGTAGCGGTTGGAGACAAATGTGATTTGTTTTCCATCGGGGGACCAGGAAGGTGACAAGTTTCTCTCCCAGCTTTTGGCGCGGGTGAGTCGTCGGAGCCCTGAACCGTTGGAGTTCATTACATAAATGTCCATGTTGGCGCGTCCAAGAGACGCGCTGAACGCGATCTGCTTACCGTCGGGAGACCACGCAGCGCCCGAGTTGAGGCCACGGTATCTCGACACCTTCTTTGCCCGACCGGAGATTCGGTTGAGGACATAAAGGTCAGGGTTGCGAGCCTTCCACGAGGTGTACGCGATGTGCTGACCGTCGGGAGACCACGCTGGCAACGCGTTGATCGACCCGTTGTTGGTCAATTTGCTGGCGTTGCTGCCGTCGAAGTCCATGTACCAAAGCTCCTGGCTGGTTCCGAGGATTCGTACACACACGATCTTGGTGGTGAAGATGCCTTTGCGTTTGGCAAACTTGCGGTACACCTTCTCCGAGATGATGTGGGTGTACCAACGTAGCGCTTTGCGTTGGGTCGCGGACAGAAGGAAGTCTTCTTGGAGGACCTTTTGCTTGCTGCCCACTTCGTAGAGTCGGTATTGGATCTTCACTCCACCGCCTGTCTCGATCACGCGCCCTTTGAGCAGGACCTGTGCTTTCACATTGTCCCAAGGAGCAAAGTCAAAGGTTCCGGGGTCGATGCCGTTTTTGGTGGCTGATTCTTGGTACGACAAGGGATTGACCACGTTGAAGTCGTGGCTGATCTTGAAGTCGTTGCGGAGCACCTTGGTGACCTTGCGGCTGAGCGCTGTGGATTTGTTGCCTGCGCCCAGAAAGTCGGGAATGGCGATAGACAGAGAGACTGTCTTGCCAGCGCCGATGTTGACGATGAGCTGTGCGGACGTATGGAGGGGGAAGGCGAGCCCACAGAGAAGCAGGGCGAGTACCAGCCCAGGTCGGAAGCGGTTGGCGAGACCGTTTGCAAAACGTCTCAAGCGATTAACGATCATTCTCGTACCTCTCTTTGGTAGAGGGAGTCGAACTGTTGACTCCCTTACAGCGTTCTATTTGGCTGCGGATATGCGGGCTTTTGGGGAACATCTCAACTACGAGGAAGGGATCAATCATCATCCTCTTCGTCGTCCTTTTTGTCTTCTTTGTCGTCGTCCTCATCTTCGCTGTCATCGCCAGACTTGGCTTTCTTCTTGGAGGACGTACGGGCTTTGGGCTTGGTGGAAGACTTGGCTGCTTTGCGAGCTGCAGGTCGCTTCTTCGGTGCGGCTTTGGCAACCTTCGTCACTTTGTTCTTCTTGGCGCGCTTCTTTTTCATCACATACGATTTTCCAGTCGCCATCACTCGCGGGTGGGGCAACGACGGCGACCAGGAAGGTGTCTCAAAGTTACCATAGCCCTTGAGAAACAGGCGTTGGTGACGACCATCGGCGCTCATCAAATAGAGTTTTCGTTCGCCCACTCGGGTCGAAACAAACACGATGAAGCGACCATCCGGTGACCAGGAAGCCTCCAGATTGGTTCCTTGATCTTGGGTCAGGCGTCGGTATTTGGGTTCCAGCTCTCCGCTGGAGTTGCGGTCCAGCGTAATCACAAACAGGTCGTATTGGAGTCGTTCGTCGCGGGCTGTGAATAAGATTTCATTGTGGCGGGGAGACCATCGCGGCTCTTGGTTGTAGTCGCCTTTGAAGGTCAGGCGCGTTTGGTTTCCGCCGTTGGCATCCATCAAGAAGATGTGAGGGTGAGCAAACCGCTCAGAAACAAAAGCGATCATCTTGCCGTCAGGTGACCATGTTGGAGACGTGTCGATGCCCCACGCTTTGGTCAGGCGGCGCATCTTCGTGCCGCGGGACGTCATGACATAGATATCGGAGCTTCCGCCCGAGTTGGCAGACGCCCAACTGAAAGCAATGCTTTGGTTGTTGGGGGAACAAATGGCCCCTGTGTAGGTGCCTTTGCGCTGGCTCAACCGATGGACACGTCCTGTCGCGACCTCCACCTTGTAAAGGTAGGGGCGGCCGTCCATGTACGAGGTAAACAGGATGTAGCGACCATCAGGGGACCAAGAGGGCATCAAGTTGAGGTGTCCGTTGCTCACGATGCGTTTGCGGTTGCTGCCGTCGAAGTCGACAACCCAGATGTCTTTGCCTTTCCGGCGGTTGCGCTTTACGTAGGCGATCTTGGTTGTGAAGATTCCCTTTTGGCCGGTCAGGTAGTGGTACACCTTGTCGCACACCTGGTGGATGTGCCAGCGGTAGAACTTCGACTCAATAGGCTGGTTGATGCGCAGGGCAAGCTGTCCACCGTCCACATCATAGAACCGGAACTGAAGAACAAGGCGGCCGTTTTTGCCTGGACGCAGCGCCATCTTGATCAAGCCATTGGCAGAGATCTTTCGCCAGGGCGCAAACTTGAAGGTGCCCAACTCGATGCCATTTTGAGGAGGTTGCTCCAAGAAAGCCTGGCGGGGAATGAGCTTGAAGGTTCCCAACAGGCGTTTGAAGTTTCGATTGATTTGGTGGTCAATTCTCTTTCCAAGACGGAGTGCTTTCTTGGCTTTCAGGCCGGTGAGCACGATCGGGGCGACAGCGATGTTGTAAGACGAGGTGTTGTGGCCACTAACAGTAATGCGCAATCCCTGGAAACATCGCCGGTTAATACAGGGGGCTCGCTTCGGACAATCGAGGTTGGAGAGGCAACGTTGAGGAGGGGCTGCTTCGGCGAAGTGGGGAGAGAAAAGCAAGGCAAGAAGTCCAACGCTCCAGAACGCAAGTGTCACTTGCGTACGAAACGAGCCTGTTCGAGCCTGACGCTTGAGGAGGGTTTGGGGTTGCATTGGATTGTCCTCTTGCATTCTTGTAGGTTGGTGAGGGATTCGGGTGATGGTGATGGGAACGAAACGTTGAATGGGTCGTGTACGTCTCAGTTTTATTGTGACAGTTGAACGATGATGCCTTGCTTCACTGCAGCCCAGAGTTTGTTGGGTGGTGATGAAAAAGGTGAGGAGCGACGAACGGCTGCCATCACGGCGTTGTCACAGCGTCGATCTCCACCGGTTCGCAGGATGCGCAAACGAGAGCCAACCAGCCTTCCATCGCGTTGCAGGTACATCATCACTTGAATGCGCTGGCGGCAGGCTTGAATCTGAGCCTGCGAAAGAATCGAGGGGAACTCCATGTTGCGTTCGATCTTGCTGCGGATCTTGCCGAGGTAGATGTTACCCAACTTGGCGGTGGCAGCTGTGCCATCGGCGGTGCCGTTGGCCTGCCCAGGCTTTTCACCGTCTTCCGCGCGGGGATCGTACTCTTCTTTGCGCATTCTGCGCTTCATCTCTTCGATCCGTTTTTGCGCTCGTTTCATCAACTCGTCGTCGGAGATACGGCGGCGTCGGCGCTTCTTGCGTTTCTTGCGCTTCACGATCCGGCGCTTGGGTCGTGTCTTGGGCTTCTTCTGAAAGATCCGTGGGAGCAGGCGTTTGTCACGGGGCTTGCCCTTGCGAACCAGGACAGCAGCTGTGATGTTGTCGGGAGCCCGGAGTGTTGTGGTTTGCCCTTGTGCCATCCGGTAATAGACAAACGCACCGCCGGCGTGGATGACCACGGAGACGATGACCGCGATCCAAAAGCCAGTGTCTGAACTTGAACCCATATCCATTACCTCATTCTTAAACGCCAGATCTAGTTTAGGTTTAGGGTTTCTGTTTGTCGAGTTTTAGACCAGAGGGGTCTGTGACCAAACCGACGTGAGCGACTCCAACCTCTCGCATCCGGGCCATGACCTGCACGACAAATCGATACTTCAAGCGTTGGTCAGCGTATACATACACTTGCTTGACGTTCTTCATTTTCGGATTGTGCTTCAATTTTGGCACAACGGTGTCGATGGTCATGTGGGTGCAGGAGTCGCAGTTGTGAAACCGAATGGTTTTGTCCTGGCCCAAGACAAAGATGATATCCCGATCGGTCAACTCCAGAGTGTGTCCTGTGTCAACGGGAGGGAGCTTGACCTTGGTTTTGGTCGACGACAGCATGGGGGCTGTCACCATAAAGATGACCAGAAGTACCAGCATAACGTCCACAAGGGGCGTTACGTTGATATCTGACATCGACTGCTTGTTGCCTCCACCCATCTGGATGCCCATCGGTTGCTCCTATCGATACTTGCTTTGTGGGAAGGAACTTGTTTCCGCTCCAACCCATTCCCTGGGAAAAGAATGGGTCGGGCATCTTCCGTAACGAAGTTCTCTTCCTTCCAAACGATTTGTTGCGATAAAGGTTGCAAAACTCTTTGGCGTTGCGAGGTTCCCCACAGTGGATGGAACGCAGCAGCCTTTGTTGCCTGGCCGAAAAGCGGCGGCCTTTTGCCAAGGGACCAGTATGCACAAATCAGCAACAATGTCGAGATTGCAGCGTACGTGAACATGCTTCAGATTTTGCCGTATCGATCGAAGCTTTAGCGAAGGAAATACCACACAAGCGCGCCTGCGATGCTCAAGCCTACAAGCCCAAGAAGAACCCAGCGTAGGTTCGACGGAGAACGCGCTGGAGAGTGTTCTGGAGATTGTGAATCAACAAAAAGGGTTGCGTCTGCGGGCATGGAGGCAAGATTGGCTGGGAGTACTTGCCGCCACTCTTCGTTAATGTGAGGAGTGATCGGCTGAGCTGTTGGGGAGGCCTCTCGGTATGTGTACTCTTCGTCTTCAAAGAGTGTATTTCGCAGGGGTTCTGAAGGTGCGGGAGGCTTCTGCTTCCAGTCGTTGGGAGGTTGGGAGCCTGTGGGCAAAGCACCTTCATGTTGCGGCGCCTTAAACCAGCGCTCTTGGGATGGAGGCGCTGGTGTCGGTCGTTGCGGCTGAGTGGACGACTCCATCTCCTGCTGCATCTGCGCGAGCTTCTGGGGAAGGGAGGGGTCATCCCATTCGGTTTTGCCCAAGGCATTGGAGCTTAGCGACTTGGGAGCGGTGAGTGTATCTTCCGAACCCATGGAAGGTCGTTGCGCTTCCTCTGCTAGATTGGGCCGGACGTCTTGGGGCTGGAACCTTCTTCGCAACGTTACATCGTCGTCATCATCGTCGAGTCCGTTGACGACGGGAGAAGGCTGACCGGAAGACGGCAGCTCCAGTGGAGTGTCTGCGACGCGTACTGTGGAGGCCTGGGCGGGTATTCCTGCGAGCCTTTGCTGCTGCTCAGGTGAGAGCGCTGTAGCGGATAAGGGAGTGGAGCTTCTCTGAGGGAGAGTGTCTTCGGAGTCTTGCGTATTCGCCAGAGCAGGACGGACGAACGCTTCGTCTGTGTGCTGTTGGCTCTGTTGCCAGGACGTGAACACTTCAGGAAAGTTCGTTTGGAAGTAAGCTTGCAAGTCTGCGTTGGTGACCTGTTGGTTGTGGATGGCGAGGACGTCTTCAAGCTGTTGATGAAGCAACAAGGCATCACTGGGACGCTCGATGCGTTCTTTGCTCAAGAGTCGGTCAACCACATGGCTCAACTCAACTGGGACCTCTGGGTTCATCTGGATGAGAGGTTTGTGGGGCTCGCTGATAATCTTAAGAATGAGCGAGGTGATGCTGTCACTTACAAAGGGGCGCTCGCCGGAACACAGCTGATAGAGAACAACGCCAAGCGAGTGAAGATCGGACCGTATATCCAAAGGGTCTGCGTGGAGCTGTTCTGGAGACATATACGCGACGGTTCCTTTGACCAATCCGGTGCGGGTTTTGATCTGGCTGATGGTTGCTTTGGCGATTCCAAAGTCAATCACCTTGAGAATGCCTTCCGTGGTGAGGAGCAGGTTGGCGGGTTTGATGTCGCGGTGAATCAGGTGCAACGCCTTGCCGTCGATGGTGGCTTCTTGGTTGGCGTAGTGGAGGGCCTGAGCGGCCATGGAGCAAAGTTTGGTGGCCAAAGGCCAGGGGAGAGGCTGGGGTGGGTTGTGCTTCTTGATGAAGCGGTCCAGCGAAACGCCCCAAAGCCTCTCCATGATGAGCAAATCGAGGTTGTTCCAACTCTCCAGACTGTAAATGTTGACCACGTATGGATGTCGCAATTGCTGGGAAAGGCGGGCTTCCTCCATAAACATGGCGCGACGGTCTTCGTCGTTCCTCACGTTACTCAAGAGGATTTTTAACACCACGTTGCGGGGAAGCTCGTCGGAGAAGTTTTGTTGGGCCGCCCAAACTGTCGCCATGCCTCCTTCGCCCAACTTGGCTTCCAATATGTAACGACCGTCTACAAGGGGGGTTCCTGGTTCCAATCGAATCTTCACGAAGTGTTTGGCCTCTTTCCTGGTTTAGCGGCGTCGAAGTCGGAAGCGATAGCGTCTTCGTCGTGGGTGAAAGCGGACAAGGATTCTGCGACTTCGGTAGCCTCGGCGGCGAAGGGTGTAACGTCGCCGGCTGTATCTTCGGCCTCGAAGGCGACAGGGAGTCTTGCATACATACCGTCGCCCCCAATAGATCCGGGCTGACGGATAGGCGTAGACCATGAGCGAGTGGAGCCTGCGTCGTCTCCTTCTTCTGCGTCTTCTCCGTCGTCTCTTTCGGCGGAGCCTTCTTCGGACTTTGGGGCGAACCCGTGGAAGAGAGCGTCGGCGGACCACCTTCCGTTGGAGCGGGAATGTGACTTCACTCTCTCCTTCGTTCAGTTGAACCATCTGGGTGAGTTTACCCGAGCGGGGATGGCGGAACTCCAGCACGACTCGTTTGTTGCACTGGTCACGGAACAGGTACGGGGTAAAGCCTAGCCGTTGGTTCTTGTACCAAAGCTCAGCGTTGGAGGGCGTTGTTTGTATTCGAACCCTCGCGATACAGGGGTACATGGACGCGTTGTTTTGCTGCGCTACGGAGTCATTGCTTCCTGAGAAGAGCAACGAGAACATCCACCAGGCAAGAACGCCAAGGCCGAGGCAAAGAGCCGCAAAGCGAAGCGGGTGCTCCGAAGGCGAGAGAAACGAGCCTTTGGACGACAGCAACAAAGGAGAGTCTTCCAGTAACGCATCAACTTGTGCTGGTCCGGCTGGGAGGTTCAAGGAAGGTGTGGAGGGTTCCATCTGTTGAATGGAGGGATAACTCCCCGATGTCGCTGGAGACGGTGGAAACGGAGTCATCGAGCCATTGTTGGGAGAGAACGCTGGGTTGTTGGGCTGACCTGAGGGCAGCCCTTGTCCGGGGAGGGACGGAGAAGAGGGCGACTGGACTGGAGGATGCAGGTTCATTCCCGGTGAGAGCGGTAGCGCTGAGGCCTGCCCTGGTTGGGTGGTTTGATCTTGTGGGTAGGACGATGCGATGTGGGGAGTCGCGATCCCGGCCTGAGGCAAACCTGCTTGGGTTGGAGGTTCCTGAGGGTTGGAGGCGATGCTTCTGCGATTCAACGTATGGTCGAAGTGTTCTTCTCCCAGTTGAAACGACGGCGGCTCCGCGGTTGTCCTTTGTGGTGCGGGGCGTTGCACGGTATCGGCTTGCATTCCCATTGCAGAGAGGGGCTCTTCCACCATAGGAGGTGGCGGAAGATGGGAGATGTCTGGCAACGAGAGCGAGTGTTCCAGTTGATTTTGTTGGGTGTCGCCTTCGGGGAGCATCTCTGTGCTCAACGGAGGATTCACAGACACAACGTTCGGAACAACACCTCGCTCTGTTTTTCCCTCCGTTTCAGCGGTGTTCTCTTCTTCCTCCCGAGAGAAGGGGTGGAACTGCTGTGTTTCGGAGCTCTTTATGGGCTGTTGTGCCGGGGGAACAGCCGACTGGGATGCTTCCGCAGGTACAGTGTGGGGGAGAGGCTCGTATCCGGCTGTCCCTGTGGTGGAGGGGGCTTTCACTTGAGGAGGAGAAGGTTGAGCAGAGCTCGCCTTGCTGTCTACGCCGAGCCACTTGGACTCGTTGGAGGAGGGGGGAGGCTTCTCCTCCGACGTTGACGTCTCGTTGTTGAGAGCCTCTTCTTTGGCTTTGGCTACGGCTGCCTTGGTATCGTCAGCGAAGATGGCTGTGTCTCCAAGGTCTTCGCCTTCTTCGACAAAAAACTCGGAGGGAAGGGCTGGATCGATAAGAACCGAAGGGGGCGGAACCTCCTTGCGAGTGACTTGTTCCACCATCGGAGGAACCGAGAGGAGAGAGTCCAGCCCGTTGTCTGTATCGGATGTCACTTCCAAACGATTGGGAGGAAGAAGCTTCCTTAAGTTTTCCGGTGTGGCTTTCTCAAGGAGCGTACTTTCTTGGTCAAGGTAGTTTTGTTCTGCTGGGGAGAGGCCGGGCAGTTGAGCCAGTCGCATGGGGTCTGTCCCCAAAGGAATGGTTTCGTTAACGCGATTGTCTGGAGCCGGCAAGCTGATGGAACTTTCCGTATATCCCGTAGTTTGGTTGAGGTTAAACGCTGCCTCCGAGCGGGTTTGACCGTTGGTGGGGCCGTTCGTCTTGGCGCGACGGGGAGGAAGGGTCTCCCCCGGTTCTGCAATCTGAGGCAAGGCTTCGGCGAGGAGGGACCACACTTCGTCCATATCGTCGGGGCGTTCGGTGGGCTTCTTCGCCAGCATCCAGTTGAGCAGGTCTTCCAACTCTGAGGGAAACTTGGTGGGGTCCAGTGGTGGGGGAGGCTGCGTCAGATGCTGGAGCACCATCTCTTCGGGCGTGTTGCCGTTGAAGGGTGCCTTTCCAGTGAGCATCTCATAAAGGATGATGCCAAAGGAGTAGATGTCGGAGCGGTGGTCGATGCCCCTACCTTGCGCTTGCTCCGGAGAGAAATATCGAGGTGTCCCAAGCACCCGACCGCTTCGCGTCAAATCGCGGGCTTCGGGAAAGTTGTCGCGGGTAATCTTTGCAATGCCAAAGTCCAGGATCTTAACGCGGTCTCCGCCTCCTGCACGTGGAAGCAAGACGATGTTTTCTGGCTTCAAATCACGGTGTATCACGCCGTTGCGGTGGGCTACCGCAAGAGGAAGACAGATCTGCTCACAGATGGTGGCGATGCGTTCGCTGGGAAAGGGGGCGTCCTGGTCCAGAACTTCACGAAGGCTCTGCCCATCCAGGAACTCCATGATGAAGAACGGTCCAATGCCAGGTTCAACATCAAAGTCAGCGATGAACACGATGTTTTCGTGGTTGAGGCGGGCGGCGGTTTGGGCTTCGCGGAGAAATCGTTCGGCAGATTCTTCGTTCTTGGCGAGGATGGGGTGGAGGATCTTGACGGCAAAGGGGGTGCCAAGTTTGACGTGCTCTCCGAGATAAACTACGCCGCAGGAGCCCTGCCCCAAACGACGTTCTAGGCGGTAGTTGCCAAGTTCTCTTCCGATGAGTGGATCAACCAGCTCCATCCGATTGCTTCTCGAAGACCTTTAGCCCGAGCCACATAACAATCCGCTCCCAGGCTGTGTGTAAAGAATGTAGATCACAACAGCGACCCATACTAGCACATTTAGCAGGGAAGGGATATCCCGTAACAACTCTTGGGTTGGACTTTCGGTGTCGCCCTTTTTCTCCATCAATTGATGGAATCGAACGATGGCGAACACAATCATGGGGATGGTGTAAATTAGGTAAGGCGTTCGAAATTTCTTGAGGGTGGCGGGGTCGAGAGTGTACCCACAGTACGCGAGTACGGTGAGGGAGGCGATGATTCCCATGGCCAAATCCAGCTTCTCGATGCTGTAGTTCTTCAACACGCTGCGGGTGATGGTGTCATTGCCGTAGGTTGCCAACTCGTGTCGGCGTTTGCCCAGGGCAAGGTACAACGCGAGGAGGAAGGTGCAGGGCAGAATCCAGCGCGAGATGTACACGTTGATAACCGTGATGCCGATGAGAACACGAAGCAGAAAACCACTCGCAATCAGCGCAACGTCAATGTAAGGAACCTTTTTCAGCTTGAAGCTATAGCCCAGGTTGATCGCGAAATACAGACCTGCAATCGCCGCAGACGTCCATGACAAGAAGGCCATGACTCCAATGGCGGAGAGGGCTGTGATGGGCCAGAACTTCCAGGCGATGGACTCTGGGAAGGCGCCGCTGGCGATCGGTCGAAACCGTTTGTGGGGGTGCTCACGGTCTTCTTTTACATCCACCAAATCGTTGAGGATGTACACGCTTCCGCTCAACATACAAAAGCAGATGAACGCAATACCACTCATGGTGATGGCGTGTGGGTCTGTGAGCTTCAATGCGAACAACAACGGACCAAAAATGAGTGTATTTTTGGCCCATTGATGTGGGCGCATGGATTTAAGAATAGCAGTGAGCATTGTGAGAGGTTACTTTCTTGGCCGCGCAGGTACGGGTTTGGCTACTTCAGGGGCTTTTTTCTTCTTGCCTCGTTGAAGCAAGAGCTTGAGGATGTTGCGGAAGTTGGTGTTGGAGCGTGTGCGCTTTTGAGCCGGTGACTCCAAGGGCTTGGTGTATGACTTTGCGTTGAACGGGTTCTTCATCAAGCCAAGACCGTACTGCAGCCACTTGTGCTGACGGCATGCCTTGCGACGATAGTAGCTGTACCGCATCTTCTCAGCACCAGAGCAATACGACAGCGCTTGGGCCAAGGCTTTGTCAAACTCTCCTGAGCCTGCCAGCAGTCGAACGTAGATGAATTTGGGTACCCGGTCGTAGCGGCTGTTGAGGAACGGCTTGATGATCGCAATGGCTTCTTTGTATTGACCCAACTTCTCCATCGACTGAACCAACGCTTTGGCGAGGCTTCGTTTGCGGTAGGATGACGTGGTCTTGGCCAGCTGAGGTTTAAGCAGGTTGACCGCTTCCTTGTACTTGCCGAGAGCGTGGTAGCTTCGAGCAAGTCCCTGGGTCACTGTACGACGGCGCCAGTTGGAGGTTGTTTTCTTGATGGCAACCTTCCAATCGCCCAGCGCTTTCTTCCAATCTTTGGCCTTCTCATAGAGCTTGGCTCGCTCAATGTAACCATAAGAGTCATACTTTCGAAGCTGGATGTACTTGCTCCAGACATCAATCGCTTTGGTTTGATCCTTAAGGTAGAAAGAGTACAAGGAAGCCAGCGGACGGTAGGAGTACCGGTCGGTGGGCTTCAGCTTGATGGCGGTGTTGTAATCGGCCGCAGACCGTTCGTATTGCTTGAGACGTCGGTACAGGTAAGCGCGTTTGCGGTATGCCCGTGCGTTCTTGGGTTGCTTGTCGATCAGTCGTGACCAGACATCCAAGGCAAGGTTGGGCTTCTTCAAGCGATACTGGTACAGATCGGCGAGGGTCGAGTAGCTGTACAGGTCGTTGGGCTTGAGGGCAATGGCTTTTCTGTAGTCACGCATTGCTGCTTCGTAGTTCTTTTGCTTTTCGTAAAGCTTCGCACGGTTGCGGTAGGCCGAAGCATCTTTGGGGTTGTTCAAGAGGAAGTCATTCCACAGCTCAATCGCGAGGTCGTATCGCTTGACATCGTAGCGCAAGAAGCTGGCGATGCGGCTGTAGTCGTACCGTTCTTTTTTGGAGTAGTGGAGGCCTCGCATGTAGTCCATCAGGGCGGCCATCTTGTCTTTGGCCGACTTGTGAGCCTCTGCGCGGTAGTAATAGGCCTGAGGATTCTTCGGCTTTCGTGCAATGAAAGCATCCCACACCCGAACCGCTTTTTTGTGGTCCTTGAGCGTGTATTTGTAGAAGTTTGCCAGGCTGTAGTAGCTGTAGTACCGATCGGGGTTCAATTCGATGACTTTTTGGTACATCTCCGCTGCTTTTTTGTTCTTGCTTTGCTTCTTGTAGATGTTCGCCATCTCTTGGTAGATGCTGCGTTTGGTGTACTTTCTACTGCCTTTCAGGAGCGCGGCTTTGCACAGCTCCAGGGCGCGGTCGAGCTTGCCTTTTCGGCGCGTTGTGCGCGCGGCTTGGAGCAGGGCGTCGGCGTCTCCTTGCTTTAAGACAAAGGCTTTGGCTTCTTGGGTACGACCTGCCTTGTACAGCGCCTTGGAGTACATGGAGATAAACTGTTTTTTGTTGTTGCCTGTGGCTTTGACCATTTCCTTCTTAAGGAAGGCAATGGCTTTGTCGTGTTGCTTCATCTCTTGAAGCTGCTGGATGTAGCTGCGTGCATGCCAGGAGTAGCCGCGGCCGATTTTGTAAGCTTTTAAGTAGTCTGCGGCGGCTTTCTTGTGCTCGTTCATTCGTTTGTAAATGTAAGCACGACTGCCGTACAGCGACGATGAGTTTGGGTGAGCCTTGATGCCTCGGTTGAGGATCTTCAGCGCCTTGGGATAGGCTTCTTGGGAGCGATAGTGTTGGGAAATATCCGCGTAGATAGACGCTGGAATGGGTCCTTTGCTGTTGAGCAGGGCTTTGTAATCTTTGGCTGCCAAGTCATCTTTGTTCATCCGACGGTACTGGTACGCTCGCTTGCTCAAACTCCAGGCGTGTTCGGGATGAAGTTTGATGTAATGGCTCAGGAGCTTCACCGCGAGCTTGCGGTTGCGGTAGGACAACTTCCAGTACAAGCTTCGAAGCAGACGAAGGTTGTCGATCAAGGGGATGGACGCTTCGTAAAGCTTGGTGGCTTCGTCTTTTTTCTTGAGCTGGTACTTGTTGTAACCAGCGTCAATGAACACTCGCGCATGCTTGGGATATTGTTTGAGCAATTTGGTATAGAGCGCCTCAGCTTCCTTCTTTTTTCTCCAAGCTACTCGTGAGAGCATGGTACATAGAAGGTTGACGTAGTGGTATTCTATCTCTGCAGACGGCTTCTTTGCAGCCAGCGCAGTGATGGTCTTCAGCGCGTCGTCGTACTTTTTGGCTTGGTAATCGAGCATCACGCGGATGAACTGATGGTGAAGGCTTTTTCCCTGGGCTACTTTGTAGAGGTCCTTCAGCGCTTGCTTCATAACGGGGCGGGCGTGCAATCGCCTCGCGACGCGCATGAGGATGAACTGCGCTTCCACTGAGTTCGGGTGTTTCTTCGCAAATGCTTGGGCTTTGGGAAGGACAAAAGCCAGCTTGCTGCGGTTTCTGTAGCTTTTCCCAATCTCCAGCATCAAACCAAAGAGATTCTCTGTAAGAGAGTTGGGGTTTGACTTCTTATCATCAGCCAAGAGCTCGTCGCGGATGGCTATTGCCTTGGGGTCGCGGCGAAAACGGGAGTTCGAAGCTAACATCAGAATGTCGTAACGGAGAACCCGATCTTTCCGGTTCTTTTTGTACTCTGTGTATAGTTGTTTGATCCAACCACCGAGGATAGCAGGGGTGGGCATCGAGCGGTAGGTCGACACCTGACCTTTGCTCCAAGCCTCGCAATAAAGCTTGTAGTAGGTGGAGCGGTTGGGCTCTTTGGTGTTGCAATATTGCTTGATCGGTGCGTTGTCCCCATCCACCTGTGAAAGGTAGGCATGGTAAAACGCCATCTGGCTGTCGTTGGGATTCTTACGCAGGTACTTCTCCAAGCGAATCAAGAAGATCTCGCGAGGAGTCAGTCCCATAGCGCCTAGGGCAGCGAGACGATAGAAGTGGAGCAAAGACTTACGTTCGTCGGACGACTTTGACCCCGTGGGGCGGCTTGCAGGTGGTGCGGTGCGGCTGGTGGGGGTATCTCCTACCAACTTGTCTGCAGGTTGAGACCGCTTGGCGGGCTCTTTTTCGGGAGACTTCGGCTTGTCGGCCCAGGCTGTCGCAGCTGTGCATACAAAGACGAACGAGATCGAAAGTGACCAGAACAGGGAGCGTCGAATCATGTCGAGTTCCTCCTCCTGATTGTGAGTCGTTGCTGTGATGTAGTTCGCAAATGAAATAAGCGATTTCGCTTGTTGTACCGCAGGATATAGGAATCACGCTTGTTGGCGAATCCTGCGAGGTATGGCATGGTGTTCGTCACCATAACAAAGCGCCGATCGAACGTCAACGCATGGCGTTGTTCTCCCAAACAGAAAGGTAAGTTTGATGTTTGACCCCGCGATCTTAAAACGTCGTCGCGAAAACTTAATGGAAGCCATGGGCGAAGGTAGCGTAGGGATTTGGGTGGGAGCGCCCGAGTTAATTCGCAGCCGAGACTCGAATTTTCGGTATCGGCCGTCTTCGGATGTGTTGTACCTGACAGGCTTTGAAGAGCCTGGCTCTGTGGTGGTCTTCCGTCCTGGTGATGAGGATGGTCATCGGTTCACTTTGTTCGTACGACCTCGCAACGAAGAGCGAGAGATCTGGGAGGGGCGCCGACTTGGTCCGGAGCGTGCGAAAGAAGCCCTTGGTGCTGACCAAGTTTTCCCCATTGAGGAGCTGGAAGAGCAGCTGCCCAAGTTGATGGTGGGCGCCGATCGGCTTTACTACCAGCTTAACCGGTATCCTGACATGGATGCCAAGGTGCTCCAAGGTCTACAGGCTTCGCATCGACAGCGGCGGTTTGGCAAAGACACACCGGCGACCATCATCGAATCCGCCTCGCTTTTGGATGAGCTTCGACTGTTCAAGTCGCCGGAAGAGTTGGAGGTTATGCGCAAAGCCGCCTCGCTCACCGCGCAAGCGCATCGTCGCGCGATGGCTGTGGCGCGTCCTGGCATGAAGGAATACCAACTCGAAGCTTTGATCGCCTACCAGTTCCGCGTTAACGGCTGCACTGAAGTGGCCTACCAATCCATAGTCGGGGGAGGTGGAAATGCTGCAGTCCTTCACTACATCGAAAACCAGGACACGCTTCGTGATGGCGACTTGGTTCTCATCGATGCCGGCGCAGAGTATCAATATTACGCAGGAGATATCACCCGAACCTTTCCTGTGAATGGAAAGTTCTCCCCACAACAGCGCGATGTGTATCAGGTTGTTCTCGAAGCTGAACTTGCTGCCATTGAAGTGTGCAAGCCGGGCAACCGCTTCAACGACGTTCACGACAAAGCGGTCCGTGTCCTAACCGAAGGACTGGTTTCGTTGGGTGTCCTCAAAGGCTCTGTCGATGAATTGATTGAGGGAGAAGCCTTCAAGTCATATTACATGCACAAAACTGGTCACTGGTTGGGGTTGGATGTCCACGACGTGGGTCGATACTTCGAGGATGACAAGTCCAGTCGAACCTTGAAGCCAGGGATGGTGCTTACGGTGGAGCCTGGACTCTACTTCCACCCGGAGTTTTCTAAGGATGATGCGGCCAAGCCGTTCGTTGGTACGGGCATTCGTGTGGAAGATGACATCCTTATTACAGAGTCAGGGTACGAAAACCTGACACACGAAGCACCGAAAACGGTTGAAGACATTGAGGCTGTTGTGGGTACGGAAGAGTTGCCGTAGCAGCACAGAGGGGAGTTGGGGGGTCAGGCTTTCTGGAGTTGGACTGCTGGAGAGGACTTGCGAAGCAAGAAGCCCAACAGTACGCCTGCGGCAAAGCCGCCGATATGGGCCAACCATGCCACGCCGCCACCTTTGTTGAAGATGACCATCACGACCTGATAGCCAATCCAGAACAAAAGGTAAACCATCACCGGGATGCGGATGCGGTAGAAGATAAACACCCACCACACATCAACGTTGGGGAACAACACAAGGTAAGCTCCCATCAGGCCGGAAATGGCTCCAGATGCACCAACCAAGGGGATGGTGCTGTTGGGGAAGAAGGCGACATGGAGGAGTGCCCCAGCCACACTGGAGAGAAAGAAGACCAGCAGAAAGTTGCTGGGTCCCATGGTGTCTTCCACGTTGTCGCCGAACACATGATAAAAATAGAGGTTTCCTAAGAGGTGTGCGTACCCACCGTGGAAGAAGGCGTAGGTGATAAGTCCCCAAATTTTGGAGCCTTGGAGCACATCGCTTGGGACGCTGCCCACCTTTGCAAAGAACGGCATAGAGCTGAAGCTGGGGTCCACCAAGAGCTGGATCACAAAGCACACGAGGATGATGCCGCCAATCGTGTAGAGCGCTATCGGAGGCTTCTTCACGGGGTTGTAGGCCTCGATAGGAAGGCCCGTCAGGATCTGAAAAATAAGGCTGAGTATTCCAGGTTCTTCCTCTTCCGGCGGCGCGTCTTTGGACTTCTTTTGGTTGTCGCGCATGATCTTGAGGAGCTTTTTGCCCTCTTTGCCATCCAGCCACAATCCTTTGCTTGTGGTGCAAAGGTCCACTTCCACGGCGCCATTGTCGGAGGCTACCACATAGGCTTCCATCGGCTTTTGGTCGACCGGGCTGAGAAGCTTGGAAGGACCAAGATGCATGGTGTTCTTGTGAGCGAGCCAAACTCCCGGCTCCGCGAACTTACCAAAGGCTTTGCTCGCATCGCCAGGTTCGAGGAAGTTACCACCGCAGCGTTGGCAGTGGTCTAACTCCACTTGGTTCGCGGGATCTTGAACCACTTTGAGCGGGAAGGTGCACCGTGGGCAAGTCCTCATCGTGTTCTCCATCAGTTGGTGTCACTGTTCTCTATTCTACGATTGGTGTTTCCAATGTAGTGCCAAGTGAAGCTTTTTGGCAATAGAACTGCAACAAACTGTGAGGAGTTTCTAGCCCAAAGGGTTTCAATGAGAGGTCTTGAGTTCTGCCTGAAAACAATAGCCGAGACGGGGCTTGGTGCGGCGAAGCGTGGAGATCCGAAACTCTACACTGCCTGTCCGTTGCTTCGGTGAAAGACCCGGTGGCAAAGGCGGGAGCGAGAGCTTGAGTCGCTTGAAGTCGAGGGAGTACTGACGCCAAACGTGCTTTTGGGAGACCACAAAGTCGCGGACTTTCTGGTTCTCTATCCAGAGGCTTAGTTTGACATCTGGACCTGAGGGGGGAAGTGTTCCTGTAATTTTGCCAGGAGACGCTGTTCCAAACCCATGGCCCAGAGCAAGTGTGCCATGCAGTGGAACAAGACGGTATCGAACATGAAGCACTTGGCAGGTACGGGGAACAGCCCACAGACATTCCTTGGGGCTGTCTCCTATTTCCTGCCGAAGGCGACCAAAGAAGTCACCTCCTGCTCCACGCCACCAACCTGGTTTGGATTGCCAACGTTTCATCCATTGGATGTTGCCTTGGGTGGAGCATCCTGGCATCGGCTTTTCGGGAGGTGCATACCACACCTCGGCCTGCCGAAGACGCTTGCGCGTACCAAAGTCATACAGCCGAGGGAGCGGTGCTGGAAGCTGGAACAAGTGCAATTCCAAAGGTCCAAAATGATGAACCTTTTTGTGCCAATACAGCTTCCGAAGTGTATGCAACTGGGTCTGGAAAGCTTTTCGAAACCACCACTTCCCGAGTCGTGGTGCGACCACAAGCCAGAGCCGTTTGTACCGGGTGAGGTCCGTGGTGCTGAAGTCTTCACGGTACAAAATCGGGTGCTTGCGAAAGGGTTCGGCCCCCTGCAAAGCCCATTGGGGCAGGACGCCGATCACATCACCAGGCTGGAAGTGCTTTTTGACGAATGTGGCAGGGGCTGCCCACTCTTTTCGGGTGACATCTGTGGTGGCGATCCCATAGTGCATAAAGATAGCAAAGAGGGCAGCCAAGACACCCAGCCAGAGAAACAGCCGGTCGGAAATGTAGGTGTTGGGAATATGCACGGTTTTGTGTGTACCGTTACTGGCTCATCGACTCCAAGAATTCTTGGTTGGTGGAGGTCCGGCTGACTTTGTCAAGCAAGAACTCCATCGAGTCGATGACGTTGAGGGGGTGGAGAAGCTGTCGGAGAACCCAAACACGGTTCAACTCGGTTTCGGTCAACAGCAATTCTTCCTTACGGGTACCCGACTTGTTGATGTCGAGGCAGGGGAAGATACGCTTCTCCATCAGCTTGCGGTCGAGGTGGAGTTCGCAGTTACCGGTTCCCTTGAATTCTTCGAAGATCACTTCGTCCATTCGCGAACCGGTGTCGATCAGAGCGGTTGCGATGATGGTCAAGGAGCCGCCTTCTTCCAAGTTCCGTGCAGAACCGAAGAAGCGCTTGGGCTTGTGCAGCGCGTTGGAGTCAACACCACCGGAGAGGATCTTACCGGAGGGTGGAACCACCGAGTTGTAAGCACGCGCCAAGCGGGTGATGGAGTCAAGCAGGATGACCACGTCTTTTTTGTGTTCAACCAAACGCTTGGCCTTCTCGATGACCATCTCAGCCACCTGGACGTGGCGGGAAGCCGGCTCGTCGAAGGTGGAGGAGATCACTTCACCCTGAACCGAACGCTGCATGTCGGTGACTTCTTCAGGTCGTTCGTCAATCAGCAACACGATCAACATAATGTCGGGGTTGTTCGTGGTGATGGAGTTCGCGATGTTCTGAAGAAGAACAGTCTTACCTGCACGCGGCGGGGACACGATCAAAGCACGTTGTCCACGACCAATGGGAGTCATCAGGTTGATGATTCGGGTGTCGTAGCTGCCGGGATCGTGCTCCAGGTTGAGTCGCTTGTTGGGATACAGCGGGGTCAAGTTGTCGAACAGGATCTTGTTGCGAGCCACTTCAGGCTCTTCAAAGTTCACACGCTCGACCTTGAGCAATGCAAAGTAGCGCTCCGACTCTTTCGGGGGACGGATCTGGCCAGAAACCGTGTCACCGGTGCGCAAGTTGAAACGGCGGATCTGCGACGGGGAAACATAGATGTCGTCGGGACCGGGAAGATAGTTGTAGTCAGGGGAGCGGAGAAAGCCAAAACCGTCGGGCAGAACTTCCAACACACCTTCACCATAAATTTGGCCTTCGCGATCCGTTTGGGCCTGAAGAATCGCAAAGATCAGCTCTTGCATACGCAGGCCGGAGGCGTTTTCGATGCCCATCTCACGGGCCATCTGGTGAAGTTCTGTGACTTTTTTGTTTTTCAAGTCGTTGAGATTCAGAATCATCCGGTCAGATCCTCTTTTTTGAGGTTAGGGTTAAGACGCTGTTTCCCATGAGGGGAAACAGGCGTGGTGCTGCAAAGGGGACCTTACAGCGAAAAGATGTTTGGGTCGTATCGTTCGGTTTCTGCGCGGTGTAAACCCATCTCATAGAAAGATTCTGCATCCTCAACATGAGGGTGAAGTGGTGTTGGGTTCGAAAAGTGTAGTGGTGAAACTGCAGAAACGAATGGGTTGGTTATGTGGTTTATTGTCTTTCGTTGTCGTTGGAGTTCAACATCGACCTGCTTCATCGAGAGGGCGATGTTGTGGGTGCGCTTAGATCAAGTACCTGTTGTGTTGTTTTGGAGTTCGTCTGTACTGGATTCACGAAGCTTTAGGTAGGGAATATGGAGGTTTCCATTCCTGATAAACTGAACTTTAGCAATCTCTCCCGATTTGTCAAGAGTTTGGCAGAAGAAGTTCCATGGGTCCTCTACCATCGGTGAGTTGCGTACCGTTGTGTCCGATCCTTTAGCGAATGCGAGTGCCTGGAGCAACCGCTTCCGAGTACCGGGCCAGCTCAAGTTTGCCGTCTGTCGTTTCAGCCGCCAACAACATTCCTTCGCTGCGACGCCCGAAGATCTTGGCGGGCTTCAGGTTGGTGACGACTGCGATTCGCTGGTTCACCAGGTCCTCTGGAGCAAAGCTTAGGGCGATTCCCGCTACGATCGGGCGGGGGTTTTCTTCTCCCACATCTACGGTGAGCTGGAGCAGCTTGTCTGACTTCTTGATGTTTTCAGCGGTGAGAATCAAGCCCACATGGATTTCCACATCCATGAAGCGATCATACGTGATCACACCGGCTTTGGCTTCCTCGCCTTCGCTCTTCTTTTCTTTCTCTTTTTTGTTGCCTTTGTCCTTCTTGTTGGACTTCTTGGCTTCCTTCTCTTGTTCTTGCTCTTCCCCTTCCTCTTTCGGCAACTCCAGCTTGTGGAACAGCACATCGGGTGGGGTGATCGTCGTGCCTTCTTGCAGACCGCCAAATTTGTCAACGGTGGAGAGAGCTGCCGCAGCTACGACGTCTTCGGCGCCCAGGCCTTTCAAGAGGTGGCTGGTTGCGTTGGGGAGGAAGGCATGTCCAAGCACACCCACCCAGCGAATGCCTTCCAACGCGTGGTACAACACCTGCTTGAGTCGCTCGGTGTTGCCTTGTTTGTTCAGCGCCCAAGGCTGGCTGTGGTGGACGTATTGGTTCAGGTTGCCGCTGAACGCCATCAACACTTCCAACGCCTTGTGAGGTTCACGCGCTTCCATGTGAGCTGCAATCGCATCGCGGGTTTCCACCGCTTGCTTTCGGATGGCGACGTCTTCTTCCGCAGAAGTCTCTTCAAAAGCAGGACAAGCGCCGCTCAGAAAGCGTTGAGCCATCTTGAGCGTTCGGTTGACGAGGTTGCCGACGTTATCAGCGAGTTCGCTGTTGTTGCGCTCAATCAATCGAGCTTGAACAAAGTTGCCGTCGTTTCCGAAGGGCACTTCTCTCATGAGGTAGTAGCGAAGGACATCCAGGGGATAGTCCTTGGCGAGGGCAAACGCATCGAGGAAGTTGCCTTTGCTCTTGCTCATCTTTTCGCCTTCGTTCAGCCACCAGCCGTGGGCGAAGATCTGCTTCGGAGGCTCAAGCCCTGCGCTGAGCAGGAACGCGGGCCAGTAGACAGCGTGGAATCGGAGAATGTCCTTCCCAATGAGGTGGCAATCGCAAGGCCAAAACTTGTCGTAACGACCGTTGTCTTGGAAGGCGTCCACTCCTGTGATGTAGTTGGTCAGGGCGTCTACCCATACATAGAGGACGTGCTTCTCGTCGCCGGGAAAGCGGATGCCCCAATCAAACGTGGTGCGGCTGATCGAGAGGTCCCGCAGGCCACCTTCGAGGAAAGCAATGACCTCGTTGCGACGGACGTCGGGGAGAAGGGCGCTGGGGTTTTCCTTGTAGTACTTGAGCAGCGGCTCTTGGTACTTGCTCAGCCGGAAGAAGTAGCTCTCTTCTTCAACCCACTCCACATTTGCGCCTGTTGCAATGGCTTTTCCGTCTTCGATCTCATCTTCACCATAGAACGCTTCGTCGGAGGAGGCGTACCAGCCAGCGTAACGGTCCAAGTAGATGTCGTCGTTGGCCTTCATCCGGTTCACGACTTCGGTGACTACTTTGTGGTGGGCTTCTTCAGTCGTTCGAATGAAGCGATCGTGGGTGATCTCCAACTCTTCA
Organism: Deltaproteobacteria bacterium; assembly: GCA_006226375.1. Lineage (GTDB taxonomy): Bacteria > Myxococcota_C > UBA6777 > UBA6777 > UBA6777 > M3003. Next base: position 15,079 of record SBHC01000081.1, on the reverse strand, counting down.
AACAACTTGGCGAACAAGCTGGAGTTGTTGTCGGCGAGTTGCTGTGGCGTGATGCCTTGCTTCTCTGCTTCCCGTTGGACCTTCAAGCCATGCTCGTCCGTACCTGTTTGGAAGAAGACGTCATGTCCAGCCTGCCGATAGTAACGGGCCATCGCGTCTGCGACCATCGTGGTGTAAGCGTGACCAATATGGGGTGCGCCGTTAACATAGTAGATGGGGGTTGAAACATAAAACGTCATTGTACTATCTCCTTCTCGACCTATTGGGTACGTAGAGCGTTAGCCCTCGAAGGGGCAAGGGTTGGATCGAGAACCCATGGGACCCAAGTCAAGACTGGTTGTGTGTGCGAAGGGTTCGGTTCTTTGAGGAAAAACTTGTTGGAGGATTACGTTGGGGCCGTGTGGTGTGACAACTCAGCCTGGAGGCCAGCTCAACCCACGCCCTCCAAGAATGTGCATGTGGAGGTGGTACACCGTTTGGCCGCCTCGCTCGTTGCAATTGACAACAAGCCGGTAGCCGTCTTCGGCGATGCCTTCTTGGGCCGCGATTTGACCTACAACCCAGACCATGTGTCCAATCAGCGACTTGTCTTGTTCAGAGATGTCGTTGAGTGTCGGGATATGCTGTCGGGGGATGACAAGAATGTGAGTGGGAGCTGCCGGGTTGACATCGCGGAAGGCGATGCATTTGTCATCTTCCCAAACTCTGTCACTGGGAATCTCTCCACGCAGGATCTTCCCGAAAATTGTGTTGTTGGTCTCAGACATAGGAAACCGCTCCTTAAGGTGGCTTCTTCAAACCTTAGAAGGTATGCAAAACGTATCGTTGATGGAGGTTAGCTTGCGCTATTCCATCTCCAAAAGCAATCGTTGAACTCGGGTGGCTTGGTTTCGTTGCTCTTCGAGGCGCCGACGAACACGGAAAATCAGCCAAAAGAGGAAGACAAACGCGCCCAGAAAAACATAGGTGGTGATCCAAACTTTGCCACCGATTTGCATCTTGTTGGGGCGCGGATGAAGTGTATTGCCCATGCGGACGGAAAGGTACACAAACGGGACAGAGATTGCGCCGAGAATTCCCAACGCGGCCGAGGTCGAGCGTTTCAGCTCGCCGTCTTCAGAAAAGGACCGGAGCATGAAGTAGGCGATCAGCAGCAGCCACAAGGCAAAGTAGCTCATCAGACGGGGGTCATCCCACTTCCAATAGGTGTTCCAGCTAGGACGGCCCCACAGTGGACCTGTCAACATGACGAAGGTCGCAAACAACAAGCAAGGCTCAGCGGCAGCCACGGCGTAGCTGTCCCACGATTCTTTGCGGGTCACGAAATAGGCAACAGAGCCCACAAGCACCAAGACGAGGCCAATCATCGAACCCCAGGCGGCTGGGAGGTGGAGGTAAAAGATCTTTTGGGACCACCAGTTGAGGCCGTTGTGCTTGAGCAAAGGAGCGTAGTAGAACGCCATGTAGAGGCCGACAGCGAAGAACAGACCCGACAAGAGGCCGAGGCCTCCGTCCATCAGGCGTCCTGAAGAAGAGGTTTGTGCAGTCTGTCGTGAAGAGGTCATCTATCTATCTCCTTGCCAGGAAGAGACCTTCCTTCCCAGGTTTTATGAGGTCGCTCCGCAGGTTCGAACGGACCGCACCGCTCTTGACATTTTGAAGCAACCCTCTTTTACTGCGGTGGACATGAAGAGTCAAGCAGTTCTACTACTCCTAGGAGACCGAATCGATGCACCATAGATGCTCTTGGTTGCTGCACGTTGCGTTCCTATGTTTGGCCACTGTGTGGGTTGGGCTGAGCCCGTCCCTTGCTTCGGCCGATCCTTACCTTATTACCATTGTGGACGCCAGGATTGCCACGAAGAAGGCCAACGGAAAACGTTGGGACCTGGGCCTCTTCAAGAGTCCTTTGCCCGATGCCTTCGTAGAGCTGACGGTGGGTGGTGTTACTTTGAAAACACCGTACATCCGCAACACTCATCTCCCTCGATGGAACATGTCGCGAACGTTTAACAGCAAGCTCACGGACAAGGTGGTCATTGTTGTGAAAGATCGCGACCGCATCACTGCGCATGATCTTATTGGGAAAACAGACTTAACCCTGCAAGAGCTGATGAAGCACAAGACTCTCGTGTTTGGTCAGGTGCTTGCTCTTCGTATTAAGGTTGTTTCTCTTGCTGCGAAGCCCCGTACACGTCCGGTGGATCGTCGGAGAACAGATCCTGTCAAACCGCGCGTGGTTCGTGGAACTCCTCCCAAACCCAGAGTTCGGGTTGCAAAGACCAAGTCGCAGAAAGTCCGCGCGTTTTGTCTGTCCATGATTCGCCACTCGTTGGGTTGTATGAAGAGCCAACAAAGCGAACTTCTTCAAAGTGGAAACAAGCGCAACCTTCGCATCGCTGCTATCCTGGACAAAGCCATCAAGCAGACCGAGCAGGCCCTCAAGGAAAAGGGAAGGGCGCTCGACGCGATGATGATTCGTTGTCACAAAACCATTAAGCGCGAGGGGTGGGTTGTTTCGCAAACGTGCATTCAGTGTGCCCAAAAACAGGGCTGCGTTCGCAGTGGTCAGCTGAAGAGTGCATGCCGGAATGAATGCTTGACCAAAGCCGCTGCCAGCGCCATTCCGACCGCTCCTTCCTTGACTCCACCCACTCCCGCACGTCGACGCGCTGCGCCGCCCAAAGTTCGGGAACGAGCACCTGCAGCCAAGCCCAGCAGCCGTGCTGCTGTACCCACGCGACCCGCCCCTCCAGCAAAACGTGCAGAGCCTGTGAAGAGAGCAGAGCCCGCGAAACGTGCAGAACCCGCGAAGAGGACAGAGCCTGTGAAGAGAGCAGAGCCTGTGAAGAGAGCAGAGCCTGCCAAGCGCTCTGCTGCCCCTGCCAAGCGTTCTGCTGTGCGAGTTGCTGCAGCCGGGTCGAACGTGGTTCTTGCTCAGACTGCAGAACGTGCGGTCCCTGCTCGGCGAGAGGCGCCCAAGCCGCGAACTCGCAAGGCCGAGTCCGCAAAAGAACGGGCCAAGCCTGAGAAGCGACCGGCTGTGACTTCTGAGGAGCCAGAAGAACGACCTGTTGCTCGAAAGAAGCCTGTCACCCGTCCTGTTGTGAAGGGTCTCAGCCCAGAGCTCTTCTGCCGCCAATTTGTAGCGCTTCGTTTGAAGTGCCTGGCGCAGACCGTGAAAGATCTTAAAGGCAGCCGACGTAAGAAAGAGCAAGCTGCATTGATGGAAGCGTTCCTGGCCAGACTGACCCGTGACAAAGTCAAGCAAGCGGATCGGTGTGTGCGAGGTCTGAGGCGGGAAGGCAAGCGTCGTGCAGATGCAAAAAAGGGAGGCCTCTCCCCAACCAAAATTGCAGGGTGCTGGACTTGCTTAAAGAGCGCTGGTTGTGACGCCTCGAAGCAAGCAGCTTGCAAGAAGGCCTGTACGGAATAGGCTTTCTGCACGTATGACGGTAAGGAGTGTCTGAGAAGGAGTGGGTGTTTCCCGCTCCTTTTTTTTGATGACGTGGTTTTTGCTTTGCCTCTTTGGGCTGGCACCAGAAAGAAGAGTTGTAGGGTTGTGATGACAAATCGTAGAAGAGTGGGCTCTGTTTTGTTGGCTCTGGTTGTGCTTGTTTTGGCCTGCGGTGGCGCTGGGATTGTGGGGTGTCGAACGGGATGTGAGGTGCTCGCGACGAAGTACACCCTCACAGCAGATTGTTTGGAAGATGGGGCGGAGAGCAAAGAGACCTGTACCATTGAGCAAACGGAATGCACCATTGTGATGACGTGTGGTGATGCATTGCAACATTGTCGTGGTTACATGACCGGAACGTCTATCAATCTTAGTTGCACTCTGGCCAATCAAAGGAACGCACAGGTGTTGGCTGACCCAAAAGATGATGGATACCAACTGCTTTTTGTGCAGGCCAACGCTTGCAAGGCTCAAATGACTCCTGCTCCTTAGGAAGCAGGGTCAACCCATCAGAGTGGCAAGCGCTGCGTTGTTCTGTTTTCCTTAGCCTTCGCTCTTGTTGACGCTGTCGGATGCGTCGAAGTCATCATCACTGAGGGAGAGGTCAAAGAAGTCACCGGCTTCGTCGTCACTCTCTTTCAGATCGGGAAGGCTGTCTGAGGAGCCAAATACAGCAAACGGATCGTCAACACCATCACGACGTGATTCGTCGAGCACCCGGAAGCTGTCGAGAATCAGTCCATCCAGCCTTTTGTTGATGAGTCGTTCATCTGTGGTGGTTCCAGGGTCGAAGTTAAACTCGCCTTTGGTCCAGGACATCATGATTCCAAAGGCCGGCTCGCCCTTCACATCACCGGCGATCGCGTTGACCACTTCGCCGTCATCCAGGTAGACGTTACCTTCAATGGTGTCTGTTGTGATGGCCAGCTGGCCAGTTCGACGGCTTTGGGAGAGCACTTGAAGGATCTCTGGCAAACCAAGCTGTTCCAGAGAACCAGAGAGTCCTGTTCCTTTGGAGAGGTTCTTTTTCTCGGCTTCCATCTGGGTGAGCTGCTTGTGCAGCTTGGCAACGATCACGTTGGCGCTCATCGGCTTGACCAGGTAGTCTCGGGCCAGAGCCATGCCTCGATCCAGCTCATCTTGACGTTGGGTCAGGATGATAAATTCGGGAGGCTGAGGGTGCGATGTTTGTTGTTGCTCGATCCAGGCGAGGGCGTCTTGTTCGGGTCCCAAGTCCAATTCCAACATGACCATATCGAACGATTGTTGTTGGCAAAGGAGCTCAGCCTGGCTGAGGGAGTAGGCTGTGTGAATCCAGAACCCACGATCCCATAACAGCTTTTCGAGTTCGCCCACAAGGTTGACATCAGGGTCAAGCAACAGAATGTGGGGGATTGTGCCCTGCTGGTACTTGGAGAGGCGCTCTTTCTCTTCTTCCAAGATACCCAGGAGCCGTTCGTCGAACAAAGTGCCTTTGTGGGCGTTAAGCTTCTCCACAATTTTGGAGAACATCATGTTGGGATTTTGGTATTGCAACTCTTCGATCGCATCGAGTAGGGCAAGTAGCCGAGCGCCAAGGGGAATCTCATCCTGGCTCATTTGGCTGGGGAAGCCCTTCCCGTCAACCCGCTCGTACATGTAAGTCAGGGTCTCAAGGGTCTCATCGGGGAGTTGCATGTGGTTGAACGTGGCGAGGTGGAGGTTGTGTTGTCCTTCCATCGCCTTGGTCACTTCACTGTCAGGCTCCAGGTTGAGCAAACAGGGGTGGGGTTCCGGCAAGTAGAAGTGGTGAAGGTACAAGGCAAGCCATAACGGCTGGCTTTCTTCCGGCGAGTAATTCAACCGGCGAAGCATCACTTCCATCACGGGTTGTTGAGTCGACTGGTGACGCTTGTACCGTGGACTCAGGCTCTCCGCTTGCTGGACAAGTCGGCGGGTGAGCTCTGTCACATTGATTCGTGCCAACGGGGAGAGGGGAGCACCATAGCCTTGCCCCATCACCTGGCCGCCAAAGTCCTGCTGGCCATACCCATAACCTACAGCGTTGGGATCGTACCCTTCCGCGTTCCCCATGTAAGGGTTTGCGTGGAGCCGAGTGACATCGTCTTCGTAGCCTTCCTGGTAGGCGTTGTCGTACGATGTGGGGTAGTTGGCCGGGTTGTTGTAGCCTTGCTGGTTGGCGTCGTAGCCGGGGTTCGCGTTGGCGTTGGCGTTGTAGTTATAGTCATACCCTTCGCCACCGTAGGGGTTGGCGATGTTGTAGCCTGGCGCAGAGCCATAGGGGCTTGGAGTTGCACCATACATCTGGGGTTGGTTGGCCGGGAGATAGTCCTCCGACATCCCTTGCTGGCCGTACAACGGGTTGCCGTAAGCGTCTTGATGAAGGGGGCCACTGGAAGGGTAGCCTGATGACTCCAGCGCTCCGCCTTCACCCTCTTGGAAGAGGAGCTCTTTGAACGCGTTGATCTCGCCGCGATAGTGCTTGCGTATAGCGGCTTGAACTGCCGGTTGCAGGGCAACATACACTCGGAGTTCGCGGACAGACGTCAGCATGTGGACTTCGCGAAGGTTGTCCTCATTCTGTGGCTCCGAAGTCACCACCGAGAGGGTTTGCGTGTCCATGTCAAACAAGACAGGGATGAGGTTGTAGCGTTCGGCCAATTGGACCGGAAGAAGTTCGAGTACGTCGGCTGGAATGCGGGCTCGTGCGAGCCGCTCTGTGGAGACATACCGTGTGCGAAATTCGGCGGCCAAAAACTGGAGAATGGTGGACTCTGACACATAGCCCAGTCGGACAAGCAGTTCGCCCAAGCGGCCTTCCTCAAGACCTTGGTTTTTGAGAGCCTCTTCCAATTGTTCCTGGGTGATTACACCGGCTTGAACGAGTCGCTTCCCAAATTTCTGGTTATCAGGCATCCAATTCGATCCCATTTCCTGAAGCTAGAGTCATACGAAAGATAAATACTCGGAGAGCATGGGTTCTCACCATGATGGATTCGGAATCCGCTATTAAGAAGCTATACATTAGCCAGATTTGGCGCTATGAGTCAACCGTCTTGGGGCGACTTCTGTGCTTGGCTGGGGAAGCTGATGAGGGTTGAGAATGGAAAAGCAGGGGGTTGGCTATGAAGGGAAGGGGTTGTCTGAGGAAAGGTCGCCATCGGGCTGGGTTGGTTTCTACGCTTTGTCCTTGTCGGACTCTTTCTTTGAGTCAGCGGGTTTCTCTGCGTTTTGCTCTTCGAGTTCCACAGTTTCTTCCAACGCGTCGCCCATCTCTGTTGTTTCCTCCAGGGCACCGTCGTCTTCCTTCGGTGGTCCAGGTATGGCAGCTGCAAGGTTGGGCCCTGTTGGGTCAAGAGTGTCGGCGTCCGCTTCGGACTGATCCTCACCCTCTTGAAGGCTCAATTTGGAGGCTGCTCCCGTCTTGATAGACGGACTTGCTTCTCCCTCTTCGCCTTCTCCGGCAACGTATTCAAACGCCAGGACAGTGACGTTGTCTTCGCCACCGTTTTGGTTCGCGACATCCACCATCTTGTCGGCGATTTCTTGGAGATCCACTTCCATCGACAGCATCGTGGAGATGTTTTGTTCGGTCAGCATTTTGGTGAGCCCGTCGCTGCAGAGCAAGACGCGATCTCCTTCTTGGAGAATCACAGGCTCATCACGAACTTCCGGTTCCACGTGAGCCCGTGGGCCGAGAGCGCGGCTCAATATGTGACTGTCGGGGTGACCTTCTGCTTCTTCTTCGCTGAGCAAGCCCACATCGACAAAGTGCTGGACCACGGTGTGGTCACGGGTCAAGCGTTGAAGCTTACCACCTTGCCTCATAAAATAGATCCTGCTGTCCCCTACATGCGCCAGATGGAGTTGGTCTCCTTTGACGAGGGCGAGGACACAGGTAGAGCCCATGCGTGACAAGTCTTCGTCTTGCTTCCCGCGCAGATAAATTCTTTCGTTGGCGGTGTAGATGGATTCGCGCAGTGCCTTTTGGGGATCGGAGAGCTTGGCATCCAGGAAGTATTCCTCGATGGCTTCTACGACCAGGCTACTGGCAATGGCCCCACCTCGATATCCACCCATTCCGTCGGCCACGATCAGGACATGTCCACCTTGGACAGGGAGATCTCCCATGCTGTCCTCGTTCGCCGTGCGGATACGACCAACGTCTGTCTTTCGTCCAATTCGTGGGCCGCGTTGTTTCAACGCCTTCATTCGCTCTTTACTTCCCTTGGTCAGAGATGGCTCACATTCCCGCTTGGGCTGCTCGCTTCGTTGCCAACATTCATGGTGTTGGACGGGCAACAAAGCCAGCCTACCGGTTTGGTGCGCTGTGTTTCTGTCTAAGCTGCTGATGGTGGGTTTGTGGTCACAGTGCGTATTGGATCATAAGTAACATGAGTATGTTTGCAATTCAAGAGCATGACCTGCTTTCCTCCACTCCTTGTTGGGAACCTACAGCAGGTCGCCTCACGATTGTGGAACGTTCTACTGAATATCGTTGACTATTTGGGATGCTCGCTTGTCGAATCATGCTGTCCCTCTCTCACTCGTACGACCAATCGCTGGCTGCTTGTATGCGTCGCTTGGGTGCTCGCTTTTGTTTGGAATGCCTGGACCTGCGTCGCGTTCTTCGACGCCTTCGTCGTGTCCGACGGCGTGCGCGCTTCCCTCTTCGTTTGCGGTAGGACCTGCGTTTGTGACGTCCTCGCCGCTTTCGACGCTTCCAACGTTTGCGTTTGTTGCGCCTGGATCGTGCCCAACGTCGTTTGCGTGTCTTGCTTCGTCGCTGCTTGGCTCGCTTGGCGCGTCGTTTCGTTCTTCGTTTCCGAGTCTGTTTGCGCTGTACATTGCGAACCTTATGAGCTGCTTTGACTGGACTCTTGGCCTGACGAAGAGAGCCTGGGGGAGACACCGCGGGGGTGCTCCCTTGACCGGACCACCAACCCACACCCCAGAGTAAGGCGAAGAACGCCAGGGTTGCGACAAAGGCAGGAAACAGAGGGTAGCGAGGGGCCGGAGGCAACTCCAGTTGAGTGGCATGGGTTGCGCTCGTTGGCTCCTGCCCTTGCTCCCAAAACGAATCGCGTTTGCGTTTGGACACCGTCAGCTTTCGGCTGGCCGTGGTTCCACCTTCTGCGGGGGCAAGAAGGTCTTGAAACACCGACCGTTGTTGACGACGAGAGACTGCCCAACGTCCCAACACTTGTCCCACTTCCCTTGCTGACTCCGGCCGTTTGGCAGGGTCATGTTGGAGCAGGCCCATGATCAGATCGGACAACTCAGGGTCTATGTCGCCAGGGAGGGGCTTCGGCTCCCTCGTTTGCTTAACATTGATCACTTCCAGCAGCTCGGCTTTTTTGCGAAGCCTGTAAGGATCTTTGCCTGTTAGCATCTCGTAGAGCACGATGCCCAAAGCGTAGAGATCGCTCGCTGGGCTGATGTCTTCCCCTTTGCGTCCCGCCAGTTGCTCGGGGGACATGTAACGTGGCGTTCCTAGGAGGGTTCCTGTTCGGGTGACGGTGGAGTACTCCAGCCGGCTAATTCCGAAGTCTGTGAGCTTCACTGTGCCTTTGCGCCCGAGCAAGATGTTTTCGGGCTTGATGTCACGGTGTACGACCTTGTGCGCGTGCAAGTGTTCCAGCGCCCTCGCGAGATCGCGACCGATGCTTGTCGCCGTCTCGATGGAGAGTGTCTTTTGCTTTTTCAGCAGCTGCCGGACATTGACACCGTCGTTGTACTCCATCCGAATGTGGAGTATACCCTCGGCATGGAACAATTCTTGGTAAGCAATGATGTTGGGGTGACGAAGGCCAGAGGCGGCTTCGTATTCTCTTTCAAAGCGGGTGACGAAGCGCTTCTCGTCATGAAGCGCGGGGCTTAGCCGTTTGACGGCATAGATCGAGCCTCCGTCGTCTTCCACTTTGTAAACCGTTCCCATTCCGCCCTTTCCCAAAGGACGGCCCAATACGGTGAACCGATCTGCGATCCTGTCACCGCTCCTTAGCTTGACCCGCACCGTTTTGGCCAGCTTGGGTTTGGCTTTGCTTGGTGGGTCAGCTGGAGAACGTTTTGATGCTGATTTCGTCGAACCCATGATAGTCTCCTTCTGGGGATGCAGTCTAACAAGCACCCCCAAGGCAGAGCAATTTTTTGGGTTGGGAAAGTCTTGAGACCAAATTGGATGTAACGAGTCTATAGATTGGCCGTACTGTTGTACGGTAGATGGAGCAGCTTGGATGCGCGTTGGCTTCTACGGAGGAAGTTTCAATCCCCCACATTTCAGTCACTTCCTTGCCGCTTCCTGGGCTTTGTGCTCGGGAGAAGTGGACGAGGTTTGGATGGTCCCTTGTTATCAACATGCGTTTGGAAAAATCCTTGCACCCTACGAGGATCGTATTAAAATGTGTGAGATAGGGGCGTCGGGGTTGGGTCCACATATCAAAGTATCGGACTGTGAACGTCATATTCAGAGTTCGTATACCGTCGATGTTTTGGAGACCTTGTGTCAGAAATTTCCTACCCATCGGTTTCGGCTGATGGTCGGTAGTGACATCGCGGAAGAGACAAAGGAATGGAAATCATTCGAACTTCTTGCTGAGTTGGCTCCTCCCTTGTGGATCCCACGGGGGGGGTATCACTCGGACTCTCTTGGCTTCAGCCTGCCTGAAGTTTCGTCCTCTGCGATTCGTTCTCGTCTGCAACAAGGTCTCTCTGTGGAAGGGGCTCTGCCGAACACGATTGTTTCTTACATCGAGGAAAAGCAGTTGTACCGCACTCCATGTTGACCTTGTTCTCTTGAAGTTCTTAATCTCGAACTTTTGGAGGGGGAACCCACTTTTGACTTAATAGTTCCACGAAATCAGACCTTTGATTTACAAAGTTCCTTGACAAACGTGGCTTTTTTGGAGACTCTTACGCAAGCGTCATAGTTTGTTTACAGCCCAGGAGGATTATTCTATGTGGATGAGATTGAGTTACACAAAGCGCTTATGCGGAATCTTTTTGCTGAGTATCGGTTTGCTGACACTCGCCAACTGTTCTCCCAGTGGAGACTCCAACGACACCAAATGTGCAACCAACGCAGACTGCGCTGACGGTCAACGTTGTGTTAAGCGAGTCTGTACAACCGTTCCCGAAGTGAACAATCCTCCTGAAGCTAGGATCACGGGCGACAAGCAAGTTCGCCAGTTGAGCACGCTCAAACTCGATGGCTCTGGCAGCCTTGACCCCGACGGTCACACTCCACTCACATTTGCATGGAAGTTTGCTGACGTTCCCACTGGAAGTCAGGCGACCATCGAAGGTGCTGATACAAATACAGCAACGTTTACCGCAGACAAAGCGGGCAAATTTATTGTAGAACTTGTCGTGACTGACTCCAAGGGCGCGAAAAGTGACCCTGTTCGTCACGAAGTTGATGTCTTTGGTGCAGAGCAAAACGAACAACCCAGCGCCAACGCCGGTCCTGACCAAGTGACGGGCGTGGGTGAGACTGTCAACCTCGACGGCTCCAACTCCACTGATCCTGAAGGTGATCCGCTCACCTACGAATGGAAGTTCAAGACCAAGCCTGATGGCAGCGCTGCCGATCTCTCCGATCCCAAGGCCGACAAGCCCACCTTCTCCCCTGACAAGCCCGGTAAGTACATTGTAGAGTTGGTGGTCAACGATGGCCTTGAGTCCAGCGACCCTGACACCGTCTCCATCGAAGTCCTCACCGACTTTAAATTGCAGCCCAGCGTCGCTTCGGTTCAGCCAGCAGAGGGCTACTCCGGTACCACCGTGGAAGTGAACATCACAGGCTCCGGCTTCTCTCCCGAAGCTGTGGTTCTGTTTGATGGTATCGCGCTGAATCCCAACGACTTCAAGTTTGTCAACGACACCACCATGACCGCAGTCATTTTGTTGGACAAAGCTGCTGGTGATTACAAGCTCCAGGTCCGTAACCCGAACAAGAAGGTGTCGGAAGACACCGTGATGTTCAAAATTAAGGAGCTGCCCGCACCCGAGTTCGCTGCGACCGAGTTCATGACTCCTGAGGTCGGAATCACAGGCGCGAAGTACACCATCACTGTCAAAGGCAAAGGCTTTATCAAGGGAGCGACTGCGGAGGACAGCACCGAGGCGTTGTTCCAATTGGTTCCCATGCCGACCACCGTGGTGAGTGACACAGAGCTGACCTTCCAGTTGGACCTGAGCCAGACCTTGCCCGGTGAGTACAAAGTAAAGCTTCGTAACCCAGGGAACCGCTCCTCCAAGGAAGTCACGTTTACGGTTCTTCCTTCGACAGGACCCCCCACCTTGCGCGTTCTTAATCCTCCGAAGGGAGTCAAAGATTCCAAGTTCGCCTTCAGCGTTCACGGAACAGGCTTCATCCAGGGCGCCCAGATTATCTTTGATGGCAAAGCTATCAAGTCCAAGCGTATCCGTCGTGACGAGATTCAAGCTGATCCTGAGTTGGATCTCAAAGCGTTGGGTCTTGCTGAAGGGAAGTACAAAGTTTGGGTACGAAATCCTGATGGCAAAGAATCTGAGAAGCAAGAGTTTGAGGTGGAAGGAACGGATCCCACACCCCGTCTTGACCGAATTTTGCCCTTCTTCGTGTATCTCAACGATGTGAACACTCTGAGCATCTACGGCGGCTCGTTCCGTCCTGGTGCCAAGCTGTTCTTGGGCACCACCGAAATTTCTGGCAAGAACATCGAATTCCGCAGCTCCTCCTACATCATCGCGACTGTGGATACGACCAAAGGCACTTGGACGGCTGGCGACGTGAACGCTTACGTTCAGAATGCCAACGGTAAGAAGTCGCAAACCTTCAAGCTGACTGTGACCTACCGCATTCCCACCATCTCCAACCTCACACCGAGTGGCTGGAACACCAAGTGTGATACGGATGTCGAGGTATACGGTAGCAACTTTACCAAGGACGCCATCCTGAAGTTTGGCTCCACCACCTTCACCACAACCTCGACCACCAACAAGTTGACTCGTGTGGATGACAAAAACCTTAAGTTCAAGCTGAACGCAAAAGGTTTGTCTGCGACAACTTACAAAGTCACCGTGGAGAATGGTCCTTCTGCCAAATCACAGGCTTACGACTTCCGAATTGTCAGCGGTACCAACATTGGCAAATCCACGGTTCGTGAAATTCGGCCTGCTGCAGGACGAGCCGAGACAAAGGTTTCTGTGCTGATCTACTCCCAGAGTTCCAGCACAGGACAGCGCTTTGAAGTTGGTGCTGTCGTCACCTTGAACGGAAAGATTCAGAAGACCACTTGTAGCGGGACATCGTACTGCTACAGCTTGACGGCAGAGCTTGACCTCACCGGAATCAAGCCTGGTCAAGCGCAACTCCGCGTAGTCAATCCTTGCAACACTGTGAGCGATCCTGTTCCCTTCCTGGTGACAGAAGCTCCCGACCCGTTCATTTCTCAGATCACTCCCTCTTACGGAACTGTGGGCGACAAAATTGCTATCGCAGTCAAAGGTGTGAACTTCTCTGCCACCGCCAAGCTGTTTGTGGATGGCAAAGAAGTGAAGATCAATGTCAAAAACGACAAAGAGATTCTTGCGATTGACAAAGTGGACTTCACTGGAAAGAAAGACGGCGACACCGTTGATATCTATGTGGACAACGGGAACAACAAGAAGACCCCGCCCATTAAGTACACCATCTTGGACAAGGCAACCGTTCCCTACATCTCCAGCCTCTCGGCTCACGAGTTGGAGCGAGGTCAGGTTCACAATGGCATCTTGATCACAGGCCGTGGCTTCACCAAGAGCTCGGAGATCTACTTCAACGGTGACAAGATCACCGCGAAGTTTGGCAGCGAGTTCCAATTGACGGCGGATGGTATCGACCTCAAAACTCTCAAGGCCGGAACGTACATGTTGATGGTCAAAGACGGGAGCAAAGAGAGCAACCAGGTACCCATCTTGGCCAAGCCCTATCCACCGCCCGTGATCAACTACACCAGTCCTTCATCTGTGTTTGAAGGCAACGCCAGCACTACCCTGTACATTTATGCGGGTGAGTTCTGTAAGTTGGCTACCACCACGACCTGTACTGTGAATCCCAAGGTTGTTGTCTTGGATCCCAACGGTACAGACGTTTCTTCCACCTTTACCTTCTCGCGGGCTTACATCAGCTCTTCGTCGGGTTGGAGCTATGCTTATGTCTACGGCACGTTGAACACCAGCGCGATGAAGGCCGGCTTGTACAAGGTCTTCCTCGAGTTGCCCACGGGAGAGCGAAGCAACCCGGCTCCGATCAACGTGAAGCCCATTCCGCCCCCAACCTTCGATCGTATCAGCCCCACAACCATTTACAACGGTACAACCGTTTCCAACTTCTACATCTATGCAACGCACTTCTGCCCGACGTCAGGTACCCGTTGTAGCCAGAATCCGATTGTTCGGATCTTGGACGACAAGAAGAAGGATTGGGGTTCCCAATACAACATCACTTACACCTACGTCTCTTCGACAGGTACCTACGCGTACATGCGTGGACCCCTTAACACTGGACCGATGCAGGCTGGTGCATACACCATCGAGTTGGAGCACCCGACGAGCAAGCGGAAGAGTGCGCCGTACAGCTTTAGCCTGTTGAAGACGCCCGACCCGAAGATTACGTACATCTATCCGTATGCTGCAGAAGAAGGCAAAACCCGCTCCTTCACCTTGTACGGAACGAACATTGGCTCGGGTGCGTACATTCGTATGGGACTGAACACAGTGCCCCTGACTGGGACTTCTACGTCGTCACGTTCGTTTGTGTATGACGCAACGACCAAGAAGGATGGGCACTCTGAGACGATGACCCTCTTCAACGCGAACGGTGACAAGTCTGATCCGTATACCTTCATGGTGACCAAGCCTTCCGGAAAGGTGTCTGTCACTCGTGTGACACAGCCGATGTATCCCGGTCGTTCCTATACCTTGTACGTGTACGGTCTCAACTGGACCACAAGCACTACACCAAGCATGTTGTTGGATGGAAAGACCTTCACCTACTCAACACGTTACTGCTATCCTACTTCCAGTACTCCCTACTGTCGTTACTACAGCTTCAACACCAACGGGTTGAGCGTAGGTATGCACAACATGCAGTACCAGAGCGGTACGACCACCAGTAACAAGTACAACTTCTGGATTGCAAAGCCACCAGCGCCCATCATTAGTTACATTTCCCCCACGTCAACCACGAAGGGAACCAAGCTGACGATCACCTTCAGCGGAAGTAACTTTATCACTGGAGCTTTTGCACGAGTTGGCTTGAAGACCTTCCCCTTGCGTTACTCCTCTTCCACAAGAATGTATCTGGATAACTTCGACACTTCCAGCTACAAGAGCGGTGACGTGCTGAGCCTGACTCTGGTCAACCCCGACCAGCAGGCTTCCAACAAGGTTACCTTCACCATCAAGTAACCTCCCACGCCGACTCCTTTCTTCTGCTTCCACCTTTCTTCCTTTTTCCTTCTTAACATATCCTACAACCCAGGCTGTTACAGGCCGACTTGCGCTTTCCTCTCTTCCCATTGCTCTCTTTTCAGAGTAGAATGCACTTCATTTTCTTGAGCGTTCTTTGGGTGAGCCTTTTCGTCGAAAGTGTCATTC
>SBHC01000088.1 GCA_006226375.1 Deltaproteobacteria bacterium | reverse complement strand
ATGTTGCTGTTCTGGATGGCGTTCATTTGGTTGCGGAGGGAGCCCATCTTGTTGAGAGCACCAGCAGCAGCGCCGAGGCCGGAGTTACCGCCAGCACCCATGCCGAGTCCGCCACCGAAGCCACCAGCGAAGGGAACGCCCATTCCCATTCCACCCATGGGAGCGGTCATGGGTCCACCCATACCAACGCCACCAGCCATGGGAAGTTGGGGCATACGGCCAGCGTTCAGAGCGCCAGACTGTGGACGGAACAAGGAGCCGAGGCCTTGGGTGATGCTTCCGAAGAGGTTTCCAGCTTGCTGGAACACACCGATCGGGTCGCCAGTCAGAGCAGCGGTCAAGCCGCCGGTGATAGCGCCAAGTCCACGTCCAGCGATGCTGTTTCCGAAGAGGTTGCTGGTTACGTTGTTGACGGTTTTGCCCATGTCAAAGCCAAACATACGAGTGACGGTTCCGATTCCGAATGCCATGGTCTTGTCTCCTAATCAAAGCGTTGAAACTGTTATATTTTGTTCATCCCGTCTTGGGATGGAAACTTGCGTCGTTGCTTACACTCCCATTATCGAAACCCCGCTCTGGGAGTTTCCTGTTTTCTGCAAAGTTTTTGGGGCATGTCGCAAAGGTATTGATTTTACGAAGAATTTGGAACAGGTTTTTTGAGGAGACTTTGAGGGCAAGGAGCCGATAGTATTGGGCTTTGTGATCCAGATCACAGAGAGTTAGGGAGGTTTGGTGAGATCGTGGAGGTGATCAGCGATCAGAGATCCAGATTGCGGCTGATGATCTCTTTCATGATCTCTGTGGTTCCTGCGTAGATGGTCTGGACCCGGGCGTCGAGGTAGGCTTTGGCGATGGGATATTCGGCCATGTAACCATAGCCGCCAAAGAACTGCAGGCATCGATCGGTGTTGCGTTTGAGCATTTCAGTGGTCCAGTACTTGGCCATACTGGCTTCGGTGGGCAAGGCTTCCCCTGCCACATGTTCTTCCATCACTCTGTCGACGAAGGCCTGACCGAGTTCGATCTCGGTTGCGACTTCAGCCAGAGCAAACCGCGTATTTTGGAAGCGGCTAATGGAGCGGCCGAAGGCTTTGCGTTCCTTGGAATACTTCATGGTCATATCAAGGACGCTTCGGGCTGCAGCGACGGCACCGACTGCTACCACAAGACGCTCCTGCGCGAGCTGCTGCATTAAGTAGTAGAACCCGCCCCCTTCCTGCCCCAAGAGGTTGGCGGCTGGCACATGACAATCTTCAAAGTAGAGCTCTGCGGTGTCCTGCGCTTTCATTCCAATCTTTTCGAGCCGTTTGCCACGCTTGAAACCCGCGAACGACGACTCGACCAAAAACAGGCTGACGCCAGCGTGAGGAGGATCGGCGTTTACGTCGGTTTTTGCCGCTACAATGATGAGGTCAGCGAGGTGACCGTTGGAGATGAATGTCTTTTGTCCATTTAATACATAGTGGTCGCCTTGTTTCTCTGCTGTTGCTTTGATGGCGGCAAGGTCCGAGCCTGTGTTGGGCTCTGTCATAGCGATGGCTGAAATCAGAGAGCCGTCGGCGCAGCCGGGCAAATAGCGTTGCTTTTGGTCGTCGCTTCCGTAGTGAAAGAGGTAGGGCACGACAATGTCGCTGTGCAGGTTGAAGGCTACTCCTGAAGCGCCGGCATAACTTAACTCTTCTGTGATGATCGCGGAGTACAGGAAGTTCGCATCCATCCCACCGTATTGCTCTGGGAGCCAGGGGCAGAGGTACCCTTGCTCGCCTGCTTTGGTCCACAGCTCTTTGGGGACAATGCCAGCTTCTTCCCATTCTTTGTGGTACGGCGTGATCTCGCGCTCCACAAAGGTTCGGAAGGCATCGCGGAAGATCTTATGTTCGGAGTCAAAGATTTTGCGTTTCATGAAGAGTCCCTCGTTCCTGCGTTGGTACTTGCTCAGCAGGCCAAAGCAGATATCTCTGCGACCTGCGTCTGAAAACCATAGCATCGCTTGAAGGGAATGCCAATCTTCCGCAGTGGTGCCTTAACGGGGGATCAGTCGGAAGGGAATGGGGCGGCTGGGGCGCAAGGTCAGGGAGGGGATTAGCTTGGGAAGTTTGTCTTCCACGCGCTCGATGCGAAACCTTCGCAGCAGCTCGGCCAACACAAGGGTTCCTTCCATCATGGCCATGCGTTGCCCAATGCAGATCCTGGGTCCTCCACCGAAGGGAAAGTAGGCAAAGCGAGGAAGAGACTTCTCAAACTCAGGAGTCCAACGCTCTGGGCGAAACTCTTCGGGTTGGTCAAACCACCGGGGGTCACGCTGGGTCAAGATCATGGAGAGGATGACCACTCGTCGTGCAGGGATGCGATAGCCTCCCAGTTCGGCATCTTCGACGGTTTCACGTGCGGTGACTGGAGCCGGGGGGAGGAGTCGCATGGCTTCTTTGAACGCATTGCGACAGAGCGTGAGGTCCTCGTAATGGGAGCCCTCCACAGGACCTCCCTTTGTTAGCCCTTGGATTTCTTCAGCGACTGCGTCCTGGATCTCAGGGTGACCGCTGAGAAACCACGCAGTATACGTGAGTCCCAACGCCGTTGTTTCGTGGCCTGCAAGCAGAAGCGTACGAATCTCGTCTCGCAGCTGCTTCTCTTCCATGGGCTCCATCCCATCCTCGGTGAGGAGCAGTCCCAGCAGGTCTGTTCCTGGGTCGGCTTGGGTCTTTCGCTCTTGGAGGATCCGAGAGACGACCTGTTCCATCTGTGCAAACGAACGCTTGAAGCGGAGGTTACCTGGAGTCGGCACCCACAGCGGAAGCGGAAGGAATCCTCCCGTCGCAGACGCAAAAAAGTCGCTGATCTCGGTGAACGAGTCGCCCACCACCTCGACATCATCTCCGCTGCTTGTTCCGAACAGAATACGCAGGGCGATCTCCAGGGTGAGCGCCATCATCTCGGAGTCAATGTTCTTGACTCCACCCTGACCAAACTCCTCCAGCGATTCCGTGGCTGCGAGAGCGATGGCGTCTTTGAATGGATCGATGTGCTTGGGCTGAAAGGAAGGAGCCATACGTTTGCGCTGCCGCTTCCAAAGCTCTCCCTCGCTCGTTACAAGACCTTCACCCAAGAGAAGTTTGGTGCGCTCAAAGAGCGTCCCTTTTACAAAGTTCTCTCGGTCGGTAATGAACACACGCTCGATATCATCGGGATGTAGGATGTACACAATCTTACGACCAAGGATCGTAACTTCGACGATGTCACCGTATTGAGGAAGTACTTTAATGTACTCCATGACGTTCTTGAAGAACATCGGAGCGACCCCAAGAAAGGGCCAACCCTTCGGACCTGGGAGAGTCTTTTGTAGATTCGTCAATGCCATACTTCCTTTTGTGTTGTCGTAAGAAACCTCAGAGGAGACGAAACGCAAAACCATTCACATTGGCTCGCCCAAAACCTACATCCTATGGCCGGAGTCCCTGCTTTTGCTTCAACTTCCTTCTTCTCTGCTCCAGTCTTGCTAGCTTGTCTCACGAAATCTTAAGACTACAAATTCACTGGGGTAAGGAGGCTGAAGGCCAACATCAACCTGGAATATGCCTTCTTTGACCAATGCATCGGGGTTGTTGTTCTCATCACACTGGACAGAGTAGGCTTCCCCTTGTGTTGCGCCATCCAATACGCCTTTTTGCCATTGTGAGTAGAGGAAGTGGGATATGTGAGCAACAACATTCGAGCGCGTTTCTTCGTTGTTGGGGAAAAAGGTAGCCGACTTCACCGTGCTTTGGATGCTGCTATGCAAAAAAGACATCACCCGACGAGTGTTGATGTACCGCCAAAGTGGATCGTTGGAGCACGTTCTTCCCCCCCAAATGGTCACTCCACCTGGTTGATGACGGATCATGTTGATGTTCTTCGTGTTGATGGGACCTTGCTCTTGCGAACTTAGGGAGACCGCCAGTTCGCTTATGCCCGAGAGGATTTGATTGGCTGGTACTTTTTGTACGCCGTGCTTGTTATCATTGGACACAAAGGCTCCTGCGATATGTCCGCTGGGTGGAGCTACAACGTAGGCATCTTGTTCTCGGGTACGAAGGGGGTTCTCCATCACAACCCATGGCGCGTACGCTGCCCCGTAACCCTCGAAGTCCCTTGGGATTGCCTGCTCCAACTCTGCATCGGTTGGGGTATGGGAAGCGGGCTGAGGTGTGTTGCTCGCGAGGTACTCAAGGGTGGGGCCTTCGAAGGGTGTTGAGGTATAAGGGCCTTTCGCACGCCAACGACCCTCGTTGAGTTCCGTAGAGGCGTTCGCCCCGTAATCTGTGAGGAGATAACGAGGCGTGTCCATGATGGCAAAGAGGTCATCGCGCCCCTGAGGACTGGCATAACTTAGGATTGCTTGTTGCCATTCCAAGTTCAGGCCTGGTGCACAGATCAGCGCAAGATCTTGAATCAGTCCAAAGGATTGCTCGCAATGTTGGGTAGGAGATACGCTTGTTTCCTCTCCAAAGACAGTCACTCCCAGGTAAGCCTTGGTTCCGCCATTCGCAAAGAAGCCCGTCAGGCTTAACTCCAGGCGTTGCATCCCTGTTGTTGCGCGGAGCCAGCTGTGCCATGCGTCTTTCACTGCATCGGATTGATGGTCCCAACGTCGTTGGGCTTCGTCGGCGTCCGGCGAAAGGGAGGGTGTTGTGCTTTGACAAACTGCTTTGTAGAGCGTGCATCCAAAGTGGAGGCGCCACTCGTGAAAGGTCTGGGTGCTGGAGACAGCTTGGGCTTCACCTGAGAGGAATCCTTGTACCTTGGTGATGTCCACAGGGAACTCCTTGCGGACTGGCTCATCTCCATCTTCAGACTCAGAAGAGTTTGCTTGGTTGTCCAGGCTCGCTCGAAACGTGGCAGGCAACTCCACCAAACCAACAATGGCTGTTTCTGTGGTTCCTGAGGGCTTTACGGGTTGAGGGGTGGATGAAACTTCTTCAATGTATACACCAGGAGTTTGGTAAACAGCCACTTGAATCCTCCAGCAAGCAAACCAGGTTGGGTCATCGTACAAAAAACAGGAGAGCATCTATGTAGCAAACACCCCAAGATTTGCCAAGTGATGCTCGATTCAGAGGGGTGGTCGCTTCTTGACAAGGGAAGGTGTCAAAGATCCTGTACAGGACCCTGTCAGGTTAGGAAACAGAGTGTCAAAGATCCTTGACGCTGAACAAATGGCTGCGGCTCTTTGACTTGCTTCTCTGGTGTGTGATGTCCTTTCTTTTGTACCGTATTGATGGTTGGCATTCTCCTTGCTTCTGGAGAGTCTCTGAATCCCGAAACTTTCAGTGAACAGGAAGCAATGACATGCAACCCCGACTTCTTCTTTTCTTCATCTCACTCTTTGGCTTCTTGGCGTGTTCCGGATGTAGCTGTGGAACTTTCAAGGACAAGATCTTGTTTACCGATGTTGGGGTCCAATCTACAACCATCACACTTCCCAAACGATCCACGTTGGAGTTTGCAGCAGAGGTTGATGTCTCTTACTCTGAAGACTTGCACAACGATGTTGCCTTTGTGTTCAAAATTGAAATTAGCCAAAACAACAAACCCGTTAAGAGTATCTCGTGTGCGCCTCTCCAATGTTCTTCTACCAGCGGTTGGGGAGTGCTGGATGGATGCCACGATGACAGCCAGGGGAACTCTTCCAATTTTGAACCTGGGAAATGTCGCAAACGCTTTTTGTGTGAAATGAAGAATTGCTACTCCAAAGTTCCTCTTTCGGGCAATGTCACGATCAAAGCATCGCTAGAACTGGATGATCCAGACATGCTTCCTGATATCAACCTGCAACAAATGGACTTGCTGATTTACTACAAAGATGCACCGAATGAATGAGAGATGGTTTTGCCGAGGAATCAAGGCAGGGGAGGAAACGTTGGCGGAATGAGATGCTTTCCTCCTTGGGTTCGTTGACGCTCTGACCAACGACGGATCTCTTTGGGGTAGAACGTATGTGTTGTTCCTCGGACCGTTTTGTGCCAGGTGCATTGGTGTTTGGGAGCATGTTCAGGTCGAAAGGTCTCAAGCAAAACGTGGGGGCAGGCTGTTGTTGGCTTCATTCCAGAGAGGCTACACACGTTGCGACGAATCAGGCTTTGGGGGCGTTGGGGCAACGTCAAGTTACGACCTTCTCGGGCAAACTGTAAGCCTGCCCGAACGAGTGGAGTTGCGGCTTTCATCGCTAGCAATCGATGGACAGGTTTGCCATCAAACGTTCCTGCCCAGGCGGCGACCGTCACTTCGCTTGTGACACCGATCGCTACCATGTCGGTGAGTCCCTGCGCCGTTCCTGTTTTGGCGGCGACTCGGAATGGTAAGTCGAGAGGTAGCTCCTGCCCAAACATCGGTCGGCGAGCTTCTGGATCGGCCAACATGTCCATCACAAGCCAGCTTGCTTCTGGAGAGAATAGCTGTCTGTTTTCTTGTTTGGGGATGCTATGTTTTCTACCTATGGTGTCTATCCAATGCGTCCAACCTTGCGGGCCTGTGATAGCTCCCTGACGAACCAGGAATCCATACGCTGACGCAAGCTTCAGAAGAGAGACTTTGGCGGACCCCAACGCGAGGCGCAAACCATAATGGACAGGGGAACCCTTGAGTTTCCCCACTCGGGCTTTTCGCAAACGGCTGAGTAGATCTCCTACCCCAACTTTCTCAAGCACATGAACAGCAGCAAAGTTGTACGAACAAGCCAGGGCTTCGCGATAGCGAACCGGTCCATGTTCCTTCTCTCGCTTTCCTCGTACTCTGTAGCGAGAAGGAACATCATGAATGTCATAAGCGATGGTTGCCGGGGTATGCCCCTTTTCCAACGCCAAGGCATACACAAAAGGCTTCAACGCCGAGCCTGGGTGACGATGCCAGGTCGTAATGTTGAGCTGTCCGTTGGGCTGGAAGAACCCTGTAGACCCCACCATCGCAAGGACTTGACCTGTTGCTGTATCGAGGACCAACACTCCGGCTTGTTGGAGCGCTTTGTGACGATACATCGCAACATGCTCTCGCACCCGCTGTTGCAGCTGTTGTTGCAAACGCAGATCAAGTGTGGTGTGAAGTGTCCCTCCTCGTTGACGAATCTTTGAAGGGAGGCGGCGGAGTAACCAGGATACAAAGTGAGGCGCGTGGAAGGGAGCCTTTGTCTTCTTCCACCGCAGCGGCTGTTGCTTGATCTTCTCTATGTCTGTCTCGCTAACCCATCCACGTTTTTTCAGCAAACGAAGCAGGTGGTTGCGTCGGCGCAGGACCTGCTTTCGATGACGCATAGGGTTGTAGGAACTGGGAGAGCGTGGAAGCGCTGATAGCACTATAGCTTCGTTTTTGTTCAAGGAGCGAGCCGACCTGTTGAAGTAGGTCCATGCTGCTCCTTCGATACCATAGGCTCTGTTGCCGTAATAGGCGCGGTTGAGATACTGCTCCAAGACGAAGGCTTTGGAAGCTTTCCGTTCCAAACGGAGTGCCCATACGATCTCGTGAAGCTTCTGGAGGAAGGTCCGCTTTCTTCCTTGTGAATGAACGAGTCGTACCAACTGCATCGTGAGAGTTGAGCCTCCGAAGGCGAACCGCTTTCGTCGAAGGTTGAGCCAAAACGCCCGGAACAACGCGCGAACATCAACGCCTGCATGCTGAAAAAAACGATGGTCTTCCGAAGCAACCAACGTTCGAATGATGATACGAGGGAGCTTGTGAAGTGGTACCCAGGAATATCGCCTTGGACTTTGACCTTGTGATGGAACTCTACGTAACACTCGACCTTTTCGGTCCTTGATGACCAAAGGCTCGCTGTGCCGAGGATGGAGTGTTTCAATAGGATAGGGAACGGAATACACGACAGCGGCAAATGCGATGACGCCAAGCAGAACGAGCAACAACGTAACGAGCACGATTCGTTTGAGCCAGCGGGGTAAGCGCGAAGGTTGTTGGTAGGTTGGGTTCATGGCAGCACATCCAACGTTAGAGCCGCCGTTCGCCCCCAACGCTCAGGTTGGTACATGGCTTCGATACGTGCAGGCTTGGCGGTAAAGCGTCCTGCAAATGGGATGCGTGCGCCATACTCAAACACATGACGTCCTGCTTTCATCGTGTCGGCAAAGATCTGGACTCTGTTGGTGCGGTACTCTTGATGGTTCCACGTCTTGGACTGTGTCATTGAGGAGTGGAGGTCTCTCTGAGAGGTCGCAAACTTCGGATGGATGGCCATCCATCCACCCGGTAAAGGGTCCACCATCGCAACATAGTGCTGGGTTTGGCGGGTTGTTGCTTCCAACCGAACAAGGACTTTCATTCCTGCATGAAACCTCTGCAGCGGTTGTTTGGTTTTGGGGTCAAGGTACCATCGTTGCAATGACAACCCGTGGGTAAGAGGTTGTGGTGCATGAAGAGGCCGCGCAGTCGAAAGCATCACTTGCAGGTTGGCTCTGCCTTTTACTTGGATTCTTAAACGTCCTTGTCGGAGGTTGCGTAGGGAAACCTGGAACTGTTGAACCTTGGCTCCTGTAACTCGACGAGACTTTTGCCATCGACCTCGCTGAAACGAAACCCATGAAGCGCCCTTGTCCACGTGGCGTGCGTACGCGCTGAGAGCCAAGAGCGCAAAGAGGTTTTCCTGGGTGTTCCGCCATCGACCGTTTCGCTGTACTTGCAACAAGGTTTTCACAAGTTGAGGAATGAGCTTGTGTTGGGGTTGCACTTGCAACAACGCACCCAACACAATGGCTTGGGTTCGCGTCGCGGAGCTCATGAACATGGAGGATGTTTCACAAGGTCGAAGACGACTGTGTTGACAAGGGCGTATCACACCCACGCCTTGTTTGACTTGTAGCTCATGGAGTAACTCTTTCATCAGTAACTTTTGTTGTTTGGACTTGCTGTGAGTGTATTCCATGGCTCGCAGAAGAAAGGCTTGCCCAAACAAGGGGAGTCGTTTGCGCTGGACCCATAAGCGTTTGTGAAGTTCTCCATCGGGGTGGCCCATGGCGGCCAGCACATAGGCTGCCATCGCAATGTTGGCCATGGTGTGTCCTGTGGCGTCGTGCTTTTGTTGCTCTGCCCAGCGTTGCAATGCTTTGCGACCTCGAACAAGCGCCGAGGATGGTACGGACATTCCGGCTTTGTAGGCTCTGTACAATCCAAACATTGCCAGGGGAGTCAGCCAGGGTGTTGGTTTCGATGCGCTGGGCCAGTATTTGAAGTGCCCCGTTTCGTCTTGGTGACGGATAACTTTCTTGATACCAGCCTTCACAAAGGTACTGATTTTAAGTTTGTTCAGAGTCTTGAGTGACAAGCTTTGTGTGAGGTCTTTAACCATCACGAGAGGGACAAACTTGGAGAGTGTCTGTTCCAGGCATCCATAAGGGTACGTGACGAGATAGCGAAGACTCTCCCCCAGTCGTCCCATCCCAGAGCGGTCCACGGTGACATGAAGTTGGCTGCGTGAAAGAATAACGTCGCGGGGCCACTGGAGAAGAACGTGGGTTCCCTTGTTCTTCAGGGTTTTTCGGAGAACCAGCGTGCGTTCGTCATCTAACATAGGATCAACCGGAATCTTTTTTCGGAAGCTATCCTGCTTGCCTCGAAATCGAACGCGTATTGTGACAAGTGCTTGGTCTACGTTCAGGACCTTGGCGCGGAACATCGCTTCATGTGTCCCCCGTTCTGTCAAACGTATACGCTTGGAGCGGCGTAGCAGCCGTATTCCTTTTCCTGAGATCGTTACTGTGGCCCATCCTGAGGAAGACGTCATATTGTGGACAGCGGCTCCAAGCTGAACGGTGTCTCCTTGCACCAAAAACTGCGGGAGGGATGGCTTGAGTGCAATAGGAAGGCGAACAGTTAGGCGTCGTTCTCCCGAGCCAAATCGGTTTCGTTGGTCTGCAGCTACGGCCATCATTCGGAAGGCCGTGAGGTTGTCTGGTGCGCGGAACGAAAAATAAGCTCGGCCGTTCCTTTGGGTGCGTAGGCTTGGTGCCCAATACGCTGAGTTCACAAACTTCGAACGCACACGCCTCAATGACATAGATTCATCGGCGTTATCGTCTTTGCCTCCTACGTTGGTTTCACTCTTGATGGTCTCTACGTCTTTGTCGAGAGCGATACGATTCCAGTTGTTTGCATTGTCGACACCAAGTCCCCAAGGCTTGTAGAAATGTGGCATTGGGTCTGGTGTTGGGTAGGCAATGATTTGCAGAAGCCCCTCGTCAGCGACGGAAAGAGATACATCCGACTTAACAGGCTTTCCTTGCGCTGTTACTGAGATATAGCCTCGCACTCGTTGCCCAGGTTTGTAGGTTCTTTTCGGAATGTGGATACGTACGTTGAGGCGCTGCCGTGTGGTGGCAACCTTGAGGTTAAGCATTCCTATCGAATACGATGGACGGAGCTTGTCTCCTTTCCCCCGACGCCCTTGTACCAGCACCACCGAGACATATACGTTCGGTGCATACGATGCTTTGGCTCGAAGCTGAATGCCTTCGCCTGTCGATGGAAGTCGTCTCGTAAAAGACTCGATCACCCCGTCTCGTTCGATGGTCACAAGCGCTGTCACGGGACCCATGGACACCTTGGGTATGAGCTTGATCGTGTCGCCCGGCTGGTATTTTGCTTTGGATGCAACCAGTGACATTCGTACGGACTCGTCGCCGCTCCAGAACGCTTCCCCTTTCCCAAGGACCCAGATGTTTCCTGAAGCAGTGGAGCCTCCCCCATAAAGCCGAAACACATAGGCTCCTGGTTTCTTCGGTTTGTACCGAAAGATCCCTGTCCCTGTGGCTGGGATGTTGACGCGCTGGGTAAAGACTCGCTGGTATGACTTGGTGCAGTACCTACGGCTCGGTGCTCCCAGGAGGCTACGAGTTCCTATCACACGAGAACGAGAATAGGTTTGTTGGATTGTTTCGCACTTCTCTCGCCACCGGAGTATTTGCAAGGTGCCTCGTTTTGCGATGCGCTTCCCATCCGGGCTTAGCGCGATCATGCTGACAGCGAAGGGCATTCCAACAGCTTGGATCGTTTCCTGTACATGCAGGCCTACGTAGGCACTGGAAGGGTGGGAAGGGACTACGACAGTTTTGCTGATGGTTTGATTCTGTGCGTTGGTTAAAGTCGCTTGGATGATGTAGTCATAGAGTTTGGTTTCCAAGGACGTGCTCTCATCGCGGAAAGAGAGTTGGCTTACGCCCTTGCTGTCCGTCTTGGCTTCATGGGTGGTGACACGCTTCAATTCGGTCTCCGAATACCTTGATGAGCGCCACCTCGTATCCCACCCTTGTGATGCATTGTCATGAAACGCATAGCCCGAGAACTTGGGGAAGTTCAGCCTTCGTACCCGTCGAGCCACTTGCCAGTACACTTTGGCGCCAGACACCCAGGAGCCATGGAGGTATCGGGCCTGTAACTTCATGTTGAACTTGTGTCCTTGAGTGACCCACGCTGGGGCTGGCAGACGTAACTCCATGCTGACCTTCTTAAAGTCCTGTACCACGAACTTTTCTCGGAAGATGGCTGTTCCTGTTTTGGCCTGAACCCAATAGTCACCGACGGGAGCGTTTTTGGGCAGTGATAGCTTGAAGTGAAATCCACCAAAGGAGTTGAGCCTTAACTTTTTGGTGAAGATCTCCTCGGATTTCGCATCCTGAACCAGGACTTGTATCCCACGTTGCTTGGGGAGGTGGGGCAACTGACCTCGTTTGAGCGACCGGATCCATCCTTGGAAGTGGACGGTTTCTCCCGGTCGGTAGAGTCCTCGATCGGACTGAATGAAGGCGCGAACCTGAGGTTCATTCTTTCGGTATTTGGCCTGGATTCCAAAGTTCCACATCTGAATTCCATTGGACCAGTCACTGTTGAGTACGGCGAAGTCCTGACCGTGTTGGACTCGCACCAGTATCTTTCTTGTGGACTGAAGGTCCGGCCATCGTTGAAGCATCTTCACAACGCCAGGGGTTCGGAGAATTCCCTCACGGTTTGTCTTTCCTTGAAAGAGGGGCTGTCCTTTGGTGCTATAGAGAACGACGCGGGCTCCTTTCACTGGAAGTCCGGTTTTCATACTTGTGACCCAAACGAGGCCTGAGCTTGTTCCAACCTTAAGATGAAGGCCCAAGTCGGTCACATTTACCATCACTTTGTGGGGGGGTTGGGTGGTGTTCTCATCATAGGGGTTGTTGTAGGAGCCATTGTGTATCTCTCCACGAGAGCCATCGTTGCTTGTGGGAAGGTCAAATGTTACCAGATAAAGACCATGAGCTTTCTTTGCTCCACAAGCTTTGGCCAGGTGGACTTGACTTCGCTTCCAGCGAGGTATCGATTTTTGTATTGATACTACCGTCGAGATGGGCTTCATCCCCAACGACTTCCAGAGAGGTTTGTTTCCAGTGAGGCCTGCAAAAGCAGTTCCTGGCGACTCTATCGCTGAAGTGGCTTTCTGGAGTGGTACTTTGACACAAGAGACCCCAAACGTTTCGATGTTCTTGTTCCAGACAGCGTACCCAGGTTTGTGAGGTTCCAGAACATAGGTCCCTCGTTCTGCGACAAGATAGGGCTTGCCCCAGCCTGTTTGGAGTGTAAAGGAAAAGGGCTTTGCGAGTGGAGTACCCCGGCGACTCTTTAGCTTGGGAGATAACTTGATTCTGTAGTGTGTCTTTGGTTTGAGATCGAGCTTCACATCGTAGGACTTACCCGTGTAAGACAACGATCCATCTTGAACCTTTATGTTTTGTTTGGTTTGGGTGTGTTGTACCGATAGATGACGTTCTACGTTTTGTAACTTGATAGGTGTTGAAAATTTTAAATTGAGATAGAACGAGTTGGGTATTTCTTTGTTTCCTTTGGGGCTGTACTCCACGACTTGGAATGGCGGCTCAACCTGGAACGTTTGTTCGACATCTTGGGCAAGAGGCTCTGTTCCATGTGTCGGACGAATGCCATTGCATCGCAGGGTATACTTGGCTCCTTCTTGTAGCTTTTTGAAGGGTGTGAGCTTATGTGATGTTCCACTACGGGTAACTTCAATCCGAAGCTTGATCGTGGGTGTTACTTTACTGGGGCCTTGTTTCTTGTAACCTTGAGGATGTTGTGGATAGAGGTTGCAACCTCGAATTGTTTCTTCTTTTGCAACAGGCATGTTCCATTGCAAGGAAAAGGTGGGGGAGGGGCCTACTGTTTTCTGGGGTTTGACAAATTGGAGCTTGAGAGGGCGGGACACAAACGAAAACCTATGTGGCCCGATTAACTTGGGCCAGTGTCTGGTAGGCAATGTGAGCGTGTATCGGGTGGCGGGGCGGAGGTCTTCCTGTGGTGTAAGTTGCAACAGATCTACGCGCTCCCATCGAGCTTTGACTTTGAGGGGAGGGGAAATTTGGATGGGTATTTGTTTCAGGTTCTTGTTGAGGGCGTTTCCATCAACAATGTATTCCATAAAGGTAAACGTGAGAGTGGGGCGTTTCTTCTCACTTGTTTGGGACGGCGAAAATGAGAGGACATTGTGAGTGACAGTGTTTCCAGAGAAAGTCCAGGTCAGACAGCTTGGCAGTGTCAGTCCAACGCAGCTTAGGGTGATCCATATCCACCATGGATGGTGAGTTCTGGGTTGGAGTTCTTGCTTCGCACTCCCACTTTGGCTTGGGTGCATGGGTCCTCCCTCCGGTTCCTGTTGGTGTCTTCCACCCAACGACGTCCCAGACAGAAACTCGATTGCAGAACAGGAGATTAAGGAGGGATGGCAAGAATCCATTGCGCAAATGAACTTGGAGCGTGTTTTTTCGAGAGGGAAGTTTTGGTTGGTGGAGAGATAGGGTGGTTTCTGTGTAGAGCTTGAGGCCGTTGCATAGAGAAACGGGTCATGGAGTTGGAGTGAGGTGTGGGGTGTCTTAGCCCTTGAGGGTCATCTTGATAACGAGGTCATCGGAGGTGTCTCGTTTGATGGTCAATTTGGGACCGGCTTTGATCTGAGTTTTGACTTTGAGGCTTTTGCTGTTCTTTTGGTTCTTCATGAGAATCTCCTTTTGATAAGGTTTAGGGTTGTTTTTGCCCTTTGTCTTGGTATGTCGAAGCCTTTCTTGTCTTTGCACACTTCAAACCAGACTTTTTTCTAGGGTGCTGTTCTTGTGTATGATTTTTTGTAGTTTCTCTTTGTTTTTCTGTGCAAGGGGTGACCCTTCATTCATCTGTGAAGGAAGGGGGATCCGATCTTCTGTTGTGTGGGAAGGCTCCTTCGTTCCTTGGTATAGGAGAGCCTTGCCTAAGAGCCTGTTCTCACTCTTTTGCGTTGTCTCTCTTGACAGATTTTGCGCTTGTGCGTAGGATGCAGCGACCTTGGAGAGGGGCTTGTTCTCTCATCCAACTCCTCTCTGGAAGCACATGTCGACTGGGTCGGCCACGGTCTTCAAAACCGATGTGCGGAGAGTTCCTTCGTAGGCGGGTTCGATTCCCGTGTGCTTCCGAATAGATCTAGAGAAATTAGTACTCTGTGTCGGTGATTTGGTCTTCCAACTCGTCAATACCACTAAACTCATAAGATTCGGCAGACACTGTCTGTCCAATCTTTTTGGGAGGGGATGAAGTCTATTTTCTCTAACGGTAGCGGGTCAGATAGTACCCTGGCAACCACCCCACTTTCCCGAACTTTCGAGGTTGTGGGCTGCTATTGATTTGCACCTGCACGGCCGCTCCCCAACACACCAACCACTTGCGGCGCTCTGAGCTGCTAAGTTGAAAAAATCGTCCCTTCTCGTTGCCCTGAATGCAGCGATACTTGTTTCCCCTTCGAACCAAGGCCTGACAGCGACGAAGGGGAGTCCCAGCTTTTCTTCGTTGGGTACACACAGTCCTCCTGCTGAACGCAATCACTTTAAGCTTGTCTTTTTGTGTCACTGTGATTCGGGTTCGAGCGGTGAAGGTTGCTGTGGCAAACAACCGAATACGGCGAGTGCGTTGGAGCCTTACGATACGTCCATCCCCACTCCGAAGCTGCAAGCTGTGAGGTAGCCGCTGATGAGCATGTTTCGTTTTGCGGCTCTTGCTTCGTTGTGGTCGGTTGCGTCGAAGTTTTTGAACTCGGCGGGCGCGAGGTTTGGGCTTGTTCCTGTTTACGGAACCATCCGCTCGAATGAGAGGAAACGATGCTCGCGCAGCTTTCCATTGTGAGGGGAGAAACTTGGGCTGGACAACCACCAACACAAGGGCTGTTACACACAACAAGCTCAGGACAAGTGACACAACAACAAAGAACAGTAACCATTGATTGCGTGCCTGAAGCCGCTGAAGGTAGGCATCCCGCTGTCCCATGGTGTGGAGTTGTTCATCCAAGTGTTGTGCAAGCTGATCAAACTCCAAGTTTTGGGTTTTGATTGCCATCCCAAGGGCAGCCACATCGGCTTTTGTGGCTGTCATACGGTTCAAGTCTTTCTTCGCCATATGAAACTCTTGACTCAGTTCACTTAAGTACAATCGATAGTACCGTCGACGTTCTTCATGGCTACCTGGAGGAAGATGACGTACTCGATAAAGCAAATTGTGATGGAGGAAATTTTGGGCAAAGGTGAAACGTTCAACACCTTCCAGTAGTGTTCTTGGATCTTGCCGGACTCGATTTTCCAGTTCCTGGTTTTGCTCTTTGACCGCTTCTCCTTGATGGAGAGCAACACCTCCTTTGAAAAGCGCGCTTAGAAAACCCATGGCGACATATTCTGCTGTTCTAGAGAGCGGGCCGAGGCCTCCATGCGCACCGTATTGGGTTTGGCCTTGGCTACCTCTTGCAAAACCTCCATTTTCTCTTGCAAAGCCTGCCGTAGCAACAAGTTTCTCTGGCGATCCTCTTCATACATGGACTCAACGCCAGCTTTCACTGCTGCACCTGCCAGCAAAGACAATCCCAACGTTGCAATCCCTTCCAATACATCCAGGCCTTCGACCGTATTGGATACGGCATCAAGAAGTTCTGCGCCTTCCACACCGGCTCCCACGACTCCTGGAAGGGCAGCCATCGCAGAGGACATGTGCATGGAAGTCATGACCTCCATACAACTCAAAAAAAATGTCGCTGCATGAGGTGTTAGCTCGACCAACTTCTCGATGGGTATCTCCAGCATCATGTCAGCCAAAAGAGCAAACGTACCTGCTCCTGCTACGGCTCCAGCCAAGTTGCCAAGGTGGTGTGCCTGCAATTGCCCCTTGGCTGATAACGCCTCCTCCTGTTGGGGAAGTGTGGGTAATTCCATGACGTTGGGCTCTACGGGGAGTTCTCGGGTCGAGGGGGCGACCTCGTTCGAGATCTGCAACCCCCGACAAGCCATGTCCACCCACTGATCTGACTTTTTAAGGAAGTCTCTCATTTCTAATCTCCAAGTGCTTGTCTTTTTCTAAGAACACAGCGCACTCTTCCAACTTATGAAGTTCCCACTGCTACACATCGACAGAAGAAAGGACATATTTTTCTGAAGCACCACTCAATTATCTGTGTTCTTCCCCTGCTGTCAAGTCGGAACGCCTCTTCGATCTCTGAAAAACAACAGGACTCTTCGGGTCTTCCAATACGAGCCCCACGGTCATCGCAGGACATGGGATGAAAATGGTTACTCTGTCATGGGAGAGGATGGAGAAGGTTGGTACAGCTTGTCCAACAGTATCCCAAAACTTTATCTCTAAGTCTTTTTATCTTTTACTTTTATTAGTAGGTTGCAACACTTTTCTTGTACTCTTTTTCACAAGAAATATTCTTTGACTCCTATTTTGATGTATATCATTCATAGATTAGAATAATAATATCATGTTTGCAAATATTATTTCATTTTTTTGTGAAGTACAATATTATTTTAGGATTGTAGATTGTTAAAACATGAGTTGTTATAAATATATTGTGAGAATAGTAATGATATTATGATACAGATGAAATAAAAAGTGAATAAGTAAAAACAGGAGTGAGATATGGTTGCAAGAACAAGAAAAAGTAAGAAGGAGCAGGATAATGAATCCAAGGCGGTTGCGGTCTCCTTTCCAGTGCTGCTGCAAGAAGATCCGGTGGAAAGCTGGCTGACTTCGTTGTCGTTGGTGAAGCCGAGCGATACAACGATACAAGAATTGTGCTTCTGGTTAGAAGAAGAGTGGGGTTCGGCTCAATCAAAGACCCTGTTAACACCCAATACAAAGATGGCTTCGTTCCTGGAACATGCCAGGTCGATTGTGGCCTTGGGCCATCAACATTGGACGTCCATTGAGCAAGATTTCCCACCGTATACCTACGCACGATTGCAGCGAGCCTCACGGCTGTTGATTGCTGTACGTCTTTTGACGGAGTATCGTTCTGCACACGGTCGTCGGAAAGCCAACAATCCCGAGATGGAGCAAATCGCAGAACAACGTGGGTGGGGAACTCTGGCAAATGTGACGGAATCCATCAAAGAGTCAGACCAACGTTTGCTGGTGAAAGGACGCGCCGCACTCCTCGATCTTCCCAAGGTTCAGGAACGTTTTCTTGCGGGTCGTTGTGAAGGTTCTTGCTCGCAGGTCATGGCTTGTTTTCGTGCACGCCTGGATGTGGCGTTGGAACATACCGAAACGTTCGTAACCATCGGGCTGGATGAGGAGGCTCTGGGTGAGATGACACAACTTCTCCAGGACGCCACCATCTTTCATCGAGGAGGTGCCGAGCGGGAGCTTTACGCTACGCAACTCACCTTGTTCCGCAACAAAGCCTTCACTCTGGCGGTGGAGGAACTGGGCAAGCTGCAACATGTGATACAGGCTGTGATGTTCGATGATCCTGACTTTCGCGAGACCTACGACCGCACCTTCTGGAACCGACTCAACCGGTTCTCACGGGTTCATAAGGGTTGAACCATGAGAGCAAGGCTGACTTCTTGGGTGTGACGGCGCGGATCGGTTGGAGCTTGCATTATTCCTTATTGCAGTTGCTTGAACGCCATTCGCTCTTTTGCTAGTATCCAGCCTTCTTCATACAATTATGTCGTGAGGTTTTTAAGCAATGCATCCAGAGATTGGTCAGATTGTTCGCGTTCGCTCCCGTCAATACCTCGTTGAAAATGTCCATCCACAAGCTCCTTCGCCTCCTGAAGACACTTGGGTCCAACTCTCCTGCCTGGAAGATGATGCACAAGGAGAAGAACTTCAGGTCCTGTGGGAGCGGGAGATGGATGCCAAAATACTTGGCAGCTCCTCTTGGGATGTCGTGGCACAGCGTGGTTTCGATAAGCCGCATATGTTCTCTGCCTACCTCCACACTCTGTGTTGGAACTGTGTGACCTCCACGAACCCCAAACTGTTCCAGGCTTCTTATCGAGCAGGCATTCGGCTCTGACCGATCAGTTAAAGCTGTTGTGTAATGATGAAGTGCGAAACACGGTGGAGAAGTCTTAAACAATGGATGAAATCTACGAGCGATTGGTATTGCTTGCAAAAGCCGGAGCAAACGTTTTGCATCTGGCGTCATTCGAGTGGGAACGGATTCAAGGTTTGATGATTGGTCTATCATCTGAGTTGGAGCTTCCCTTGTGGGTTTGGAGTTCTTCATCTGGACTTAAGCGACGTAACGAAGCAGAGCTTCTTGAAGTCGAGGATGAAAACCTTGGCGATCCTATCGAAGCTATGCTGACTCTTCGAGAGTCGAAAGATGGCGGTATCCTTCTTCTTGAGGACATTCATCCGTTCCTGGAGCCACAACACCACCAGGTAACGCGCTGGGTTCGTGAATTATGTCGCATCTCGGCAAATCCCCGTAGACTTCTTGTCTTATCAACCCCTTTGCCAGAGTTACCCATAGAATTAAGCAAAGAGGTCCCCACCATCGAACTTACTTTGCCTGATGTCGAAGCCCTCTCTAAAGTTCGCGAGTATGTAACGGAAGAGCTTGATTGTACGTTTGACTCTGAAAATGACGCTTTGTTGGAAGCTGCTCGTGGGTTGACCGTGATGGAGGCAAAACTTGCTTTTGGACAGGCAGCCATCGAGTTGGGACATCTTGGTGCTCAGGCCGTTTCATTTGTAATCCGTGAGAAAGAGCGTGTCATAAAGCAAAGTGGTGTCCTTGAATACTACGAGCCTGACGCCAGTATGGTTGATGTTGGTGGTCTCGAACACTTAAAAACCTGGCTGTCGCGACGAGGACATGCATTCGGTCCAGGAGCTCGTCGCTTCGGGCTCGATTCTCCCAAGGGGGTTTTACTACTGGGAGTTCAGGGCTGTGGAAAGAGTCTCATAGCCAAAGCCATTGCCTCATCCTGGCAGTTTCCTTTGCTGCGTTTGGATATGGGGAAAGTGTTTGGGGGGATTGTTGGCCAATCTGAAGGCAATATTCGAACAGCGTTACAGGTTGCTCAGGCGCTTGCTCCATGTGTTCTGTGGATTGACGAAATTGAAAAAGGCCTTGCAGGTATGGGCAGCTCCGATCTATCAGATGCTGGAACTACAGCAAGAGTGGTAGGAACCTTCCTTACCTGGATGCAAGAGAAGCGAGAGCCTGTATTTGTCACTGCAACAGCGAATCAGATAGATCTGCTTCCCCCTGAGTTACTCCGTAAAGGGCGCTTTGATGAGATTTTTTTCGTGGATCTCCCCACGCAAACAATTCGTGAAGAGATTTTAGCGATTCATCTGAAGAAAAAAGAACGCAAGCCGGAAGAGTTTGACCTGGAAAAGCTGGCCAGGCTATCCATCGGTTTTTCTGGGGCAGAGCTTGAAGAGGCGATTCGAGAAGGTTTGTTTAACGCTTTTGCTGAAGGCGTTGAACTACAAACGCAACATATCATTGACGCTATCGAAGTAACTTACCCACTATCAAGAACAATGCGAGAGCAAATCAAATCACTGCGCATTTGGGCGAAAGTTCGAGCGCGATTGGCTAGCCATGAAGATCCAGAAGAACTTCCGAAAGATACGACTGAAGACATACCGAAGTTACGTCAGGAAACGAGAAACCTCTTTGTCCCAGGTAAAAAGTCATGAAGGTTCTACATTTTCATGCTGTCGCTTCTCACCCCAAAGTTGCTCCGGCTCTGTTATACCAAACTTCCAACACCCTCAGAGCGTTTGACCACTTTTTAAATCAGGCCATTTGTGCGGCGAACCAACGTCAATACCGATACAAACTGCCCTGGGAAAGAGTTCGTCATCTACGAACTCTTGGCTTGGAGCCAATTGAGACAATATTTATCATCCCGAAAAGTGCGCCCGGTTGGTTTATCAAAAACTGGCCTCCAGAGGTGCAGCCAGACCTCAATCAACAATTAATGGTTGTGAACAGAGGAGCGATGATTGAGGTTACTTCCTTTGAATTCATTGGAGAGGAGCTTTGTATTCAAACGAAAGATGCGCTGCTACCTGAAGACAATGTATGGTGGTGCAATGTCAATTGTGAAATAGACAAAAGAGGCAAAGCTGCACCACCTCAAGAGCTATGCGATTTGGCTGACCAAAAACTGAAAGTTCTTGGTGTCTCTGAGCAAGATGAAAGCTCCTGGCTTGTGAGAGTGGATGGAAAACACGAGCACACCGCACTGATCGTGGACGGTCAGGAGATGCAATGTGAGCAAATAAAGCCTTTTTCAGATCTCAAACTTCTCTTCGATACTGCTCAAAACACTTTTGAGTTTAGGGATGGACTATTGAAAGTTGAGGAGTTTCCTGAAAAAGGCCAACTGCGCGGAGATAACGGCATTAACTTTCGGTGGCATGACCGTGACAAAGGTAAACGTAAAGGTTTATGGATACAGATCCTTCTTCCTGAAGACACAGACTCTGAGGCTTTTCTCGACCCACGTGCAGCCTTTTGCGAGAGCGACGTGTCTGAAGTTTGGACCCAGCCCAAAAGGTACAATAGCGAACAGATAAAAGTAAAACGTGTTGACCGTGAACGCTATCAGCTACTTGTTGATCGTTTGCCGCCAGACGATGCAAACCTCTACCTACCCGTTGATGTTCGTAATCTTCAACTCCAACGTCGTGCCCTGCGGCAGCTTTCAGAGGCTCCTCTTCCCCATCATGCGGGTTTGTTAAGGCTTTGTGAGACGCCCGAAAAAGTGAGATGGCCAACTTTTACTCCCCAGCGACCAACGGATGATGGCTGGTATTGCCTGACACAACCGGAGCGTGATGGGACGGAGCAACAAAGGGAGTTTGTAGCTCGTGCCCTTGCAAGTACAGATTTCTCCTTGCTTGAAGGGCCACCTGGTTCTGGGAAAACAACAGCGATCTGTGAATTGGTAGAGCAGCTTGTACGACGCGATAAGCGTGTACTTCTCTGTGCTTCAACCCACGTTGCTATTGATAATGTCATAGAGCGGCTGCTTGAGAATGAAGCTCCTGTGGATGTTGTTCGTATCGGGACTGCCGAGCGGGTAGACAGAAATGTGCAAGAGTGTCAGATCGATAATCGCGTTGAGCAGCTGTTGGAGTCCTGGAAAGATCAACCTCAATTCAGGCTGTTGGGAAAACCTGAACTGAAGGAGATGGCGGAACGAACAGTCATTATGTCCGCAAATCTGACTTGTGGAACAACGATGGGAATTGTGAACCATCCGTTGTTCCGAGACCAGGACAGGCAAATTAAAATCTGGGAACGCCCCATCGCTAAGATGCCTCACTGGGACGTACTTATCATCGATGAGGCCAGCAAAACCATGATTCAGGAGTTCATGGTTCCGGCGTTAATGGCTCGTCGATGGGTTATCGTTGGTGATATACGTCAACTTCCCCCGTTTACAGAGCGTGCAAACATTGTGGCCAACCTCCGAGGCCTGCTTGATGATAAAGGTAGGGAGCTATTTTCTCCTGACCACCAGCGAGCCTGTATTCTGCTTTGGAAGATAGGGCGTTTTCCGCAACAACAACCGGGTGTGCGCTGGCTTATCGCTGAACCCCCAGGAGTCCTGAATGCTCTTGAGGAAGAGCTACTCTACAGAGACTCGAAAATACGTTCAGTACGTTTGACTTCAAGCAACAGGAAAGCTCTCGGCGAATCGCTTCAAGCTGTGACCATCGATGACCTTAAGTCAGGTCGTGTAAATGCCCTCTACTTAGCCGCTGCCGATTGGGTCTTGGTTTCTGAAGAGCTGTTGCCCGAGATATCGCATTTGCTTCCTTCCACGCTTTTGAGGTCCAGCGACCTTACGCGCATGGACACGCCTATTTCTGAAGCGGATCCCTTTTTCTTTCGACAGCAGTATTGGTTACAGAAGACAAAACCTCTGTCTCGAACTGTGAGGGTTGGAAGAAAAGAGATAACAAGTCACTCAGAACTGCAAAAGAATGAACTGGATTGGCTGAGTCGTAAGGATTGGGCGAGTGAAATAGCATGGCGCTTGACCCGTATTCACGAACTTAAGCGTAGCCATAACCAGGATATTCGAGAACGGTATTTGAGAAATATCGAAGCTTTGCTTCCTGCGACTGTAGATATTTCGGAAGCAGTGATGGAGATCAGAGAAATCGGTCTACCCAGCATTCTCGAAGTGATGCAGGAAGGTATTGGTAAGGAACATTCCAAACGCTTAAGCGCACTGACAGTGGGGTTCAAAGCTGAAAATATACGGGGAGAGTTAGAGCCGAAGCAGGTAGACCATTTGGAAAGGGCTTTTGTTAACCGCTTTAGCAGTCTTTCATGGCAAC
This sequence comes from Deltaproteobacteria bacterium, assembly GCA_006226375.1. Classification (GTDB taxonomy): domain Bacteria; phylum Myxococcota_C; class UBA6777; order UBA6777; family UBA6777; genus M3003. The sequence goes on along the minus strand of SBHC01000088.1, from coordinate 152,053 downwards.
ATCGTATGCACCCCACAATCTCCACTTTTCCCCGTGATGTGGTTTATCAGAATGAAGCACTGCAAGATGCAAATACGATTGGAATACGCGATAGTAAAATATTGTGGGACTTTGCTCCAGAACTAGGGAGCCGGAGAGTTTGGGTGGATGTTGATGCAAGTGACTATGGAGGAATCAATCAGAGAGAAGTCGATAAAATGGCGGAAATATTAAAAGACTTTCACGCTTGGGCAAAGCATAAAGGTCCACCACAACGTGAGCGGCCTCAACATTGGGAGGTCGCCTGCCTCTGTTTTTACTTGAAGCAAGAAGGTGCTATTCGCAAAATGCTGCAAGAACTCACCAATGATAATCGAATCACACGATTCCGTTGGGATAATATTGAGATTGTCTGTGGAACGGTTGACCGATTTCAGGGGCGTGAAGCGGACCTTGCGATTTTATCGATGCGAAATACCAGACGGATAGGATTTCTTGATAGCGTGAATCGGCTCAATGTTGCTGTGACACGAGCCCGTCAGCAACTTATGGTGCTTGGAAAACTCTCTTACTTTAGTAGTTGCGACGTTTTTGAGCTAGAAGAGCTTGCACGGAGAAGCACTACTATTGATGAACGACGAAAGAAATCTCGGAGAAGACGGTGAGGTGTGAACTTACAGTTGATGTCGCAGTTGAACGATTCGCGGTATTCGCGGAATTGGCCTGGCTTGAGCGAAGACCAGAATTGGGAATCTTATGTCGCTCTGCTCGTGAGAGTGGAGGGCGTATTACAACAGAGCTCATTCAAGAAGTTTTGCCTGGAGTGAGCCATGTTGGTGCAAAGAATATTATCGAGTGGTGCAGCTCTCTCAACCTTTGTGATAACCGAGGCCACCTTCAAAAGTTGGGAGAGGATACTGCTGAGACAGATGAAGCCCCTGTTCCTGAGCAGGGCGTCTTTGAAGTATGGGCAGCCCAGCATCCTTTATTTGGTTCCCGGTGGTTGCATGTTGAACGCATTACCTCACAAACAGATCATAGATTTGAGCACCTTGAGTCACTGCCCTTGTACCCAGACATTGGGAACTCTTGGCAGTCCGTCATTGACCCTACTAAGCGGTATGTCCTTCGTGGACTTCCTTCTCAAAGTATGGAGGTGCAATGTTTTCGCGGTGTCACAAACTCTTCCTGCCGTATACGTTGGAGTTTCGACTTTACGGAAGGTACAAACCAATGGCAGATGGAAGGTGCGCTCGATCCTGAACGTAAACTCCGCGCAATACAACACAATCCAGAGTCCGTTCCTCTCGACCTTTGGAAATTATTCGAACGTTGGGCAAGCTGGCACTTGGCTGAAAAAGGACAGTGGAACACTGAGCAACATTATATGGCTGTGTCATTCGCGGAGCTAACAGAAGACGCGCAGGAAACATTTGTTCAAAACTTCAGCATCTTGGAGTTAGAAGTTCCAGGATACGGCTCTTATGCCAACGTGGAGTTTCAAAATGTACCGATTGGTCCGAACTCTGAGTCGGATGCTTCGCAGTGGGCGGTGGCACGCTTGACAAGAAGGATAAAGGAGGATCGTCGTTACCGCACACGAAACGATGTCCGCCGATACTTTGTCGAACTTGTCGAAGGCACACCTCTGGAACTCTTTCAGCCGAGCCTTCCATCGCATACCGAGCTCTTGGACGAGTTCTCTGGACTTGGCGAGATGTTCTGGTCCTTAGCTGCACCAGTCGATTTAGCTCCTTTTGTACCTGGCGCTCAAGAGCTTGCTTCTCTGACTATTGGTTCTAATTCACAGCTTTCTTATGAAGGACAGAATCGGGAGGAGGCAATCGTGCGTATTCCTCACCGGGGAGAATGGTCTATGCACGATCTTGTGGCCAGACTGCTTAATGGAGCAAAACCTTACCGGGTGCTACTATGTGATCGTTACATCCGAGGAGGCGATAACCTTGCTACTCTCCAACTGCTTTTCGATACAATCAAAAAACTGCATTCAACTGCTCGATTAGAGATCGTGACGGAGCCTGAAGGTAAGAAGGGGGGAAATCTATCAAGTATCGAAAAGATTATTGGTTCTTCTCCCAGAACTTATCATGATATGTTCGGATCAAATCGCAATAACCGCCCCCATGCACGTTACTTTTTGATTGATGAGGGCAATGGAGAGGGAGTTTGCTGGCAGATGGATAATAGCCCCCTTGACTCCCGGCCAAATAATAGCAATCAGGTATCACCACGAACACCTCTACGTTGGAGAGATTTTGGTGCCTTTCAATTGGACAAAAGTGAATTGCCTCTTGATCTGGGCAGGTGGTTTGAGGGAGGTGCATGATGATAGAACTATCTGGTCCTATTTCTTCCTACTCCCGTCAAAAAAAGATAGATCGTCGGGAAGAGACTCTGTCCGTCTGTTGGGTCGGCCCTTTCCACACTCCAATCTCTCCCAAATCAGCAGCACAGCGACATAGATGGATGAAGGCAGACCATTCCCAAGAGTTGGGTCCATTCGTCTCTCTTTTTTCATCTCTTAAGCCCGCTGAAGAAATCGCTGTTTCTGGCTGTGAAAGTATGCTCGTTGCATTGGCACCTCAACCTCCCCAAGAGGCTATTGACGCGATATTTTGCGCTGCTGATAGAGGTGCTCGTGTATATGTGTTGGCCTCTCCTGGTTTTGGAGAAGGGAAGAATGACCCCGGTTTTCGCGATAGGATAAACTCTCAAATTCTTATACGCAGGTTCTCAGGTATTCCCGTTTCAGCGATACTTTCTGAGCGAGGAGACCTTGGAGGAGTGTGGCTCGGCTCCACATCAACAGGACCCTCCCATTGGTGGTTATCGCTCAACTCTGCTCAGGGCTCCACTCTGTTTCGCCTTTTCACGCACCTGTTTTGGCACGAAGCTATCGATGAGGCCTGGACTGGAAATGGCAATCTGAAGTTTCGTAAAATCACGGAGCGCCCTTTTGATATTCCTCTACCCAGCGCCTCGTCGGCAGTGCATCTGGTAGGTTCACACACAAACAACGGACTTCCTTCAGGAGAGTTTTGGCATTCTCCCGATGGGATTTTACCACCTGAGCATCAAGCCACAACACTCATCGTTCCAGCGTCGGGTCAAATACAAATCGAACTACAACAAGCTCTGAATGAGAGAAGCTGTATTGTTTGGGACGAAATAGGTTTGCCCTCGTTTTCAATAAATCCTCAACATAGTGTCTTGGAGTTGGGCCAAAAACGATGGCAGTTACATATCCATCTGGATTCCAACCAATCACAAGCGCTTCTTCATATCACCCAAATGATCAAGGATACTCCTGTCTGGCGACTCCAGAAAGAGGTCAAACTTGGCTCCATTGAAACGCAAGTATGGTTACCTGAGGCACAAGAGCCTGTGTCTGTAACAGCGTCGGTGGATATCGATTGTGGAACTCTTGTTGCAAAGAATATTCGTGATATCCCACAAACAAGTCCTGCTCAATTTCCATCACCACCCACTCTTGCTTTGGAAGCTGTTTGGAATTGGATTGTTGAGCCACCAAGAGCCCCAAAAGAAGCACAGGAAGATTCTCTGGTTGTCATATGGGAAAAAATAGATGCTTTGTTTTCTCAACGTGTGCAAGAGGTGAACGAGAAGCTAGATGGCTTAGAGGAACGAGAGGGGATGTTAAAAAAGGCTTTTACGTCTTTGGCTGGTGCCATATTGGGATTTGGCCGTACTCGAAGGGACATGCACAGCCGACTCGAAACCTTACAGGAGAAGCAGCCATCACAGCTCGGACCCAATGATAGCCGAGAACTATTTTCGCAGCTTGAAGCTCTGGAGAGTCAATTGGAGGAACTGGAAGGAGAGGTTGAACAATCGGAACGCCAAGAACGTGAGAAGAGAGAAAAAGCAGAACAGCAAAAAGCCTGGGAGGAAAAGTGCGAGGACACAAAAAAGAAACTCTCAGAGCTTGAAGAGCAGTTGTTCTCGCTGGAAGAGCAACTTGAGAATATTGAGACGGGTTTTGCAGAGGCCAAAGATATTGAAGACCGGAAAGACCGCAGAGCGAAACAAAAAAAGCTTCGAGACGAACAAAAACGCACAGAAAAACAACTGAAAAAACTTGAGCAAGAGAAAGCCGAGCTTCAAGGTCTTTTAGATACTCCGTTTGAATACAAACCAACCAGAAGAATAAGTCCTGGTTCTAGGACAGGTTCTCGTAGCAAAAAAGCAAGATTTATTCCCAAAAAAGTATCGTCGAATAAAGTTGATATTCCCGAAGAGCGCTTACCTTCTACGGGTCGACTTTTACAACATAAAGGAACACGCTATCTGGCTATCATCGATTGGGAAGAACTGGAAGAGGGCGAACGTGAGGCCGAAAGATTGGGAGCAGAACTTGTTGTGATTGGAGGACAAGGATGAAAGAACAACGCATTTCCATCGAAATCGATGAAGAAGGCCGAATCTCTGCTGATGCGGATGGTTTTACTGATGACAAGTGTATAGAAGAACTTGAGGCACTGCTTGAGGGATTGGCGGTTGTATGGGAGCATGTGGAAGAAAAGCCTGACGCGACTTCATCTCAAATCGCACGACGCAATCGTAGAGAAATCAGCACAGGGAGGAAAGGATGAGTGCCTACATCAAACTTGCAACTCCTATGATCGACCATGAATGTCTCCTTGATGCCCTCGCGGATCTGGGATTTGGACAAGGCAAGTTGGAAATACGTGAAGAGACCACTACACTGGAAGAAACGAGAGAAAACCAAATTCAACGACCTGCGGAGATTATCATTCGTCGTCAATATCTTGAGAATGCAAGTCGGGACTTCAAGTTTCAGCACTCTTCTACTGGGTATCAGGCTGTTGTCTATGATTACGATTTGTCACGTTTTGGAAAGAATTGGTTGAGGCAACTGAACGAGCTCTACCAACATCATAACCGACAAAAGCAAGAACGCCTTGCTGAAGAGGAGCGTCAGCGACTGGAAGAAGAGCGTCAGCGGCTTATTGAGACACAACGACAAACCATTCATGAAAAGGCCCGAAAAATGGGATACAGAGTGAAAGAAAGTCGACAAGGGGACAAGCTCAGATTGGTATTGGTAAAGAGAGTGTATTGATGACACGAACTCACTCCCAGCAAAAGCTTAACATTGCAACGTGGATTCCCAAAAGCACAGCCAACGGACCTGGTGAAAGGTTTGTGTTGTGGCTGCAAGGCTGCAACCTTGCTTGTCCGGGTTGCTGGAATCCCAACATGTGGAAGTTTAAGCCGCGCCACCTTATGACGATTGATGAAACGATGTCGCTTATCAAACAAGCACAGGGGATTGAGGGGGTGACAATTACAGGTGGAGAGCCATTTGCACAAGCAGATGCTCTGCTTCTCCTCGCCCAGCGAATCCGTCAAGCAGGACTTTCTCTCTTTATTTTTACAGGCTATGAGCTAGAGGAGTTGAGTTCTCAAACAGCACAAGAGGTGCTCACTTACACAGATATTTTGATAACTGGGCGCTACAAACAAGCTGAACAAGAACCAGACTTAAGATGGCGTGGATCTCGCAATCAGCAAATCCATTTTCTCTCCTCTCGATACTCTGAGGAACATGCCGAAGACAACGCAATGATCGAAATCTTTATTGATACAGATGCAAATTTACTCTTCACAGGCTTTCCGAATAAAACATTATTATCCTCTCTTGCCAATGAGAGCATTTTGGGTAAGTAGCTGTCTTGAGTGATGTGCTTTATGTTTGTTGGTTCAGACCTTGAATCGCATCCCACGAATCGCACCCTTCCTTTCTTCATCGCTGATTCCGAAGTAGATAGCGGTCGTTTGGATATTGGCATGTCCAAGCTGGTCCTGAATCAACTTCAAGTCAGCTCCGTTTCTTCGTAGTGTATCACCATGTGTTCGCCGCATGCTGTGTGAAGAGGCATTTCCAACACCTGCATCTTCAAACATCTTCTTTAGCAGCTTTGTTGCAGCATTCGGCGACAAGGGTTTCTTCGGGTTCTTTTGGCTTGGAAAGAGAGGAGAGTTAAGGTCAAGTTCTTCTGCTTCCATTCGCTGGTCAATGTAGTCTTGGAGAATCTCAAAGGCTTGCTGTGTGATGAAGATTGTACGTGAACGTTTTGATTTGGTGCTGTGTTTCTCAAGCACGATCTCTTCAAGCAGTTCGCCATGAGGCATCACATCCTTGATAGTGAGGCTGGCGATCTCTGAAATCCTCATTCCCGAACCGAGACCCAAAAAGAAAATAGCTCGGTTGCGTATTTCGTGACGAGTCCCAATCAGACAACGATCGATTCGTCTGATTTCGCTATCCGTCAATTTTTTGGCCTGCCCACCTGTTCCTTTGGGTCGTCCGCTCAAGATTTTGCTCCGCTTGTGGTTAAAGGAATAAAATATCGATTTTTTACGATAATATTGTATTTATTTGGTGTGCTTGTCAATTGTGGTAAATAAAACCCTTTTGTTTCAGTGTTGTGGGTGGATATGGAATAAAATGAATATTTTATTCCATTTGAGAGCAGGTTGATTCTGGCGACCTGTTTGGAGCTGAGGGTGGCTTTCAAGCGATCAGTTATGGAAGAGATGGTTTAGCTTTCTTTGGATTCATCTTCTCCACTTTCAATCATGGTGGGCATAAAAAGTGACTCATCCTGAAAGCTATCTAGAAAGTCCACTGCTTTTTGAGCCAGGCTTGATGCTCTTCGGATAGCTTTTTCGTCTCTGTCTAAAATATTGATCCAAGAATCAATATACGCAACGTGATCCTCACGCAGGGAAGCCTCAATTTGAAGTTGCATACAAAGGAATGTTGCTCCTAATTCGGCAACAAGCTCTTCAAATGCGTACTCTTCACTGTTCCGATCATTGCCAAAATCTCTATTCAAGCGGGAGGAGTGGCCTGTCCAGTGAACAAGCTCATGTAACAAAGTAGAATAAAAATTCTCAGTTGAAGAGCTTTCTCTTGTCCACTCAAAATTCTGTATAGGCGGCATATGGAGCAAATCATCGTTGCGAATATACGCAGCCTTCCTCTTACCATAGAGAATCTCCGCTCCTGTTTTCTGTACAAAACTTTCCGCAAGTTGATGCTTTCTTGCATCATCAAGAACAGGCAAGCTTCTTGGTGTGTATCCTTCGACCTGTTCAGCGTTAAAAACGCTAGCAGTTCTAAATTTAAGAGAGTTACCTCCCGGTAGCAGTGATGTATCTTCTTCCCCACGAAGCGAGCTAATATATTTTTGCTCTCTTTCTTTTTCACTTAAAGTACGACGGTCTGGCCTACCGGAAGGAACAGAGATCTTTGCTGACTTTTCTCCTTTTCGAACATGAGCAGGCTCCATACTTTTCCACTGCTTGAAAGTTGCCCATTCTCCTGTCTCAAAGTTCTTGCTTCGTCCACTTCGGGCCAACAGAAAAAAGTTGCTTCCACGGTAAGGATATCCTGTGACCGCGTTGATAGGAACTCTGCTCCAAGTGTGCCAGGGCATTTTCCAGGTGGATGCACCTTCTCGGATTCCATCGATAATATGCTGCGTAAACTCACTGTAGATAGTGCTCATTGCTCTTCAACCTTTGGAGCATCTCTACCAATAGACGAATTACAGATCAAATATCTCTGATATCATTTCAGAAATGGCCTGTGCGTCAATGCCACCACGTTCATCATCCCTGGTCATAATCAATGTACCTGCCTCTCCGCCACCTTCTTCATAAGGTAATATGTCAGCGGCTCTATAAGCTGCCAGTTTGCGTTCCCAACGTGCTGCGTAGTCCGGGTTATGCAAGAGCCCAAGATGCTCCCAATAGTAAGATTCACCTGTATCATCATCGATGATTGTAAAGTCAGGATATCGTTTTTCACCATTGGCCAGCACCAACTCAATTTCGTATTCATAACGATCGATTCCTTGATTAAAGAGTTCATTGGCAATGATGACTTCTGACTTCGAGCGAACCAGGTCACCTTTCTTTGTTTTGTGAATAAGACCCTCTTCAAGAAATCTCTCGTTGCCATCGACATCAAACGCAACAGGATTCGCGGGGTTGAAGAGATTGGTTAAGCGTCGAGCGATGTCAGAGTATTGTTCGCTGGCATAACGTCGAAGCGTTCGAATATCGCCTTGATGAAGAATGATAACGCGATTCTGTTGACGTGTCAGTGCTGTGTAAAGTAGCTCCTTCGAGAGCACCCAACATGGATTCGGTAAGACCACAAAAGTTATTCCAAACTCACTCCCCTGGGATTTGTGGACAGTTAAAGCATAGGCAAGTTCAAGGGGATCAGAGCCTTCATCGCCAAACTCCCGTATCGGATAATCATATGAAAACGTTGGCTGAGAAGAAAACTCCACTTCAAGCCTGTGAAAGAGCTTGCCCTTCCTTTTGTAACCTCCAACCACAATACCAACATCACCGTTGGCAACATAAGAGTTTCGGTTGGGATACACTCTTCTTTTGCCGCTGTTGTATAAGTTGATCACCTTGTCCCCATAAATAATGCCGTGGCGTCCCTTTGGAGGATGGATCTTTCGGTATTTTGGGTGTGCAGCAGCCCTCTCCAACCATCCTTTCCTGAACGTTTGTTGAACCAGTCGATTGATTGCCTCTACGCCGTGTTCCGCTGCTCTAACAGGAGAGATTATTTGCCAGTTTTCAGGTTGTAATAAACTACCGCCATCTCTACTGCGCCAAAAAAATGTAACACCAGTGTCCTCAAAAAGGCTGCCACCCAAAGACACTCCAAATCCAGCTTCATCTTCTTGGCCGTTCAAGTTAAGTTCTTCCACAACAAGGTTGATTAACTTTTCTTGAAGGTCTTCACCGTTTTCCCAGGATTCAAATCGAATCTCAGCGTTTGTTTCAGTTTCTAAACGATCCCAGATCTCATCTGCTGCTGGGTCAGATATTCCACCAAACCAGCCCGCAAGAAGCAAATCGGCCCTGGTTTGTCCTTGTTGACGTCTTGGAATCGTTAGCTCGGCGTATCCTCTGCCCACACGTGGGAAAGAGTGTTCAACGCCTTCAGGTGCAAGCGTTCTGACGATATCAACAAAGGGTCGACCGCTTCCAATCGGCGGCAACTGACGTGGATCCCCCACCAGTATCAAGCGAGTGTATCCACTCAGACCATCAAGTAATGCTGCAAGCTGCTCTTCTGTCAGCATGGAGCATTCGTCAACAACCACCGTTTTGTAATCACTACATCTGTTTGTATTCTTTGTAACGCGATATTGGCCAGTGTTTGGGTTGTATCTGGAACCATAGCGCATTAAGAGTTGTGCAACTGTCATGCCTCCTTCTCGACCCGTTTTGGTCTCTAACTGGACGCGAGCCTTGCCTGTAGGGGCAAGCAACAGGATTCCTCCCATCTGCACTTCGGGTAATGAACACAGCATACGAAGAAGAGTTGTTTTGCCCGTTCCTGCCGGGCCAATTAAGACTGAAAGTCGTGACTCAAAGATCTCTTGAAGAGCGACAGCCTTTTCCTTGCGAGCTTGAAGTTCAGCTTTTTTATCTTCTTTATCCTCTGGCAGTTCACCTAAACCTTTGTCTACAATTTCTTGAAAATCAATGTTGGCCGTATGTCGCTTACTCTTGGTTCCTGTTCGCTTTTGGACCGTGCGCCTGATTAAGGCTCCTGTTTCTTCCAAACGACTGAGCTGGTATCCAATACTTCCATCAGCCATTTCTGTCTCTGAAACAAAGTCCTTAAGCAGCTCTCTCATCCCAGCCAAGACTTCCTGCCCTACAGGACAATCTGTATCCAATGCTCTGTTATTTATCCGCCTGGATAGCCAGCTTCTTGGCAGCAAGGTATGCCCTTCGTCTGCTGCTTGTTCCAATGTTGCAACCATGAGGGCGCGGACGCGGCGAGGATCCACTTTGTCTTGAAGTTTCGATTCATCTGGCAAGGGATGTGCTTCTTGGACAACTCGATCAGGTAGCATCCCTCGATCGATTGTTTCAATCGAGATGGCGTCCAGAGATTCTCGATCAAGCTCATAAAGCAGGTATGGGTTTCGAATGATCTCCCAATCGGATGCCTCTCCAGGCCTCTCTTCTTCTTTAAAAAATCGGCTTGCCTGGTCTGCTGACAAGGAGAATCGACTCAGCAATTTGAGAAGAGATTTGCGCACAGGTGTTATGGCAAGCCAGGCTCGCTCAAAACCTTCGCCGATAATGTTTCGTGCTGCACCCTCTGCGAGGTCAGGAGCTCGCATCAAACGTTCGAACTCTGGCCAAGGATCGATATTTCCTTCAGGTTGCTCTTGGGTGCACTTCTGCATGATTTCGTATGCTACGATATTCCCACCCTGTCCCAGAAAAGCGGTTAGAGCCGAACCAAAACCAGGATAAGGCCCTCGCATTTTCCACAAACGATTGAGTTGCTGGTCCAGCCAGTTCCCAATACGTTTCCATGGTCCAGAGAGAACCTCTCCAATCTTTTCAAGAGCTCGCATACAAGATAGGATTGACGCAATCGCATGGTCATGTGGAACATGCTCCGAAGAGTAAGAGAAGCTCCAGAACGCCTCACTCGGTGCAAATGCAACATAGGGTTCTGGATCAAACCCTTCCTCAACAGATATGTCAAAAAGCTCTTGATAAGGAAATAGAAAACCTTCCTGAAAACCCGTTCGAATCGAGTGTTCGACATTGCGCTCCCATAGCACTCCTCGAAGGTCGGGAGAATCAGTTTCATATTTATACTCAACATGATTGCCAACAGACCTGACCAGCCCAACTCCAACAATCACACGACCACTTGTGGAGGAGAGAGGAGTATCTTTCGCATAAAAAAAGCACAACGATTCTTCGGGTTGAATAGCCCCAAAGAATGTATCCAGCATAATTAACTGATTGGAGCGGTCCTGAATCCAGGAAGAATCAAAGGGAAGCTCTGGCTCCCGAGCTTGCTGATATCCTAAGTTATATTGTTCAACAAGTTCAGGACTATTCTTTTCCAGCATCCAACGAAAAGGAACACAGGCTGCGCTATAAGGCCTTATTGTGTAAGGAGTAGATGCAAAGTGTCCATGTGTCTTTGGGCTGCTTTCTGCATATGGATGTTTCTTTCGCTGCACCAGCGCAAATGGAGCCATGAAGCCTCCACGTTCATTGATACAAGGTGGGAGTTGCTTTTGCTCCAATTCTTCGAAAGAACAACCTGCTAACTCTATTTCTTTTGTGTCATCTTTCCCTTCAGCAACACGTGGAAGCACCCGACAAGCGTGATTGCTACCTGGCTTTTGACAAACAGTTCCGTTCCATCCGTTGTCATGCCAGGGAACTCGAATTGAAATATGCTGTGTTGGGAGCTTACGTGAACCTGAAATCATTGTATTCTCTCCTCAAAATTCCAAATCAACAAACTCAGTCTCAGGATTCTTGTGTTATCCGCTGAATTGGATCTCTTAGTACTGGATTTTCTGTTACAATTTGTATTTCAAGCTCAGAAAAACCATATGCTTTATAGACTTTTGTTGAAAGTTGTTTTTCAAACTCGATTCTGGTTTCGATATCCAGTTCAGTATCCATCAACTGTTGACATGTCTCTACGATTTGAGCACGTAGTTCATTGGGTGGATTCGGTATTGGGAAGTTTTCTAAATATTCAATGTCCATAGAAAGAGCCTCATCCTTTTTATGTGGAAATGTGAGTGTCATATACCACCAAGCTAAGGGTGAATTCAAAATAGCTAGTACAAACAGATCATCTGTTGGAAGAAACACTGTAGAGTCATTCTGAAAATAGCCGTTTGTATCCAACGCTACCTCGCAGTGGTATGAAATTCGTGATATTGCAATCTTGGGGCTTGAGAAGGATTCATAATACTCACAGGATCTCAACTCCCACCAAAACTTTCCTTGATCAGTACGAGCTCGAAGCTTTTTCTCAAATTTTTTTAAGTGTTCATAGACAAATGGAAATGTTTCCGCAAATGTGTCCTCAGCTTGTTTCTCATCCATCGATTCAGACCATGGCCACTCTATATTAGCACTTGAGGCTATAACAATATGCCATTGTTCCTCCCAGCCTATTTGCCATCTTCGAATGTCCCGACCCCGAATAAACTTCTTAATGACCGAACGATAATTTGGAAACTCTTGAAGTAAAGAATCTTCCAAATTTGCACTTAGATAGAATGCTTCATTGAAACCTGTTTTCAGTCCGTATTTTGGTGTTGCCTTAATATAATCTCTTAGCTTGACTCCTCTATCTGATATAGCTCTTATCACTTGAGAAACGGCGACACTGTCAAATCGCCAACTTTTGTTTGTTAAATTTGTGAAAGGTACCTCTATACTTTGGTTCTTAACGAGGGTATCGAGTGAATGAATTTTTCGATCTTTATCGAATGCACGAACAAATTGAAATGTTTTGTTTGATGTATCTTGAGATGAAAGTTCCAGCACAACTGCAGCAGGAAAAGTATCTGCACCTTCAAACAAATTTTTTGCATGACCAAAGTCTACAATCAAGGAAACTAATGCATTCATTTGTATAAATTCTCGAAGTCCAGAACCATACTTTGCTCGAAACCACTTATTTGGTGTCAATAAACCAACACGACCACTGTACTGTAATATGCGCACAGACAACTCAATAAAATAAACTGATAAGTCAGCAGTACTTGCAAATGAAGAGTACGTCGCAAGTAACGGTTTGAGAGGTCGGAACTCCTCTTGTCGAATCCAGGGGGGATTACCCAAAATTACATTAAACCCTTCACCTCCATTGAGAGTACATTTATTGTTTTTTGGGTTAAAGACTTGTGGAAATGCTAGGTGCCAGTGAAAAAAGCGATACAGCTTCGCCAATTCTCGGATTTTGCGCTTTGCGATTGTTGCTACCGCCGTCACATCTTGTTGAATACTTAACCAAATATTATGAGTAATAGCAGCACGTTCCAGTTCACCAGGTAGCTTGGGCCAAACAAATGCAGAACACCAAGCATCCGCACGAAACCATTCATCCCTAAACTGCGGTGAGCGTGTTAGCTCTTCCCATTCAGACTCCTTCTGGCGAACAGTAACAATATCACTGTCTGACACCTTTTCGACTTTCTCTGCTCTTGTGGCAACTGCGTTGTAATCTTGTGAAGGTTCCGCTGCCATAAGGTCAAAAAGATACATCTCACCAGTGCGCTCTTTCTTATTGCGTGCCTTTAGTTCTTTTGCAACTTTCTTATCATCTCCTTCTATCGGCTTAAACGCATCATCAGGAATCCCCTTGGCCATCAATGCTGGTGTTGTTCCCAGTAGGGCGTTACCACTCTGGATATGGCTGTCAAGAAAAGACAACGGACGCCCTGGCTCTAATGCTTCAATCCACAAGCTTACTTTGCAGAGCTCTACGGCCATAGGGTTAAGATCCACACCATAGATGCAACGACCTATAACATCTCGCAGCGCTCGTTGCGTTTCACGCGGGCTGGGTTCTTCATCTCCTGAGCGAACCGATGCCAGACGCTTCGCTATGCGCCTGGCTGCTGCTAACAAAAAGTGGCCCGAGCCACAAGCAGGATCACACACTGTTAGTTCAAGGATTGCTTGTTCAGGATTTTCTTTTTTGCTAGCTTCATCCAGTACGGGATCCAGGGCAGAGTCAAGCAAACAATCAACCAAGGAGGAGGGTGTGTAGTAGCTTCCTGTAGTTTTGCGTTCGTGACCAGCGGCAGTCTCCAGCTCAAAAGAACCACCTTCTTTGTTGATACGGGGGTGAAGTTCGAGAAGGCTTTCGTAGATACTACCTAGTTCCTCTGCTCCAACATTACGCCAGTTTACGGGATATCGAATGTTCTTGTCTTGGATGATACAAAGAGAGCGAAATGCTTCAAACAACCATTCATTAGAGCATTCTGATATAAGCAACCAGGGACAGGCAGCAGGACTCCACAGTCGGCTTCCAAGTGCAGGTAAGGCTAAGGCAGGGTAGCCATCATATAGTTTGTCCATAACCAGACAAAGGCCTTGCCATGTATCGCTGTGTGGCCCACCGCGACGTTTGTTTGCCAGCTCTCGCATACGGCGAGTAGAGTAATATCTATTGAATCTTTTTTTTGCTGCTTCAGATTGTTTGCAGTCCTTGTAAGGAGCGGGATCTAGAAGGGCACCCCGCTCTTCTGCAACAAACAGAAAAATGATGCGATATACAAGACGTAAGAGCTGACGATAATATTCTTGTTTGACCAGTTCTCCCGTCTCTAAAGCATCTCGAAGGGCTGTGTTTGCTTTGTGTTTGAGAAAACCCGTACCAAGAGAAGCGATGGCACTCTCAACACCACTACGGAGTTTATCGAGAGCACGTACTCCCTCTTCACGTGAGGTCTTAAACCAGGTCTCTAACCAGCAGCTTTCAGGTCCACCTTCTTCTCCTTGTGTCTCAACCCGGCTTTGATGACAAACCATCCACAACAGCAAAAACTCACTGTACTGGTCGCCTTCCATAATAGCCTGAAGATCAAACTCAACATAAGCCTGGCGAGTTAAACTGCGATGGTCTCTTAGTATTCGTAGTTGATATCCATTGGATACAAAGCCCCACAAGTGCTCGTTTGAGCGGTTGAGGAATTCCTGTACCAGTCCGTGGGGAGATGACTTGGCTGCACCTGAGACACCCGATTGTTTTTGGCCCAGGTCAAGTCGACAACCAAGCAGATGTATCGGTGAGCTTTGCCAAAAGTGAGATATTGCGAAATCCTTGCCGTCAATATTGGTGACATTGGTACGAGGGAGTCGTCCATAACCCAGCTCTTGGAAAAGAGGTAGCAGCCATCTTTCGCGGGTGAGACCTGTAGCAGGATCATTCTCAGGTTTGTGGGTGAGAGCTTCTTGAAAAGCATGCCACGAAGCAGTCAGACGACTCCATGCACGGTTGGCTGCTTCTCCGATTCGCTCGTGTGGACCGAGATGGTAGCTTTCTGAACTTGTACCTTCAAGGTTCTTATCGAGTGCCTGAATTCTACCCAGTATCTCGGAGGGTAACAGGCCCCCTTCCGTACGAACAGAACTAAAGTAACGAGAACGACTCATATTGTACCTTCACTGTGATGAAAACATTGTCCGTAATTCGGATAGGGAGTTGTGAACTTGCTCAACGGTTTGGGAAGCAGTTATAAGCTTTTGTTCTACATCGCTTTGCAAACGTCGTGCTTCTATCCCAAAGCCTTGGGAGAGTTTGCCAAACACTTCTTCTGAAGCTTGTTCAAAGCCTCGGTTGATTTTGTTTTTTGCCTCGGATTTGACGAGTTCTTCCTGAATCTTTTCAACGATCTTGGATTTCACATAGTTCCCGACATAATCCTGTCCCATGAAGAATGCAGTGAGTCCAACAAGTGCTGCAGCCACCAGGAGAACTGGGTTGAGAAACCCAGATATGGCAGCAAGAACGTAAAAAAGAATAACGTCTGCAATGATGTAGCCAACAATTGTCGAGACAATCGCTGCAACAATGGTTGCCCAGGCTGCATCATCGGCAGCGCTATCGATGCTTTTGTTAAAGGCACGATGCATCACATCAGATAGCAGGCGATTTTGCAGCGAAGCTGACGATTGACCCGAATAATTCAGATACGTTGTAAGTTGGGATACAAGAGGCTCGATTTCATTGAGTTTGTTTTGAACCTGCTGCTCTGTGGCTCGTTTCCCTTGCCCTGTGGCCCAGCCTCTAACCTTTTGTTCGATATGTCGTTTGGCCTGGTTTGCTATCTGTGTGGCATACTTCTTAGGACTGAATACCGGAGAATACTCACTTTTCCATGACGATTTTGCTCTATCCAAAGAGCCCAAAATACCTGGCCATGCTCGGTAAAATGAATTTTGGAGTGAGGTTTTTAGTCCTGGTTTGCCACGATGGAGGCTCTTTTCAATGTCTTGAATGAGTTGTTCCACCTGTTTTTTTTCATGTTCACGCTGTCTGAGAATTGTTTGTAACTCATGCGACAGGGTGGATTCTAGACTTTCCAACTCAAGTTGATAGGCTTTGATTCTCTCTCCAGCAGAGTTTTCCTGTAGTACTCGGAAGATAACATTCCGAAGCGATTCTAGCATCTCTGTCCACTGGGAGACCGTTGAAGTTAACTCATTGTGTGCTTTGAGCCCAGAGAGCAATACAATATTGTCTTGATCCAGGTGAGGGTGAAAGATATCAATGGCTCTATCCCGAAATCTTTCAGGGTCGGACCGAACCTGATCAATATAATTAATTGCAAGAATAACTGGTTTGTTTTGAGCAGCAATGAAAGAAACCAGTTCACTTTCTGTCTCTGTTCCAACTCTGGTTGCATTCGTAACAAGTACAACAGCATCGGCTTTGTTTGCTTCTTCAAAAGCAATGTCGTGTCTCTCTTTGTCCTCACCAATGCCGGGAGTATCAATAAACACCATTCCTTGCGAAAGAAAACCCGAAGGAATACTAAGTTGCCATCGATGAGCTCCAACACTGGAACGCTTCTGCCCGCCGACAGTCGTATGCTCCTTCAAAGCCTGGCGAATATTGCTATAGTGCTTGCCTGTGCTGAGTTCTACACAATCATAGTGTTCCCCGTAATGAAGTTCGATGGCTTGAGATGTACAAGGGAGCTCATCTGAGGGCAAAAGATCAGGTTCTTTGATAAGAGTGTTAATTAACGTTGACTTGCCAGTACTGAACTCGCCAACAATCGCAACTCGAAACTCTTCGTGGTTGAGGCGATCTTGCAATTGTTGACATGGACTTTTGAGACGCTTGAAACTTTCGTTGAGCTGAAGAGAATCAAGGCTGCTTTCTAAGTCTGCTAATATCTTTTTCTGACGTGCCAGTAATGTTTCGATATATGTATGAGTTTCGATCATCACGACGCCTCTGTCGGTACAATTCGGAGAGATTGAACCTTTTGCTTAAATTCTTCTGCTTGTTGGAGAAAGCTCTCTTTCACTTCTTCAGAAGCTTGGGCTTTTTGAACCATTTCATTCCATTGGTTTTCCGCTTCTGCAACATAGGAGCTTGCTTCCTGCTCAAATGCATCTGCAAACTTATCAAATACCTCAATCGTGCGAGTTTTTATCCCAGAAGAGACATTGCTCTTTACATTGTCATTGGATAGCTTTTTGATGATTTTGTCGGCAATCTTCCCCTGAAGATAGGACTTTACGTAGGCTTTACCTCCTGTGAAATAGGCAATGATGCCCACAACAACAGCCGCTGCAAGTAAAATCGGATTAAGGAAGCCGCTAATGACGGAAAGCATGTAATAAAGAATTACATCCGCTATAATATACCCAATGACTAGAGAGACAGCTGCGGTAATAACAGAGGCCATTACGCCGACCCCACCCTCAATATTTATCCCCTTTCCATAAGCTGTTTCCATCGATTGCTCCAGCAATCGTTTGATAATTGCATCCGTTGATAAGCCTTTTGCCTGCTCAATGTATGCAGCTACCTCTTCTAGTCTTTTCTTGTTGTTCTCCAGAAGCTGTTGAAAACGAGGGTGAATGATCTCACGAAAGGCCTGCTCAACCCACTCTTCCAAGAGAAAGATCAGGTCTTTCTCTGCATGTGTTGCGATTTCTTCAGCAGCTTTTTTGGGAGAGGTAAGAGGGTTCTTGGACGTATCCCACGAAGCCTTTTTGTTGTCCAACTTCTGAAGCAAACTATCCCAATTCTCTTCAAATTCTCTAGCAACCTCCGCCGCGATATTACTGCCACCTTTTTTCACATTGTGCTGAACATCGAAAATGAGTCCCTCACATTTGGATTTGTCTCTCTGCCTGTCTGCCACTAGAACTTTTAGATTTACTGCTTCTTCAGTAAACAATGATTCTTGTTTTTTGATGGCTTCTTGAAGCTCTTTTCGCGTATGCGCTAATATTTCTTCTAACATGGTGGTTCGGATAGGCGTGGCGTTTTCAATCAAGATGTGCTGGATCTGGCCTTCTACTTGTTTGAATAAGTCAAGCCATTTATCGTTCGTTCGCTTTTTTTGTATCGCTTCTTCAGCACCCCAAGCATTGCAAA
Source organism: Deltaproteobacteria bacterium (assembly GCA_006226375.1). Lineage (GTDB taxonomy): Bacteria > Myxococcota_C > UBA6777 > UBA6777 > UBA6777 > M3003. Next base: position 134,052 of record SBHC01000088.1, on the reverse strand, counting down.
AAACGATTTGTTTTTCTTGGAGTCCTTTTGGGCCAAGTAAGTCCATAACACGCTGCTTAAGGTCATTCCATCTTTGCTCAGACACCCCGTCAGCGCGGTTGATAACAACTACAAGCCCTCGAATCTTATTTGCCCCCATTTCGTCGACAAGTTCTTGCTCATGAGAACTTAGCAACTGCTGTGCAGATAAGATGAGTACTGCTGCATGAGATGTGTTTGCTTCTTGTTTAGCCAATCTATCTCGGATAGGATCTTCGTTGAGGCCTGGAGTGTCTATCAGTGTTATTTGTCCCGACTTTTCAAAGAAGGGAGAGTCAAGGCTAACTTGCCAACGAGATACTTTTTCAGGAGCAGACTCTTTTGCCTCGCCTTTCGCGTGGCGTCGCCCCCTTTCATCTGCATCCCCGGTGTTTCGCAAAAATGTCTCTCTTGTTCGCTCTGTTTGAGTTTGAGACAACGGATCCAATTCGATATATTTTTCTTTGGTTCCAGCACGTATTTCTGTAATCGCTGAGGTACATGGTAGCTCGTCGGTTGGCATAAAACCTGGACGTCGAAGGATGGCGTTTATGATGGTTGACTTACCTCTCTTGAATTCTCCTAGCACTGCGATACGAAGATGATCAAGATGCGTAATTTCTCTAGCCGCGCCATCAATGATAACGGCATATGCTTGACCGAGGGCCAACGCATCATCGCGCAGGGCGTCTAGTGCACGACGAACCGTCTGCATTTTGCGATGTAGCATATGAGCATCTTCAGATTTTCTCCTGTGACTCTTTGATTTTTGCAAAAGGTGAGATGCAATTCGTCTTGCAATCGGGTCCGTTGAACTTTGTTCTTCCAGGAAAAGATCCAGTATGTAGTTCTCTTCCGGCATGGAGCCCATTAACCAGTTTTGGTGAAAAGAGGGCTCAAATGGAGAAAGTTGGCCAAATATACAGTTGAGATAACGTAATTCATCAGGATCCATTCGTGCATCTTTTAAGGCCAATTCAACCAAAGCAGTCGCTATGAGTACACCTTGTTTTTCGAGCAGGCTGGGCAGGTCATCTTTGGAAAGTTGTCGCCTGTGTGATGCTTTCTCCAAGCTCTCAAGATCTTCTATAACGTTGGAACCTCCAGGTATTTCACTCGCCCAACCTTTGAGTTCTTGAGCAACAAGTCTATTTGAGTCACGTTCAGCAGCCAGATGGAGATCCATTCCCATCCGTAGCAAGAGTAACAACCACCATTTGGATTCAGGAACTTCAGCAAAGCTATGTGCCTGTGAGGGGCGCATTTCTTGATAGATTTGTCTGGCAATTTGCTGCATCATCTAGCTCCATCTGTTTTTCTTGGTTTCAGTGGGTATGGTCAGAAGTAAAGGAGCGTCAGAGTCACGTCCTAGTTGAAACCATTGTTCAATAGTCCATCCATGGTTACGACAAAGTTCACACTCCCATGCTTTGCTGTCGAAGCGTTGTCCTATTTCGATTGCTAAATCAATGAGAGCAGCAAATCCTGCATACTGTTGAAGTTCAGATTCAGAAAGCCGCTGAAGAAAGCCGTCACCTGCTTGAGCACCTGTGCTTTTGCTGGAGAGGTATTCCGTTGTGGATAAGCTCTTTCCTTCAGCAAGTGCAGCAATGCGACGGAGGCGCTCTTCCTGAATTAAGTCTCCAAACTTGGAGTGGCCAAAAAGTCCCCAGGAGCGTCCATCTAAGATGCTTGTGAGCCATTGCTCAGCGCATGCAAATGAATGGTTGGCAGCACTTCGAAAGAGTTGCTCAGCTTCGTGCAGGTGTTCCATCTCAAGTAGAGACTGCCCTTCAGCAGCAGTAGCAATAGACCATAAGCGAAAACGGCCAGATAAACCTACCACTTCCCGCAGGTTCTGACGTTGTAGATTTCGGAGTAAGCCATCTTCAAGACCAAACTTTGTTTCCTTGAACACTCTCAAGTTATCAGTGTGAGTTGCAGGATTGAGGCGTGCCATCTCAAGGGCTGCCAAGAGCCTTCCTCTTTGCTGCTCGAAGAACTCATCACGTAGTGCCTGGACTTCGTAGAGAATTTCTTTGGAAAGAGCTTGGTTCCCAGCAGAGAGCAGATAAATATCTTCAAGTCTTAACTCAACGCTGTCAAAGCGCTGTCCCATATTTTGGAACCCTTGTTCGAGAGTCCTTTCCACTTGACTCAGGGACTGCTTTAGTTGACTCATTTGATAGCTGAGGTAAGCAAATCCTGCGATAGAGACACCAAGATTGAGCACACTTGCTGCAGCTGCGACAGAACTCATTTGCAGAGTTTGTTGCAAAAGTTTTGATGTCATCAGAGGATTGTTTCCAGACTTTGACAACCCTTCACGTAAAATGTGATGAACTCCACCACTCTGTGTTCTTAAGCGCAGGATACTGCCATATCTTTCAAGTTGACCCGCTTTTTTGCTGTTCAGGAATGGGACTTTTTCAGAATTGACATAGGTAACAAGAACTTTTTGAGTTCCTTTTGACACCCCTTCCACAGCAATCTCTGTGAGGGTTTGCTTGGCCCTTTCAACCTGCTCGCTAAGGTGTTCATTTGTTCGACACCATCGGGCAAAGTGCTCACAGTTGTTGCCGTATAGTCCATATGCTTTTTCGCCAATTCGACTTTCCGCACGTTGAATAATCTCATCCGGAGTGAAGAGCGCTTCATAGTGATCGCAGGTTTCCATTCTGCCACCATCAAGGAAAGTCGCCATCGTATCCTGACGAATTGAAGCATCTTGCTTACTCGCAACTTCTCCAGAGTAATGAATGACTGTACCGTCTCCCCTATCAATACCGTGGTGATAGTAAATTCCTTGCCAGCGAGCAACCTTAATGTGCCTTCCCTTTGCCATTTATAATTCTCCATTTACAAATCTGAAATAGTGTATTTGATATGTGAAACGCAAAGCTCAACCAGACACGGCCGGGAGATATACATAGACACCCAGCACATCAACCGGCTTGTGAACATCAACCCTTAAGGCTCTTACTCCTGCCTTTGTTGCCTTTCTTACTCTTCTATGAGCATCAAACAAGACTTGGCCACGTTCTTCTGCAATCTTATTCAGATGGTCCAATATTTGCTCAAATCGTCCTAATACTCGAACGATTTGGTCTTTCGCAAACTCCGGATTAATGTTCTCATCCGGCTTGGCTTGAAGAAGGTCTTCCAGTTGTTCTGCAGGTAACCATTCTGCACGTTCAGGGCTTCCCTCAAAGCCTGCAACAACCAGGTCTTCTGCAAGTAGTGGACGTTGAGTTCCATCTCGACCTTTGTTGACGATATGAAAGCGCATTCGAAGCAACAGAATAGTTGTCCTTCGAGATACAGACTGAGTCCGAATGACACCACACCTACGACCAGGTCCAACCAGCTCGGGGTCCAAAGCTGATTCAACAACATGTGCTGCAAGGCCTTCGACTATTGGATGTGTTCGGGTCAGCTTAATTGCATTTCTCCTTGGTTGTCCCGAAAAAACAGCTTCAAATTCACTGTTTCCACCAAGCACATCTAGAAGAGCTTTTTTCGATTCAGGTATTTTTACTTCGATGGGTTCATCACCGACAGCAACAGCACCTAATGTCCGAAGTGAAGTTTGTGTAAAATTGCGAACATCCAGTTCTCCACCAAGTGCTCGCCGAACTTCTGCCAACTCATTGGCGACCTCTGTATTGACCGCTTTTAATAGCTGATTTTGAGCGAATACTGTACGTCTGCGCTTTTCTCGTTCAACAGAGGCATCCCACTGGATATCCACATCCTCACTCACAGGGTTGAGGAATTCAAAGCTCATCTGAGAGCTACATTTGGTTTCACGTAGAAGCAGGCCTTGCATAATGGCTTCTTCAATGATGCGAGTCTCCATTGGAACAGGCACAGCGATACCAAGTTGTTTGTGGATGGCTTTGTGTTTGCGTAACAATACTTGCAAGACAATGCCGTCAACTGGGTTGTCTTTGCCGTAGTAGGTCAGTGTTCGGACAGCATCTTTTGGTTGGCCATATCGGTCAACTCGGCCTTCTCGTTGTTCATGCCGAGTGGGATTCCATGACAGATCGTAGTGCATTACTGCGTCAAAGTCGTACTGCAAGTTTATCCCTTCACTTAAGCAGTCTGTGCATACTAAAACTCTTTTTTGGTTCTCACCAAGCTCTTTGACTCTGCGCTCTCTTTCTTCTGGTGGAAGCGATCCCGTAATGGCTTCAACAACAACTCCTTTTTTGTGAAGTTCATTTCTGAGGAAATCTGCAACATACTCAACAGTTGGAATGAACCTGCAAAATAGAATCGGGGAGTAACCCTCCTCCAAGAATTGTTCAACCAGCTTATACGCCTGGGCTAACTTTGCATCATTTTTACCTGCAAGGCCTTCCACTTCTCGAGCGAATCGTAAAAGGCGCTCTCTCTCGCTGCTATCCTCCTCATCGGAGTCGCTGCCAGGAATGACATCAATCCCTTCTGCATTTTCATCATCAAGGTCCAAGACTGCTCGTCGGCCTTCTTCATCAACCTGCTCCGTTGTTTCTCCTTCTCCTGCAGAAGAACGATTGCGCAATGTTGCCGCAGCAGCCATTGGACTGGAAGACAAAGCTCGAAGTAGAGCAAGAGCGGACCACCATCTTACCCGCTGGCGACGCTCTTCTACAGTCTCATCGAGAACAGTCTCACGACAGTACTCCAAAACTTTGTCCATAAACTTTCGGTAAGCTGGCTTGAGTGTGTAGTGCTCTTCTGCAATCTCTCGGTCTGGAAAAGGAGTAACTGTATCGAGATATGCTTTGAGGTCTCCTCGACGACGTTGGACAAGATGCTTCGCCAGATCTTCACGATACCCTCGGTTCTCATTACCTGATAGGTCTTCTGGCAACTCAAGAAAGCGGTGGTCCAATAATGAGATTAAGGAGCGAAAAGTATCCTCTTTCCCACTGTGAGGGGTTGCCGTTACCAAAATGAGGTGACGATTCGCGCAATCTTCTCTCTCGGGATTGATTAAGCTTTGTAGCAGCTCGTGACGTCTTTGCCTTGCACTTCTACCCGATGAAGCAGCGCATGTGTGGGCTTCGTCAACAATGACCATCTCTGGGCATGTGCGCAAAAATTCATAACGTCGTTGTTCTTGTTTGATGTAGTCCGTGGATACAACTGTAAAAGGGTAGTACTGAAAAATCGACTCGTCAGGGCTACGTTTTTCCCTTTCAAGGCGTGCAACTGTACCGGAAAGGACAAGAGCGGCATCAATATGAAACTGCTCGTATAAGGCCCTTTTCCATTGTTCTGCGAGGTGTGGTGGACAGAGAACACACAGTCTGGAGATCTCACCACGATCTAGTAATTCTCTTGCGACCAAGCAGGCCTCTACAGTCTTACCAATACCAACATCATCAGCGATCAACATTCGGACTGGGTCAAGCTTTAAAGCCATGAGCAATGGAACCAGCTGATAGGGCCTGGGCTCAACGGCAATTCGTGCGAGAGAGCGAAATGGCCCCGCACCCGAACGGAACCCGAGGCGAATGGCATCACGGAGCAGACCACAAGACAGATGATTTCCCATATCCGTTTCTGGATTTGGCAAACCAAATTCCGCGGCTTCGACAGGCTCTAACGGACGATAAACGCCAATGATCTCATCGTCTGTTCCACCCAGAGGGCGCAACACGAGCATATCTGGCTCATCATTACTTTCAGGCAGCACTACCCACTCTCGCCCTCGAACCTTTACCAGGGCTCCCACATCAAAGTTCATACAACTGTCTCCTTGGACTTTGTAAGCAGAGGAATTAGAAAAATTGTTGGTTTTTCGCTCCAGCTTATCACCAATTCATCGCGTGCTCTGGTCATTGCCACGTATAGCAAGCGTTGCTCTCGATCGAGCGCAGCTTCTCTATCTTGTGGATCATCGAGGCCTCTCAATGCGCCAGGACTGGGAAGCACCTTTGCTCTACAATCTAGGACCAGGACAGCCTTAAACTCCAGTCCTTTAGCTCGATGCATTGTTCCAAGTTGAACAGCTTCCTCTTCAGTTGTGTCTTTGTCGGAAAGACGACGAAATGGAATTGCTTCAGCAGATAAGGCGTTGCCAAAATCGTTGATTCGACCACTTGTTCTGGCAAAGATCCCGATGGCTTCAGGTCGCAACCCTTGTTGGAGCCATTTTTGAACTTGAGCGACTCCGGCATCTCTTTCGTCATCGAGGGAGCGATATTCTTGGAACAGTGGTTGAGGCCCAGCAAGCAGTGAACGTGTCCGGTTTCGTTTCTCTTTACCACCATCCATGTCATCACATTCTCCTCCAAGCATCCGATCAGCCATGCGACGGATTTGCTCGGTGGTGCGATAATTAATTCTTAATACTTTAGAGCGACCAACCACATTGATTCCTAACCCTCTTAAACTAAATCCTCCCGGATAAATACGCTGGCCTGCATCGCCACAAAGCATCAAGTTTTCAGGGTTGTTTACACAAAGCTGCTTGAGGAATCTTAACTCTGGCGGGCGTAAGTCTTGTAGCTCATCGACAATCACAGCTGTAAAAGGACTTTCAGCTTTTCCCTCTTCAAGAAGTTGCTTGGCATAAGTGCATAAACCTGCCCAGTCATACTTTTTATGATTGGCCAGGGATTCCAGGGCTCCACCAAAGACTCTCCATAGTTTTTTTCGCTCTTTTACCGATAGACCAGACCCACGACCGGTTCTTCGGGCTCTTCTGTATTCAGCCCATGTAGCAATTCCTTGATTGCGGACTACAGCATCCCATTCTGCCATGATGAACTTGATATCGTATTCCGGTGCATTGCGAATATGTAGAGTGTCGAGGAGAGAGCGTACATCATCATCAGATGTTGGTTGAGCTTGTGGTTCTACCGTGCGGATAATCGCGAGTGCCTGACGATGGACAGTGCTTGTTGTGATTTGCTCCTTTTCATCTACAGAACATAGCTTTGATAAATTTCGCTCCAGGTTTTCACACAACGTTGAGACGTAGCTGGTGAGAAGAACCGTCTCACCTTTTCGTGCCAAGTAACGAGCCCGATGCATAGCCACAACTGTTTTCCCAGTCCCAGCAGAGCCAGACACCTTTGATGGTCCATTATATTGGCGGGTAACCATCTCTTTTTGGCTTGGGTGCAGAAAAGCAATCCATCGATCCATTGGTGCCTTTAGTGCTGTTTCTAGATCTTCAGCACTTTCTGCAACATAAAAGCGTTCTTGTGTATCAGGTGCAGACTCTACAGGCTGTTCTGGTGTAACGGGTACAGGTGGAGTCACGAATTGACCGTCAGCTAGGTCCAGTAGCCTCTCACTAACTTCCGCAGGTAATTTGTCACTGATAATAAGTAATTGCTCTTCCTTGCGAACTTTGCGCAACGCTGGAAGCCAGCTTTCAGGTAATCCCAATGATAAGAGGTATGTGTCATTGTGCTCAGCAAAGAGAGGAGTTTGCTCGGGTTCAACATGGATTTCTATGATTCTTTCGACTTCACGCACAACCTCCACAGATTCAACGATCTGTAAGGCTCCAGTGACGGGATGACGACCGATGTCACGTCGCTCTGCCCAGCGGTAAGCATCGTCGTGATGGTCTACGTAGAGTATGGCCCATGTTGCACCATCCTTATGAAGAATGGTCCGTAGATCTCGATTTACCCGTCCCGACCACAAACCTTTCGCATTTTGGACAGGATGCAAATTTATCCCTGTGTGAGTAGGATTACTCTGAAAAGTATTGATAAAGTTTGTGACCTGAGATTGTTCCTGACCTGTTAATTGCGCCATTGACGAAAAAAATTGCGGTGCGATGAGAACACTCATCCTTCTCCTCCATCAAGAACTGCTAAAATAATTTCCTGGAGATTCTCTTGTTCAGCATTGAGGCACAAGACAGTGAACCCATGAGATTCTAAGGCTGATGCAACTTGTTGTGCTGTGGGTTGAGCGAGGTCTACAAGTCTTACTATGCGTTCCCCTTTCGTCAGTGTTGCAAGATCAAGATCTATGACACGACCGTCTTGCATCACTTCGTCGCCTGGTTCAACCTCCACACCTTCCATACTTGCCAGGGCCTGGAGAATAGGTCGCCAGGGTGCATCATAGTCCTCTGGGTCAAATTCATTTTCTGAAAAACTATTTTGGGTATTTGCTTGTGTTGTTTGGGGTGATGCTTTTGGCGTTCCAAAGAGGCTGGGATATCGTTTAAAGATCCCTTCCCAATCACCAGAGTGGTGGAAGCGAATAACTGTATATCCATAGTCCTCTAAAGCATCTTGTTGAGTGTAGTCTTTCGCTTTTTGCTCCTCTGTATCATGATGTGGGCCATCCACAAAAATGACAGCTCCTTCATTTTCGTAAAAGAAGTCGGGACGAACACTACATGATTCGATCAGCTTCTGTGCGTGGCTAGGCAATCGAAGACCCATGTGGTCTAGCACTTGTAGCCATTTTCGTTCCAGCTCTGATTGGCACAGGTTTCTTAAACGTTTTGTTTTTTCTTCACGTGGTATGGGCGCCGAAGATGTAAAAACACTCCCACTTAACCATGGTAGCAGAAGCGATGGCAAACGTTTACGGTCTAAAAACTGGTGGTCTCGTTGGTTGTAGTAAGAAAGAAGACAATCGTAGCATGCTGCTTCACATTCTTCTCTTGCACCGTGAGCTTTTCCGAGGTCTTCACCAGACCCTGGTTCAAAATGACAAATCTGCAATGCAAGTTTAGCAATTGCTGGAACAGTATTTGGGTTTTCAACAAGTTGTCGAAGGACTCCTGCACCGCCTTCCGATGCCTCATAAAAGAGGATTTGTTTGCGGTTATTTGAGTCAGGCAGCGCCTCTGTTGCAAGTTCACGATCTTCTAACTGGAAATAGACCTGGATAGCCGTTTTTAACGCAGCTTCCAATGATGCCATCTCTTCGTGTTCAAGCTCTACAGAGGGAGTGAGAAGGATGCAATTGCGAGTATCTTCGACGTAGGGAATGACTCGTTCTGTTCTCGGTGATAGAGGGTCATCTGGATCATCATCGACAGCCTGATTTCTCGCCCAAAAGCCTCTTTCGACATCGAGAACATAACCAAGTTGGTCTTTTTTCTTCCTTCTTCGCCAGCCCAGGTTCATTCGCCATAATGTTGCAGAGTGCCCATATACAAAAGTTGCTAATTCCTCACCATCTTCTGATTTGAGTGTTGCGTGACGAGCAGAAACCACTCCACCACGTTGTGCAAATCGGACTCCTGTTTTGAGTTCGTAGCCAAGGCGAAAACGTTCTTCTTCATCAGAATTGATGCGATCACGCCTACGTGTCGCGACGTTCTGCATTCTAAATAGGTTTGTGAATGGGGCAGGAAGATGTGTCTTGCAGTTTTCACACAGATCTGGTCCAGGTTCATCCTTCAATGGGTGAACATATCCACATTCAGCGCACTGGATAGCTCTTCGTGTTACGTTGGCTTCCTCTCCTTCAACCGGTAAGATGACTTTATTAATAACGTACCTTGAACCCTCATGGTAAATAATGCTGCGTGGCCCAAACTCAGAGATAGCAAGAAACCGAGGACGAGTGAGAAATTCTTCCAATCCCTTTTTTTGCCTACGGCCAGGCAAGAACGCAGATAGCGGAAGTCGCGGAAAATTATATCCAGGTAAGAAACCTTCACTGGCAAAATACCTGTAACTATAAAAATCTGACTCTTTGGAGCTTGAAGAATCTAAAAGGAGTCGCAGTTGAGCTTCTGCCTCAGCTCGCAGTCGTTTTGCACTTTCACGATCACGTGGGTCTCTTGACGGGTCTAAGATTATTTTTTGTTGACGTTTCGACTGATTCAATGCTGCCAAATAAAGACCACGCCATCGATGACATGCATTTTCAAAGCTGTTCGGTATCTGGCGAAGCGTTTGTTCTAACCATTCGTCTGAATCTCCATCTGGTCCAACCATTTCTGCAATGGCTTCAGATAATGCAGATTTCGCAGCTCTCCTTGCTTCGTTTATTGCTTGTTTGTCTGTGAGAACTGCCTGAATCTTTGGTAGGAGAGCCAAGGTTGGCTCATCACCGCTAACATCCAATATATCTCGTAGAGAATTTCCAAGTGATAGCTTTGAAGCACTAAGCCAAATTGCTTGGACATGTGCCCGAAGTAAGTCTTCATTACCCAAATCCAGGCGAGGAGTTGTGACAGAGCCTGCAACCATCAGTTCGGGATGTTTAAAGAAATATTGATCGTGTGGGCTCCCTGCAGAGCAATAGGAAAAAACAAACGCAGGCTGGCCACTTCTACCTGCACGTCCACTTCGTTGGGCATAGTTGGCAGGTGTTGGAGGGACATTTCGCATATTGACTACATTCAGTTGTGAAATATCCACTCCGAGTTCCATCGTTGGAGAACAATAGAGAATTGGTAGGGATGCTTCCCTAAATTTCTCCTCACGAACTTCCCTCTCTTCACTCGGCACTTGTGCCGTGTGTTCTCTTGCTTCCAGATCCTTAATGCTTACCGTTGCGCTTCGATAAAAGTTGGTGAAAAAAGGATTGGTTCTCAATCCATCTTCCGGTTCGCGAGGAACACGTACAGGATCGTGAAATGCTCTTTCACCAGCACCTTTTTTCCAAATTAGCGCAGATGCATTGAGTTGATATCCTGGAACATCGTCATCTTTACGAGGTTCCATCACGCAATGTAATAAGCCTGGTACTGTCAAAAGTTTAAACAATTGTGGAATAACTTGAGCGATATCAGGATCCAATTTGAGTTGGCTGCGGAAGTCAGGAAATGTTCCAGGCCTCTTTAGGTATAAACCAAGACCACCACGTGGTGAGACAAAAAGAAAGTGATGGGACTCTCTACGAGAAAAACCTTGAGGGCGTGGAAACACAATTCTACTTCGCTCAAGTTGCTCTTGGTCATCCAGGCCCCAAGGAGCGATTAATCGTTGTCGAGAAAGCTGGCGGATACCTTCTTGTTCAACCGGATTGAGATAATTAACTCTGATCGCTAATTCACGACGCATGTAATCCAGAATAACTCGACATACTCTTGCTCTGTCTTCGGAACTAGCCGTTGCTAATAAGGGGTGGGTTCCACTCCATTCGGACTCGTCGGCACAGAACTCTTCCAAAGATAAATAGTCGATATCAAGCAGGCCACACTGCTCCAGGTTAGGAGATGTAATACGCCATCCACGTCGAAGATCTCTGTATAGATGATATCCTAAAGCCTCTCGTAAAGCTCTCTCTGTTTCCTCTTTGGCGGCATACTTGACTCCTGGATCTGCTGCATAGAGCCGCAAATCCAGGTTGAGGGCCTCAAACACCCGCAGTGTCAGGGTGTTATGGCGAATACCACTTTCTCCAGCCTGCTCAACAGCTCTCCAAAGTGCTGAGCGTAGCAAGGCGATTTCAACGAAATCATTAAAATGGCCAGCTTGCAGAGAGGCATCTTGACGGTTGTCGGTAAAGCTTAATAGTTTCCTTGCCTTGGGTACAAGTTCTACATCTTGCCGAAGTTGTCGAATCGTAGAAAGAGTCATCACTGTCGTTGCAGTACTTCTTCCTTCTGAACCCAAAGTTGCAAGTTTTCCAAAGTCCGACTGTTGCCGTGCGGTATAAGCAACACCACAACACAAGCAAAACCGAAATGGTGCTGATAGCCACCACGCTTCTTGTGCTCCAGCCCCCTCGGCTCCTGTGCCGGAAATAAACACCTTACGAGGAAGATTCTTTCTCTGGCTAGGACGTATTGTGTTGGCGCCTTTTTTTGTTTCTAACCAGGCATCGGGCAACTTCGAAATAAATTCTGCTGGATCATCTGGCCAGGGTGATGCTGAACTAATATAGAGAAAGCCAGCTTCCCCATCGTCGTTATCAACTCTATCTGTTATTGAACGCGAGATATAATGAGGGCTTCCCTGGCTATCAAAACCGCGTCTAACAACAAAATACTCTTGACCACACTCTCTACAAAACGCAAGCGGTAAGAGTATTTTCCTTCGGTTACTTCCTGGGACATACTGCTGGGCCTGGAGTGTCACGTGTCGTCGCCCTTCGGGCTCTGGAGAAGCGTAAACAGAGTCACCCTTAGATACAAATTGATGCAGCCGAAAGGCGAACAATGGATGACCATTTTCATCCTGAGATATATATCCCTTGAGTAACGTTTCACGAAGTGCAAGTTCACATGCCTCAACAGAGACTCCTGTCAGGCTTGCTAGTTCTTGCGCTACTCCATCATCTCCTGAGATAGCACTTGGTGTGCAACGTATAAGGCGTCCCGTATCAGACTCCAGTCTTAAACCCAAGTTGGACTCTATCCATGAAGATAATGGTGATGCAAGAAAGGCTTTTGCGTCTCCTGGTTTTGGAGTATCTCCTGCTTCCAATTGTTGTTTTAGGGCATTGAGGAAATCCTTGTTTTCTATTGTACGGTGGGGTGTTGCACGCTTAAGAGTTTCACCAATAACTCTATCTGGTTTTACTGTGTCTCCAAATAGACGTGAAGCAACATCAGCTACTTCTGCTTGTTGCTCTTGCCATGTTCCGCCACTGGATAAAGTGGCAGATGTGCCAACGTGGAGTAGTTTCTTTACTCCACATGCTTCTCTCAGACGTCGAACAAGCATCGCGACGTCCGCACCTTGACGTCCGCGGTATGTGTGAAGTTCATCCAAAACAATGAACCGCAATCCTCTAGCTGCTTCAATAAGCTGGCGGTCCCACGGGCGTGTGAGCAATAATTCAAGCATTACATAATTTGTAAGCAATATATCCGGGGGACTTGCAATGATCTCTTTACGTTCCTCGTCGCTTTCTTGCCCAGTGTAACGGCGAAAGGTCACTGGAGGGCTTGTGTAGCCTCGGAATAAGAACTTCCTTAACTCACCCATCTGACTGTTTGCTAAAGCGTTCATAGGGTAGACAATGATGGCTTGTATTCCCTTGCCGCTTCCTTGACGAAGAACATGATCCACGATTGGAACGATGTATGATAAACTTTTTCCCGAGCCAGTTCCCGTGGTTAGCACGTAGTTGTCGCCAGCCTGTGCTGCTCTAATTCCTTCAACTTGATGGTAGTGGAGGCGAAAAGGCTCCCCAATCGTTCCATCTTCTTGTTTGGCCCGAAAAATGTTTATGCATTCTGGATGGAGTTCACCTTTATTTATGAGAGACTGGAGTGTGTCCCCAGGCTGAAATGAAGGATTGAGCTGAATTAAGGGGTCTGGCCACAGAAAACCTTCCTCCATTTCTTTTTCTACGAGGAGTTTTATTTGTTCGTCTCGAATTGTCAGGAAGCTACGAACGTAGGAACTATAATCATTTATGACATTGTTACGTAATGCAAAAACATCCATTTTTTTCCTCACTAAAGACAAGATTCAAAAATGGCGCTTCTTCTATACGGTGGTATAGAAAACTCTGAGTCTCAAAAAAAACGAGAATTCACAGTACCAGACCAGTGATGCCAGTCAAGTATGAATAGGGTTCACTCGCGGATGTTGTGGAAGGCTAAGGATTTTATAGCAGAATAAAAAGATGGTTTTATTGCTCAAGGATATTCTGTCGTGAGAATTATTGTGCTCTTAAAAAGCGAATTGGTGCAGTATGTCAATCGTGTATGGGTGTGAGCCATCAAATCGACTTCAAGTAACATTTTGGTCACGACGCAAACCAGAATAGACCGCAAGGAACGAGTTTCCATTGTGAAAGGCCGAAAGCGGTACTTTCGGTGGTTGTGGGTTTTTGATTACATTACAGGTGATTAGCAGAATCCCAACGGAGCGTTCGATTCCCGTGCGCTTCCGCCAATTTCTTCCTTTTGCTTCTGTGTGCCGCTGACCTGCTGGACTTCCAAATCCTACCAATCCAATACTATTCTCAAGCTACAAGCACGTTTCAGAATGAAAAAGAAGTGTCATGCCCCTCAATATTGCGTCTATCCACACTTCTTTGGCCTAACTCCAAAACCATTGCAGAGGCAAAAGTCTCTTTTTTCTTGTTCATTTCTCTCTGAGTTGTCGTTCCATTTTTGCAACAACAAGTTGATGTTTTGTATCTTGTTGCTGTTTGGGAACATTTGTATGCTGTCTCCATGAAGTCATTCATTCTGTTCTTATGGACCGACGGAGCATACTCAAATGTCTACAACGAAAACCAACAACCCCCTGGTGGCTATGTTTAAAAAACTCACTCCAGCGGATCATACGGCGACCTTGTTGCTCATTTTGACGCTTGCCCAAGCGTTGCAGATCGCGTTGGACAAAACGGGAAAGGATGCGATCCATTTCCTATTGGGAGCTGCCCTGTTGGTTGGAATCTCTTTGGCGATGTTCTGGCCGTTGAAGGTCATGCTGCAGCCCAAGAAGAAGGCGGTGCATGCGCTCATCAGCACCTTAATGTTGTTTTTGGTGTTGAGCCATGACAACCATCAACTTTGGACTGCAAGCGCTCTGCTTCTTACGCTCTATGTGGCAAAGTTTGGATTGCAATACCGAGGGATGGCCATCTTCAATCCCATCGCCTTCTCCATCGTTTCCGTAACGTTGTTGTCCTTCGTTGTACCCTCTGTTAACGATCCGGAGCTGGTTTGGGCTGGATTGCAGGCCAACTTTACAGTGTCAGGGATTGTTCTACCTGTTTCCCTGATGTTTATGGGGATTTCGATCCTTGGCAACGTTCGTCGCATTCGTCGCATCCCTTTGGCGTTGAGCTATCTTGGAACGGCCTTTCTCCTTCAGCTTGTGTTGGATGCTTCCATCTCCTGGTTGGCCTTTGCTACAGCGACTCTGTTTATGGGAGCTTTGGCCGTTGTGGAACCCCGGACTTCGCCGGTCAAGCGAAACCAACAGATTGTTTATGGGGTTCTCGCGGCGATGCTTTATGTGGGATTCGCTCATTTCAAGCTGCCAAGCGCAGCGATGCTGTCGCTGTGTGTCGCCAATCTTGGATACTTTGCCTACCGGTGGAGAGCGACTTCGTTGCGCAAGAACGCTTAACACATTCCGGAACGAATCATTCGTAAAACTCTGCTCTTCGTGTTGGTTGATGCTGCTTTACACCAAGGCAACTCCATCGCTTGGATGTCGTGAATCTGAGCAGATATAGGGAGACTCATACCATGAGCCCGAATCTTTCTACTGACGTTGATGTTTTTGTTGTGGGTGCTGGTCCCACAGGCTTGTCTGCTGCGATCGAGGCGGCTCGACAGGGCCTGTCCGTGTCCATCATTGACAGCAAGCCGCATCGTTCCACCTACTCCAAAGCTCTTGTCGTTCATGCTCGAACCATGGAGACATTTGAGTCCATGGGGGTTTCGGATGCAATCCGTGCGGCTGGAGTTCCGTTCTCTGCTCTTCGTATTCATCCTGGCCAGAACGTTCAACCCGTTCGGGTGGATCTGATGGGCCTTCCTTGGGGTGACACTCGTTATCCGTATTGGCTCTCGATTCCACAGTATGAAACCGAACGGTGTCTGGAAGAACATCTGGCTGGCCTTGGTGTACAAGTCCAATGGAACACACAGTTTCAATCTCTTGTGGATCATGGCGACGTTGTGGAAACACAGATACAAACCAAGGATGGCTCGACTCGTACCGTTCGTTCTCGTTGGCTTGTTGGGTGTGACGGTGGACGGAGTCAGGTGCGAGAACAAGCAGGTCTTGTGTTTGACCGAAAGAATATAGGTGAGACGTTTGTCCTCGCGGATGTTTGCGGTGATACACCTCATCCTGAAGATGAAGGGACGAGCTGCCTGTCACGTGATGGAGTGTTGTTTCTGGTGCCGATGCCGGAGCCAAAGAAGTGGCGGATCATCGCTCACATCCCAAACCACAAACAAGGGGAGCCGATCGACATTGACGAACCCTTTGTAAACGACTTGCTTCAACGTCGTCTTGGTCTTTCGTTTGGGGCACATGATATCACCTGGCGGTCGCAGTTTGTTTTGCAGCAAGGTGTCGCTCGAAACTATCGGTCAGGCCGTGTCTTTATTGCTGGGGATGCTGCTCATTTGCATAGTCCTGTGGGTGGGCAAGGACTCAACACAGGTGTCCAGGATGCAGCCGCCCTTTTGTGGCGCATCGCATGGGCTGAAAAGACTTCTCTGCCTGCCGGAGCATTGCTTGATAGCTATACCGAAGAGCGTAGAGCCATTGCGATGTCGATGGTGAAGACGACAACTCTAGCCACTCGGGTGATGACGCTACGAAACCCGATCGTCACGGGGATTCGGAACTTCTTGGTGCGGCGCATTCTTCCGCTTCGAAAGGTGCAACGCAAGCTGGGTCGTGGTGTTGGGATGCTTGACCTTGTCACGAAACAGAGTCACACGTTGTTGTCTACAGGTCCTCGTACAAATCTTCTTGGCAGAAGGCTTCCGAACCCCAAATGTCACGGGAAATGGCTGCACGAATGGCTTCACAGTGAACAACATTCCTTACTTTACATTCAGGGACAAAATGAGGGTTGGACCCAGGAGTTTTCTGCCGAAGGAGTTGCCACTGTTCCTCTACCTGCAGCGTTTCTTGCAGAGAGAGTGACTGGGGCGGCTCTTGAACTTCAATCCATGCTTCAGGATGGAAAGAGGATTGTTGTGCGCCCCGACCGCATTGTTGCTGGAGTCATTCAGTCTGCTGAAGACTTGGGACGCTATGCTGAAGAAGCGCTGGGTGTTGGTGCTGCAAGTCTTCAACCCTCCTAAACAACTAGCAACCCGCTCGTTTTTGTTCTCATGATTCATTCCTCCACAATGTCTGCGGTGTGAAGTTGTTGCTCTTGTTCAACGAGTGTGTAGGATACTCATGCTATGTTGCACTCATGGAGCAGAAGAGGCGGCGATGAATCTTGTTGATTTGGATACTTTCATTCAGGTGGCGAAAGCTGGAAGTCTTACCAAAGCTGGGAAGTTGATGGGGATTCCGAAGTCAACGATCAGTCGTCGAGTGGCCCGACTGGAGAAAGAGTTGGGGCTTGCCTTGTTGCAGCGGAAGGGCCGGACGTTTCGACTGACCGAGTATGGTGCTTTGTTGCAAAAGCGATGCATGCCTGCGCTCCAAGAGCTCACTGATGTAGGTGAGCTGCTTCTTGACTCCTCCGATGAACCCGCTGGTACCCTCCAACTGATTGTCCCTCCTGTCTTCAGCGGGCTTCCTCTTTTTTCAGGGATGCTTGCAGGCTACAAAAACCTTTATCCGAATGTTGACATTCATGTAGAAGCGACAGGTCGAAGCGTCGATCTCATCGAAGAGGGCTTCGATATCGCCGTTCGGATTCACAAAGATCCATTGCCAGGCCGTGTGTCCTTGATGACAAGGCGACTGTTTCATGTTCAGGCATCATTGTATGTTGCACCTGATTACTTAACCCTTCATGGTGAACCAGGCTCCCTGGAAGATGTAGCGGAGCATCCGTGTGTTGCTTTGCGATACGAGCGACCCATGTCGTCCTGGCCTCTGACTCATTCCGATTCCGGTGAGCAGGTTAACGTTGCCATTGAACCGGTTTTTACAAGCAATGAGATACGGTTGCTGCATTCGGCCATTCTTTCGGGGGTAGGGATTGGTCTCCTTCCCAACTTCCTTGTCAGAGCCGATGTGGAAAGGGGTCTTTTGGTCAGGGTGTTACCAAAATGGGGCGTTGAGAATGGCTCGATCTCTCTGGTTTGGCCAGCCCATCGCTTTATGTCGACTCGTGTTCGTGCGTTCATTGATTATCTCGCCGAACATTTTGCTTCCATCCTTCAGTAGTCGAAGTATGCCGGTGTTCTCGAACTGAGAGAGTCTGGAGAGCTGCATTCCAAACCACTCACCTTGTCACGCAACAAAGCTTCCACCCCGGCGATGGAAGAATTGTGCAAGTTGTAACATGTGGCAAAAGCTGTGATGTTTGATGGTACTTATTTGGGGAATACCTACAATCGCACTTCTGGAACCGACTCCGCCGGTTCTCACGAGGCAACGAGGAGCAAGGAGGAGGTTGAGTCAGTATTCGCACCACAGGTCTTGGCTTTGGGTGTCAGTTTCCTCTCATCGTCTGTGGATTTTCTTCACACCGAAGTCAGGCCCGCTTCGTTGCTTGTTCGTTTTGTCTCGTTTGTTGCTTCCTCAGCCTTGGCTGTCCCACAGATTCGATCCCAGATGTACGACACCTCGCCAAAGTTCACGTGGACATCGGAGTGATGGACGTTATGCCACGCCGAGCTGTTGAGACCGAGGGCTGGTATCAGACGTTCCATCCAGCGATACGTGACGCCACAGTGAAGGTAGAGATTGAGCAAGACAAAGCTAATGATTGCCGTGAAGTACATCGGCGCAAAATGTTTGGCTTGTGGCCAGCAAATTAACAACAGCGGACAAAACGTCAGCAGGGTCTCCAGAGGGCCAACAGCAAAGCCTGCAAACGGAGTTGGATCTCGAAAGGAGTGATGGTGTCGATGGAAGGCGAACAACATTCGGGTGTGCAAGAGCCGATGTTTCCAGTAGGTCCAGGCATCAATCAAGACGATACCTGCAACCATCTGTAAGATCACTACCCACCAGCTGACACCCATTTGTTCCAGAGTCCAAACCAAACCTGTCGGATGACCTGCACGTGCCAAGCCAATCGGCCAAGCAGCCAAGCAAGCCACGACAAACATCGCACGAGTCGTTTCAAATCCCTCTTTGAGAAGCGGCGGCGATTTGCGACGAGGTCCTTGGATCCGCTCTCCAAACCGCTCGGCAAACCAATAGACTGCACCACTTGCTAGCAACAAGGGGATGATGATCACCAAAAACACTCGCCACTGACTGTCGTAATACATCCCCGGTTTGGGATGGAGAACACCCGACGCAAATGCAAGCAACACCAACAACCAATCGATTCGGCCAGCCACCTTTGGAGACAGAATTCGCTTACTACGAACAGTACTTGTGTCTGACATACTTCGTTCCAATCAACAACGGATACATGCTGGTTTGAATGGTTTCACTGACGTGTGTCAGTGAAGAAGATGGCAATGTACCAATGTGCTGGATGGACTGCAAGAACTTTTCGTCTTTGAGTTTTTGGTATGCAGTTAGGATGAATGGTCAAAGGGGGTGGGTAGGGTCACTTGTCGAAGGTCGTCTTGGTACTTCGTAACAATGTTTACGGTTCTTACGAAGCCTTCTTCTTTGTAGTTATGCGCTTCCGCTGCGCTTCCGCTGAGCTTTGCATGTGCAATCGATTACGCAGCGTTTTCATTGTGTTGGGTGGCGTAGCGATACAGCAGGAAACAGACCAGCGCTAGCATCGCCATTCCGGGCAGGGAGCTTTCGTGCTTGCCCCAGAATGCGAGCACCTTGGGACCGGAGAACGCAATGGGGATCGCCAACAAGATGCCCATCACCGCTTCCCCTGTAATCAATCCTGCTGAGAACAACAAGCCGTTGTGCTCACTGGCAGATTGTTCCTTGCTATCTTTAGGTCGTTTGCGAAGCGCAGCCCAAGCCAACAGCCCTCCAACAAAGATGGGGACTGTCAGATAGAAAGGCAGGTACACGCCGACAGCCACGGCAAGAACGGGCATTCGAAACGTGGACTCCCGAGACTTCAACCACAAGTCCATCAGGATAACGACCACAGCCAGACCCATGCCGATCCAAATCATCGTCCAAGGCAGGCCTCCCTGGAAGACACCGCGCGCGACAGATTCCATCAACGTCGCCTGGGGAGCAGCGAGGGGCTTGGCATGCTCTGGAGTTGGAACACCTATCCCGTAGGCTTTCTGAAGCAACGTTAAAATAGGTGCCATCACAAAGGCTGCGGAAATCACACCCACCGCTTGCATCACTTGTTGCTTGTAGGGAGTCGCTCCGACCAAACGGCCCGCTTTGAGATCTTGCATGTTATCGCCACCAATGGCCGCGGCACAGCAAACCACAGAACCGATTAAGATAGCTGCTGCGGGTCCAATCGCGCTTTTGGAGCCAAGCAAAAGCAGAAGCAACAGCGATGACAGCAAAATGGTAGCTATCGTTACGCCAGAAATCGGGTTGTTGGAGGAGCCGACAAGGCCGGCCATATACGAGGCGACAGCAGAAAAAAGAAAGCCTGCGACCAACATCACCACGGCCATGAACGCGGCGATGCCAAAGCTTTTCGTGATGCTTTGGAACAGAAAGAAGAGCGGAACAATGGCCAACAGGAGAGCGATACCGGTCCACTGCATAGGGGTGTCACGGTCGAGTCGGTCGACGGCTTCGCTGCCCTTCTGGCGGAGGGTTTGATACGCTTGAATCCCAGACTGGATCCCTGTCCATAGCGTGGAGCGGAGCTGAATCAAGGCCCACAACCCACCGACAACCATCGCACCCACTCCCAAGTAACGGGTCTGCTCCGACCACAACTTGCCAGCCGCTTTCACTGCAGGAAGACTTTCGCTGACACCCTGGACCTTCGCAAGAATCGGGATCGCAACCAGCCAGTTGAGCGCACCACCGACAAGCACCAGGATGGCGATGTTGAGTCCAACAATAAAACCGACGCCTACCAGAGCAGGGGAGAGGTGGGTCCCAAAGTAAGCGATGCTTCCTCCCACATACGTTGCTTTCTTAAACACAGCACCCCAAAGCATTAAGCCTGTTTCACCGAGCTTAAAGAGCGCACCCACCAGCGTGGACCAGAACAATGGCCAGATGTTTGCGTTGCCTCCCTCACCTACTTTGAGCACCTCGGCAGTAGCGACCCCTTCTGGAAAACGCAGCGGCTGCTCAACAATGAGAGCCCGACGGAGTGGGATTGTAAACAACACACCCAACAGGCCGCCCAAACCAGCGATGAGAGTGACTTGCCAGTAAGGAAACGTCTTCCAATGCCCCAGTATCACCAAGGCAGGCATCGTGAAAATAACTCCAGCTGCGAGGCTTTCTCCAGCCGAAGCCGCTGTTTGAACAATGTTATTCTCAAGGATGTTGCTGTTTCGAAACCATCGGAGAATCGCCATCGACATCACCGCAGCAGGAATCGACGCGGAGACTGTCATCCCGGCAAACAGGCCCAAATAGATGTTGGCACCCGAAAGCAGCACCGACAGAAAGATCCCCAGCCCCACAGAACGCCAGGTGAGTTCTGGTAGTGAGGTGCTCGATGGAATGTAAGGGGCTTCTTCTTGGGGCTCAGGAAGAGAAGGTTGGTTTGTCATCGTGAATTCCTTCGCTGTTGGGGGGAGGGTCGGAAAACTCGTTGTCGAACATTGGCTTCTGTTAATGGTATCGCTGAGAATGTGGTCTATGAGTTGTACCTTGTTTCTCGCTTTCTCTCAACAAGGAAGGTAGGGTGTGGGGGAGCATCATTGTGTGTGGCTTGTATCGTTGTTCGGTAGAGAGGAATGGATGTGACATGAAGATAAGACAATCTCAACAACATGAGATGGAAACCTTACAACGTATCCATGCAGAGGCCTTTGGTGAGGTGGAGGGACCTGTGATTGCAAAGCTGGTTCACAACCTGTTGCATGATGACACCGCGCGTTCCTGGTTTTCGTTTGTGGCTGAAGCAGACGGTCGGGTGGTTGGGCACATCGTGTTCAGCGCAGTGACGTTCGGTGGGCACCCAGAGTGTCAGGCGTTTATCCTGTCACCTTTGGCTGTCTTGCATGCTTTTCAGCGGCAGGGTGTTGGGCAGCGTTTGATTGCATACGGGCTGGGATACCTTGAGGCCCAGGGTGCAGACCTGGTGTTGGTGTATGGTGATCCCAGCTACTACTCACGTAGCGGCTTCACAACAGACCATACAGTGCAAGCTCCTTACCGATTGCAATATCCAGAAGGATGGCTTGCTTTGGAGCTTACCCAAGGGATGTTGAAGAGTGTACAGGGAGCGCTCCAGTGCGCTGACGCACTCTCTGTCCCTGAATATTGGTAGATGAAAGTTGGGTCAGGTTGTGAAAGAGGTGGAACTGGGGATGGAAGAGGGGTGAGAGGACGTGGGATCTTCTTGGAGTTGGTCCACGGTTTCGGCTGTATTACAACGTCTCGATGACGTCTCCACCGACGACAAGCACCTGGCCAAATTGCTGCAACACTCCGAGGAAGCTAGGGAAGTAGTCCCACTCTTTGGCTTTTCCCATGTGCTGTTGAATGCCTTCCGGGTACGCATAAACCTCGTTGATGGAGTAGAGGACGTTTCCAGTCGTACCTTGTGACGGATCCACGGGGTTGTTGTATTCGTTGGACTTGGCGACGTAGAAGTGCAGCAGCTGGATCTTGCTGTTGTCGTAGCTGTGGTGTTCCCGCATCCATGCCGCGTGCGTTTGGATGGCTGCTTCCACCTTGGGGGCGTCTGCGATGTTGGCTTTCAGGGCGAAGTTGAAGGTCTTTTGTCCGACTTGTACGCTCATGGTATCTCCTTTTGGGTTGGCGTAACGATTTGTATCTTGTCGTTCTCTTGCCCTTCAGGTGTGACAAACGGTGTCACACTGTGACGGCCAACGTAACACCTTGAGGTTGAAGTTACTCTCTCCAATGATTCAGGAGATCGTCATGAGCTTTACAGACATTGTGATTCGCGAAAAGTATCCCCAAAACGTTGGCCTGCTTGATCGGGTTGCCCGCCTTGTTGGTTTGCCTGCAGTGGTGACAGCATGGGCCTTGGGTGGCCTGAGCACTCCCTGGGCTATCTTCCTTGGCGTCAACGCGGCGTTGCTGTTCAAAACAGGTCTGACCGGCAAGTGTATCATTTACTGGGCGATGAACTGGTCGACCAAGAAATCCTAGAGAACACAAGGTTGTTGGAATCTTCTGTCTTCCCCCCATGCGCACCAACTCCTTCGTACTCTCCGTCCTTTTCATACCGTTGACATCCCTTGCTGCGAACGATAACATCCACCTTCTTTGTACATTTAGAACCTCTTCATCTATGGAACACTTCATGTAGGAAGAGGTCGCAATGGGTGGTTGATCGTGGTGCTTATGCAAACACAAGGCCCTTTGTTTGTTGGACGTGCGCAAGAGCTCGCTTGGTTGAGCAGTCGTCTTTCAAACATTGGGACCGGCAACAGCATGTTGATGCTTTCTGGGCCGCCAGGAGTAGGAAAGACCTGCTTGCTCAGAAAGGCGCTAGGCTCTCATCCACATCCATGGGCCAAAACGTGGGAGTTTGGGGAGGCTCCGGGGCTATGGCCGATCACCCAACTTCTTCGCTCTCTTGTCCGACGGACCCCTCAGGCCTTTGAAAAGGACAGAGCTATTCTTGCAGCCCTGCTGGAAGGAGGTCAGGCTCCTCCTGGCGAGTTTGCTCTGTACCAGGCTGTGATTCAATCCATCGTTCAGGCGTCTTGGGAACAGCCTGTGGTTGCTGTCATCGACGACATCCACGCAGCCGACCGTTCTACGTTGGAGTTGCTCATCATGGCAGAGTCTGCGTGGCGTGGGGCTCCGATCTTGCTCATCATGACGCGTCGGACGGTGGATACACGTACCTCTCCGGAAGCCCAACACTGCCTCGCGAGGCTCTTGCAGCTCTCTGATGACTGTGTGCTCAGTGGCTTGTCGCATTCCGAAGTGCAAGCTCTGGCCTCTCTTCTTGCGTCTCGGACTGTGGATGATGAAGAGGTTCACGCGCTGCTTCGTCGCACTGGCGGCCTTCCCCTGTTTGTGGAAGGTTTGGTTCACAGCACACGTGGGTCCCGCATTCTCTCCTCAAGAAACTCTCGTGGTCTTCCTCCTTCACTCCGCACCGTCATTGTGGATCGCATCGGTCATCTTTCCGCTGATGTTCGAGATGTTTTGCGGCGGGCAGCGCTGCTCCGTGACCAGATCGATCCCGCGCTTCTTGCGCAGTCTCTTCGGCTACCGAGCACAGCCGTGGAAAATGTCATCTGGCAGGCAATTGGAGAAGGTTTGTTGTCCCAAGAGGAGTCCGGCGTTTTTTGCGACCCACCAACTTTACGCTGAAGCGTTGATTGAAGAGCAAACTTCCAAACAGATACGCCACGGACATTTGGAGTTGTTTCAGGCCTTGGAGTCGAGCGGTTGGGCTTCGTTAATGTTACTGGCAGAGCACGCTCTTGCAGGCGGACACCCCAGCGCGCCAGAGTTGATCCATGCGGCAGGCCAGGAAGCGGAGTCCATCTATGCCTTCAAAGCAGCAGCGGACCTCTATGGACGCGCAGCTCTCCTACTTGAAAGCCGAGAAGACCGTTGTGACGCGATGATCGCTCGGGCGCGCAGTTTGGTTTGTGCGAACGGTTGGGTGCGCCTGGCTCTGCCACATTGATCCGCCAAGAACAACAAGTGATGTCCCATTAACGCCAGCCGCTCCTCGACCCACACAGGACATGATGATGACCTGCGAGGAAGACACATGGCTTTTTGCGATGGGTTCTTCGCAACATCGACTCAAAGCTGTGAAAGGGTGGTCGTATGTCGCTGAAATTCTCTCTCGCGAAGGGGAGTCGGTTCATGTTCTTGAGTTGACGAGCGGTGCCTATCGCCATGAGGTCGACGGTGATGCTGGACCCGTTCTTGACGAGCAGGCTCGTCGGGCCTACGCGGCCCGAGCCTTGGAGTTAAGGCAAGAAATCGCCGAAGCGGAAGACAACAACGACCTGGGGCGCTTGGCGAAGCTCAACGCTGAGTTTGAGCTGCTGACCACAGAGTTGGTGCTTGCCACAGGACTAGGAGGCCGTGGAAAGCGCGCTGCTTCGGTGGCTCAACGAGCGCGAACCTCTGTGAAGCAGGCCATCCGACGAGCCATCGCTGCTCTTAAACCCTCCATGCCAGAGCTGGCTCTTCATCTGGAAACTCACCTGAAAACGGGAGTCTTGTGCAGCTATGTTCCTCCCCAAGGAAAACGTATCCTTGTTACAGATACGCCGTGACACGGATCGTATCGGCTTCGAGATCGGCAACCCCTTGCCCCAAAATTCTTCGGGTGTTGAGCCAGGCGAGATCTTGATACGAAGAGTGCAAGAAGATGAGCTCGTCGAAGTCAACAAAGGGTCCATCCATACGAAAAGAACCAACTCCTTGTGCGCTCCATGACATGTTACGTTCGTCGGGTAGAGCAACAACCCCATGCAAGTCAAGTGTGAGGCGTCCATCTCTTCGTACGATGAGATAGTTCACTCCAGACAACGTTCCTTCCAATTGACCACGCAGCGGACCTTGGAAGGATAAGTTAAACCGGGCACCTTCTTCCGGGACTTCGCCGGACCAAATGGCCGCGAGGTTGGTACCAAAGGTGGTGAGGCCAGTCATCTGCAACTCGGCCTCATAGAGGATCTCGGACATTGTTGTTACCCCGTGTGCTTCTGCTTCTCGGCTGCCTTTTCATGAACAAGGCGTGACACATCGCGTCACACTGTGACGTATCGCACAAGGAAACACAGAGAGGGGGAACGAAGGCACTCCCAACCTGCTACGATTGCTTTGTTTGTTTTTGCCGCTCTCTTTCGTTGGCTCACATTCACATTTGGCTGACAAATCTTTCGGTGTGTTTGCGTCTTCCCTGTGCTAGTATTGTTGCATACCTATTTTTCCTCTTCATCCCTCCTGTCCAAGAGAATTAAGGAAAACAATGGGAAAGACGAACATTCTGCTCGAAGAAACGCTGTACGACGCTCAAGGGCGACCCTCCCTGAAGACCGTTCCTGTAGAGAAGTCTGAGGATGCTATAAGCGCAAGCGGGGTCAACTTTGAACCCGGTCTGTTGGACGATCGAACAGGCTCCAACCCGGCTCTTCTCGGGAAGGCCTTGGAAGGGCAAGTTCAAGAGTGGGCCGAAACACAGCGTTTTGCGGAACCTGATGATCCAAACTACGCCTACTCCGCCACCTACTATGAACCTGATTTGCGTGGCATGCCCACATCCTCCAGTCAGCCTGGAGCGACGTTCTCTGCTCGCAGCCGCTATGCGCCGCAACAACGCTACAATACCGTTGACGATTCGCTCAACGCTGTGTTCGCCCAAGCAGGCCTCTTGGGAAACGAGCTGTCCTCCACATGGCAGACTGGGACACAAACAACATATCGAGGCTCCAAGGTTACCAAAGAGGCCGGCGTCGCTCGAAGTTTGTCAGGCCAGTCGCTGCTTGGAGCAGCGTTGCAGACCGGACAACCTTCTCCCTTCTTTCTAACAGCCTTGGGTCAAACTTTCCAAAACAGACTCTCCAGCGATGGAGAGACACCCATCCTTGGCCAATCCAACCTCACACTGCCCAATGGGTTTGAGCCGTCGTTACCGAATGCAGGGGCCTTTACCAACATCCAACAACAAAACGCCAGCGGTCAGGTGGTCTGTGATGAACACATGGACGCTGGTGTGACGTACCGTTTCTTCGATGGAGCAGGGCGGCTTCGTTTCTCTCAAGACGCTCACCAACGTGAACTGAAAGAGGTGGTGGTTCTGTACTCCATGTATGATCCCCTTGACCGCCTCATTGAAGTTGGGTTTTGTCCTCAAGATTGGTCTCCAACTTCGTTCCAATCATGGTGTGACTCTCACGAAAGCATGGAGCGCCCCAAAGGAGCCCAGCCGCTGCGCACCATTCAATACGATCGATACCTATGCAAGGGCGACGAATTGCTCAAGCAGGTGGTTCTCTCTGGCTGGAATACCACAGAAGAAGATGGCATCGCTCGCATCCAAGAGGGGAGCTTTTCCACATTAATCTTAACGTTCAACCACCAGGGACAAGTTGTACAAGCCAGAGAAGAACGGAGCGGAAAACAGTACGACACGTTCTATCGCTACAATGCGATGGGGCAGCTTTCGTCTCTTACCTACCCAAGCGGCCTTGCTGTCTCCTATGACTACAACCGAAGAGGGAAGATCTCCCAGGTCCAATGGGGAGACCACAAGGCCCAGTACGAATACGCTCCCGATGGCTCGATAGCTCAAGAGATTCTTTCCTGTGGTGATGTTACATTTGTGACGACCTATACCTACGGTAACTCTCTCGGTCAACTGACGAAGATTTCGACCTGTCGAAACGATAGAGTTCTCTTCTGTGAAGAACTCTCCTATACCAACGAAGACGGTGAGTACCAAGATGGAAATATCCAATCCATCCTGGTTTCATTTGAGCCGCATCTTGCCGTGTTCCAATCGTGGTATCACTACGAATACTCCTACGATGTGTTTCAACGCTTGACCGCAGCTCATGCTTACGAGAGCAACAAGAACACAAGCCTGGACGCTCCTTGGGGAACCGAGCCGATCTCGTATGACCCCAGTGGAAACAAACGCACCTTTACGTACAAAGGAAGCTCCCAGAAGCTTTCGTACAACGCATCCAACAACCGTCTGTCAACTGTAGGAAAGGAGTTGGAATTAACTTATCTTGCCAACGGTAATATGACGTCTTCAGGGACAGGTTTTCCTTTGGAGTATGATCTTCTTCTTCCTCTTCCCGTCAAAACCTACGACTCGTTTCAGACCCCCACACAATACAGTTACAATCCACAGGGGGAGCTTCTGAGTTCCTCAACACAGGGGGGTTCTGAGTCGCTCTTCTTACGAGGGGGGCAACCTCAGCTCTTGGAAGAGAAGAGGGGGAACACCTACTCCTCCTATGTGTACGGACCGACCGGATTAATCGGCTGGCAAAAAGATGCTCTGGATTGCTTCGTATTCAAAGACCACTTGGGCTCGACCCGGCTGCTGCTTTCCACACAGGAGGGTAGCTTAACAGAATACTATAGCTACAATGCATTTGGACTGACAACGGATAGTCCTCTTGCCTGTCAATGTCGTGTGCGCTTTGCAGGGAATGAAATCGATCCTCTTACGAATTTGTACTTCTATCATGCTCGCCAGTATGACCCAACATTAGGCATCTTTCTCTCCCCTGACCCCTCTCGACAAACCGCAAGCCCGTATACCTACGTTGGGAACAACCCCGTGAATCGAGTGGACCCCACAGGAAAGACCTACGAAGATGCGATCCGAAGGTTTCGCAGGGGGAGGGGGCTCTTTCAAATGAAAGGCGCCAAGGAGCCAGTCCAGTTCTCGGCAGAGTCTAACAGACTGTACAATGAATTTGTGGATATGCTGGAAGAGGCAGCAAGAGACTCTCTCTCCCTATCGGGTCTTGCAAACACTGAACTTACCGACCTGTTGGTGCAAATTGGAGACGAACTAGAGCCAACAAAGTGGATTCCCATTCATCTTGTTGAGCAAGCTGGAAGAGGCCTTGGTAGTTCGCCTGTCTTCATTGATGGCTTTGAGAGCCTTGCGATCAGCATGCAGAATCTAAGAGCATTGCCCCTTCGTCCACGGGCATCCGCTCCTGAAGAGATGACACGAGGCGAAGCCTTGGTCCACATCTTGTCAGAGCGTCGATACCACGTGGAGCGAAGACCATTGGGGAAGCTACCTCTTGGAGTCGGTTCTGGAGACAAGTCATGGCCGGAGTGGTTCACCACAGAGCGTGATTTTGCCCCCGCACATCTACATGCAAGCAATAGACACAATTCTTTTCGAACTCAGTTGGGACAATCGAGAGAGCAGAGGGAACCGATCAATCACGATGGTGATACGTATACATTCCTCTATCAGAATGGTGATTCTGAACGAATTTTGTTTTATCCCGGAGATGGAACGATTGTTGGCCAGGAATACAAATCTGCGGGTTCCTCAGCGTTTGTTCGTCTTGCGTAGCAACCCAAATCGGAACCCTTTGCTTCGTGTCTTATCACTGCGAGAGTTTGTTGTCTTCCTATTCTTGATCTTACATGGGAGTGAAAATGCCACAATCCAGTGGAAGTCCAGGTGTCGATTTCTTAACAGGGAAGGTCTTTTTCTCTGTAGACCTTGCCGCGCTCAAAGCCCCAAACGGCTGGGGGGAATCTCTTCAGCTGCAGTACTCGACCTTGGGGCTTGTGGATGCCGTGCAAACGTGGAACCTGGACAAACCCACGGGTATCGTCGGTTTGGGGTGGGAGCTTGCACCTCCCTGTGTGTACCGCACCGGACATGGCTCCATCACGGATACTTTCTGGTTTAACCAGGCTCCACTGGTGTGCAAATCCAGACAAGGCAACGAGAGCTTGGGTTGGGTCCTTGAGTTTGAGACAACCTCCAGCAGCTTGTACCGCATTTTGTATCACTCCGCGACAGAAACCTGGACGGTATACGATCCCCAAGGCGTCACCTATGTCTTTGGTGGGTTGGAGTCTGACACCTCCTGCAACACCATTGAATGGGGTGTCCGGTGGCTCTCCTGCGACGGTCAAGCTCCTGCTACTTGGGTTGGGACATCGACAGAGACTTCAGGTGCAAGGGCTTACCCTGTGGTCTGGCGGTTGCGCACGCAATACAACGCCTACAACCAAAGGATAGACTATCGATACAAGGCTGTGACACGATCCATAGGTAGTGACCAGGAAGGTCCTCGGTACACGGTGGCTTGCTATCTCGCTGAAGTGGATATGCCGTCGTATGGTTCGATCCATCTCTTTTACAACGACAAACATCCTTGGGAGTATCCGACTCCGCGAGGAAGACAAGGTTCTGGAGCAAGTTCGTCCTCCAACGCCTACCAGGATCGGGCGACGACCAAGTATCTTTCGCGTGTTGTGGTTCGCGACCCTGACGGTGCGGTGTCTTCGACCGTTCAGCTTGGGTATCACTTCCTCTACGACGGGTTTTCTTCCACACCGTCCATCCACGCGATGAACAAGCGCTTGTTGACTTCGCTGTCCTATCTTGATCCACAAGGAACCCCTCTCTCTGCGCCACTTTTGTTTGACTATTGGGGCCTTCACGATGACGGCTTCTGTGAAGCATGGAAGGATCTGGACCTTTGCCTTCTCTCTGCAACGGATCTGGCTGCTGGCACACCGATGTCCGATCCCAACCAGCCCGAGACAACATATCACCCGTTGTTTGGTCACCTCAAAAGTATTCACAGTCGAACCGGTGCTATCACATACTACTCTTACAAACCGGTTAACCAGAACTACCAGGACGGCTTTGCTGGTGAAGAGATGATGGCTTTTGATGGAGATTGGGCGAATCGCTATGACAGCGGTATCATCCGTTATCCCGATCGAACATCACCCGAACTCAATGATGCGTATTACGGTCATGACAAAGACAAATCCAATTGGGAGAAAGCGAAAGCTTACTGGGGCGATAACTTTGTTGCGATAAGCTGGGAGTACAAACACAACAAAAAGCTTCATTTCGATATCTACGAGTGGACCAGCGGAGGGTGGCATCGCGCCAACGTAAAAGGCTACTTCAACAATCCAACAGACAAAGACAGTGAAAGCGTTCATGTGAAGGGATACGGTGACAAGCACAATGTGATTGCCGCAGGAGCGGGGATGCTTGCCGTTGTCCGTACCGATTATACAGACTACGAGGACAAAGGCGACACAGGCGCGATCGTCTTGTTCACGCGAGATCCTTACATTCCCGCGCAGTGGAATGTGTCTTATTTTGAACATGGGACCAAGCTTTCAACCCAGGCTTCTCCATCGTATGGACAATCCTTGGAGTTGAAACTCTCTTCTTCTGTTGTCGGGGTGCTCGACCGTATCCATGGTAAGCTTTATGCCTTGGGGTGGGATGGGTTTCAATGGCACCAGGCCGACACGAACTCTGTGGAGAAAGTATCCAACACAGCAGCTTCCCACATTACAACCATGGCGGTCTCCCAAGACATCGTTGTATGGTTTCAGGCTAGCAGCAAAAACAACCAGGTTGACTTTTCTTCATTGCGCTTTGATCTGACTCTCTCCTCCAAGCCTTGGACCTCTCCACACCAACAAACCAAATCCATTTCGCTGTTTGACAAATACAACGATGGCAACTTCTTCATGGACGCGACCAGCAGCCTCAATGAAGGGTATTGGTTCCTTGACCTTTGGGTCGCAGAAACATCCAGGACGGGCGATCGAAAAGCTCTGGTTGTGAGCTGGAGTGAGGATGCTACCTTGTTTTATGTTCAATCGCTCTTCAACCCACATGCTGGCTCCTACAAGTTTGAAGGCGAGTGGGAGGTGGGCGGTGTCCTCAACCACACTGATGAAAAGACAAGGCGTGTGTTCCAATACCAGGCAGGCTCACTGCAACAAGATGGTGAACACAACACAGGTTGGGTGATTGCTCCGTTTGGGAACACCTCTGACGACAGTGACTCTTGGGCGCGGATGGCGCTTTCAGACATCGTGGTTGAAGCTACAGGCAACGAAAAAGACCATTACAAATTCTACCAATACAACCCATTGTCGCAA
Organism: Deltaproteobacteria bacterium; assembly: GCA_006226375.1. GTDB lineage: Bacteria > Myxococcota_C > UBA6777 > UBA6777 > UBA6777 > M3003. The sequence continues at coordinate 102,856 of SBHC01000088.1, read as the reverse complement.
ACGTGGGAGAAGGTCGCCTCCATCTCGGATCTGATGGAATCCCAAACCGATTGGTCTGTGGTGCTGGAATGGGTGGCGTTTGGTGTTACGATCGCGGGGGATGTTCTTGTTTTGTTTGGTCCCCTTGCTCCGATACTTGCCTCGGCTGCGGAGGTGGCTCTTGCACCCTTGTCGAGCATCTTAACGACCACTGTTGGAGCGATCTCAAAGACTGCAGCCAAGTTTCTTACCCCCGTGATACGGATCGGTTGTGGTACCCTTCGGGCTTACGCTCACAACAAGTTGTTGCAAACCCTTCTTTCGGGCAGACGAAACCCTCAGGGTGCATCCAGTCACTTCCTTCTCATGGGGCGAAACAAAGACAAAAAACCTTCGCTCTTTTCTAAGTTATGGGATGAACAAAGCCAAACCTACGATTGGGTCACCGTTCCTCTGGACATCGACAGCGAACAGGTACTGCCTGCTGGTGGCTCCAGCAGCGCCAGTATGGGGTTGACCGCTGATGTCTTCGCAATGCACGATCGCTTCCTCACGTTCTCGTACCGGAGTGAAAAGTCCAAGGACGTCTACAGCGATATTCTTCGGACCGACCAGATCTGCTTCTTTCAAAATGGTAAGGTTCTTCGCACGTTGCCTATGCCACGTTCCAACTTCCCTGGAAGTTCAAGCAACACAGACCACAACGAAGCGTACAAGCACTACAAAGACATTACGGGGACAGGCGTTGAGAGCATCTCCATGTCGATTCTCGCCGGAAGCAAGCAAGGCTTTCCCCAAACATCATCTTGGGGAGGGGTTCTGGCGTATATGCCTTCCACAAACTTTGACGACTTAACGCTTCACAAGCAAAGTGACTTTGACTCTCTGAACTTTGCGATCTTGTACAAGGCAGGGAAGGATACCTGTGAAGGGCCGATCTCTGATTACGTCGTTGACAAAGTGGGGTTGAACGATGGCTTTAACAGTGTTGTTCATTTTATGCAGTATATGCCTCAAGATGCATACTTTGATAACTCTTTCGGAGCTGTTCTATACAACCAAGTGCGTCGAACCTCGGGGGGGGCAACCTACCGGGATTCGGCTTTGCGATGGGGCTGGCAAGAAACCTACTCTTACACACCAAAGCCACTGGCGAATCATGCTTTTTCGTACTCTCCTGATAGCTATCAATCGGAGACCCCTTACATTGTTGTGAACCAGGACCGAACCAACGCCAATGATTCTCTGAATGCGTTGTTGGGAACAAGCTATTGCCAAAGAACCATGCGTCCTGGCCCCAACCAGGAGATCGCTTTTGGTTATGAGGTTGCCAGAACGCAGCAGTTTTATAGCGCGATCCGGCGCAACGCGAAAAGTCATACCACAGGGGAACAGTTGGACTGGATCCGCACCCTGGGGCAATATTGTACTCTGGAGGTGGAGTTAACAAGTTCGTCGCAAAGTACAAGCGCTTCGTTGGAAGGGGCTTTCAAGGAAGGCACTGTTCCCGCTAGCTATACCTATACTTTCTTTGACGTGGACGCCGAAGGTGACAACAAGAACGCATGGCGTGGACCCCAAAACCCGAATGAACCTTCCAAAGCTTGGGTTCTTTCGTATACAGCGCCGAACGGAAACGTCGCACCACTGAACTCTGGCATCCCTTATGCAAAGCTACAGATCTCTTGGGAACGCAATCCAAACACACAAGCTTTGGAAGCTATCGGAACGTATACGCAGTACGATATCGGGTGGTCGTTCTCATCGGAGAACGGGGCGTACAAGGCTTTTGTTGAGACCTATCACCTCACACCTGTACAGACCACAGTGTGGCAAAGCAATGCGCTGACTCTCTCTTCTTTTTCTTCTTCTTCAAACGAAGTGCCGGTTGTTGACCTGGAGCATATATGGGGAAGCAAGAGCGGCTGGAGGGTTGTCTCTCAGCAGATCCATACCTGGGATTTCATTCCTGACGTCCATGGCGCCCAATCCTGGTTGCCTGCTTCGAGCTACACATGGCATGGCTCCTTGGATGGTTCTTTGCAGCAGGAGGACCCCTCATTTCCTTGGTCTGAGCCCCCTCCCAGCGGCTCCCCGGTGAACGGGCAAGTGTGGAAGGCGGGGGGAACTTTGTTGCAACACCAACAAACGCAACCCACTCAGACTTTGTCTCCAAGCGGCACCTTGGGCACAAAGCAACTGACCCCACACTCCAACATTCCTTACGCTTCGGTTCGAAATGCCTCCTTTGCAAAGGACCCCCTCTTGTATTGGGGCTTTGAGTCTTATGAACAACCCACCCAGCTTGTATGGCGGGTGGACGGTGACGTCGCGGAGTTGGACCTCTTCGCAACACAATCCTTCAGCGCAACAGGAAACCGCTCCCTTGCTTGGGATGGCAAACATTCCATGTCTTGGAGCAAAACCTTCCAGCCGTCGGCTGTGCCTGAAGGCACCTGGGTGGCTTCCTTTTGTGGCTTGCTTTCTTCCCAACCGACTTCCTCTGCTTCCTTGGACTGGACTGTCGTAGTCTCTACGAGCGAAACCAGCGACCCACAACAGATAGCAAGCACAAGCTTTCATGTTGAAGATGGTACAAACTGGGCGACCTATCGTATCTTGTTGGATTGGAGTGAACTCTCTGCTGTACCCAACGGTCAAGAACAATGGTGTCTGACTCTCCAGCTAGCTTCCTCACAGCCTCTGGAAGCTACAATGTTTATCGACCATGTGGGATGCTTTCCTCTCTCCAACGTGGAGCTTTCTCTCTTGGCCTTGGACTCTGTCAGTCGTATGTTGGTCAGCACCATGACCTATCCTGGCTCCCCCTTTTTAACGCGGTATGTGTTTGACCGTCGGAAGAGACTTCTAGGGAAAGTCCGCAAGTCCAACGGGTCGGATTGCAACGCCGAGTCCATTACCCTTGTGGTGGATCCTCATCATCAAACCATGCCTTCCTCCTTCTCAGAGGAGGGGGCTTCACAGGCTTCCTTTCCACGAACGCCACCGTCCTCTCTCAAGATCGTTGCACAAGGCGTTGGGCAGGGTTCTGGAGAGGAGGGAGCTACAATCGCGGGTCTCTACCTGGATGGACGTGGCCTGGAGAGTGGCATGACCAACGGAGCGCTGGTCGGACGCACGATGGTTGTCGAACCCAACAGCGAAGCAACTCTACACCTGCCCGAACCTTTGGATGGAGTGGCTGTTCGAGCGCAGCTGCAAGGATGGAAGAGCGTCGGCTTTACCTGCAAGCAGCCTCTCGCTGTGCCTCCTGTAAGGCTTCCTGACTCTTCCGATACCTTTGTCGGGCTTCTTGGTAGTGAGAACTCTTCTTCTTACTCTGTAGCACTGCTACTACCGGGAGGAGAGGTTGTTACAACGATGGATCAGGTTTTGACTGGGTACACTGTTGTGGGCGAAGCTATCCTTGTGGATGACGTTGGGGACATTTACGGCTTGTTCCAAAATGATAAGGGGCAGGTTGAGTTACTTTTGGCATCCAACGCTGTTCAGTGTAGCCTCGGCTCCTTCGAACCCAACTCTGTGTTTGCTCCCTCGTTGCTCAACGAATCCAATCTTTACCTTGCGAAGCACGACGAAGCTTTGCTCCGTGTTAATGTCTCTGGAGTTGCAGAGAGCGGCGATGCGTCATGGAAGACTTGTTTGTCCTATGACGAAATCTTGGGGCAGCCTTGTACATGTGCAGGACGTCCTTCCGCGACAGAAGACGGGCGTTTCTTGTTCTTGGGCCTTAACCCAACGACAACACCTGTCACGCCATCCGGTCAGGCAGTCTTTCTGACAGAGGAACACAACAATGTCGTGATCGAAGATAACGCGGGTGTTCTTGGGTTTGATGCGGACCAAGACTTCACTGTGGAGTGCTGGTTTCAGTACAATGTGTCAGATGACAGCCCTCCGATGCTTAACCTCGTGCAGAAGTGGGATCATTGTTATCCCTACATTCTGCGGATCAAGAAGAAAACCAACAAGATCCAGGCGGCCCGGTACGATGGAGACAGCAACATCACTTTGGACAGTCCGCATCCGATTAAGGACGGGAAACCTCATCATGTCGCCTTTGTTCGAGATCGGGGATACCTCTCGTTGTATCTCGATGGCCAACTTGTCCACGGGCCTGTCCTCGACCCAACCTATGGAAGCACATGCAACAGCGCGCCCCTGGTGGTTGGTCAGGCCAACGACAACCAAAGCTTGTTTCCTGGACAGATCTGTGAACTTCGTATTTGGCGCTATGGGCGCTCTCAAGAGCAAATTAAAGCGTACAAAGACCGCTCTTTGGTCGGAAGAGAGCCAGGGCTTGTCGGTTACTGGCCGTTTCAAGAGAACACCCATGACCTCTCTCGCTACAAACAACATGGCACGGAGGCGAACCTGACTTCGTTTCCTGTCCAGCGAGCATCAGCTCAATCCCTGGTTGTGAGGTTTAACACTGCTTCTTTGGAGTGGGATGCTGCAGGTTTCTATGATGGAGCGCAGTCTTGCTCTCCCTTGCCTTCCAGTGATGGCTCTCTGCTTGCTTGTTCTTCCGACGCTCTCAGCGTCTTTGATAACACCCTTTCTATCCAGGCTTCCCTTTCCCAAAAGGCGGATGATGCTTGGGTTGGTTTGCCAGCGGTGGGTGATGGTGTTGTCGCTGTGGCTTGCTCCTCTGGCGCCTTAAGGTTGTTGGACTCTGACCTCTCTTGGCTCGCAACGGTCGAAGTTCCTTCCACAGTGCTCTCGTCTCCCGTCGTTTGTGGCGCTCTTATCCATGCGATCGGTCTTGATTCCAAGGACGCAAGCTCCGCTCTCTTTTCCTTTAACAAAGCCGGCCTACCTGTGGGTCCACAGTATCCTCTCTCTGCAGCTTTTTCGTTGGAGCCGATACGCTCTGACGTTTCCCGATTGATGCTGTGGCAGCCCCAACAAGCAGATGTTGTTCAGCTTTCTTCTGGAGTTCCCTCTCTCTCTATGCGGCTTGGAGGTGTTTCCCTGGCGTGGGATGCAGAGACCCAAGACTATTCTGTTAAAGAAAACAGCAAGACCCTCGCTGTTCAAAGCGTTGAAGTCCCTTCGCAAGATTGGCTTCTTGCTCTCTACAACGGAGCGTTCTACTTCTACGCCGATGGGCAGCTTGTGTTTGCAGAGCCATTGTCTCTCGATTGGCAAACGGACGAAGTCTTTTCGGTGGTTTCTTTTGATTCGTCCGTTTCTTTGTGCGATGTCATTGTGCTTTACAATCCCATCATGCAGGTCGACTACATCGACGGACAGGGAAAGACACGTCAAAAGCAGGCCTGAAAAAAGGAAGCTCCTGCGAATCGACTCACAGCACTTCTTGGGCAGAAATGAAAGAATTGTTGCTGCAATGTGCAGAAATGAAACATCGAACGATGTTCTCTGTGTACGTTCGATCCACTTGTGCGCTTGTCCATCGTTCTGGGGGGATTTTCCTGGATACGTATCGCACAAGGAAACACAGAGATGGGGAATACAGCCCGAGGAGTGAATTCATGCGACAGTTTTTTGCATACTGCTTTGTTTCTGGCCTTGCTTTGTTGACAGTGGGATGTTCCTCCACGCTGTACCACACCGTATCCAAGTCACAAACGAAGGAGGACAAGTACTACTTCAATATGATGGAGAAGGACTTTCAAGCGTTTGTGAAAGAACCCTTTAATGTATCGTCGTCTCAGAGCGAGAACGCAGAGCGGATCAAAAGCAAGCTGGGAACAGGCGTCCACCTCTTGAAAATGTACCAGGATAGCCTTCGCAAGCGCCCGCGCTCCCAGGCGTTTAGCCAGTGGACGTACGGTATGTTGCTTCGTGTTGCACGTGTGATGGAGCAAAATGGTCACATCACACACGCTTTTATGAAAGGTTTTAAAAGCGCTGAAGGTGAGAAGGCGGCCAAGCGAAAGCTGGCAAGAGCAAGGGACCAATTCTACGAAGAAGCCTACTTCCGTTACACTCTTGCTATGTTTTCAGCGTACCACCAAAGCAAGCTTATGCCCCAAGATGGCGTTCACCAAAAGGCGAACAATCCATGGCTCAAGGAGACAGAGCGTCGTCGGCTTCAGCTGTTAAAGCGCCTTGGCTTCAACGCCGCTCAAAACAAAGCGTTTGTGAATAAGCGACTCTCCAAACAGATTAACACGTATGTGAGTGAGCGAGTGAAAGCCAAACTGCGTGAGCATTTGGTCACCTTCTTGGCAACATCTGTCTAGGCATCTTTCTTCGGTAGCTTAGTCGCTGTGGGTTCCTCTTAGTAGATGTGGTCATCTTTTCCGTCTGTGACAGTCACCATCAACACAATGTTGGAGGTGACGCTGGCATCCAACTTTTTGTAGGCGGTTTCTACAACGTCAGCGTACTGTTTGTTGTAGGCCAGAATGTGAAGGATTGAACGGCCCCAGGCGTCCTTGCTGTCTGCGTTTTTGGCGCTGAGTGGGATGTCTTTCAGTTTCTTTGTGAGCAGTGTGTTGGCTTCCTGCTCGGTGTAAGGGTTGGTCGGTGGAAAGTGGAAGGCACGGGTGACGCTTACGCCAATCTTTCGTTGATCGATCAGCACCAACAAGTCTGTCTTTTTGCCACCTTTGTCCTGGTAAACGATCTCTCCTTCCGACTTGAGCAAAGCAGCCGACTCACAGCGGTACAACACCTCGTAGGCAAAGACCTCGGAATGGACCGAGCTACCTCCGAGGTTTCCATCGTCCCAGATCTTCCTTCCTCCTTGGGTGAGCTTGGCCTTGTCAAAGGGCATGGTTCCAAAGTCGATGGTGTTTCGAAAGAAAAACGACTTGGACGAGTTCCATTCTTCGTCGTCGAGCACGTTGCACTGCCCGCTTAACTGGCCCAGACCATCTTTGGGAAACATCGACTCCGGGATAATCTCAGGTACCATCTCATCCGGTGTGGGTGTCGATGGCTCTTCTACCACGACCTCTTGCGGTGGCTCCGTGACTCCTTGCTCTGTTGCTTTCGGCTCCGGTACTGCTTCTTCCTCAGGTCCAACGCCCGCATCGTCTGCAGTCTTCTCTTTGGTGTTACGTTCTGTCGCCTTCTCTTCAATTTTCTCTGCGATGGCTTCGTTGCGTTGTTGTTCCTCTGCAGGCTCCGAAGGATTGCCTGGAGAACAGGCTGCTGGAGCAAAGGCGAGGACACAAAACAAACCAACAACCCAACATGTCGAACGTATGCGCATCGTAACTTCTCGTCTCCTCCATGCTCTTCGGTCGTGCCATGGAGTGTTCTTTGGAGTGAGAGATAGGGAAGGTGTTTGTTTCTTCCACTTTTGAGCAGCAAGTTAACATTGTTTGGGGAAGTTATCAATTCGTGGTATGAACAAGACAAAGCCACTTACAACAAAACTCGCTTGAGGTTTCTATGCTTAGGCGCAAGCAAGTTGTTGTACTTCTTGTCGCGGTGTGGTGTGTGTCTTTTGGAATGTTTGTGAAGGAAAGAGGTTGATGATGAAAGCATGGACTGGATGGATGGTTGGGTTGCTTGTTGCAGGTTGGATGGTGTCGTGTGGACCTGTGACCTCAACCAACGAGCCAGGGGTTGAAGCTGGTATCGAAAAAACGACAGCGGAAAACTCCACCGAAGCAACGCTCACAGAGGCAACCACAGAAGCAGCCTCAGAGCCAGCGCAAGAGGCAACGTCTGCCAAGGAACCAGGCCCAGAGCCCAAGGCTGAACCTACGCAAGAGCCTGCTGCGGAACAAGTCGATGGGAACGAGCCCGGAGCAGAGGCGTCGAGCGAGCCCGCTCCAGAGACATCGGACGAACCTGCGGCCGAGGAGAACAACCCAACCGATGCAGGGACTCCCCAGGACAAGGCTCCTGGAGACACCGCTCCACAAGATGCAGGTACGCCAGATACAACGACACAGCCGGACCAGCCTCTACCCGACGATTGCAACGCTTTGCTTCAGGCCTTCAAGAGCGAACTACAAAACATTCAATCTTGTTCGGAAGACAAAGAGTGTGGTCAGGTGCTCCAGGGTACGAGCTGTGGGTGCACCCGGAACAAAGTCGCACGGAACAGTGCCGACACCACCCGCTTCTTCGCTATCATTAAGAAGGCTGGCTCTCTCGGATGCCCCTTGCCGTTGGTCAGTACCTGTGATTGTCCCCGTACCTACGGATACCAGTGTGTCCAGGGTGTTTGTGCTCACAAGTACAACCCCTAGTCCACATTGTTTCGATAACAGACACAAGCGACTCTTGGGTGACATGCCCTTCGTTGCGAGCGTGATTGTGAGTCAGAGAGTTCGAGCATGAAGCATCCCCTGCTCCCGTCCTGGATTGTTCAGAAACACTTGCAAGGCGACAAGCGCGGCCTCTTCCAGGCTGTTACCTTGTTTGTCGATCTGTCGGGCTTTACCGCTCTTACTGAAACCCTGATGGCCCATGGCAAACAAGGTGCAGAGACTCTTGCTGAGGCGTTGCGATTTTATTTTGATCCAACGGTTCATGTCATTCACGAACAGGGCGGGGTCATTGTTGGCTTTGCCGGCGATGCATTCACAGCCGTCTTTCCCTGCGACGAAGAGGGCTCGGCTCCTCAACATGCTTGGGAGGCTGCCATTGCGCTGCAGTCTTTCTTTGCAAAGCATGCAACCTACAAAACGTCGTACGGCGAGTTCTTGTTTGCAGCCAAGATTGGTCTTGCGTGGGGCGATGTTCTATGGGAAATCCTACCCCTCTCTGTTGAGCGACGAACGTATTGCTTTCGCGGGCCAGCGATCCTGGGTTGTGCCGATGCTCAGGCGCTTGCTGGACAAGGTGACATTGTTCTGGAGCGAGCCTTGGTGGAGCTTCTCCCTGAATCTTTAGAGGGAGTAGAGCATGAAGGTTATCTTCAGGTTCCAGCAGAGCTGTTGCAAACGAACCGTTGGGCGCCTGCTGAGCTTGATGTTGACCCCGCCACCATTGTGAAGGATACGGAGGACGTGTCGGCTGATATTTTGGGACGCTTTGTTCCTGATGAGATCCTTCACTTTCCCTTGCGGGGAGAGTGGCGCAAAGTCACGGTTGTGTTTCTCGCCTTTGAAAAGGTTGACGAACTCACAGATCTTGCAACCTTGTTGTCCGCTTTGTTGGAAGAGTACGGCGGGACATTCACCCGCTTCGACTTCGGCGACAAGAGCGACAACGTTCTTTTGTTCTTTGGTGCACCGACGTCCCATGAACGAGACTTGCAGCGCGCCTTGGATTTTCTTCTGGCTCTCCAGCAGCGCAGTGAACCGACATGGGCGCTTCGCGCTGGGGTCACCCAGAACATGATGTATGTGGGCTTCAACGGCGGACAACAGCGCCATGAGTTCACATGCTTGGGGCGAGGCGTCAACATGGCAGCTCGTCTGATGATGAAGGCTCCTTGGGGAGAGTTTTGGTGCGGTCCAGCTGTCTACACCAAGGCTTCGCATCGGTATGCGTTTGCGGAGCGTGAACCGCAGCTGCTCAAGGGTTTTCCTGTTCCCTTGCTGATGCATGCGTTGCAGCATCGCCTCACCAACTCGTACCTGGCACACTCCAGCACAACGATGGTGGGACGAGAGCGTCAAATGAAGCTGATGCACAAGTCGATCTCGCCTCTCTTTTACGGTGAGTCTGCTCGTCTCTTGTTCATCGATGGTGAACCGGGTGCTGGCAAAAGCTTGCTGGTGGATAGCTATCACCATCATTTGGAAGAGCTATATGCGAACCAACCCTTTCTCTGGCTTTATTGCCCTTGTGATGCGATTCTTCAACAGTCGTTCTCTCCCTTCTCCTATGCGCTCAGACATTATACAAAGCAGCTACCGACACAGACGTTGGAGCAAAATCGCAGCGTGTTTGACACCACATGGAGTCATTTGCAGCAACGTCTGAGCGAAAGTCTAGGTGGAGAGGATCCTGAACGCCTGGAGGAGCTTCAACGTGTTCATTCCATCGTGGCCGCTCTGGTTGGGTTGCACTGGAAGGACTCTCTCTACTTTCAATTGGAGCCCAAAGCACGCTTTGAGAATACCTTGCAAGCGTTGCAGGCCTGGCTCCTTGCAGAGTCGAGCCTGCAGCCTGTGATTCTTCATGTGGGGGATGCTCAGTGGCTGGACGCTGACTCCATTGAAGCGCTGCAGTCTATTCTCAAGCATCTGGCCGATGCTCCGATTGCCGTCATCCTGACCAGCCGCTACCAAAACGACGGAAGTCCCTTTCGGTTGCCTTTCCCTTCCAGCATGCCGCAGACGTTGTTGCCTTTGGGTCCTCTCTCCAAACGTCACTTGCAGGACATGGCTCGCAGCTTGTTAGGCCGTGAGATGGCTCCTTCCTTGTTGGAGTTGGTGCACAGCAAGTCAGAGGGGAACCCATTCTTTGCGGAACAAATCTTACGGTATTTGCAAGACAATCGTCGCTTGCAGCACACCGACGATGGTGTGGAAGCCTTAGAGTCAGAGATGATGCTGTCGGAAGATGTTCACGCGCTCTTGGTCGCTCGCCTTGACCAGCTGGATATCGACAAGAAACGTACAGTGCAGGCTGCCTCTGTTTTGGGGCAGGAGTTTGTTTCTACCGTTCTGACGTCATTGCTGGAGCATCCAACCCATCTGGCTCAGACTCTTCATGCCATCGCCCATGAACATGTTTGGTCAAGCAAGGATTCGCTTCGTTACAACTTTCGACATGCTTTGCTCCGAGATGCCGCTTATCACATGCAGTCGGAGCATCGCCTTCGAGAGCTTCATGCCGCGGCGACAGAGGCGTACGAGCAAGTCTTTTCTGAGAATCTTGCGCCTCACTACGGCGAGCTAGCTTTGCACTCGGAAAGGGCTGGGCTTATCGAAAAGGCTGCTTTCTACCTGGAAAAGGCTGGTGATGAGGCAAAGCATAGCTTCTTGAATCTTTCTGCTGCAAGCTATTACGAGAAAGCGTTGGCCTATCACGGAACAACAAGGGGGGCAGCGATTCGGCGCATTGCGTTGTCTGCGGCTGAGGTTCTGACTAGCTTGTCGAGGTGGAAAGATGTCTTGGCTGTTTGTGACCTTGCCGCCCAAGCTATGGAAGAGCCTTCTGCGGCTGTGTGTTTGGCGCGAGCTACCGTGTTGGTCAAGATGTCAAACTACGATGACGCGGGAGTGGAGGCTGCTCAGGCGCAGATTCTGGCACACCGTTATCAGCAACCTGTCATACGCTGGAAAGCTTACAAAATGCAGGGGCAGGTTGCCTGGTATTGCGGAGATCTGAAAGCCGCACACAAGCTGTTTGAGCAAAGTCTGGATATTGCTCGAAGTATCGACGATGACGAAGGGGTCGCAGGCGGCTTAAACAATCTTGGGATTATCGCGTGGCGCGAAGGGCGATTGGAAGAGGCCAAACAACTCTTGGAAGATAGCCTTCGTCGAAGTGAGGCCAGCGGCAATCTCTCAGCCAAGGCCAACATTGTTGGAAACCTTGCCAACGTCGCCAGGGACTCCAACGATTCGGAAGAGTCCCATCGTTTGGCGATGGAGTCGATGGGTTTGTTTCGTCAACTGGGGGATCGCGAGCGTGAGGCTACGTTATGGAACAACATCGCCATCAACAAAATGAGTCAGCAGCAGTATGTGTTTGCGTACGAGTGCTTTGGCAAGGCGCACAGGCTGTTCTCCTCGTTGGAGATTGATGCTCCACGAATGCGTGTCCATCAGGCAGAAGCCCTTCGTTGTATGGGGAAACTGGAAGAAGCGGAAGAACATATCTTGCAAGCCGAAGACTGGCTTGAAACGTGCGAAAACCCGTTGTATGCGGCCGATGGGTATGTCGTGTACGGTCACTTGCTGCGCGACCGGGGCAAACCCAAGGCGGCCCGCGCGCTCTACCTCGTTGCCCAAGAGAAGGCCAACGAATCCGCCGTCCCTCGTGCTTTAAAACGAACAGCGGAGGCTCTCCACGCCTTAGAGAATGAGTTACCAACTCCTATGCTATACACAACTGCCATCGCGAAATCCTAGTGCTTGTATGCTCGCATTGGGGTGTGATGAAATGCTGTTGGCAAGAAAGAGGCCTTCGCCTTTGGTTTGACGCAGGCATCTGCGTGGCCCGACTCAAGTACCCCTGCTACCCATGAAAGATATAGGCAAGGGAGAAGTACCCACATCCGTGGGCACTCTAACGCTGAAAGCTAGGATACTGTTTCATTCCCAAAAGACTTACTCCAACTTCACCTTCATGACGGTGTGTGTCACAGACTTCTTGTTGAGGACGATGTTTTTTACGATCGTTCGCTGCTGAGGTGTACCAGCGTGAGTGACAATCACAACCGTAGCGTGAGTTTGGTTACCAAACACATTGGAGGAGTGGCCGTAGAAATTGAGCTTGATCTGATAGATCCCAGGTTTTCCTGTTTGGTTTTCGTATCGTTCTGGGCCATAGCCTTGGGTGATGTCTTGCAACAAAACGCCGCCATTGCGGGTGCGTCGGTGGTTGTATTTGCAAGTTTCTCCATTGGGCTCAAGGACCCACAAGTCGATATCTGTGTTGTCTGTGTTCCAGGTCACCGTCACTCTGAGCTTAGAGGGTTTGACGTGCAACCCAAGCAACGCTTTGCGGCGGAGAAAGAGCATCATCAAGGAAGCCGGAAGGGTTCGACGTTGCAACGCTTCGTTGACGAGCAACGCATACTCTTCCCGTGCGATGGTTCGAAGCTGGCCGAACCGGTTGTCCCACTTTCCTGCGAGGATCAATTCGTACAGAGCGGCTGCGAGGCCCCAGTGATGACTGCGAGCCAACGCCCTCGCTAAGTCGCGATAGGTGTGAGGCTCAAAAGGCCGTCGCTCCAAGAGTTTGAGGAATACGTGGGCCGCCTCGTCGTAGCGTTTCCAGGCCATGAGATGGTAGCCTACCAAACGCAGCGCCTGTGGGTGGCTTGGGTTTTGTTCCACAATGCAGGACAGGCTACGAAGAGCCCCATACAGGCTTTGAGGGAGGCGACGCTTGGCTTCATCCACAAAGAGGGCGAAGCCTGCTCCTGTTTGGTGAAGTGTTTGTTGATACTTCTTGGAGACATCCTGTTTCAGCCACAGCCGCATGCCCTTCATCCCCTGTGAACTGGGGATGTTGTGGCGTGAGAGTTGCTGAAGAATGGAGCGAATCATCTGGATGCGTCGGCTCTGCTTCTGCTGCTTCAGACGGGTGTAGCGCATTCCCAAGGCTATTGCATTACGCCAGCGACGCAGAGGCTCTTCCGTCACCTTCTTTTGCGAGCGTTGCTTCTTCACAAACTGCGCGACGTCTTTGACCTGTTTCGTTTGTTTGATCGTGTCGAGGCCGTACTGTTTGTACTCTTTGTCGGTCTCCAAAACCAGAAATGAGCTATGTCGGTTGGGAAGCTTGAAATGTTGGGAGTAGGCGACAATCAAGGGGACAAGCTTGGGTTTCTGGAGTTCCATCAATTGAGACACCGCGATCTCGGCCCAGGCTCGTGGGGCGAGGTCTCCTGTTGCTTTGACCGAGAAACGCTGTGTGATTGTCCTACGTTTGCCTCTGAAAAAGCCCGTGAGCTTGGCGGTTGCGACGCCGTCACGTTGGTAGCGAGCCGCTACAGTTAAGAGAGAGTCGGGGTACAGTTGGAGCTGGTGCCCATGAACAAGGACCTCGGAAGCGCCAATCCCATCGAGTGTTACGCTCTCCAACTGCATGGAGGCTTGGGTGTGAGCTGTGGCGCAACGAGATAGCTCGGAGCGACCAAGGCAAGGAAACACTCCCCCACCAAACCGGGCGATGCTATGGAGCAGCCTCGTATGTTCTGTTCCCAGACCCATACGGTAAGCAAAAAAACGTACTTGACCAAAGGGCTTGGCTTTTTGGAATTGCTTCATCGCTCGAACGATCGAGGAGGTTCCCCAGTTGTGTTGGCCGTCGCTGAGCACAAACACATCGAGGGGGACGCCTTGTTGGATCGGCCATGACGGCTTCGCAAGGGTAGACAAGGCTCGCCCTATATCTGTAGCTCCTTCGAGCAAGAGCGAGTCGATGCGTTGGAACAAGGCGCGACGGTTGGCAGGAGTGTTGTCGATCCAACCCTTCGGTTTGGCCCACTGTGAGCCAATGTCAAAGAAGAGGACATTGAAGCGCTTAAGGTGACTCTGGTTTTTCTCCAAAATGCGCTGCAGCAACGCAACGTGGGCTGCGAACAAATCGGGGGTTTCGGAGAGTGACGTGTCCAACAAAAAGACGGCTTGAGGCGAACTGTACGGTTGCTTAGAGCGGGGCAACTGGACACGCAAGCGAGCCATCATATACTTTTGGTTGTCTGTTGGGTCGGTTCCTGCAACCCAGCTTACGTTTGGGCTTTTGGGGCGAAAGAAGAATACGGCATCTCGATCGGGCTTTTGTTGCTCCCACATGCATCGTACAAGAGGGGAAGCTTTGCGTGATAGCCCTTTGCACCGAATCTTTCGGAGGTTGTGGCTGGTGAGAGTGGCGGCCTGGTCGTTGTAGCCCAACGAGAGGTCAATGGACTCAGCAACGTCTGGGGAGAACGGCAGCCGATACACAAGGTTGTTGCCTGCTCGTGGTAAGGTGTGTTCGTAGGCGATGATGATCCGGTTGTATCCCTTCGAGGGGATGGGGAACACGCGGCCACGAAAGGTGTTGGGAGCATCTTGCTCAAGCAAGGCAGGGTCAATCCGGCGACGGGTGATGTCTTCATACACCTTGCGACCTTGAGCGGCAGCGACAAGCCGAGCTTCGCGAAGCTTGCCCCAGTCCACTGGGGGGACTTGCTTGGCAAGTTGCTTGGGGTCGAGCAGACCACGTAGGGCACGCGGACCTTTTCCTGCGAGGAAAAAGCGGGGCGCGCGCTGTCGTTGGGTTCCCACAAACATAGCGTAGTAGGAGACCGAGGCTTCGGCAGGAAGCGTGTATTTAAAGGTGCCTTGCAAGGTCCGGCCGTAGGGGTTGTAGTAGATGTGGTCGAGAACGGTACGGGCACGAAGGCCTGACACTTGAACCGTTATCTGCATCTTGTGAAGCTTGAGAAACTTGCTGCCCCCCACAGAGACTTTCGACAAGATGGTGTTGTGGGCTGTGCGTCGCCAAACTCTCGGATCTTTTGTCTTCGCCTTGTTGGGTTTGGGGTTCAGATCTTCTCCCTTACCTACCCTCTTTTCCCCGTCGCCTTGGGTTTTTTGAGCTACACTCTTGTTGTCATCGAGTCGAGGCGCTCCTGGAAGCAAGGAAGGCACCGGTCTACCTTTGCCTTGGTCGGGTTGAAGTCTACCTTGTGAGCGTTGATGCTTCTCACCATTCTTGCAGTGAGGGCATTGGTAGTCGGAGAGTTCGGTGACCTGCACCTTGCCATCTTTTCCAAGTGTGTTGCTGCCAGATTCCCACTTGTCTTGGAAGTTCCTGCTTTGACCGATCTTCGGTTTGAGACTCTTCCAATAACCTGAACGTACTGCTTTCGTTTGAGCTGTGTAGCCGATGGTAGGTGTCCCATCGTTGGTTTGTCCTTGGGAGGGGAGCACTGTCCCATTCGTTGCGCCCTGAGGCTTGGGTTTTGGGCCTGTGGGCCGCTGGTACTCCGGTCGTGGTTTGCCTTTGCGAACGAGGACTGCGGCCGGAGGAATGGAGGGGACTTCGTACGAGCGCCTTGTCTGACTCTTGCGAACAAAAAAATACTGACTGGAAGCTCCAATCACACAGATGAACAGAGTCATGACTATCGCTAGAGGCTTCCAGAGCTTTGTTGCAAAAGAGGCTGGCTTTCTTGTCTCCCTATCGGGAGTGGGCTTGGGCTCTTCGATGTTAGGCTCCTGCACTCGTTGGGTGGGTGTTGTGCTTGTTTCTTGTCTACCTTCCAACGAGCAAGAGGAGTGGACTTCTTCATTGGCTGTTGAGGCATCTTGATGGACAGAGGGAGGCAGAAGTGGAGCCAGTTTTTCGAACATTTCGACTGACGAAAGTCCCATGGATGCGAGCGCATCGCGGATATCGCTGGAGTCCATGGATTCAACGACGTCTTCGTTCGCCCACAGTGATTCTTGTACGCTCTCCAAGGCCGAGTCGAGCCGCTGGGAGAGGGCTTCTTGAGGGTTCAGATCTTTTGACATAACGTCTCCTTCTCTGATGAGAAAAGCGCGCTGTGTGATGGGGAACTCTGCAGAGATTTGAGCTTTCTTCGCAAACGTTTGATCGCGTTGTACACCGTGACGACCGATTCATTGAGGGCTTCCGCAATCTCTGCGGGTTTGAGTTCCTGGTCGATAATCAGGCGGGCAATGTCGCAGACAAGAGGGTCATCGTGTAGGCGGAGCAGTATCTGTAGCCGCTCTTCCTTTCGGGCGATGAGATCGAAGGGAGTGGCTGCTTCCGATGAGGCTTCCATCCATGATGGCTCCTCCGGTGCTCTTACTGTCGTTCGGTTTTCGATGGAGGTCGCAAGGTGGCTGATCTCACTTCGAATGACACCGCACAAAAACTGAAAGAGAGTCAGCTGAGGAGGCCACTTGCGTTGACCGTCCAAAAATTTCCGGATCGCGCTCAGTACAATGTCGGTGGCTTCAACACCACCAGGAACGGCGCACTGCTCTTGCCCTCGCCATAACACGCGGCGCATACGCGCTGCGCAAAACAGGAGCAACCGTTCTGACAAAACCTGCCAGTCTGTCTCCTGTATGATCCGTTCTTGCTGTTGCTCTTTCATCGTGTCTTCTTTGCCTCACTTCGACCGGTCGAGACCAAGACCCATCAATGTATGTTCATTTCAGGTCCTACCCTTTACTAGGCCAATGACGTCCACCTTATTTTCCACGAAGCGGAAAAAAAGCGAAGTGTGTCGCTTTCATGGTGTAACGAAAAAGACCTGCGAACAATCAGCCGACGCCAAGGAACTGAGCCGTCACAAGCGTCGCAAGAAGTAAGCTCCCTCCTCCTCTTCTTTCTCTGTTTCTCCATAGATTCCAATCGTTTTTTTGCTAGCAGCGTTTCTCTTTCTTTGGTATACAATGTCGGTTTGCTTGTGTGACATTGGTGTGACCGCTTTGTGACGTTGAGATGCTGCTATGACGAAGTTGAACAACCGACTTTACTTTCGACGGGATGTCTCTGCCCCACGAAACCGCTTCCCCATCGAGGAAATGCGAAGTTCTTCTGTGAATGGGGTTGGCGAGAATCATGAGGACGGTGATGCTTTCACATTGGGCCGCTCCAGGAACATCCTCTCCCCTGATGTTTCGTCGCCTCAGCGAGCAGGCTTTGTACAAGACGTCTTGCTTGACTATCACGATGGTTTGATCGCCAACAACCCTCTCGGAGCGCAGGCCAAGTTTGAAAAGCTGAAGACCTCGCCTTTTGTCTTTTTTCGAGGGACCGCGGACCTCTTCTACCAGGGCTTGGCTGGCTCTGATGAGTCTTTGCCCAAGGTCCTCTGCAACGGTGACGTCCACCCTGAGAACTTTGGTGTGATGGAAGGTCCCGATGGCAAACTTATTTTCGGCCTGAACGACTTTGATGAAGCCCACGAGGCTCCCTTCACGTGGGATATCAAGAGGGGAGCCACTGGTTTTCTCTTGGCGGCTCGTGAACATGGTCTGGGGAAAAAGGACAGCAAAGCTGCGGTACGTTCTTTTGCGGAAGGGTACCTCGACAAACTCCAGGACCTTAAAGAAGGTCGCGATGACGCAACTGACCGACTGACCGCAAAGAACAGCCCCAAACTCATTGAAGACCTGTTGGAGTCGGCGGAAAAAGAGAGCCGCAAAGATTTCTTAGAAAAGCGTGTGGACCTCGATCAAGGAGTGTTCCTGGAGACGGATGAGATCTTGCCCATTTCAGACCGCGTTCCCGACTTCCAGGCGACGATGGATGCCTACCGAAGTCATCTCAGTGAGCATGCTCCTGATGCGGACTTCTTTAAGGTCAAAGACGTCGCAATTAAGAAAGGCAGCGGTACAGGTAGTGTAGGGTTGTGGCGGTATTACGTCCTGATTGAAGGAAGCTCGGACAAACACAAAAATGATATTGTTCTGGAGTTCAAGCAAACCCGACCTTCTGTGATGGAAGGCCATGTCGGCTTTTGTTTGCTCGATTACCAGCTCGGTGGGGAGCGAACGGTAGACGCTCACCTGGTCCAGGTGGAGGGGGGAGATCGCTTTTATGGGCACGTGGATATGGATGGCGAGAGCTACCTGATCCGAGAGCGCAACCCTCACAAAGCTGGCGTTGACCTGTCCAAAATGGATGAGGACGACTTCAAAGACTACGCCAAGGTTTGTGGAGAAGTGTTAGCGCAAGCCCATGCTCGCTCCGACACTCTCGCTGGCTCTGTTGGGAAGAGCTCTGTGGAGCGAATCCTACGTTCGTTGGACGTTGATGCTTTTGCGAAAGACTGTGTGGACGATGCCGTCCTTCTCGCCGAGCAAATGACACAGGACTACCACCACTTTTGCTCAGAGGCAGAGCAGGGAGTGTTCCAGTTCTCCGAAGAATCCTAATGCGCAGAAGCGAATGGCATGCATCAACCCAGGTAGAGCTAGCTGGGGCTTGACTCTGGAGTGGCTTGCATCGGAGTTGTCGGGGGTTTGATGTCGCTCTGCTTTCGCCAGAACCAGGCAACGAAGAACAAGGTCAGGACAAAGCCGAAGATGCCTTCTCCATTGATGAGCAGAAGGTTTCCTTTGAACAGCCCAGACTGGTTGCGGTACAGGTTGCCGAGCCACACCGGGTTGAGCCAGTTCCAGATGTAGTGAAACAGTACAGGTGCCCAAACACTTCTGGTTTTCAGGTAGGCGTAGGCAAAGGGAAAGGAAAACACAAGCACAGTTGCCATGTGGATGATGATGAGCAAGTAGGGGTTGGCTGTTTTGAGATGCACCGCCAACAAGAAAACTACAGGCGCATGAAACAAAGCCCAGGCAACACCCACCCAAAAAGCTGCCTGAAAGCGACCGAGTCGAGCTGTGAGTGTGGGGAGCAGAAAGCCTCGCCATCCCCACTCTTCTCCCAACACCAGACAGATCGCCATGACCAAGCCGTACAAGTTACGGAAGGGTGGGGCGTACCAGGATTTGTGAGGTTGGTACTCTCCCAGGCCAAGTGCCCACACAAGGCCACAAAGAAAGAGAAGAAAGCCTACAGGGTAGAGTATTGCAAAGAGATAGCCTTTGGGTTGGAGTGAGAGCTTGAGGGGTGCGAACATCTCCTTCCATTGCCCAACGCTCAACCAGGCAACCCAGGCCGAGATCGCGGGAAGAAACATGACGTAGTTGAAGTAGCGTAAGTTGGTGCGCGATACGTTGAGAAATGCGAGAAAGGCTATCTCCAAAAGAACGAGACAGCCCACAAAGATCAAGACGACCCGGTTGTTGGGGTGGGGCGATGTCGCATGTTGCATCGATGTATGTCCTGTATGCCTGAGTAAGATTGAGGGAGTTCCAATCGAAGCCCAATGTTGTATGGAATGTCAAGGCAAACGACGCCGTTGTCTATCGGTAGGGGGTTCCCTTCGTCTGAATTGCACATTGCGTCAAGCACCAATGTTTCATACACTACAGGCCAGAGACGTGTTTGCTCTGCCTTGAGATGCTGGGCAACGTATCGAAAGTTTGTTGGATAGGATATGTGAGAATGATTCGCTTTGGAGCGCTTTTTGTTGTGGTGTGGATGCTTGGTTCTTCCCTTGTGCTCAAGGGATGCGGTCAAGCAGAGTGTCGGTTGGATACAGACTGCAGCGGCAACCGATTGTGCTTGCGAGGCAAATGCACCTTTTTTGGTGGTGGCAACGAAGACGCCTCCGTGCCCACTGACTCGGTACCCACAACTCTCTGTGAGCCTGGGCAACAACGCATCTGCTACACAGGAGCCCCTGAAACCCAAGGCCAAGGCGCTTGCAAAGCTGGCATTCAGATCTGTTTGGGCAACCAATGGGGCATGTGCCAGGGGGAAGTCACCCCTCTCCCTGAAACGTGTGACGGCCAGGACAACGACTGTGACGGCCAAGTGGACAACGGTTCGTTTGGCGGAAATCCTTGCATTGTTCCTGGCGTCAAAGGCCCTTGTGAGCGAGGAATTGACGCTTGTGTGGGGGGGCAGATTCAATGCCGCCAGACGATCCAACCCCAAGCGGAAGAGGTCTGTAGCGACGGCCTCGACAACAACTGCAACGGCATGATTGATGAAAGCCCGCCTTGCACATGCCAGCCCGGCGCAACCCAGTCGTGTTATGACGGTCCAGCTTCAGCGCGAGGCAAGGGTCTTTGCCAGGAAGGGCAACAGACTTGTACACCTCAGCAAACCTGGGGTCCTTGCGTAGGGAGCATCTCTCCTCAACAAGAAAGCTGTGATGGAAAAGACAACGACTGTGATGGTCAAGCGGATGAGAACCTCACACAAGTTTGCCAAAACCAATGTGGTGTCGGTACACAAACCTGCAACAACGGTCAGTGGATGGCGTGCCAGGGACCTACGCCCAAAGCGGAGGTCTGCGATGGCAAAGACAACGACTGTGACGGCCAAACCGACGAAGGCCTTGTTCAGTCGTGCGCATCACAATGCGGCCCTGGAGAGAAGGCTTGCTTGGGCGGCCAATGGGGGCCTTGTCAAGGACCCACGCCCATGGCCGAAGTGTGTGACGGCAAAGACAACGACTGCGACGGCCAAACCGACGAAGGCCTGACCCGTCCTTGCTCCACTGCTTGTGGCTCTGGCATACAAAAATGCACCGCTGGCAAATGGGAAGGATGCTCAGGAGCAGCGCCCCAAACCGAAGTATGCGACGGAAAAGACAACGACTGTGATGGGAAGGTTGATCAGCTCACTCGAACCTGCTCCAACAGTTGCGGCTCTGGCAGTGAAACATGTCTCCTTGGGAAGTGGGGCACATGCTCTGCGCCTCTACCAAGCACCGAAGTGTGTGACGGGAAAGACAACGACTGCAACGGAAAAGTGGACGATGCCATAGGGCCTCCTGTTCGCTTGAGTACAGATCTGACCAAGGTGTACTCTCAGCTTGCTGTTGCCTGGAACGGAGCGGAGTTTGCTGCTGTGTACAGTCTTGACAAGGCTGTCTATTTTCAACGCTGGGGCTTGGATGGGAAGCCGATAGGTGCTGCTGTCAAGCTAACCTCCAGCGGAGCCACTCCCTTATTTATGAAGCTTCTCTGGACAGGAAAAGAATATGGGATGCTTTGGTACGAATACCAGAGCAGCAAGCGCACCTACACACTGGCTCGACTTACAACCACTGGAGCGGTCCTTTCTCGAACGGTCCTTACTGCTTTAAGCAACGGCTTGGGCGAAGCTCGGATGGCTTGGAACGGTACAGATTATGGCATTGTTTGGTATGAAATGACTCCCAAGGCATCCGTAAAGTTTCTCCGTGTCTCAGGAACAGGCGTACCTCAAGGTTCTGCGCTGGAGCTGCCGGATGCCGCCAAGTCATCCTCTCCACAAACTCCTGACATCGCCGCCCTCTCCAATCGGTTTGGGACTGTGTGGAGGGACCGTCGTAGCAACCAATACGATGTTTTCTTTCAAATGGTTGATAACACGGGGACAAAGTCTGGCGTTGAGAGAAACTTGTCCAGCAGCACTTCCATCTCATTTTATCCCCGAATCACCGCAAATCGCTACTATTTCATGGTGAGCTATGTGGACTCCAAGACCGGTAGCTCACTGATCTACAACCGTCGTATCTACAGCAGCGGTTCTCCGTCTTCGATTGTTTCTACGCTCTCTACCAATGTGAAAACCCCAAGTTTGCTGGTCAATAGCCCCTTTCATCCCAGCACGAGTACCTACTACAGCGCTGTGTGGAGGGACGCCCGAACCTCTCCTGTCCAGCTTTGGTTTGCGCGACTGACTTCGTCAGGTTCCAGGGTTGGTACAGAGATTCAGGTCTCCAATACCACAAAAACTGTGGCCTTCCCCAACATTGTTCCTGTCTCATCGTCGATCACTGCAGTGTTTTGGGTGGACAACAGTACAGGAAACTACCAAATCTTCTTTCGTGTTCTTTGTGGGCTGTAGGAACTTCCTTGTTGCAACGGTTTTGTTGGGCTCTCCTCATTCCTCAAGCAGTTGGTAAACCTTGTTCCAGGCCTGTGGATGAAGGAGGTAGGTGTAGTGGGTGTAGCTTGGCATTTCGATGTTGGTCGCTCCCTGAAGTGTCGCACCCTCCGCGGGAAGGATAAGCACATCGGAGTGGCTCCATAGCGCAACCAAAGGAGGGCGGACAGGCGACTCTTGCCAGGGGATCTGTTGCTCCAGCTTCTCCAAAATGGCAGAGTTGGGGCGTAACGATACGATGTGTTGGGTCGCAGCAAAGCGGGCCATGTGGGTGCCTTGGTGAGGAGTCCCCAACGTGACAACCTGAGCGATGGATTGGGCTGTCTCTGGGTCTTCCAAGGCCAAGCGAGTTACGATCCCGCCCATGCTATGGGCAACGATATCAATGGATTGGTTTGCCTCAAGCTGGTTGTTGGTCCGAACCGTGTGAACGCAATGACGAAGATGTTCGGCCATCGCTTCCAGATCTTCCAAGCGACCAAACTGGACACTGTAGGTGCGCTTTCGGCCCATGGTTGCAAAGTAAAGCTGCATCCCCACAAAGTTTCCTGAGTGTCCACCCAGGCCGTGAACAAACAACAGAGGCCGGTGCCCATCATCAGGCTTCGACTCCAGTTTCCGAAAGCCTGGACTCAGGTAAGTCAACGCCATTAAGGGTAGCTGGGCGATGTGCCGTCGAACATCAGGGTCGATCGCTTGGTAGGTTTCGGCGATCGTCTGCCCTGCTTGCTGGCTCCAATGGGCCAGGGTTCGTCCTGTTGCTGAGCCTGCGACGAGCAGGGAGCGTCCCACCGTTGACCAAAACGATGCTTGTTTCTCTTCTTCCTCCGAATCTGGTTTGGGAGGAAGGGCAGGAGGTGTTGTCATAGACTGGGTTTCCTTTTCTTTGGTTTTCTCAAATGATGCGGGCCACGATGGGGATGCGACGGAGCAAGGCAACGGTGCTCCAACTCAGGGCCAATGTTCCGGAGAAGACAAGCAATCCCTTGGCTGCCGGATGAAGGCTCACATCCAAGAGAGCATACTGTAGCCATGTGATGTAGGTATAGTGGACGAAGTAGATACCGTACGAGTGTTGGCTCAAGCTATCCATCCAGCGAACTCTACCTGTGGTCAATCGATGAAACAGACCGATAAATCCGAAGAGAGCAGTCACTCCGATCAACGTGACGAGCACGAGCCCATGAAGCTGACCCTTGAACACTTTGGGAGGTAGCAGCGCGAGCGGAAGGAAAGCCAGCAAACAAACTCCCAACCAAGCCCACCAGCGTTTTGACAGGGAGCTATTCGCTGCGAAGTAGGAGCGTTGGAGTCCGTGGGCCCCGACAATGACACCGGCCAGGAAATAAACAAGGTAGAGAAGAATGCGGCTACCCTGGACAACAAAAGGACCCACGCCGATCCAGGCGTATTCATGCACGACGATAAGCATCGCCAGGTGGGCAACAAACGCGCAACCAAACAGTCTCACAAACAAGGGAAGGGCGCGTGTTACTGCGGATGGTTCTTTGGTTTGTCCCATGTTGGGTTTAAACGAAAACCATGCAACAGCAAGCAAGTTAAACACGAGCAGCAACCAGATGAACCAAAGCGTTCCAGGGGTTGGGAAGCCTCGCTGGGCGAGTCCCAACCAGTAGTCTCCAAAGGCAAATGTTTTGTTTTGCATCCGACCCAGCTGTAACATCGTGGGATAAAAAGCGAGCGGGATCAATGTCAGCACACCTAGCACAAAGGGGACACCAAGCCGCGTCAGTCGAGTGCGAAGGAACGCCTGGATTCCTTTTCGTTGCAAGCTACCCCACACAAACAGCCCCGATACAAAAAAGAGCAAGTGCATGAAAAACAGGTCGTTGAACGCTACGATGTAGTTGAAGCCGGACCAGCGTTGGCTGTCGACAACAGGGCTGATGTTGGTGATCGGATTCTTGGGATTGAACGTTACGAACGTTGTGTACGCCAGGACCGCGTGGTGAAGCACCACAAGAAGGATGACAAAGCCTCGAAGGTAGTGAAAGCTCCACTGTGGAGAAGGACTTGTGGGTTCGGCAGATGGCTCCTCTTTGTTATGGAGGTGAGGGGCGTCTTCTTCTGGCGTCTTTTTGGGCTGTTCGTTGACCTGTGAAGAATCGATCGGTTGCATCCATCTTGTCCTTTTTCTCGTAGAGATTCTTCGGTATGTGGGCCCTTTTTACAAGGTGAACCACCACACAAACGAGTCCCAACTTCCTTGGGGGGACGTTGCTTGTGACTGCCCTGGGAACTGGCAGGCATTGAGGAACGAGCCGGAAAGATACAGCGTTTTTTGATGCAGGCCAAGATGGGCGGAGGTTGTACTCGTTTGGCATCCAAAGACTTGCCCCCACACAAACTTCCGTGATGTTGGGTCAAACTTCGTGAGGAAGAGGTCTGGCCTTTTTTTCGATTGCACCGTGTTTCCCAATTCCAACGTGCCCGTAAATTGTCCTGTGATGAAAAGTTGCCCTTGTGTGTCAGAGACGATGCTTTGCCCCAAGTTGCTGGAAGAGGAACCGCCGCCTGGAACCACCCAAGCAAACGAACCTTTGGCGTCGAGCTGAGCGACAAAGATATCGGCGTCAAGGGCGCTGGCCGGGCTGTGGGTTCCGAATTGGGCTCCCTTCTCAAAGCTACCTGTGAGATAGAGCAGTCCGGTACCTGGCGGACCAAGCGCCAGAGCCTGTCCTTTGGTCTTCTTCTTTGATGTGCCTTGGCTCCACAATACCTGGCTGCCTGAAGAGTCAACGTGAACCACATACAGGCTTTCCTCGGCTGCGTTGGGAAGCAAGGTGTCGCAGGATGTATCGCCGATAAAGCAGAAGTCATCCTGGTAGGTTCCTGTCAGATAGGTGTTTCCATCTTGTGCCACAGCCATGTCTTGGACGGCTGCATTGACGCCGAATCCACGGACCCAGAGGTAGTTCCCTTTGGCGTCGAGCTTGGTCAGGAAGATGTGGTCTTGCAAGCGTTGGGTGCCTTGCCCTTGGTGCTTAAGGCGTGTTGTTGTTGTGCCTACGGAGAACAGCACGTCCCCAATGGAGAAGCGACCGGCAACGTACACTGCGCCGCTTGGATCGACCGCGATGGCTTCGCCGCTTGCGTGCCCTTCGTCACGATCCAGCTTGGGGTCTTTTAAGGTCGCAGAGACCACCCATTCAAAGCTTCCTTGTGGAGAAAGCTGAGCGACAAAAGGGGTTCTGTTGCTTCGTTGGCGCTGCAATGTTGTGGTTCCAAACGTCGCGCGCTGTGTGAAATAACCCGTCACATAGATTTCTCCTCCAGGACCGACTGCAACACTTTGTGCTTTGTCGGTGCTGGGGCCTCCTGCTGTCACAACCCAGTCAAAGGTTCCATCTGGCTTCATCTTGGCGACAAACAGATCCTCTCTACCTTGTGGTTCAGGGGTGGAGAGGGAGCCAAATTTTGCAGCGCCGTTGGTATAACCGACGAGGTAGAGGTTGCCTTGTGTGTCGACGGCCATTCCAAGGGTCTCGTCTTTGTCTGAACTTCCGGCAGTGGTGCTTTGGCATTGACCTGTTGCGCAGGGGAGGAAGGTGTCTGGGTCGACTTGTTGTTCAGGTGCGGTGTCTGAGCCAGCAGGTAGGTCTCCAGCAGTTTTGTCTGTCGCTCCTGACTTTTCGGAGTTGCTCAGGAGATCGGGCTGTGCTTGAGTGGCATCTGCCGAGGTGTTGGCATCGAGGACGGGATGTTCGGCTGGTTGCTCAGACTGAGGGTCACATTGTCCGTTCACACATACCATGTTCGCACAGTCGTTGTGATTCTTGCAGGGGCGATGGGTTGGCTCGTTCAGGCACGAGGTCCATGCCCAGAACGCCAGGATACAACAGACCAACGTTAGACTTTTGCTCATGTCGAGATATCTCAAAGGGGGTGACTGGCTTGCGAGGGAAAGCCGAACTATGGAGGATTCCCAACGAAAGTACAAGGGCTTCACCCAGCGCTTGTCCTTTCTCGGCAACCAAAGAATTCATAGCACTGTGGTGAACGAGTGGACGGCCTTGTCTTGGTGCCGCATTCCAGGTTGCCGTTGGTTGTTCCTGGAGTTGATGCCTTGTGTCCCATGCCTCTTTTGTGGTCTGGGATGTGCAGCTTTGACCTCTCTCTCGATTGTTATAGAAAGATTCTTTTGTTAGATACCCAACCAAGGCTGAACCTGTGGAGTGAAAGAATGACCCAAGATGCAACCCTGACCGCAACGATAACTTCCCCCGAGTCAGGACGGAGTTGGACAGCCTGGCTTGTCGTTTCTGTGTTGGCAAGTGCTGCCCTTGCGTTCGCAAGCTATCACTATGTGACTCTTGAGAGTCTGTCCTCTCAGCTTCAAAAGATGCCGTCTCCTTCGGGCTTTAAGCTCACGTTGTTTCTTGTTGGACACGCTGCAGTCGCCTGGTTCTATTTGTTGTTTTTTGTGTATTCTTTTCATGTGGTCCGGTCTTATCGCTCTAGCCGAACGTGGTTGAGTCAGGGTTTTCTGACCGTCGGACTTTATCTTTGGCTCTCCGCTGCCTGGGTCGGCTTGGGTTTTCCTGTCGGCCCTGTGGAGCTTGTTGCGATCAGCTGCATGGTGTTGTTGGTTGTGTTGGCCGTTGGGTTTCGGACTCGGTTTGTTTTGGCCGCTCTTCCTCACAAACTCTCGCCTTATGAACTTGCAACGCATCGGGGGGTTTTGTTCCTTTTTTATGGTGCGGGTGTTGCCCTCCTATCGTATGGGGCAGCGTTTCTTTGGTATCTGGTTCCTTTTCTATGTTTGGCTGGTGGTTTTCTCTTCT
This sequence comes from Deltaproteobacteria bacterium, assembly GCA_006226375.1. GTDB lineage: Bacteria > Myxococcota_C > UBA6777 > UBA6777 > UBA6777 > M3003. The sequence goes on along the minus strand of SBHC01000088.1, from coordinate 76,037 downwards.
TTGGTGTCTATCTGCCCTGGCGACGTTCGCGTCCAAGCGTCCTCGTCTATATCGGCCTTGTTGTCGTGACAGTGGGGCCTTTGGTTCTCACTCCCTATTCGTTTGTGAGTGTCGACCGGTTGGCCAAAGGTGAGCGTGCAACGTTGGCGCAGGGTGTCGCGTTGGACCCACGCCTCTCTCGCAAAGAGAAGCTATTGTTGTTGGATCCTTCACGGTACAACAGAGCGGCTCGGGAAGAAGTGGCTGCGGTCATTCTGAAGATGTGGGAGTCTGAGCCGTCAACGTTTGTCATGCCTTTTCATGTGTTGTTTGCGATGGGGGATGTCGCAAAAGAGAAAGAGTTCCCGATGGTCTCCTTCTTTCGAGGGAAACCCAAACGACGCCGGATGTTTCTGCACTGGCTGTTTCGTGTTCATGTGGACAAGAAACCTGTTGGGTTTGGAAGCGACTTGTTTTGTCCCGTCTACCATGCTTTTCCCAAAGAGCAAGCCTTTCTCAAAGAACAGTTGGTGCAATTGTATGTGACGGCTTTGCTTCCCAAGTCGCATCTTCATTACCAGAAAGAGCCTCCTCTTGATGTGGTAACGAGTCAGGTCTGGGATACCTTTCGTACCCAAAAGGTTGGAGAATCAGGGGTACATAGCAGCCTGCGCGTCGCGCTGGAGCGGTGTTTCGGCAAGGACTATGAAAATCAGGTGCTGCATGACACGCTGGGTCAATACAAGACAGCGTCTGCAACGACGCAACACTTGTACTGGCTGCATTGGGTCAATCAGTTGCTGGTTCTGTACCATTTCAACCTTCCTCAGCAAACACGTCCGTTGCTGGAACAAAGGCTTCGTACCATGTTGCAAGGCAACAACGTATTGGAGAAGGGGAAGGGTGCATTCTTTGTGTTGCAACTTTGCCGAAACCCGGCGAAGGGGATGTACCAAGCACAGCTTTGCAAGAACGTGCTCTCAACGGTGACGAAGGCTTCGTTGCAGTCGTTGCTTTCGTCGAACAAGCCGATGTTGCAGAGCATGGGGCTTCAACTGGAATTGCTCACTTCAAAAACAACCCAAAGCAAAGCTGCAGTGGTTCAAAAGCTTGTGAAGCTATCCCAAGGGCATGGACCGATCCCTCTTTTGGTGCTGTTAGAACGTTGGGGAGGTGAAGTCTGGAACACATTGTCTCCTGAAGCAAGTCATCAACTGGGGGTCGTTCTTGCTCGTCATATCGCCAAACAAAAGGAAATATCCTCCGAGACGGCTACGAGGATTCAGGCGTTGGTGAGTCGTCAAAAGGCGAAAAACAAGAACAACCCTCTCCTGGACGCACTTCTGGAGTTGCTCCAGCGACAACCACAGAGCGACGCGTTCTGGACACTGCATGCGCTGTCGGTTTTTCAGGAACGTGCTGCTCTTGCCTTGCCCGTTTTGGCGCAGTGGATCCAAAAGAAAAAGACACTTGGGTATACCTTGTCCGGGCGTATCCGGATTTTTTTGCTTTCGTTGAAGAAAGCAGGTGCCCCTCTCTTGCCCGCGTTGGAAGGCTTGATGACCACGCCAGGAAACCCTTACTTCTTTCAGCTGGGTTATCCTACGCAAAAAGCGCAACTGCGGAGCAATCTGAAGTTGCTCAAGAGCCTTGGGGCAAAGACAGACGCCCTTGAGCGTGCCTTGATCCAACTTGCAAAGCAAGATCTGGACGGTGACGTTCGCGCAAAGGTGAAAGCCTTGCTTGCTTTGTACCAAGGTTCGTTTCCAAGCCTCTCGAAAGCCCAAGCGAACGCACAGATGAAGCAGCTTCAGCAACAGTTGAATGTGGCCATCGCTCGGCATCGTCGTATGCACAAGTAGCTTTGGAGCGTTTGTTCGTCGTAGAGAACGATGTCTCCAGAAGCGCTGCGCTGGATTGGAGCGCGGCACCTTTGCTGTTCCTCAGACTCGAACTATATTCATGATGTTGTCAGAGAGGGTTGTTCGGACATTGTGTGGCCCTCGTCTTGTTGGACCAGGGGCATTCCTGCTGTTGTCGAGTGACATCATGAAGAAACTGAGTTGGGTTCTTTTGGCGTTTGTGGTTGCTTGGCTGCCACTTCTTTTCTTATGGAACACAGGTTGTTCTCTGACTCTCAAGGAGATGAAGCCTGCTTCGACCCTTCGTGGACCTTGGGTTCCTGCTGAACAACTCAGTGTGTTGACCGTGAACACATGGAAGTTGCGGGAAATACATCGTGTCCCGCGGTTGGTTCAAGCCTTGGGGACGTTGGGGCGGGACCTTGGCGTTCCATCTCATCGTCACCCTCTTCCTGATGTGGTTTTGTTCCAAGAACTGGAGGATGACAAAGCGATAGAGGCCCTTGGGAAGGCGCTTTCCAAGACCCACTCGTTCCATTCGTGCACATGTGCCAAGCGGAAAGATGGAGGAACCCACAGCGCTGTCGCCATCGCGGTTCGCCGCGCACGTTTTCGTAGAGAACACACACGTTGTCATGACCTGGGTTCACTATGGCCTGACCATCAACGTTGCGCTGCAGCGGTCTCGATTGTGCCTTCGAAAGGTGCACCCATCGACATTGTCAACGTGCACCTGTCCGCTCGTCCTGGAAACCACCCACAAGCTCGAACCCTTGTACAGATTATGAAGCGAAGTGGTTACCTCAAGCGCAAGCGCTTGTTGGTGGGGGGGGACTTTAACTTTGGTCCGGGGTCAAAAGGATATCGTGTGATGACTGAGGTGCTGCGTGACTTCTTTCCGAAGCCACACAAACGTGGGAGGACGCATTGGTTTGGGGGGCGGCTGGACTTCTTCTTTGTCTCGGAGCAACTTTCGCTGGTGCGTGTCCTTGACCGTCGAAAAGCCTACCAGGCGATACGGCCGGCGAGTTCTCTCTTTTTGCCTCGTCGCTGCAAACTTCGCGATGAGGCCAATTGTCCTCTCTCCGACCATATCCCTGAAGGAGCAGTCTTTCAACACTCCAGCAAGGTTAGGGAATGATCTCCCAGATAACGTTGTCGTTGTTGGCGACAGCTGTGTGGCTTCGTGCCCCAAAGGTCACAGCACGGCCGTAGTTGGTGGCAAAGTCTCCAGCGACGTAGACCTTTCCGCTGGGTGCGACGGCAATACCGTGCGCATACTCTTCTCCATAGCCTCCCGCTCTCCAACCTTTGATGTAAGTCCCATCCGGTTTCCAGGAGAGTACACACATATCTTCACGGCCCGCGCTACGCAGGGTGGTTCCACCGACAGACATGGAGGACGAGAAGAAGCCAGACACGTAGATGTTGCCGGTTTTGTCTAGCGCGATACCTGTCATACCTTGATTGAAGGGAGCGTCCGCGAGTTTGCCCCAAAGCAACGCACCTGTCGCATCAAACTTCAACAGGTAACCGTCATCAAAGCCGCTGGAAAATCTCGTCGACCCGATGGTAAAGCTTCCGCTGACAATGGCTGTGAGATAGACGTTGCCGTTTCCATCCGTGAGCACTGCTTTTCCACCGCCATCATCGAAGATCCCACCGATACTCTTGGCCCATTGAACGGTACCTGAGCTGTTGAACATCACAAAGAATCCGTCCAGGTTTCGGCCGCTGGAGTAGGATGTCATCTTCTTCGAACCAAACGTTGTCGTTCCCTTGTATTTACCGGCGAGGAAGATGTTTCCGTTTTTGCTGCTGACGTCCAACTGACTGGAGGTTGTGGGTGCTCCTCCACCAAACTGTTTGCTCCAAGACCAAGAGCCATTGGTCGGGTTGAGTTTGGAGAGATAAACATCCGAACCACCGCTGGATGTCAGCTGGGTGGCACCAAACGTGGCAGAGCCTGTGAAGGTTCCTGTGATAAACACGTTGTCGTTTCGGTCAAAACCAAAGCCCGAAATGTTCGTGCTTTCCGCGCTTTTGACCTGCGTTGTCCACAAAAACTTTCCTGTGGGGTCAAGCTTGGTAAGAAATCCATCGGCCTTTCCAGCAGAGGTCAATGTTTTGCTGCCAAACGTTACTTTGTCTTCAAATCGGCCAGCCACATAGACATTCCCCCGGCTGTCCAGGCGAACACGGACCGCTGTGTCTTGCGCGGTTCCACCAAGTTGACGGTGCCAGAGGTATTCGCCTTTGGAGTTGAACTTTGCAACGTAGCCATCGGACTGTCCTTTGGAGGTCATCTGTACGCTGGGGCCAATGTTGAGGGTTTGGGTAAAGAACCCGACAAAGTAGAAGTTATTCTGGGCGTCGATGGCGATACCACGAGCCCGTGCTCCACTCGGTCCATAGTGGTGGTACATGACCGCGCAGGTGTCACCTTCGTCAACTTGACCGTCACAGTCATCGTCTTTCTTGTCACATTTTTCCTTTACGGGAACGACCTGACCTGCGCAGGTCCCCCATTTCCCCGCGCTGCAGGTTTGGGTGCCTCCCTTGCAGGTTCCTTTTCCTTCGGTTCCAGCCGCTCCAGTGTAGCAAGCGCGGGTTAAGCCTTCGTCCACCATTCCGTTGCAGTCGTTGTCTTTGTTGTCACAGACTTCGGAGGACTGAGGCTTGACTTCACCCACGCAGGCTCCAAAGGTTCCGGCCGAACAGGTTTGTGTTCCTGCTTTGCAAATGCCTTTGCCTTCGGTACCAGTCGGTCCACTGTAGCAAGATTTGGTGACGCCGTTGTCGATCTGACCGTCGCAGTCGTTGTCCTTGTTGTCACACGTTTCGGTTTGCTTGGCCCCTGGTTGGGCGTCGCATTCCACGTCGGACATGTCCGTTTTGCAAACCCACTTTCCGGTTCGTTGGCATTCGCCCAGGCCCATGGAGCAGCTCTTTCCAAGAGTGGTCCATGACTCATCGACTTTGCCATTGCAGTCGTTGTCTTTTCCGTCACACACTTCCGCCGTGGGTTTGACCTCGCCGACGCAAGCCCCCCACTGACCGCTGGAGCATGTTTGTTTGCCCTTCTTGCACTCGCCTTCGTCGGTTCCGCAATCGCGAACGGTGTTGTCTACGCAAGCACAGCCCTCGTCGATTTGGCCGTCGCAGTCGTTGTCTTTGGTGTCGCAAGCTTCGGTAGAGTCAGGCTTGACTTCACCCACGCAGGCTCCAAAGGTTCCAGCGGTGCAGGTTTGGGTTCCGGATTTGCAAATCCCTTTGTTTTGGGTGCCAGCAGGGCCGTTGTAGCAAGATTTGGTGACGCCGTTGTCGATCTGGCCGTCGCAGTCGTTGTCTTTGTTGTCGCAGGTTTCCGTTGTCGGTTTGACTTCGCCGACGCAAGCGCCAAACTTTCCGGCCGAACAGGTCTGGGTTCCAGCTTTGCAGAGACCTTTGCCTGATGTCCCGCTGGCGCCGGTGTAGCAGCTTTGGGTTACGTTTTCGTCAACGCTTCCGTTGCAGTTGTCATCGATGTTGTTGCAGGTCTCCGATGGAAGCGGCAACACTTCGCCAGCGCAAGCGCCAAACTTTCCATTTTGACAAACTTGTGCGCCGGCTTTGCAGCGTCCTTTGCCTTCGGTGCCAGCAGGGCCGGTGTAGCAAGGCTTGGGTGCGATGCCTTCGTCGACGCTGCCGTTGCAGTCGTTGTCTTTCCCGTCACACACTTCTGCCGACGGCTTCACTTCGCCCTGGCAGGCTCCCCACTTGCCAGCGGTGCAGGTTTGGGTTCCTGCCTTGCAAAGACCTTTTCCTTCGGTTCCAGGATCGCCTCCGTAGCAGGACTGTGTCAGGTTGGCGTCTGTTGTACCATCGCAGTCATTGTCGAGCCCGTCACAGTTGGTTTCTTTCTCTTCGTACGTCGATGCGTGGGTGAGATAGTCGCCGGGACCGCAGGAGATCCAGCCGCTCACACCGCCGCATTTCTTATACGAACCTTTGCACACGCCGTCTTGCTTGCCGCAAGGCTCTGGGGTCAGGTTGTCGTCCACTTTTCCGTTGCAGTCGTTGTCGAGGCCATCACAGAGTTCTTTGCTGGGTGGCTTGGCTTGAGCGTCACAAACCACAGACTTCTCATCTTTGCCACAGACCCATTTGCCTGTGACCGAACACTCGCCAACGCCAGTGGAACAAGCTTGTCCAAGAGTGGAATACGCTTCATCAACTTTGCCATCGCAGTTGTCGTCGATACCGTTGCAGACCTCTGTGGTGGGGAGTACCTGACCCACGCAATTGCCCCAAAGGCCCTTCTGGCAGGTTTGTGTACCTTCTTTGCAGGCTCCTACGCTGGAGCCACACGGGCGTGACGTACCGTTGGTGCATTTGCAGCCTTCATCGGCTTGACCGTTGCAGTTGTCATCTTTGTCGTTGCAGGCTTCTTTGGTTGGCAAGACATCGCCAACGCAAGCTCCCCATCCGTTGCCGTCTTGGTTGCAGGTTTGGGTTCCAGATTTGCAGAGACCCACATCTTTGGTTCCTTCCGGTCCTCGGTAGCAAGGACGGGTGCTACCTGGAAGACAAACAACGCAACGGCTCAGGTCTACGCTACAGCTTTGGCTGTCGGGGCAAGGCTTGCTCGCCTCCCATGTCGGACATCCGTTGCTGCCCAGCGCACAAGTTCGTACGTTCTTGGAGTCGGTGCATTGGGTCTCGCCTACTTTGCAGGTGCTGTTGGAGCACGTCGGGGGGAGACACTGACCGTTTCGGCAAATCTGTGTGCCAGGGCAAGACTGAACCTCTTTGGAGACTTCAAGGCAGCCTTTTTCGTTGCGAACACAGACTGTATATTCACCTGGGTCATCTGGTCCAGAGATACATGACTTCTCTCCGAGTTGACACGCAGACAGCTCGGGACAATCTGGCACACATCGGCCGTTCGAGCAGCTCTCGCCTTCCTTGCAAACAAGCAGTCCTTTGCATTCTCCCCACAAACCTGTCGTTGAGCAGGTCTGAATACCCTTGTTGCAGATCTTTTCGGTTCCTGGAGGGGAACAAGAACGAACGCTTCCTGATGTACAGCGAACACATCGGTTGCCCTGCCCACAATACGGACGATCGGCCGAGTTGCAGTTCGCGTCACTCAAACACTCCAGGCACCCTTGCTCGCCCGCACAAACCAAGCCAGCCGGACAATCTACGTTGCTACCGCAAATGCATCGGTTGTCTGAGGTGCATACTTTCGTAGAGCCGGGGATGCTTCGACATTGCTTGTCTGTCAAGCAAGTGACGCAACGACTTTTCTTGTCTTCTGTTTGGACACACCGGTCTGGACAAGAATCACAAACACTATTGGTGACGGTGACTTCCCCCGTACAACCAAGCTGAACCAACAGCAAGAGCGCTGCAGCTACCTTGAGCGCTGTTGACTGCAAACCGACAAAGATTTTTCGCATGTTTTTTCCTTAAGAATGCGTTGAAGAGGCGTACTGAAACACAAGGAACGCAGAATAAACGACTTTTGGCTTGAGGCAAAAAAGTCGACCTGGATCTGTTTGTTCAGCGAGAAGCATGAAGCGTGTTTGGGGTGTCAGAATGTTTCGAGCAGGTCTAACCTGTTTGAATGAAAGTGTTCGATAGTCATGTCTCATCAGAACAAAAGTTTACGTTTCTACGCACCTCTATTCAACAGAAGCGGCAAAATCAGCCTGTGAATTTGAAATCCAAGACAATTGCAAGACATTCTCTCTTCAAGTGGTGAATCCTATTCACTTATGAGGTGGAGGATGTACCCACGTCCGTAGCAAGTTTCGATCGACACCTGTTTGGTCTTTGCGAGCTTTTTTCGGAGCTGCAAGACCAGGTTGTCCAGACGGCGTGTGCCAGCGATGGCGTCGTCATTCCAGAGGGCTCGGCAGATCTCAAGGCGGGTGAGTTCACGGTTGGCATGTTGACCAAAGTAGCTCAACAAGGCGAACTCACGTTGGCTGAGTTGAAGGCTCTGCCTTCCGATGTGGACCTCTCTGGAGCCTGGGAAAAAGACCATGGGGCCGTACGTTGCGGTAGGAGCGTCTCTGTGTTCCCGGCTGTTGTGCACCAGCCGTTGAGCGAGAGAAAGCAAGGCTCGGCTTTTTTGTATCAATTCACCGGGTAAGAATGGTTGCGTAAGGTAAGCATCCGCTCCGGCTTCAAACGCAAGCGTCGCGGTCTCAAAGTCTTGCACGGACGACAAGACAAGGAGGGCTGCGAACGGGGCCAGTCGTTGCAAGGACTGGATGTACTTCAAAGGCTCATGATTGTGGATGCACATCACCACGAGTACGGGATAAGCGGAGTGTTGTCTGAGGGCATCTCGGAGCGGTTGGTATCCCTGTTGGACGGTGACGGAGAAGCCAGCCTCTTGGTAGAGTTGTTGCAGGTAGGCACGGTGAAGGGGGTCTTTCTCCCAAACAACGCAGGGAAAGCTCATACCTGAACCAAATCGAAAAAGAAGACACTTCCTTGTTTGCGCAAGGCTTTGGCTTGCAAGGTTGTGCCAAGGAGGGAGAGGAGGTCATGGCAAATTTCCAAGCCGAGGCCGGTGTTTTTTTCTTCCACCAGGCGGGCAAGGTCTCCTTCTGTGAGGGTGTCTCCTTGATCTTCCACACGAATCTGAACGGTTTGTTCCTTGGGAACGATCTTCAACGTGACCGGCCCTGTTGTGTAGCTGAGAGCGTTGTCCAGCAGCTGAAGCAACACTCGCTTGAGAATATCGGGCTCTGTGTACATCGATAGCTTGCTACCCCCTCGAAAGAAGAGACGGTGGGATAAGGACGCAAAGTGTTGTTCCAGGCTTTGCAGGAGGTGCTTGAGAGGGAAGTGTTGGAGCTGAACGTACTGCAGTGATTGACGATAACGACCCCAGTCCATCAACTTTTTGAACTGCTGGGTCAACTCAAGCTGTTTGGTTCGCAGCTCGCTTGCGTTTTCGTTCTTGTTGCCGAGCAAGGACACGCGCTGGTTGAGCACGGAGAGGTGTGTTCCTATTTGTGTCGAGAGCAGCTGAATGAACCGGGCCTGGCTTTGGTTGATGTTCGAGATGACCTGACGTTGGGCGTAGAGCTGCAGCGCGCTGTCCAACCGAGCGTAGAGTTCCGTTCCATTGAGCGGTTTGCGCAGGTAGTCATCGGCTCCTGCATCGAAAGCTTGTTTTAAGTGGGCGGCAGAGAGCATCACCCCTGTACACATCAACAAGGGGCCACGGAAGCCTCCTTCCCGAAGTTTGGCGATCAAGTCGAGGCCGGAGAGTCCTGGAAGATGCCAGTCTGTTACGACTGCATCGATTGGGTTGTTGGAGAGGACCTTTTGCGCTTGTTCCCCTGTTCGCGCCTGGTACAACTGGCAGGGCCTCTGCCCCAACCATGCGACAACTTGCTCCAGATCTTCCGGGCTGTCATCGATGATCAAGATCTGTGGAGACTTGATGAATAAGTTGTTGATATCGTACTTCATCGACTTCCTTTATCGCTGTTTGCAAGGCCTTGCGCCAGTGTTCGATGCTTGGCCTTGTTAGAGCGTTAAGCTTCTTGAGTATATGCTGCAGCTTTGAAATTTCATAGACCTCCACAGACTGCAATTCGAGGACAAACGGGGCTAGCAATTCGGTGTCTACAGGGCTGAGAGGGAGTGATGGCTCTTCGTTTGGGAGCAAGCGAGGTAACTGGATCTGTACATTGGTGCCCCCTGTAACCCGGTTCTTCAATCGAATCGTCCCTTCGTGGGCATGGATCGCTTCTTGGCAAAAAAACAGCCCAAGCCCTGAGGATGCGAGAGGTCCTTGTCCAAAGCTTTTGTGCATGTCGAATGCCTTTGCCTGTACCTCGGGAGAGACTCCTGGACCTTCATCCAGGATCTCCAACATGTAATGTTCTCCTTGCTCGGAGCAGCGTATGTCGATCTGGCTACCTTCCGGCGAAAACTTCAGCGCGTTGTCAAGAACGTTTTGAATCACTCGCTCCAACAACATTTCATCCACTTCCACTTCGTATGTAGAAGGGACCTCGTTGGAGATGGTAATGTCTCGGACGGAAGCCATCGTGGACACCACGCTGATCGCTCGTTGACACAGTGTATGGAGAAGGTGGGGTTTTTTCTCCAATGCGAGCTTTACCTGTTCGCTCTCGTTCACTTGCAACATGCTCTCGATCAGAGTTTGCATCCTTAAGCTCGCGGATTGAAACGAACTACCCGATTGTGGGACGCCTTCAGAGACATGCAAAAATGTACTTAAGGGACTCTTCAGATCATGAACAAGCATCTTGACGGAGTCTTCCTTGAACTTCATCAACTCTTGGAGTTGTTGATTCTTTTCTTGAATCTCCTGGGTTCGCTTGTCGATCAGCATTTCAAGGTTTTGGTTGGTCTCTTCTAGCTCTTTGGCAAACTTGACAGAGGCGATCTGGGTTTTTTGGTTACGCCAGGCAATGTACCCAGCTTGGCTGAAGCAAAAGAGGAAGAAGCCAAACCGAGCGTAGAAGCCCGTCGTGATAGCTCCTAGTCCATGAAGAATGTCGTTGAATATAGTGAGTGAAAAGAACAAGCTACTGTAAACAAAGAATCTCGCTTCAGGTCGCCCCCATAAGCGAAGCATGAGGAACAAACCGAAAGAGACGTTCCCAAGTATAAGTACCAGCCAACACTGGAAGAACAGGGCTTGTATCGCTGGAGGGAGAAACACCGTGCAAGAAAAAAACAGGCCCAGGTAGGTCAGGCTTTGTGGAAGCCAACGAGGAAAGTAGTCGTGGGTGAGGGAGCGAACGTACCACAGCAAAGCTGGGGCAATCCCATACAGGCTGATTCTTGCTAGCTTTACATTGATGGAGATCGGAATGTCACCAAACAAATACTCCAGAGCCTGGGCTCCGAAGAACTCCACTCGCATCGCCATAAACAAGCAGACAAAGGCAAAATACAAAACGATTTTGTCTTGTCGGTAGAAGCCAAACAACAAAAAGTGAAACACGCTGAGAAAGATAAAAATCCCCAGAATCAGGTGCCAGCCAAACCGCCCTCGCCACCGCTTCTTTTGTATGGCACTATAGGTTCCTATCCAGATCGGATAGACGAGGCCGCTGAGGTGAAAGATCTCGTTCTTGATTTGGACTTTGATCTTCAACCGTGTGGACGTCGCTCGGAAGGGGTAGTACTGGACGACCTTGGACGGACTGCCTATGTAAGAGCCATTGTGTCCAACCAGAGTGCCGTTGACATACACACGAAGCGAACTTCCCAAAACAAGCGGAGAGTGCAACTGAAGACGCTGCCCCACCATGCTTGAGGGGATCTCAAGTTGAAGGCGATAGACCCCTACGCCAAAGTACGTCCACCTACGTTTGTAAGCGGATGCTTCCCAAGAACCAGGCACTGGAATCACATACTGCTTTCCATCCGGTCCTTTGAATTGCCATTTGGTTTTGAGTTGAAAGCCCTCTTTCAAGTCTTGCTGAGTCAACTTGAGGGGAGCGAGAGCCCAAGCCTCTCCATGCCCATGCAACAACAAACCCAGTCCAAGAAAGAGCAAGTTTGTTGCTAACGATATGTGTTTCACTCTCATACAGTCATCTTATACCAAGCCTCAATGGTGATCCGTCATCCGAGTCTTGATCTATCTTAAAGAGTGAAACGGCAGATACAAGTAGTTTCTTGCTTGGACATCACCGGAACAAGGGGATGTTTGTGGCTTGTCGAACAATATCCGATAGTTGGTGAGGAGCCTTATGGAAGAGAGGGAGCGCTCTCCAGAGCGTCTGTCATTGCTGTGTTAGGGGCAAACGTTCCAGAACAAAAGAAACCATGCGAACCCCAGCGAGGTCAACGTGAGGAGTGTGTAGTGCAGCCTTCCCCAAAACGTCCAGTACGACTGCTTCCAGGCCATCGCAACAAACACTGCCATGACGGCGCTGAGAAGTATGGGAATGTAGAGAATTCGCAACCATGCAACGTGAGGAGGGGCAAAGATAACATCCTCACCTGTTGTGACAACAAGTGCACCAAGGATGAGGAGGTACGAAAAAACAAGGAAAAATCCTGCAAAACCCGCGGCTCTCTCTGCACCATTTCCCCAGTGCTGCTTGGGAAATACCATGAGTAAACCTGTGGGGCGAAAGATGAATCCTAACAGGAGAAACAACGCAGCCAGCCCCAATAGAAGTACGTTGAAACTAAGGGTTTCGTACCAGGGTGTTGGAAGAAAGGACATGATCGGAAACATGTTCATCATAAGGCCTGCGATTCGGCCCTTCTTGTCGCGGTAGAAGACGAAGCGATTCGGCCCATCCGCTTCTTGGAAGACATCGGGCTTCACCTCCACATGACGAACGTACTTGCCCGCGAAGAAGTTAAAGATATCCAGGCCACCTTGGGCGGACGTTTTGACCCAAACGGCCATTCCCAGCGACATCATCTTGGTGAGATCGGTTTCGGAGCGTCTTGCTGTTCGATAGCTCCCTACAAATTCATCCAGGTTGCGATGCTTGCCTGGAAACTGTTGGGGCCACTCGCTCCCTTTCTTGGCCTTGAAAAAGTGATCGCGGAAAGAGGCCCAAAAGGCGAGGGTGAAACTCATCCCTGTCGATGTATTGGAGGAGAGGAACAGACCCAGTTGATGTTCGGGGACAAGCATCAACAGAGAATGGAAAAAGATGGTGTCGCCTGCGTGACCGATGACGCGTGGATGACTTTGTTGAAACTCAATTAAACCATGGGCCATTCCGTTTGCGTCTTGGGACATACGCGAATGGGTTTGGTGCATTTGTTGTATTGTCGAAGGCTTGAGCAGGCGCACTTCCCCAACTTTGCCTTGGTGCAAATGGGCCAGCATATAGGGGACAATCGAACCAGCAGAGACGGAGAGAGAGCCCGCAGGTGCTCCATGAATCACTTCAAACGGCTTGCGTTGGTGCGTCTTGTTCTTGGCCTGGTACACGTAACCTTCCGACAGATGCTGGCGAAGCTTGTTGGGAGGGAGCTGACGAAACGATGCATAGGTCATCTTCAATGGTCGAAAAATATGCTTTTCAACATAGTCATCAAAAGACATCCCTGACACACACTCCACAATGTAGCCTGCCAAGGACGCGCCGTAGTTGGAGTACGCTACAGTCTGCCCTGGAGGGCGAACTCGCTTCAACACGTCCATCGCCACGGAATTGAGCGTTCTGGGGGGCGTTGGTGCAAGGGAAAACAAGCCGAGTACCTTGTCTTCAAATCCAGGCGTGTGAGCCATCAAATGTAGCATGGTGATAGGTTGCTTGTATGGGGTTGGAAGCTTTACTCCTTTAAGGTAGGTTTGTATGTTCTCATTCAGATCAATCTTTCCTTGCTCGACCAACTGCATCACCGCCGTCCAGGTAAACATTTTGGACACAGAGCCCGCGCGAAAGAGAGTGCGATGAGGGTCAACCTTCTGCTTTTTGGAGAGGTCGCTGTATCCGTAACCTTCGACCAAAACAGGCTTTCCTCTCCAAACGATCGAAGCAGTTGAACCCACGATGTTGAACTTCTTCATCAGGCGGGGTATCTCTCTCTTCGCAAAAGCACGCAAAGCAGACTCTGAAAGAGGTGTTGAGGTGGTTTGGGCCTCAGATGTCTTCCCTCCCAAGAGCAGCAAGAAAAAGACCAGAGCACCAAGGCTGAAACGCTTTGTCCTTGAAAACATCGACATGATAGGTTCTCCTCCGTTAGCATCATGGATGCGACTCCTTGGAAGGGTCGCTTGGTTCGTGTCTTCGGCCCTACCATAAAAATCTGGGAAGCGTTCAGCAACTTTTGAGGTCCCACTTCACCGACAAGGGAAGTGGCCTGCCTTGTGAGCTTCTGTCATTCACCGAACGCAGGCTGTCATTCACCGAAAGAAAAAGGGGGAACGTTGGGTTTCGATGTAGAATCAAAACTGTCAGAAGCGGTAAGGGAGTCGTCAAACGTGAGCGGCTTTGAGTTTCGTCTCCCCTAAACTCCTTGCGAGAGTTCCGCATGTTGCTTTGACTTTTCTCCTAGAGTTTCCATAGAGAGGACATATCGATGTCGAAATACCGTTATCGTTCGCGACGTACCCAACAGAGAGGCTGGAGTTCGGTTGGTTTTGGAATTCTACTCGTCGGGGTTGGGGTGTTCTTCTTGCTCAAACAGTTGGGCTACCTGGAACATATCTCCATTCGGACCTATTGGCCCATGATTCTCGTGGTGATTGGCGCCATTAACTTTTTGTTCCCCAAACATTCGGGCGAGCGTTGGAACGGTCTTATTCTCTTAGCGGTGGGGACCGCGTTTCAGCTTCAAAAGCTCGACATCATTCAGCTGGAGTGGCGATTCATCTGGCCTATCTTGCTGATCGTGGTGGGGCTTCATGCGATCTTTAAACCGAAGTGTCGCAAGAGTGGTAGAGGTCGAGGCGGGACGGCGGTTCCAGGCGGACAGGTTCGAGGAAGCGTTGTTCTTGGCTCCCGAAAAACGCGGGTGGAAGGAGAGCCTCTGGTGGATGCGAAGATCGAAGTCGTGATGGGAAGCTATGAATTGGACTTAACCCAAGCTATCCTTGAAAAGGAAGCGGTCATCAAAACAACCGCTGTGATGGGTAGCATTGAGTTGTTTCTTCCCAAACACTGGCGCGTTGTCTCAGATGTCACTCCTGTGATGGGAAGCTTTGAAGACCATCGAAGGAACCCACGAATTGATGACGATGCTCCTGTTCTCAACATCAGAGGCGAAGCCGTGATGGGAAGCATTGAAGTGTACGATGGCTCCTCGGTTACAGAGTAGATCTTTGTTTTCTTTTCGACTCTCTAAGGTTGATTCTTGATGCCACGCTCTCTCTCTACACGACTTCAAATGTCCTTCTATCTGGCCTGGCTTCCTATGCCGTTGTTGCTCAGTGTTCTCTTGCTTTGGGATTCCTTGGTTGGAACGTCCTTGGGTTGGGGGATGGGGCTGGTAGGGGGCTGGGGGTTCGCGCCGTTTGCTTCGTCGGCCTATTTTATCGCCCGTGCTATGCCGATTCGACGACGAACATGGTGGCACATCCTTACGGCGTTTGTTTGTGGGGCTGTGATTGCCTCGGCGTTGTGGCTGTTCCTTTGTTGGGCTACGTTGTTCGTTACGCTGGAGCAGTATCTTGTGGTGTACAACCGGGTCGTCCCTGAGCTTGTCGTCTTTGGGGTGATGGGCTTTGGGTATGCAGGAGCCTACTTTTACGCTGTTCTCGCGCAAGAGAGCGCGAGGCTTCTGCAAGAGACGGCGCTCAAGGCACAGATCGCTGCCAAGGAGTCGGAGCTTAAGGCCCTTCGTTCTCAGCTTCGTCCTCACTTTCTCTTCAACAGTCTTAACTCCATCAGCGCGTTGGTGACTTTGGATGCCAAGAGAGCCAGGCGAATGTGCGTGGCTCTGGCGGATTTTCTTCGCGCCACTCTCAAGGTCTCGAACCAGGATTGGATTCCTTTGTCAGAGGAGTTAAGCTTGTTGCGAAGCTATCTGGCTGTGGAGCAGGAGCGGTTTGGAGAACGTCTGGTGTGGCGCGATGCCGTCGCTGAAGAGTCTCTGGCGCTGAGGATCCCTTCTCTACTCCTTCAGCCTTTGGTCGAAAATGCCATCAAACATGGGATTCAGGGGCTGCCCGAAGGTGGAGAAGTCTCACTGTCGATCGAACTCCAGGATGATACCCTTGCGATTGAGCTACGCAACGACACAGACCCGCAAGAAGGCGAGTCGAAGCTTAAGGAAGGTCACGGTCTTCGTCTGACCCGTGAACGGCTGGACTCTTTGTACGGTCGCCGCTCTGTTCTTACGTTGCATCGAACAAACAACCAGTTCAACGTCCATTTGCAGTTGCCTGTTACGAAGGAGCCTAACCATGACGCAATCGCCCAAGCCTGAACGTTACACCGCCCTTGTTGTGGACGATGAGGAGCTTGCGCGTCATTTGCTTCGAGAGATGCTTGGGGAACATCCTGAAGTGGAGGTTGTGGCTGAGTGTGCCAATGGATTTGAGGCTGTCAAAGCGGTGGGCCAACACCAACCGGACGTTCTCTTTCTGGACATCTGTATGCCCAAACTGGATGGCTTTGAAGTCCTTGACCTGCTGGAAGAACCGCCGATGGTTGTGTTTGTAACAGCCTTTGACGAGTATGCTGTGCGCGCGTTTGATGCCCACGCTGTGGACTATTTGTTGAAGCCATTCTCGGAGGAACGTTTGGCCGAGTGTCTTTCCAAAATCGATAGGCAGAGGCAGGCACAGATCCCCTCTGCGCAGGAGCTTCAATTGGCGACTCTTGCTTCCGAAGAGGAGCCGTTCCTTCAGCGGTTGGTGATCAAAGAAGGACGTCAGATCCATATCCTCCCTGTGGACCAGATCGATTACATTGAAGCAGCCGACGACTATGTCTCCATTCGTGTGGGTGAGGCGACGTATTTGAAGCACCAAACCTTGGGCAGCCTGGAGAAAGCCTTAAACCCCAACAAGTTTGTTCGGATTCACCGCTCTCATCTCCTTCAACTCGATCGTTTGGCGCGCATCGAACCACTGCAAAAAGACCGCTATGTTGCGCGTCTTCACGACGGAACCCAGCTTGGAATCAGTCGCTCTGGATACCAAAAGTTGAAGGCTGTGCTGCAACTCTGAAGGGTCTCGGACTTTCCTAAGGCTTCTGACGTAGAGCCCAACGGTATTCTTTGCGTGCATAGCGTCGTTGGCGGGGCGTTCCCCAACGTTTGTTGAGGAATCGTTTCATCATGGCAGCGTAAAGCTTGTACTTCTTCTGCTTCTTTTGATGCTTGGCGACGTGAAAGTAAACAGCCACAAATCTCCTGGGGCTTCCTGTGCGCCATCTCGCCGAAGAAAGTAACCTCTTGTACACCTGCATCGCTTGGTTTGTTGAGCCTGAGGCCTCCAGGTGTGTGGCCTGAAACAACATGGCTTGAAGGGTTCGTCGAGCTTGGCGGTAGCGGTAGACATACATCCCAAAGTAGCGCGAGGCCAGGAGGTGATTCTTTTGCATGCTGTAGTAACTTGCCACAGCCCACAAACTAGGGGCGCTCAGGGGCGAATGAGGGTAATGACGTGTGAGCAATATCCGAGCCTGGAGAGCGAGGTTGTCTTTCTTCGCCCTCTGGTAGGATAGCGCAGCGTTAAACAAAGCCTTGTCCGCCCACCGTGAGCGAGGAAACTTCTTCGTGACGTCTGAAAAGCACTTTCCCGCCTCTGCAAAGGATTGGGAGTGCATCTGGACTTGGCATATCTTATAGGTTGATTGCTGTACCACTTGGTGGATCTCTTTTTTGAACGGTTGGTTCCCCAAGTGAGTTGTTTGAGAAAAGAAGATGGCTGCTTGTTGTAGCTTCTTCCATTTCTTTTGGATGTTATAGATGTCTAAAATCAGCCGGGCTGCGTTGCTTGCTATGGGGTGCTTGGGGTGCTTTCGTACCAAGCGAAAGAGATGCGGTAGCGCTTGGATGAATCGACTCTTGCGATAAAGCATCTGAGCGTAGATGTACCGAACGTGTGGCGCATATTCAGAAGAAGGAAAGCGTTGGAGGAATTGTTTGCATGCTTTGTATGCACGTTGAAAGGCAAGGAGGGATTGTCTCTTTGGGGTCTTTGCTGGGAGGCTTCGTGCTTGCTTGTTGGCCTTGTCGGTGTTTGTTCTGTACGCAATCACAGCGTTGTATGCTGCGTTTTCTGCTACCTTGCCGACCTTCTTGAGTTGGAAGGAACTTGTGTAGTGCTGTCCTGCTTGGTTATACTGGCGAAGCCGGAAGTGGATAGCTCCCAGCCAAAAGTGGTAGGTGTAGCTATCTTGTGTGGTTGGGCACGTGCTGAGATAAAGCTTGTACAGCATCGCCGCATGTCGTAAGGTTCGGTTGCTTCTTGTCTTCTGGCTTTCGTAGTGACGCTGTTGCGCCAGACTTCGTAGCTCACAACAAATTCGTTGCTTTGTTGTTTGTAATACGGTTCTGTTGCCGGGCTTGGTTTGGGAGCGTTGAACTCGTTGGGCAACGCTCTTGGCAAGCTGCATCACTTGCTTCATGGATGACATACGTTGCGCCATTTGCAGTTGCTTGAGTTGAAAACGCAGCTTGTTTTCGTCGGATGATGCTTTCCTTTCCAACGTTTGGTACACCGTGAGTGCGGAAGCAAACTTACCCTGGTCTTGGTACTGTCTTCCTAGTTGCTTGAGCATGGCTAGAGCATGGGATGGAGAGCTGGCTTTCGTGAAAAATGGCAGCGCTTGTTGGGTGGAGCCTACATAGCTATAGCTTAAAACAAGGTCTCGTAGCGCTTCTCGGCGTAACAAGAAATTGTACATTCGCTGTTGCTGCTTGTGGATTCTGGGATGGGTCTTTTTCGTTGTGAGGGTTCTTTGAGACACCTTGGCAAAGGTTCGCAAAGCCTTGCGATATTGTACCAGGTTGAAATAAGACCAGCCCGCTTTGTACAGAGCATAGTTATAGACGCTGTTGTTGGGGTACTTCAATACATTTTGGTACGAAGTCAGCGCCGTACGTACCTGGCCTTTGTTGAAGTAATAGTCTCCAAAAGCGAGGTAGGCGTGGGGCGCGTAAGGGCACGACGGGTACTTCTTCCCAAACCGTTGAAGGAAGACACGATAGACATGCAAGGCAGCTTTCGCTTTTCCCAGGCTGCTGAGACAACGTCCCAGCAAGAAGTAGACCTCACAATTCTTCGAGAACCTCGGATAGTTCTTCATGATAGTGTAGAGGGTTCGTGCGGATTGTCTTCGCAACGCTTTGACTCGGGCTTGGAGCGATGGACTCTTTCTTGCTTGTGATGCGAGCTTTTGGCTGCGGCTCCAGTCCAGCTTGGCGAGTTGGAAGTAGAGGGTAGCCCGCTGTCTTGCTGGCGTTGCAACCAGCGTTTTTTGCAGCTCTTGCCGTGCTGGTGGTTTTCCTTTCGTTTTTTCAGATACGAAGAGGGGAAAGGTATGTTGTAAGTGGGCAGGCCTTCGGTTGTGGGACTTCTTGGTCTGGCTTCTAAGAGGAGGGCAAGGCTTTCCCGGTTTGGGAATGGAAGGTCTTGGAGAGGTTGTGCTTCGTTGTGGAGGGGAAGCACTGGCCACGGCTGCAGGGGAAAGTAGCAACACTGTCGATACGATAGCTCGGACGAACATTCTCTGTGCTCTCGCTGTAAGGGTGAATCTCTTTTGTACCCAACGATGTTGATAGGGACAACACCGCTGGGTAGAAGTTCACCTACTCACAGCGAGTTTGGATCATCGTTTGGAAACGCCGAGTTCTGCAACGATTTGTCCAAGCACGGTCGCGTTGTAGTCGTCTCTACTTTGGACGTAGGCGCACCACTGGTGGGCTTGTGTTCCCAAACGACTTTTGACAAAGTCAGCGTCCATTCCGTAGTGGACCACTCGCATGTGGAGCTCTTCGGCCCTGCGCTTCATGTGGTACAGCATTTGACGGTAGGCTCCGTGTTCTCGGACGAATCGATAGTCCAATCCACAAAACAAAGGCATGTAATGCTGTTGGCAGATGTGAGCCGCGTAAAATGCAACGAAGGAGGAGTCGCCGGGTCCTCCATGTTCTTCAGGTAGCTTGAAGGTCACAATCTCCCAAGCTGGATTTTGCTCCAACTCGCGCAGGATCGTAGAGGGGAAGGGGAAGATGTTGATGCGTTTCTTCTGTTGGTCGACGGCGCGGTACAGAGCATACAATTGGTCGTGTTCTTCCTCCGTCAGTCGAACGTTCTGTCCGGCGTTGCACCCAAAGATCTGGTGTTCGTATTTTTCGGCAACATCACGCATTTGACGCATCACGTAGTAGCGCTGCTTTCGTCGCAAGGACTCCAGCCACACGTCTTCGTTCGGCCAGGTTAACTCCAGCCGGTGGCTGTCAAGCATTGGAATTTTGACGAAGCCATTCTCCAGGAAGAACTGATCCATGGTTGGGTCTTCGCCAGGAAGGTCACGGAGCATGAGCGCGGAGGCTCCTGAACTCTCGACTTCCAGTGTGATGGTCTCAAGGATCTTGTGCAGAGCTTCTTGCCAAGGGCCGCTCTTGTCCAGGTAGAGGTGGTTTCCTTCCGAGGCAAGGCAACCCATCATCATGCATTTGGACGTAAGGAACAGGGGATCATCGGCTCGTTGCTCTTCGACAGCTTGCGACACGGTCTCACGCATTAACATGTCATCTTTTAAGAGCGTTTGTGTGAAGAACGTGACGGCCACAGGTTTGCCCTTGTGGTTCTTGACAACGATGTAGTGGAACTCCCATCGGTGTGCAGGATCAGGATGGTTCTTGAAGATCTTTTCCCAGGCCACCATCGCGTTCCAACTGCAGGAGCCTTCCGTTCCCAAGGTCCGGTCCCACATTTTGGGGCCAACATCATAAATGGTGGTGTGGTGGCTTACAGTTAACTCGACCGCAGATTTTGCGGTCGGAGCAGCAAGTTCGTGGTCCGCTTCTTTCCCGCTGCTTGAGGATGAATGGGAAGCTTCTGACTCTTCTTTGTGCAGGTCAATCCCAGCAAACGCCACCAACTCGTGACTTGAGCGGTACGACTGGCCGCTTTTGGACTCGGAGGGGACTGCGTTTCGGAAGACCTCATCAATGGTTGCTGGAGAGAGGGACTCTTCTTCCATCACGTCATAGGCGTGGCGGACCAAAGAACTAAGCATCCCATCGATCTCTTCCATCGTGTGGAGGGAGGTCAATGCGATCCGAATCCCTGAGCGTTTCAGGGGGACAGCTGGATACATGGAAACGTTGATAAAGTGGCCGTCTTGTCTCATACGTTCTGCGACAGTACAGGCGACTTTGGGTGCTCCCATGGGCACAAAGATAATGGGGGCTTCGTTGCGGACCAACAAGGGAAGTCCATTCTCCTCAATGGCCTGATTCACATACAAGATTCTCTCGCGAAGCTGATCTTGCAAGGTGACCAATTCATCGGTTAAGTGAATGCGAGCTGAGGCAAGGCTGGCCCCCAACATAGGAGGTTGCATCGGTCCCGAGAACAATTGGGGACCTCCACACATCCGCACTCGTTCCCGTTCTTCCTCTCTGGCGAAGACAACACAAGCCCCACCTGCGCCGAAGGCTTTGCATAGCGAAACGGCGACAACAATTCGATCTTGGAGGGGCATATGGGAGAGGAAGCAGCCGCGTCCATACTTTCCTGTCCAGCTCATTCCATGGGCGTCATCCACATACAGTCGGATGTTGGGAGCGATCGCGAGAAAGTCCTCTAGAATGCCGAAGGGTGCGAGGTCGCCAAACATGCTGAACACACCATCGCAAGCGAACCAGACATTCTCGTGTGTACGGGACAACTCTTTGAGTAGATCGTAGCCTCGATCAAGCTGACCGTGCCGGACAATCTTGACCGTTGCGCCGTTGGCACGAGCCAGATTGGCTGCGAGGTGGACGCTGTGGTGAACTTGGTGGTCGAGGACAATGGCGTCATGCTCCGTTGCGAGAGTCATGAGCGTCGATTGGTGTCCCAATGTTGTGGTGGAGGTGACGAGGGCGTGCCCTCCCATGATCTCGGAGAGCTTCTCTTCCAACTCAAGGTAGGGGGCTGCTGAGATGTAACCTCGAGATGACGAAAACTGTGTTCCATAACGGGCGGCTGCGACCTGCGCCCCTTCGATCAGCTTGGGGTGCAGTTCCAACCCCAAATACGAACACGATGAGAATGAGACCAGCGGCTTGCCATCCAGGGCAATGGTTCGACCCTCCAGTTGGGAGTCATCACAGACCTGAAAGAAGAGACCTCGTTTCTGCCCGTCGAGGTGCATCGCTTCAACGGTTGCCAAATACTCAGAAAATTCCATGGTTGTTCCTTTCCTAGTTGGGCCAACGCGAAGGCGCTCGGGTGGCCTTGCGTTTTCTCTGTCCTTGGCTTGCTCTTGATAAATCTCGACGTCGAGCGACGTCTTCTCGAAGAGCGCTTTCCTCTCTGCACGGAGAATCTACTTGTCACACATAAAAATGAGTTTCAGAAACAACAATATCGCTGGAGAAGCTATTGGAGAAATCTTGAACCTTCTTGAACTTTCTACTACTATCTCTAGTTCAAGACTAGTGTAGCTATCGTAAGAAATCAAGCAAAAATATTCGAAGGGTTTTGTTCTTGTAGTCCTTTGGATGACTCTGGCGGTAGACAAAGGATGTTGCTGTGATGACAGGTCATTCACGATGTCGTACCGGGGTTTAAGAGTTTGGAGGAAGGTAGGTTCGGCGGAGTAGCTATCGTCGATAACGAAGACAAAGAGATAGTGATGTGCAGTTGGATAAGACTTCATCAAAGGAGTAGTCCCAAGGAGGACCATTAATGAGTCGTGTGTTGAACTATTGGATACCTGAAGAATTTCGCGAAAAAAGTCAGGTGGAAGCTCTGCGACGTTCCGTGGTTGTGGTTTCCTTTTTGTTCTTTCTCCTGGCATTGGGCCTTGTATTTATGCTGGCCGACTTTGTTCGCGGCAACTGGAAGATGGCGTTGATCAATGTCACCACAGAGGTAGTGCTTGTGGCGACCTTGTTTCTGTTTCGTCAGACTCGCTCGTTGGCGATCGTCACCAACTTGTTGTTGGGAGCGTTGTTTGCGGGGCTGGGTGCGATCGTGGTGTTGGATGGTGGATTTGGTTCGTATACCCTTGTTGGGTACATCACCTTCCCCTTGCTCGCAGTGTTCCTTACGGGCAAGCGGGGTGGGCTTCTGTGGACCTCCATCTCACTGGTCTTTATCACCGCGTTGTTTGTCCTGTCCAAGATGAACATTCAATTGGTGAAACCCCAGCAGTTTGGCGACAAGCAAGTTCTCTACTTCATTTATCTGCTGGCGTTGATCAGCGCGTCGGCGTTGCTGGCTTTGTTGTACGAAAGCGCAAAAAGCGAAGCGTTTCAACAGCTGAATGTTGCGCTGGCCAAGCTGCAAGAAAACAACGTGATCTTGGAGACAACCAACCAAAACCTGGAAGAGGCTCGGCACCAGGCTGAGGGCGCCAACCGCGCGAAGAGTGAGTTCTTGGCCAACATGAGCCATGAGATGCGCACTCCTCTCAACGCAGTGATTGGTTACAGTGACTTCCTGATGGAAGAAGCTGAGGATCTGGGTTACGACGACATTGTCCCCGATCTAAAGCGCATTCATGTCGCTGGGAAGCACTTGTTGAGCTTGATCAACGATGTCTTGGATCTGTCAAAGATTGAAGCGGGCCGGATGGAGCTCCACATTGAGCCTTTCTTGATCGACGATGTGATGTCCACTGTCCTTGATACAGCGACGCCTCTCAGTGAAGCCAACAACAACGCCTTTTCGGTCGATGTTCAGATTGAAGAGGGCCGACGCTTCCAAGGTGATGTGGTTCGCCTCCGCCAGATCTTGCTGAACCTGCTCTCCAATTCGTTTAAGTTTACGGAAGAAGGAGAGGTGTTCCTCACGATACAAGACGAAGTGGAGGACGACGAGTCCTGGTTGGTGTTCACCGTGAGAGACACTGGCATTGGTATGTCACCTGAGCAGGTGGAGCGTTTGTTTCAGAAGTTCTCCCAGGCTGAGTCCTCAATCTCGAAGCGTTTTGGTGGAACAGGTTTGGGGCTGGCTTTGGTGGAGAGCTTTTGCAAGCTCATGGGTGGAAGCGTTGGAGTGGAGAGTGAGCTTGGTGAAGGCTCGGTTTTTACGGTACGGATTCCAGGCATGATTGAGTCGGATCAGGATTGGGACATTGGCAGCACTGAAGAGCTGGTGGCTCACATCCACGCCACCCATCACAACACGTCCCAAACCATCCTTGTGATCGACGATGACCCCACCGATGTTGATCTGATGACGCGGGCGCTGTCGAAAGAGGGCTTCCATGTCGTGACATCCTCTCGCGGACCTGAGGGTATTCGGATCGCTCGGGAGCTGCAACCCGCGGCCATCTTCCTGGATATCAACATGCCGATCATGGACGGTTGGCAGGTGCTTGCTAAGATTAAGGAAGAAGAGGATCTGTCGGCCATTCCTGTTGTTATGGTCAGCGTGCTGGACGAAACCATCAAAGGGTACACGATGGGTGCGGCTGAGTACCTGATTAAGCCTGTTGATTCCTCGCGCCTCAATGCCATCTTGTCTCGCTACAAAGGCTCCCAGAGCAACTTCTCCGTCTTGATTGTGGACGACGATGAGGCCATGCGAGATCTCTTCCGGCGGACTCTTCTCAAGCACGACTGTGAGGTTCGTGAGGCTGTGAACGGCTTGGAAGCATTAACCTTGCTGCAAAGCCAGAAGCTCTCGCCGGATTTGATCGTTCTCGACTTGATGATGCCAGAGATGGATGGCTTCACCTTCATGCAAGAGGTTCGGCAACTCAAAGAGTACGAAAACACGCCTGTCATTGTGGTCACAGCGAAAGATCTGGAGCAAGAGGAGGTCAATCGACTGCAAAGCTCTGTGTCCAAGATCTTACAAAAGGACACCCAGGCATTCGATAGCTTCTTAAGAGATCTTCGTGACCAACCTCATGACCTCTCCGCTTGAGAGATGGTAGGGAAGGGCGGGTTGCTTCTGGGTCAGGGACACGTTGCGTTGCAAGAGTGGGCATCGGTGCTCAGGGAGCGACTTTTTCCTCCAAGGAGAGCGCTGTAATTGGGTGATGTGGTGTTCCCTTCTCCTCCAATTGCGACACTTCCCTGGCCTGACGCTGTGTTTTGCTTTCCACCCACGACCGTACTCTCTTTGCTGGATGCCTGGTTGGTTGAACCTCCACAGACGACGGAGTTTTGGCCTGTCGCTTTGTTTAAGAAGCCGCCACATACCGTGGCGTTGGTTCCGTTCGTGCTCTTTGAGGAGCCGGCTTCGTTCCGAAATCCTCCAAAGACGCTGCTGAATGGTGACCATGCCACACCGTTCTCCCCGCCCGCTACGACAGAGTCCCTACCGATCGCCTGGTTGCCTAAGCCTCCTACAATAACCTTGTAGCTGGATTGGGCCCCTGCATCGTTTAATTCTCCACCTACGATGCAGTCGGCTGTTCCAGAGGCGCCGTTCTTTCCTCCACCCAAAATGCTGCTGTTTTCGCCTCTCACCACGTTGTTGTGACCTCCCAGAACAGACGCATGTTTGGCGAAGAGGTGGTTGTCTTTTCCTGCGACAAGTCCTCCATAGCTGTCGTAGGAGTGGCCTGGTCCTACCACGACATTGTGAGAGCCTGTGCGCTTGGGTTGCGAGTCGTTACGCTCGTTGTAGCCGATGATAAGGTTGCCTTGGCCGTTTTGGGTGCTTGTTGTTCCCTCACCGTTTTCAATGTGGACGTTCACTTTGTGAAAGGTTGCCTTTTGGTTGATGCTATCCAACTTGAGCATGCTTTGGAGAGTTTCCAGGTACGCTTTTAACTCGGCGGAGATCCCCGAACCTGTGGTGTTGGTTTCTTTTTTGATGGTGGATTCTGTTTTGCCACATGTGATGACCGTGTCACCGTTGGTGTTCTTGGCAACCTTGCATCCTTCTCCTTGAAGGACAAACACATCAGCCAAAGCCACTTCGGTTGTTCCAATGACGCCTAGCAACACAAACATTCCTGCCATGAGATTCTTGGGTAACATCACTTCTCTCTCCGCTGCGGAGCCTTCCTGTAGGAGGAGGCCATCCTGCTTCTCGTATCGAATTTGGGGATTGGATTTGGATTGGAGCCGGACCTCTTGGAGGCGATCGAGGTGGCTGCCTTTCAGCACCCATGACGTGTGAAATCGATGGGTGGCCTCTTGCGCTCCCTGCGGTCGGGGCTGGGCGTCAGGGTACGTAGGAGCACTTACACTGCCCGTGCCATTGATGCTGGTTATCACCACATTGTCCTGTCGGGTGATGCCTCCACAGTATCCTTCCAGACACTTCAACCCACCGCACACCGAGTTATCCAGGCATGCTATCCCCTGGTAGTCGAGAGGGTTGAGACAGCTGCTAAATAGCATGGCGAGAGCCCATACACAGAGCGCTCGCAGCCGCCTTTTTGGGTTCTGCCACATTGCAAACCTCTCAGGGGCACATCGTGTTGCACGTGTGTGAGTTGGTTGTGTTTAAGGTCCTACTTTTCCCTCCAAGGAGGGTGGCGAACGGGGTGGACACTGTGTTGCTTTCTCCACCCATCACTGTGCTGGAGGTGGCTGTCGCCTTGTTTCCTTTTCCTCCCAAAACTGTCGCATGTTCGGACGTTGCCTGGTTGAGGTTTCCTCCCAAAGCTGTGGCCTCTTTTTGGGTGGCTTTGTTTCCATTTCCGCCTACCACGGTAGAGGCTTCTCCCGAGGCTTCGTTTTGGGAGCCTCCGTGTACGGAGCCATAGGTTCCCGTTACTTTGTTGGTAAAGCCGCCATTAATGACAGCGAACTTGGCGTAGATGATGTTGTTGCGGCCGCCGTTGACTGTGGCGTGGCTTGTCTCTTGGCGATTGGACGCACTCCCAGCGTCGTTGTTCAAACCTCCTGTGACAGAGCTTGCAACAGACCAGGCAGTGTTCTGCTCCCCCCCGCTGACGGAGGAGTCGATACCTTCGGCGACGTTCTGGATTCCGCCGGAGACGCTGGAGAAGAGACCCACGGCAATGTTTCTTTCGCCGCCTGACACGGCTCCGTATTGACCGCTGAATTTGTCTTTGGGCGCGCCGGTCTGGTTGTTTTGGCCTCCCAGGATGCTGCTCTCTGGGCCGTAGGTTTTGTTGAGGTTGCCACCCACAACCGTGCTCATTTCTCCCTCTGCGAGGTTGTCTTGTCCTCCAAGAACGGAGGCGTGTGCGCCTGTGGACTGGTTGTTTTTTCCGGCCACAAAGCTTCCATAGCTACTGTAGGAGTGTTCGGGACCTAGAATGATATTGTGTGAGCCTGTGCGGGTTCGGGATTGTCCGCCTGTCTCATGGTATCCCACAATGAGGTTGCCTCGGCCGTTGACGGACGCTGTCTTTTGTAGTCCATTTTCGATGTGTACGTTGACATTATCGAAGGTTACTTTCCTTGCAGTAGGATCCACCTTGACCGTTTCCTGCAACGCGTTAAGGTACTCTTTCTCTTTGGTGCTTAGCCCCGAGCCTGTGGGGCCTTCGATGGTGCTCTCTGTTACACCACAGCGGATGGTTAGCTTGCTACCTTGGCTTTGTGTGATTTTGCAGCCTTCCCCTTGCAGGATGAACACTTCACCGAGAGCGACTTCCGTGTTGCCTACCAGGCCGATAAGGACAAACATTCCAGCGACAAGGTTCTTGGGTAGCATAACAACTCTCTCCTTGGGGTTGTTGCCTGATAAGGCGAGGCCATCCTTGGCCGTGTATTCGATGCGTGGGGCTTGTTTGGTTTTGAGCTTGAGACCCGTGAGGCGGTGGAGGTTGTGCCCTTGGATGCGCCATGTTTTTCGAAAGCGGCGGGTGGCTTCTTTGCCTTCTTTCGGGCGCTGTAACGGGTTGGGATAGGTGGGGGGCGCTTGCAGGCCATCACCGTTCATGCTAGTGACGATGATCTCATCTGGGTTTCGGCAAAGACCTTCCAGGCAGATGAGATTGCCGCATACGGAGTCGTCGTCACAAGCGATGCCTGCGTAGTCAAAAGTGGGTAGGCAACTACTTGTGATGCACGTCACAGTTATCCACAGAACATATCGAAAAACTCTTTGCCACTGAAGCACTTCTACTCTCCAAATGTGGGAGTTTCCACTGAAGTGCAACGATAGCAGGTAGCATCGACAAGCGTCAAGGACGGAGCTATTTGAGTGATGTGTTATCTTGGCGAACCCGATGTGACTCGTTTCTTCAACCAGGCCAACGTTCATGGATACAGATAACTTTCTTTCTCACAACAGCATGAGCTGTCCTCAGTGTGGAGCCAAACAGGCCGCTGAGTCGCAAGCCTTTTGCCAGGCTTGTCGGTTTCCGCTTATGGTTGTGGGGGGGCGTTTTCGATTGCGAAAGCGCCTGGCTGCTGGAGGGTTTGGCGTTGTTTACCTCGGGTTCGACCTGCAAGAACGCCAGGATGTTGCCGTCAAGGTCCTGCGCGCAGAGTTATCGGACGACTTGCAGGTACGCCGTCACTTTGTCCGAGAGATAAAGCTGACAACCCAGCTGTCCGAAGGGAACGAGCACATTGTACAAATTCTGGGGCATGGGGAAGAGACAGGGCTGGGTTTGTTCTATGCTATGGAATACCTGCAGGGTCAATCTCTACGGGAGTGGCTTAACCAGGACGCGCCTCTCCCGTTCCATCAGATCTTTCGTATCTTTGGCCAGCTGTGTTATGCCGTGCAGGCGGCACACTCCCAAGCCATCATCCACCGAGATCTTAAGCCTGCCAACATCTTTTTGGTCGAGCACCAAGGCGATCCAACTCACGTTAAGGTTCTGGATTTTGGCCTGGCCAAGTCCATCGCAACATCCATGATGTCGGCGGACACACAGGGAACGTTTGGGACCTTGCACTACATGGCTCCAGAGCAGGTTTTGCAGCAGCATGTGGGGGCTTCGGCTGATATTTACACGTTGGGTGTTATTTTGTACGAGCTTGTCACGCGTACGCGCTTGTTTGGGGATGCCAACGTTCCTGCGGGTACTTTGGGGCACCTTCACGTCTACCAGAACCCTGAACCTCTTCACAGCCGTCGACCTGACGTTCACTACCCTGAGTTCTTGGATTGGGCGCTCCGAAAGGCTCTTCAGAAAGATCCAAAGCAGCGTTATCCTTCCGTGGAGTCCTTTTGGCAAAGGTTGGAGGCTTGGAAAGACTGGCCGGGTGTTGTTGACGTCCTTGATCATGCAGAACATACAGCGTCTGTCGAGCTGCCTGCCTTGTCCTCCTCTCCTTCTTGGGCTTCAGGTTCTTTGCCTCCTTCTTTTTCCCAGTCCTATCACGTACCGAGGGCCAATGAAGAGCAAGAGCCTACGCTCTCTGCGAATGGGAGAGGGCGCCTGCTGGGAGTGGTTGCCTTGGGCGTTCTTTTGGGTTTTGTTGCTTTCTTTGTGTACGTTTGGCAACATGTGGGCAGGACGTCTACTTCGTCGGGCGTGTCTTCGCGTACGCAGCCTGTGGTTGCTCCAGTTCGCTCTGGATCCCGTGATGGAGGGACAGGGTTGACTCTCTTGCATCGTGAGAGGCCGGATGTGAGAGCCTCTTCTGTGCCAGAGGCGTCTCCCCAAACGACAGAACCTCCTGTACGTCAACGCCCCCTGCGCTCGCGACCATCCGCTCCTCCAACGCGTCGACGTATTCGACGAAAACGAAGGAAACGTCGGCTCCTGCGACGGAGGCGGCGACGTGTTGTGGTGAGGCGTCGTTCCCAGCGGCTTCATCCTTGTGGTAGTCTTTCATCGAAGCAGCGTTGGGTCCTGGGTGTATGTCTCCGGCCGGCGTGCAAGAAGCTAACGATCTCTTTTGCGTCATGTGCTTCTTGCCGTGCAAGGCGGAGAGGCAGCTCGTTCTGTTTGAAGGTTCCTCGCCAAGGCGAGGTCAAGGTTAAGGT
This sequence comes from Deltaproteobacteria bacterium, assembly GCA_006226375.1. Classification (GTDB taxonomy): domain Bacteria; phylum Myxococcota_C; class UBA6777; order UBA6777; family UBA6777; genus M3003. The sequence goes on along the minus strand of SBHC01000088.1, from coordinate 46,736 downwards.
CAAAGCCGACGGATACCACCCTTGCTCTCATTCTATCGCAACGAGAGCACGAAAGCTTCGTTGGAAGTTGCGCCCCTTTACCATGGATATGTTGTTTGGGCAGAACTACTCATGTATGCAAACGCTTCGATAACTCTTTTGGTCGCTTGGTTGAGCTTGCTGTTGGGTGCTTCACAGGCGCTGGCCTCGAAGGAGCTTTGCCAGCAATGGTTCTATGCCAAAAAGTATGTGAAGGCGGCGGAGTGTTTTGCTTCGTTGGTCGAGCGTACGAGCGGGACGCCTGAGGCATCCAAGGACGTGGTCGGTGACCTTGTCCTTAACTCTGCCCTGTCGTGGAGAAAGGCTGCTGCCCAAGACAAGCGCTTGGCACAAGCTGCATACTTTCGTGAGAAAGCAAGCTTGTACCTGCGTCGTTACTTGAAGAAGGGATACTACGATTCTCCGACAAAGAAGCGCTATGTCCAGGTCCTTTTGCAGGACACGCAGCGTAAAATTGGGTACGCTCCGTTGGTGGTTACCACAAGTGAGCCGACTGCAGACATCTCCATTACGGGCTATCAATTTGTGGCGTCTGGGAAAGGTTCCTGGCGTCAACGTGTCCGTCCTGGCCGGTATGTTGTGGTGATCAAGGCGGGACGTGGGATTGTCTTGTCTCGTACCATCGCGTTGCAACCGTTTCAGCCTGCCGCCTTGCACATTAAGCTGCATCGGCTGTCCAAAAGACCCGATGTTCGACAGACGGTGCAAGCTCCTCCTCCCAAGCCTACAAAGCCTGAGCTGCCTTTGGGAGTTCGCGCTGCTTCATGGACAACCGTGGGTGTGGGCCTTGTGGGGGCCGCTCTCGGGGGAGTCTTTGTGGGGTTGTCGCAGCAGACTCACGAGGATCGGAACACCTTGTACCAAACCATCATTAACAAAGACGCGAATGATCGTACCGTAGGCGAAAGTCAAAAACTTCAGGCTTTGGAAGGACAGGCCCAGCAACAATGGACTGCGGGTTGGGTTATGGTCGGTGTGGGTGGGGCCGCTGCCGTGTCAGGCTTGCTGTTGTACCTGTTCTTTCCTCGACGTTCTCCGAGCGTTCCTGTACGATTCACCCCCGGTGATTCTCGCAATACGTTCCTGCTTGTTGAATGAGGCCCTGATTGGATGAAGCGCAAACACAAAGCCGAAACAACAGAGTTCTTCTCCCACAGAGAGTGGCGCATCTTCGATGAACTGGCGTTTGTGGTTGTGGAAGGGCCTCACAAAGGCGACCGATGTCCTGTGGACAAAGAGATGATTCGAATCGGTCGCAAAGAGTGGTGCGACCTCTCCCTCGCGAAGGACAAAGGTGTCAGCAGTGAACACTGTGAATGCTGGCTTGAGGCTCGTGGGGTTCGGATCCGGGACTTGGGAAGTCGCAACGGTATCTTTGTTGGAGAGAGTCAGATCCTTACAGGGTATGTTCTTCCAGGGGGCCGTATTCGCCTGGGGAACTCTGTGTTGGAGCTGCGGCAACGAAGCGCTCCCCAGAAAGTAGAAATTGCCTACAGCGACCCCACCGAAAAAATTGTTGGACAGAGCGAAAGCATGCGTCGGATCTTCTCGATGATTGCTCGCCTTGGAAAACGCGATATCGCCACCATCTTGACGGGAGAAACGGGGACGGGAAAGACCACAATCGCAGACATCTTGCACCAGCAAAGCCACCGCGCTGAGGGTCCTTTTGTTGTGGTGAACTGCGGAGCGTTGCCGTCTTCGTTGGTGGAGGCCTTGTTCCTGGGTTATGAAAAGGGCGCATTCACAGGTGCGATTCAGCAACACAAAGGCTTCCTGGAGCAGGCGCACGGAGGTACCTTGTTCCTGGATGAAATTGCCGATCTACCGATTGAACTGCAGCCCAAGTTCTTGGATGTGTTGGAGAGGAAGAAAGTACGCCGGCTAGGAAGCGCACAGGAAATCTCAACAGACTTCCGGTTGATCACAGCCACACACAAAGACCTTAAGCGTGCGATGCAAAAAGGGGACTTTCGCCGCGACCTGTATTACCGCATTGCAGCGGTCGAACTTCACGTTCCTTCGTTGCGTGAACGGATGGAGGACCTGCCCCGGCTTGTCGAGCACATCCTACATTCGATCAGCCCTGACCAAGCGTGTCGTGTGACACCTGAAGCGATGGAGTTAATGCTTCAATATTTGTGGCCAGGCAACATTCGGCAGCTGCAAAACACTCTGGAGCGGGCCGTTGCGTTGGCCGAGCCCGCTGATGTTCTTTGGCTGGGGCCTGACGAGATCTATCTGTCGCCTATCGAAACCCAAGAGCCTTCCGAAGAACCGGAAGAGTCTTCTTTGCATGAATTGCTCCGGCAGCTTGCCCAGTCGAGTTGGTCTGCTCCTCCTCCGGTAGAATCAGAAACGCAGGAAATGACCGGCTTCTCCTCAGAGCTTTCCCTCAAAGAGCAAATGGAACAGTACGAGAAGGAACTCCTGGAAGCAGCGTTGCACCAAAATCTCTGGAATGTCACGAACACTGCCAAGCAGCTTGGTTTGTCGCAGGGTTCTTTGTACAATCGCATGAAACGCTACGACATTAAGCGTCCTTGAACATTGGCTTCTTCGCAACCCTATGCGAAGCCAACAATTTGTTCCAAATGAGAAAACCATCTCGACGACTCACGCCTCTATCTTCACAGGTTCGTGAGGTCTGAGGGGTTGCGTTGAACTTCTTCAAAAATTTTTTGGGTGTCTTGTCACTTTTGGAATAGGCCGGACGAGTCTCTAACAACAGACAATTTTCTTGTCACATTTGCATTGCATTTGGATTTCAACCTTGAACGTAACCAGCCCGAGTATGCGCCGCTATCGTGGCCTTGGGTCGGAGAGATTGAGCTATGCAGCAGCCTGTTGTTCGGACGCTCCAGCACCATGAACTCAAGTATGCCCCCACGCCATCGTTGCCCACCAACTCGTACATCTTTGACGCAGACGGCTTTTATACATCCCAAACACTTCTTCAAATGAAGCAAACGGGCGACCCTGAAGCGGATGCCTTGGTTGAAGAGTTGTACTCCCAAGGTGGCGCCCACGTTGAATCGTTCAACCGAGCGATGGCCGAGCTTCATCAAGGCAAAGACTGGCTTCGTTCCGAGTCAAGGAGGTCGTTGCCTTCTGCAATGATCGATTTCTTAGGAAAAGGGCGAGATGTCGGGAAGTCTCGCGGAGGTTGGGACGAAGAACGATTGAGAAACGGAGCGAGGGTGCATCGAAGGTACAGCTTCCATACCACTCTCGTCTTGCAGCTTGCGACGATGCCTTATCTGTATGCTGCGCGAAATGCGATGAAGGTGCTGGTTTCAACCCAACGACTCAAAGACGACGCTCAACGCCGCAGCGCAGAGACCGCGCAAATGTTCTTTGATGTGATGCACCCTCATTGTTTTACCCCCGAGGGTTATGGCTGGAGAAGCTGCCAAAAAGTGAGGTTGTTGCACGCGGCGGTGCGGACCATGATCTTGCGGTCGGGGTGCTGGGACAAGGAAGCTTGGGGAGTCCCGATCAACCAGCAAGAGATGATCGGCACCTTGTATGGCTTCAGCATTCTTGTGTTGGACGGCTTAAGGGAGTTAGGGGCAGAGATCTCAGACGCGGACAGGGAAGACTTCTACTACAGGTGGCAGGCCGTGGGAGAGTGGCTGGGGATTCAACCCAAGTTCATCAGTACGAACATTGCGACTGCGACGAAGAATCAGGCCAGAATGGAAGAGCAGCAGTTTGGTGAGTCTCCGGAAGGACAAGTCCTGATTGAATCTTGGATGGAGGCGTTGCAGGGCATGGCTCCACTGGAGAGGATGAAACCTTATGCTTCGGCAGCGATCGAGTGCATGGTGGGTCCCAAAGTCTCTCGCTTTTTGGGGTTGCAGTCAACACCCGATGAGCTTGCTACGACTCGTAAGGTTCTCCGTCAATTGGGCCCACCGGACCGCTGGTTGCGTCCGTCGGGCTGGGGCCGAAAGGCTTTTGATGTTGGGATGCACTCGCTCTTGATGGTGCTGTTTGTCAAAGAGAGGGGTCTCCAGCGACCTAGCTTTGCACTTCCTGTTCGCAAGCGGTAACCCAACATTGTCGGAAGAGACAAGGATGAAAGTTAAGACCATGTACAATCCAATGATTCCTCATCCTACGACCCTCGACAATTACAGCAATGTTATCTCTCACAACGCGTCCGTGTATTCGATCCATCGTGTGGAAGAGGCGCAACAGCTTTTTCAAAGCGCACAGAGAGAAGGTCGTCGGGTTGTCTTTCGAGGGGGAGGAAATTCTCTTCATGACCAGGCACAAGGGCGAGAATGGGTGGCTCAACTTCGCCTGCCCAAGGTGGTGTATCCTCTGAAGCCTCATTCGTTCCGAGCCACGACCACTGCCACTTGGCCGGATGTATGGCGATGCTCGCAACCTCTCGATATGGTTCCTGGCGTAGTTCCCAACACAGAGTGGGCTACGTTGGGTGGTACGTTAAGCGCCAATTGTTTGTGCCAATTTAGTCCGATTCTTGGGAAAGAGTCCAACGGAGTTGAGTCGTTTGTTCTGCTGACTCCCGACGGTGAGAAGCAAGAGGTTCTACGGCCTGGGCCAGGCACCAGCGCCGAACAAGACGCTTTGTTTTATGGCGTGGTTGGGGGGCTTGGCTCCTTAGGTCTTGTGACGGAAGTGCAGCATCGGCTGTTGTCCTTTCCCTTCGATGGACCTGCCAATGTGCAAACCACTGTGAACCATGCACCTTCCACGGAACATCTTATCCGACAATTGATTGATGCGCACCATGCCAATCACAAGGAACATCGGGACAAACGCGAACCCTGGTTCGGCTACAAGACGCTACCCAAGCCTAGTCCTTTGGGTGTGTTGCACAACGATGGATACGGATGCTTGATTGAGAAAGAGTATGTTCCTTCTACTTCAAAGCGTTCTCCCTTTATCTTTCATACACCCAAGACCATCCAGAACATCATGGGCAATATGGTTGTGATGGCTCCTGGCGTGGGTAACTTGTTTTGGAAGAAGCTACACAACGATTGGAAGCGACGAACCCAGCCCTACATCGATAGAATCCCCGACACCTTGTTTTCGATGGAAGGCAACCGAACGGCTCGGCAACTTCTCGGCCGGGTTGGCCTTGAAACCATCTGCCCCCAACAGACTTTTGTGTTGCCGATCGATCACAAGGAAAACCCTTACCGGGCTTCTCTTCAGTTTATGGACTCTGTGTTTGAAGCGTTACACAACACCCGCTTCAGTCCAAGCTTGATTGACATGCTCACTCTCCCCAAAGACTCGATTGCTCTTTCAGCGACGAGGGACATGGATGGTCTGGCAATCACATTGTCCTTCCAGGAGTTTGGAAAAGCCAAACTTCCAGCCTTAATTAAGATGCTACAAGAGCTATCGCAAGACTGTGCTGCTGTCGGAGGACGCGTCCATCTTGTGAAGAATGTTTTTGTAGAACCCGATGTTCTCGAAGAGATGTACATCGAAGGACTGCAAGAATGGAAGCAGTTGAAAGACCAGCTAGACCCCAATCGCATTCTGGTGAGTCAACTCTTTCAGCGAATGTTTTCGAGCTATGTTCAAAAGAATCAATACGCCGAATATTAGGGTGTAAAGATGCGGAGGAGATGATTTCCTGTGTCGCTGATGTATAGCTTCTTGTCCGGCCCCCATCGAAGGTGGGTGGGGCTTCGAAATCGTACTTGCTTGGTTGTTCCAGAGCGGCTTCCTGGCAAACCATCTCCCAAGAATGTAGACACTTGGTCGGCTTTTCCCTGCGCATCGAGGGTGATCTTACGGATGCAGTGGTTGCCTGTGTCTGCGACGTAAATGTCTTTTTGGTTGGGGCCCCAACTTAACCCAATGGGGGAGCGGAAGGCTGCTTGCTGTGCTGAACCGTCCGTGTACCCTTCTTTTGTTCCTGCCCACAAGCTTACTTTGTCGGTTGCAAAGTCATACATGCGAATCAAGTGGTTGCCTGTGTCGACGATATAGACTCGTTTGCGAGCTTCGTCCACAAGCAAGCCTTTGGGTTCGTTCAAGGTTGCCTTCTTGGCCTCCCCATCGAGCTTTCCTGCCGCTCCTGTGCCTGCGAGTGTAGACACTTTGTCGTTGGTTGCGTTGATGATTCGGATCCTGTGGGCTGCAGTATCTGCGATCAACAACCGACCATCTTTCAGATAGGTCAACCCTTCTGGAGACCGGAAGGATGCTACCGTGTATGAGCCGTCGTATCCCGCGCTTGATGTCGAGTTGCCCCAAAAAAACTCCTTTCCATTGGGCTCTACCAAGAGAAGTTTGGAGTCAAACTGTTGGGTCATGGCTACAGTATCAGAGGGGCTTACTGCGATGTCGACCGGGTTGTATAGGTGGAAGCTCTTTCGCTTTTGAACGCCAGGTTGAACGAACCGAGAGCGGATACGGAGCATCCGTTGGCCACCAGAGCCAAGGAGAATGCGGCTGTTGCCTTTGGTGTCGAACACAACAATCCGATGGTTGGCGGCGTCCGCAACGTACAAGTTTCCTTTGCTGTCGAAGGCCAATCCTTTGGGCTCGTTCAGTTGGGTCTCGTGCCAGGCTCCGTTGCGAAAGCGGGTCGCTCCGGCGATGGTGGAGACTACTCCTTGCGGGTCTATCTTCCGGATCCGTAGGTTGCCTGTGTCTGCAACATACAAGTTACCCTGTTTGTCTTGGGCGAGTCCTGTGGGGTAGAAGAATCGGGCGTCCCGTAACTTCCCGTCTTTGTATCCCTCAAGGTCTCCAGCGTAGATAAAGACCTGTCCTGTTGCGTCGATCTTTCTTACCTGGGAGTTACCGCTGTCCAGCACAAACATGCCACCTTGTCCATCAAATAGTATCGTGGATATGTCCGAGAACAACGCTTGTGAGCGAGGGCCGTTCAGGTTGCCTTCAAAGCCACGTCCTGCATAGGTAGCGACTGTGTCGCTGGTGTCGATCTTTTTGATAGAGAAGTACCTATCATCGATTAAGAACAACTCACCTTTGTTGTTGAACTCCATACCTGTGATGAGGCCAAATCGAATGTCCAAGCGTTTGCCGTCAAAGTTGGGTCCTGCGCCGCCAGCGTAACGGGTTGCTTTCCGTGTGTTCCACTCGTACTTGTAGACTGTGCTGCCTGCAAAGGACGAATAGTAAACGGTGCTAGGGGTAAGGTAGACCAAGTCAATGACTGCGGATGGTAGAGCGATTCCAGAGACCCGGGCATTCGCTTGCACAGGGTCAAGGTGTATGTTCCAGACCGTGTTGTGAACGCTCTGTATCACCTTTAAGTTTTTCTCGGAGGCGTCCAAGCGAAGGATAATTGGACCCTGAAAATTCGCCAGGCTCGGCACGACCTTGAGGCCATCTGTGATTCCGTCGATGGAATAACTTCCGGAGCCGGCGAGCGTGGTCAGTATCCCATCAGGACTTAACTTTCTCACCCGAAAACGATTGCGTTCGGCGATGTACAGATTGCCGCTTGAGTCGAGTGTGAGTCCCATGGGGCCACTGAGCGGGGTCCACATGGCTGGGCCTTCTTCGGCTAAGTCCAACCCTGCGTATACTGCGACGCATTGGGTGGTTTCTTCATCGATGGCTCCATCACAGTCATCGTCTTTCCCATTGCAGACTTCTTGGCTGCCTGCACCGCAAATGCCTCCACAACAACGCTGACCGTTGCTGCATTGAATGCCACAGCCACCGCAATGTTTGGGATCTTCTGTGGTGAGTACCCAGCGACCCTGGCATCGGGTGAAATTTCCCCAGGTGGGTGGAGGAGATCCTGTTTCGGGAGCTTCGGGTTCAGGCGTAACTTCTCGCAAAGGCTCGCCCGCATCTTCCTGGGGGGAAGCTTCTTCCTTGTTCGCTTTCTCCGCGGGAGACTCTTCTTTGGCCGACGCCGGCTCTTTTTGGGCTTCGCTTGTGTCCCCGTCATTGGAGTCTGTCGCGACAGCTTCTAGACTTCCTCGTTCTGCCGGAGGTGTGACGGTTTCAGAAGGAGTGGACTCGTTGGAAAGCTCGGATGGGTGCACACATTGAACAGGGTGAGGTTCTTGGGTTGTGAATACCTGGAGAGGACGTTGTGAGGTGAGCAGGCAAGGGGTGGCAGGTTCTTGAAGCGCGAGCTAGATGTCGAAGCTTTCTCCGATGGCCTCGCAGCTTTTGGACCAGAGCAGCTCTCTGGTTTGTTCGTTGTTATAGAAGGGTTCAAGCGGGAACATGGTGGCTTTCCCTTTGGTCGCAAACGTTCCTTTGCCTGGTCCGTAAAACTCTCCAGATTGTGCCTCTGGGAGAAACATACAGCTCAAAAGGCCCATCGCGCCGTCTTCCATGGATTGCGACATCTTCATAAACCAGGAGGTAAACAGTCGCCCCATTCCTCCCTGTTCCACTGATGTTGTTTGGAGGTTTGTGTTGGCCAGGCCTGGGTGAGCAACCAGCGCCTTAACTTTGGAGCCCGATGCCGTTAGCTTGTGATGGAGCGCGGCTGTGAAGGCGCAATTGGCCAGCTTGCTTTGGTTGTAGCGTTTCCATCGCGCCCCTCCAAAGAACATGCTGGCCCCGTTCCCACCCAAATTGCCGCCTCGCTTTTCAAAGTACTCAGGTTTGAGCTTTTTGGATGGGCTCATTCTTGCCACGCTAGAGTGGTTGACAATCCGTGCTTCTCCCGAAGTCTCCGCAGCTTTCTCCAACAGAGGCATCAGTCCCTTGGTCAGAAGAAAGTGGGAGAGGTGGTTGGTCTGAATCTGCACATCAAAGCCATCTTCTGTGGCTTCATCGGGCAGCGCCATCACCCCAGCGTTGTTGGCGAGAACATTTATGCCTTCAGGGCAAAGAGAATGCACGTCTTGGATCGCTTTTCGAACCGACGCAAACGATTGCAGGTCACATTCAACGGCATGCAGCGAAGCGTGGGGAAAGTCCGAAGTCAATTGCTCCAGCGATGCTTGCGAACGCGACGATGCACGATTCAAAAGCAAGACTTTCGCACCCAACTCCAGGCTTGTCCGGGCTGCGATGTTTCCTGTCCCTGATGTTGTTCCTGTGATGACTACCGTTTTTTCAGCGAGCGACGGAAGGGACCCGCGAAAAGCTGGAAAATGAACGGACTGAATCTCTGGTTTCACTGCGGACATGATGAATCTCTCCTTGGGTGTCTTTGAAAGGGAGTCGGAATGTGTACATGCCATTGTAAGCAAGGATACTGCTGGTTGGATCATTCATTCGCGACAAATCAATATCCGTTTGCGCCAAACGGGTTGGGCCATGACGCAAGGGTGGTATCGAACCTTTGTTTATGGGGAGATGGCGTAGTTACGGAGGGATAGTCGGTCAGGGCTTCCAATGTGGTAGAACAACATGGTGGCTTGTTCTTTGGCAAGCAGCCGGATGGGGAAGCTCGTGGCGTTGTTCAGATAGCTCATGAGGTTGCTTGCTTTTCCGCTTTGAAAGGCAATGCTGTCTTTGAGGAGAGCGTCCGTTCCCAGGTACGTTTTGGAGCCATACGTGCACTCAACAACCTTTGAGGTTGAACCCAGTTTGCAGTTGAAGGAGGTCTTGCCATTCACCGTCTTGGAAAAGAGCTTCTCGTAGGCTTTCTTTCCATCCAGAACATGCTGTGCAAACTCCCCAAAGGTCGCAAAGTTTTTCCATGTGGTCGGTGCGTTGACGTCAGGCTTTTGGAACGTGTTGATCCAGCTGATATAGAGTCGGCCAATGGCACAGCGTAGAGCGTAGTAGTCTTTCCATGTGGTGGTGGCTGCTTTGTACGATAAGAAGGGCTTGCCCAAGGGCTGGCTGTACTGACTCCCCAGCTGCTTTTGCAGTACGGTTTTCATGCTCGCAACGCCGTTGGGTAGGTAGGTCTTGCACGCTGAAGCATTGAGCGAGGCGAGGTTCAGAGTTTCTTGTGTGGCTTGCGTGTGGACCAATCCAAAGTAATGGCCGACTTCATGGGCCAGCGCATCTTCGCGGTATGCTTCTTTGAGCAGGATGGAGCCTCGGGTCACGGAGTGTGGAGCAAAGGCTGGCAGACTTGCATAGCCTCCCGGCGTTTTTCCTCCACTTGCCAGCAGCTTCTTGGCGACGAATATGTTGATCTCCTTCTCCCACACACGCGACGTTCGGTACAAGAATCCATTGTTATTAAGGGTTGTGTTGAGCGTCATGGAGTTGACAGACGACGCGGTCACTCCATTGTCCAACAAACGTTGTTTGAGCGTGTCCAGGGCGGCTTGGGCCGATGTATTGGCGGGTAGCTTGAGCAGAGCAACCATCTCATTCTTGAGATCCTTGAGCTTGAAGCTTTGTGTGTTGTCATGCTCACCGTTGGGAGCCAGCACCGTATTCTTGAGAAGGGTGATGGAGTGTGTTTCAAAGGTGATGTTGGCCGGACGAAATCGTTCGTTCAGTATCTTCAAGCGCGGTTGGATCCAGTTGGTTGGGTTGCTTTTGTTGTACAAAAAGATCCAGCGTATCTTGAAGGTGACGGTGTTGGGCGCCTGGGTGTGGTGCTTGTCACAGAAGTCCTGCTCGGACAACGACAGCTGGTTTTGCTGGGTATGGCACTCCCACCAAGTCAAGGCAATGGCGTTGGGGGCGTCCTGTGGAGGCGGATTGTCTTTGGCTAGAACTTCAGGGGCCGGTTCGCTTTCAGGAGGTGGTTCGCTGTCAGCCCGTTGCTCGACTGTTTCTTCGTTAGACTCTGGGCCGGAAGCATCAAGGGTGTCGTTCTCTGGGGTGGGTTCTTCTTCTGGGGAAGGCTCGGTCACATCCGCCACATTCTCTGGACCTGTGGATTCTTCTGTGCTTCCCGACTTTTCTGCGCCACCTTCTTGTTCCAGAGTGTCCGGAGTTGTCTCTGTTGGAGGTAGGGTCGTTGGACCGCAGCCACTCCACGCCAAACCAACACCACACAGGACAAAGACAAGGATTATCCACCGTTGGGTTTGCAACGTAAATCTTTTTGGGTTCATCTCTTGTATCCCTTGGCTCAGGGGCAGGAGGGAGCGGAAGAATTTCCAGGTCCAAAACAAGAGGTGTCTTGCAAGCACTCTGGGCTGCACTGATCACCGGTCCAATTGCATTGCGATATGGCCAAACAGGACGCACAGTCTGTGCCAGCGGCGCATGGGTTTTGGGTGTTCGTGTTCGTGTTTGTGTTCGTGGTGGGTCCAGAAGAGCAGGCCATCGCAAGGACCAGCAACATTGTACACAACAGAACAGAGAAGGCTCGAATGGTTTTCATTGGATGCTCCTGTTAGGACGATGGAGAGCGGTCTTACCAACTTTTGCGATCTTGGTAGGGGCGGTCGTTCTGCTTCAGTTCTCGTTGGGTTGCGATTCGTTGATTCTTTCCTGTGAGGATACGCAGTTGGTACCATGTCTCCTTTGCAAGAATGGAGCGATCGTTGTGATGCCAGGCTCGTTGGTAGAGTTTCTTGACGGCTGCAACGCTGTCTGGGGAGCGGCGACAGATCTCTTCCAGCATCTCCATGCCACGCTCGTGCGGTGTTTCATGGACTTCAGTGAGCAAGCGGAGGTCAAGCGCTTCCGAAGCGGTTAGCTCTTTCGCGGTCATCGCGAGGTACATTGCCTGGTCGGCGGACATACACTCTCGGAGGGCGAGTGTCCCGCCCATATCTGGAATCAATCCCCACTTGCCTTCCATGATCGACAGGGACGCCTCAGGTGTTGCAATGCGGAAGTCGGTGCCCAACGCAATTTGTAGGCCTCCTCCCCAACAACGTCCATGGAGTGCGCTGACCACAGGAACGGGCAGTTGACGAAAGCCAGCGCTCACAAACTGGGCCAGGTTGGGCTGTCCCGGAAGCCACTTCCACAGCAAACGCAAGCCGTTGCGCGAGTTGCTCAGCACCGACTTTATATCCAAGCCTGAGCAGAAGTCTTCCCCTTGCCCGCTGAGCAGCACGCCTCGCAAGCTTCGCTTTTTCTTGAGCGCTTTGATGGTGTCCCGCAGGCCGTAGAACATGTCCATGTCCAGCGCGTTTCGCTTGTCGGGTCGGTTTAACTCGACCAGCGCAATGTCATTCTCGAAGGTTAGATTCACTCGTTGGCTCATGATGTATGTCTCCTGTGGGTTACACTCTTGGGTTTGTGTTCCCATCATTTTTTTATTCTGTCATGAGACATACCATACTTTTTATGGGTTCAACCATTGGTGAGGTTCATTCTAAGGTTGGAAGGGGTTTCGCAGCTTTCCGGGATCTTCTCACGCAAGGTCTTCGTCCTTTGGACCCTTGTGTTCCTTGTTTGGGTCGCTTGTGTGTGGATGTGGCTTCCATTACTATGGAGCTGAACGTGTTTCTTACGCGACTTTCTTATCAAATGTATGAGGTATTTCATGAGGCTAGTTAGATTTTCATTGAGTATCCTCCTCTCCATCGGCATCCTGGCCATTCTGGCTGTGGGTTGTGGTGGAGAGGTGGCCGTTTCCATCCCAGGGTGTGAAAATTGCCCCGAGAGATGTCTGTTGGACAACAACTCTTCTCAGGGAAAGTGCGTGCCTTGTTTGAAAGACACCCACTGCCAGAGTGAGACGAGTCCCACAAAGAAGTGTACCCAGGACAACAAGTGTGTCTGTGGTACGGACAAAGACTGTCCCACTGGCAAAAAGTGCAACGGGGCAGGGGGATGTGTTGAGTGTTTGAAGAACGAAGACTGCCCCGACGAAAACCTCTCGGCCTGTGTGGGCAACAAGTGCATGCAGTGTGCCCCGGGGTCTACGCAAGGATGTCTTCCAACGGATAGCAAAGCCTGTGTGAAAGGAACCCAGCAGTGCAAAGGTGGCGTGTGGGGAACCTGTGAAGGCTGGGCTGTGTGCAAAGAGTTTGAAAAGTGCGAAGAGAACCAATGTGTTCCTGATTGTCCCGACACCCAGTGCAAAGAAGGTGCTTGGGAGTGCACGACACAGGCCGACGTTCTGCCAGGTCAGTACAAAACGTGTGTTAAAAACGCCCGCGGTTGCTTTGAGTGGGGCACAGAGACCAAAAACTGCCCTCGCCAACATTACTGTGATCAGGGCAAATGTGTGGAAGCCACTTGCCCCAAAGGGCAAACCGACTGCAACGGCGTTTGCGTCAACACCAGCAACGATCGCGAAAACTGTGGCGCTTGTGGAACCCAATGCAAGCAAGGTGAAGTTTGTGGCAACGGAGCCTGCTCCTTGAGCTGTCCCACGGGTCAGACCGCCTGCAAAGGAGGCTGTTTTGACTTGCAAACCGACCGCATGCACTGTGGTCAGTGTGACACCACCTGCAAGGACGGCGAAATCTGCCAGAGCGGACAGTGCGTGATCTCCTGCCTTGCCGGCCAAAAGGTCTGCGGTGGACAATGCGTGAATCCACAAACGGACCGAGACAACTGCGGCAACTGCCAGAACGTTTGTGGCGCTGGACAGGTTTGTTCCAACGGAAAATGTGAAGTCTCTTGTCCTTCGGGTCAGACCAATTGCGGCGGCAGTTGCGTTGACATTCAATCCGATCGCGTCCATTGCGGAAAGTGCAACGAAGCCTGCAAGGCAGGCTTTGTTTGTGCGTCGGGAGCCTGTCAGGTGTCCTGTCCTTCGGGCCAAACCAACTGCGGTGGTAGCTGCATCAACGTCCAGTCTGACCGCGCTCACTGTGGGAAGTGTGGGAACGCTTGTCCTTCCGGTGAAGTGTGCTCAAGCGGCTCCTGTGTTGTGTCGTGTCCCCAAAGCCAGACCAACTGCAGCGGAAACTGCATTGATGTACAAACCGACCGTGCCCACTGTGGAAAGTGTGGAAACGCGTGTCCCACTGGGGAGGTCTGCAACAGCGGAAAGTGTGAAGTCTCTTGTCCTTCGGGCCAAACCAACTGTTCGGGCAAGTGTGTTGACCTCCAAACGACACGGGCCCATTGCGGCGCGTGTGGAACCTCCTGCGCGAGCGGTGAGGTCTGTGCGAGCGGCCAATGTGTCACTTCCTGCCCCAAAGGTACACCCACGGTATGCCAGGGAGGATGTGTCAACCAACAGACTGACATCAACAACTGTGGTGGCTGTGGCATCCAATGCGCCGGTGGCAAACTCTGTAGCCAAGGCGCATGCACCTGTCCTTCCAATTTGACCGACTGTCAGGGGCAGTGTGTCGATGTGAACGCCAACGTCAATCACTGCGGACAGTGCGGCAACACTTGTCCTAGCGGCACGGTGTGTGCCAAAGGACGATGCGAAGTGCTTTGTCCCACCGCAACCCCAACACAATGCTCGGGAGGTTGTGTGGACACCAAGGTCTCTCGCCAGCACTGTGGTGGTTGCGGCAAAGCATGTACCGGGTTGCAAAACTGTGTACAGGGTGCTTGCCAATGTCCCACCGGGTATTCCTTGTGCAACGGTGTGTGTGTCGATATGCAAACCAGCACATCGCACTGTGGTGGATGTGGCAAGGTTTGTCCCAGCAATCAAGTTTGTACCAAAGGAGCTTGCAAAGCTTCCTGCCTGCCTTCAACGCCTACGATCTGTAGCGGTGGATGCGTCGACACAAAAACCAACTCAGCGCATTGTGGTAGCTGTGGAAATGCATGCTCGGGTGGAACCTCTTGTGTGAACGGTCAATGCACCTGTCCCTCGGGACAAACGGCTTGCAACGGGGTTTGTTATGACCTCAAAACCGATCGAGCCCACTGCGGTTCTTGCAACAACGCTTGCTCCAGCGGAAGCTTGTGCGCGAACGGCGTGTGCAAACTGAGCTGCTCTTCTGCAACGCCCACAGAGTGTGCAGGTGGATGCGTCGATACAAAGGTCAACCCCGCGCATTGTGGTAGCTGTGGAAACGCTTGTTTGGGAGGAACCATCTGCTCGAACGGAGCGTGTTCCTGCCCCTCAGGGCAAACGACTTGCAACGGTGTTTGCTATGACCTCAAAACCGATCGGGCCCACTGTGGTTCTTGCAACAAAGCCTGCTCCAGCGGAAGCTTGTGCAACAACGGACAGTGCCAAGTCAGCTGTCCTGCTGCGACACCAACCATCTGTGGTGGGGGTTGCGTCGACACCAAGACAAACAGCAACCATTGCGGCGCGTGTGGGAAACAATGCTCCGGTGGAACGCTGTGTGTGCAAGGTACCTGCCGATGTGGCCCGGGCTTCAGCTTGTGCGGCGGCACATGTGTGAACACCAGCAACGACCGCTTGAACTGTGGCGCTTGTGGGGTCTCCTGCAAGGCTGGAGAGATCTGCCAACAAGGGGCCTGCCAAGTGAGTTGTCAGGCTGGCCTCACCGTTTGTAGCGGTGTGTGTCGTGACCTCAAGAGCGACAACCTTAACTGTGGCGCCTGTGGTCGGAAGTGTGCCTCCGGGTTCTACTGCCAGAACGGTCTATGTTCCGTTGCTTGTACCGGAAACCTGACGGCTTGTGGAAGCTCCTGTGTGGACACCCAAACCAACAACAGTCACTGCGGTGGCTGCGGAAATGTTTGCACTGGAGGTCGTACCTGTGTGAGCGGGTCTTGCAAGTGCTCCGCTGGGCAAGCTTTCTGTAGCGGCTCTTGCGTTGACATTCTAAGCAACAAATCTCACTGCGGTGGCTGCGGTCGAACCTGCAGCACGGTTTGCCAGGGTGGAGTATGCCTGTCTTGTGTTCCTGGCTCACGCACCTTCAGCTACACGGGCAGTCGAGTGTCCTTCCAGGTTCCGCCTTGTGCGACACGGGTTACAATCGAAGCATGGGGAGCCCAAGGCGGAAGCAAGAGTACCGCTGGGGGCAAAGGCGCCTACATCAAAGGAACCGTGAATGTCACTCCAGGTGAAACGCTGTATGTGGTTGTCGGTGGCCGCGGTGAAAACGTCTCGGCGAGCCTTGATGGCGGCGGCGGTGGCGGCGGCTCGTTTGTCTACAAAGCCAGCGGAACCGTCCCATTGGTCATTGCGGGTGGTGGTGGTGGTACCTCTTACCGCAACAACGGTGGTTCTCCAGGAAGCGCGACTCAGAGCGCTGTCGGTGGTGGCTACACCTCCACTGTGGGGCAGGGCGGTCGAACAGACAACGGCGGCGGTGGCGGTACCGGTGGCGGTGGCGGTGGATGGTTCAGTGATGGTTTGAGCAACAACTGGTCCGGTGGTGGAAAGCAAAAAGGTGGCGCTGGGGGTACAACCAAGCACTCTCTGGGTCGCGGTGGCTTTGGTGGTGGTGGCGGTGCTTACCACGGCGGCGGCGGCGGTGGCGGTTACACCGGCGGCGGCGGCGGACTCTACACTGTTGGCGGTGGCGGCGGTGGCTCCTACAACGCAGGTTCTAGCCAAACCAACCAGTCCGGCGTTCGTACAGGTCACGGACAAGTTATCATCACCTGGTAAGTTATCTTTCCTCTAAGCCTGGTTTTCCTGCCGGGCTTCCCCCCAAACAAACCTTCTTGTTTCTGCCCTGTCGGGTGACTTCTTTTGTCCCAGTCCCAGGCTAGGGACATGTTAAGACACATTGTGCGCTTGACGTGGACTGTATCTGGCAGGTGGTTGTTCCCGATGGACAGGTCTTGCAGAGAGTCCAGGTGGTTCTGTCCTGGTATTGACCTTTCGGACAAGGTGTCGGTGTTATCATTCTCATCGCAGGGCAGTAATGTCCTTTGGGGCAGCGTTTGCAAGCTCCTTGTCCCGTTGTGTCTTGGTAGTACCCGTTGGGGCAAGAGACACAAGCGCTGCTGCTTGTGCTTCCAGTGTTGGGATTGTACGTTCCAGCAAGGCAGCTTTTGCAGAGCGTCCACTCTTTGCTGTCCTGGTAGGTTCCAGGTTGGCATGCAAGGCAAGCTGCCAGACCTGTGGTGGGTCCATAGGTCCCTTCTGCACACTGGAGGCAAGCACTGACAGATGTGCTACCGGTGTTCGGGTTGTAGCGGCCCAACGGGCAAGGTTTGCAGGACGTCTGTCCTCTCAGATCCTGGTAGGTTCCAGCCGGGCAGACTTTGCAGGAGTTACTTCCTGTATCCAAATAGTATCCTATCTTGCACTGGCACATGCCATCACGACATAGCTGCTCGGAGCTACATTTTTTTCCACAATCTCCGCAGTGCAACGAGTGTCTTCCAAGGTCATAGCATTTGCCATAAGGATACGGGCCGCAATAAGCCTCTCGGGGGTCATTCGGACATCGCACCTGACACTTTCCAAAGTAACAAGCTTCAGAAGGTCCACATACGTTGCCACAGCTACCACAGTGGATGTCGCTGGTCATGATCTTCACACAAGAGCCAGAGCAAAGCAGCTCATTGGGGGGGCACTTGCATACGCCGTTTTGACAGGTTTGCACGCTGGGGCACTTGGTCCCACAAGCACCGCAATGGTTGTTGTCGGTGGAGGCATCCACACAGGCTCCGTTGCAGTAGGTGCCGCCGTTGGGACATTGGCAGACGCCGTTCACACACGATTGGACGCTGGGACACTTTGTTCCACAGGTGCCGCAATTGTTGTTGTCTGTGGAGGCATCCACGCAAGCACCATTGCAAAAGAGCTTGCTGTTGGGGCATTGACACACTCCAGCAACACACGATTGAACGCTGGTACACTTTGTTCCACAGGTGCCACAGTTGTTGTTGTCGGTGGAAGCGTTCACACAGGTGTTGTTGCAGAAGGTGCCGCCGTTGGGGCATTGGCATGTGCCGCTTTGGCAGGTTCGCCCGTACGTACAGCATGTGCCATTGCAGTCGGGCTGTCCTGTGGGGCACTTGCAGGCTCCACTTTGGCAGGTTTTGCCGCCAGAACAGGCTGTTCCACAGGCTCCACAATGTTGCAGGTTCGAAATCAGGTAGACACATGTTCCTGAACAATCGGTTTGCCCTGTGGGGCACTTGCATTCCCCGCTTTGACAGGTCTTACCTCCCGAACAGCTCTTGCGACACCCGCCACAGTGGCTGTTGTTGTTGTTGAGGTTGTAACATTGGGGAGATCTGTCACTGCCACAGTTTGCAAGCGTTGGATCGGTGCATCTTGCGAGACATTTCCCATAGTAGCAGAGTTGGGGAAAGGCTCCTGTGAGCTTGCACCTTGTTCCACAACTTCCGCAATTGTAGGCGCTCTTATTCAGGTCGATGCACGTGGTGGTTCCACAAAGGGCTTTTCCTGGAGGGCATTGGCATGTTCCGTTTTGGCAAAGCTGGCCACCTGTGCATCTCTTCCCACAACCTCCACAGTTGCTGGAGTCGCTCAGAATATCGATACAGGCAGCGTTGCACAACGCAGTTCCTGTGGGACAAGTGCTGCACTGCCCAGACTGACAGACTGTTCCTGTTGGGCAAGCTTTGCCACAACCTCCACAGTTGAGGCTGTCGTTGGCTAGATCTCGACAGAATCCGGAACACAGAGCGTGCCCTGGAGCGCATTTGCACACCCCGTTCACACAGCTTTGTGTCATCGCACAGATGTTGCCACAGGAGCCACAGTTCGTCGTGCTCGTTTTTAGGTCGTAACATGCTCCGTTGCAGACCGTTGCACCTGAAGGGCATTGGCATGTTCCGCTTTGGCACGTATAGCTCGACTTGCATGCCTGGTTGCAGGCTCCACAGTGGCTGGTGTTCGTCTGTGCATCCACGCAAGTGTTGTCGCACGATATTGTTCCGGATGGGCAGGCTTGGCAGGTTCCAGCCTGACATCTTTGGTTGCTGGGGCAGGCCTTGCCACAACCCCCGCAGTGATCGGAGTTGTTGTTGGTGTCGACACACTTTCCTGCGCAGAAAGCCTTGCCCCCATTGCATTCACACTTTCGGTACACGGTGCAGCGGTATTTGGAAGTGCCGGAGTCGCACACACAGCTCTGACCAGCGACGCAGACATTTCCACAGGAGCCACAGTGGTTGGGGTCACTGTAGCTCACACAAGAGGGGCTGCAGAACCTTTTGGTGCGAGGGTCGGAGTCCGAACACACACACTGCCCTTGTTTGCAAACTTCTCCTGGGATGCACTTGTTGCCACAGCGTCCACAGTTGTTGACGTCGGTGTTAAAGTTAAAACATTGTCCGTTGCAACGAGATTGTCCCGAAGGACAACTGCATGAGCCATTGCTACATGTCCCGCCGATGCAAGAGCTTCCACAAGCCCCACAGTGGTATTGGTTTGTGGACAGGTTGGCACACGTTCCTGAACACAAGGTTCTGCCAGAGGGGCAGTTGCAGGTTCCATTCGCACAAGTGCCTCCCTGACATCCTTTGCCGCAAGCGCCGCAATCTGTGGTGCTGGTTTGTAGGTTCACACACGTTCCATTGCACAGGGTTGACCCAGAAGGACAGCTGCAGGTGCCGTTGGTGCATGTGCCAGCCATGCAACTCTTTCCACAGGTTCCACAGTGTGTGGTGCTGGTTTTGAGGTTGACACACATTCCATTGCAAACCACCTCACCTGTAGGACAAGCGCACACTCCTGCGTTGCAGCTTGCACCTGTCGCGCATTGGGTTCCACAAGTACCACAGTGTGTGGTGCTGGTTTTGAGGTTGACGCATGTTCCACTGCAAACCACCTCGCCTACCGGACATGCACAGAGCCCGGTGGTGCAGGGTTGTCCAGCAGCGCAGGCTTTGCCACAAGCGCCGCAGTGTTTGGGGTCCTTGCGTAAATCTACACATACACCGTCACACAACTGCGTGAAGGCTGGACAGACACACGCGCTGTTTTGGCAAACGCGTCCGTTGCTACAAGCTTTGCCACAGGCTCCACAGTGTTGTGTGTTGTTGCTTAGGTCCACACATGTCCCGTTGCAAAGTTGTTGGGCTCCTGGACAGACACAGGCACCTTGGGTGCAAATTTGTGAGGGCAAACAAGTTTTGTTGCAGCCTCCACAGTTCTTTGTGTCGGAGACCCACGAGATGCACACATTGTTGCAAGCACCATGGCCTGCTGGACATGTCTGACACGAGCCTGCGCTGCAGGCGCTCGTTGTGGAACATACGTTTCCACAGGCTCCACAGTGTTTGGGGTCATTGTTGGTGTCCACGCAAGTGTTGTTGCAGTTTACTTTGCCCGACGGACAAACACACTGTGCGTTTTTGCATGTACCTCCAACGCATCGGATGCCACACCCACCGCAGTTGTTACTGTCTGAGCCCACGTCTTTGCAGATGTGGTTGTTCCATGCGCCGCAATTGACTTTGCTGTAGTCTGTGTTGCATCGAGCCAAGCATTTCCCATAGAAGCAAGCTGTTGAGCTCGGGCAACGTTGGCCGCACTTGCTACAGTTGAAAAGGTCCGTCTGCAGGTTGACACACCACCCTGAACAGAGGCTATACCCAGGAAGGCATTGACAGACTCCAGCGTTGCAAGAGGTTCGACTGCGGCATTGGTTCCCACACGCTCCACAATGGGTGGTGCTGGATTGCAGGTCAACGCAGGTTCCAGAGCACAGCGCTTGGCCTGTGGGGCAAGAGCACACTCCTTGGGTACAGGTTCCGCCGTCACACTTTTGGCCGCAACCTCCGCAGTTGGTGTTGCTGGATTGAGTGTCCACACACTTGCCGCCACAGAATGCTTGGCCTGAAGGACAGGCGCATACTCCCGCTGTACAAAGCTGACCTGGACCACAGAGCTTGCCACATGCACCACAGTGCTTGAGGTTGGATTTGGGGTTGACGCAAGTTCCCGAGCAGTACATCTGGCTGCTGGGGCATTGGCATTTCCCGCTCTGGCATAACTGGCCTCCTTGGCAAGCGGTTCCACAAACGCCACAGTGGTTCAAATCGGACTGCAGATCGATGCACGCTGAGTTGCATGCTGTTTTCCCTGCGGGACAATCTTTCACGCATTGACCTGCCGCACATTTGTAGGTGGATGGGCAGGCCTTGTTGCAAGCGCTGCAATGTTGGACGTTGGTTTGAAGATCCACACAGGCTCCGTCACACACGGTTTGTCCTTTGGGACATTCGCACTTTCCTGCTGTACAGGTTTGACCGCTTACGCAAGCGACACCACATGCACCACAGTGCTTGCTGTCTGTTTGCATGTCGACGCAGGTACTTCCACACAGCGTCTCGCCCTTGGGACAAGCGCATTGTCCTTGCAAGCAACTTTGTGCTGAAGGACAAGAGTTACTGCATGTGCCACAGTGAGCATCCGTTACCTGGGTATCAACACAAGCTCCTCCACAGAACGTCTCTCCTGAAGGGCACACGCACTTGCCGTTTTGGCAACTTTGTCCTTTGAAGCAGGTGGTTCCACAGCTTCCACAATGGGCGTTGCTGGTCTGTAGATTGACACAGTTTCCTTCACAGAGAGTCTCTCCATTGGGACACTCGCACTTGCCGCTTTGGCAGGTTTGAGGCGAGGGGCAGGCGTTTCCACAGCTTCCACAATCAAAGTTACTGGTTTGGGTGTCCACACAGATGGGTGGATTGCCGCACATCACTTCGCCTTGGGAGCAGGGGGATACACATTGTCCAGACAGACAGCTATATCCTGCCTGACAAGCTTTGTTGCAGCTTCCGCAATGCTTGGGGTCGTTGTCGAGGTCTACACACGAACCGGAGCATTGCGTCTCTGTTGACGGGCACTGGAGGTTGCTGTCCTGTGAGGATTCAGGGTTACTTTCTGCTGTGGCTTCATCCTGAGGCTCTGGCGTCTCTTCGTCTCCATCTGGGGCTTCCTGGCCTCCATCTTGTTGGTTCTTCTCAGGCTCTTGTTCGTCTGATGATGATTCTTTCGCGTGGTCTTGGGGCTCTTCTGTTTGCTCCCGGTTTGATTCCCTGAGGTTGCCGGAGTCAGTTGATTCTTCGGGGCTGGTTGATTCTTTCGTATCTTTGTTTGTCGCGTCGGATGTTCCGTTGGGCTCATCGTGTGACGAAGACTTTTCGCCTTGTGCTGTCACTTCGTTTCCTCCTCCCTCGGTTAACACTTCGGGGGGCGGGGCACATGAAAAAGCCCAACAAAGGAGAACAATGAGAAGAAATCCACTGGCGCGGAGTTGGGTCGATACCATGAATCTTGGAACCCCTCTTTTGAGTTGTCTTTGTAGCGGAATGCGAGCTGACATTGGTTGACCGTTGTTACTTTGGTTCGTCCAAAACGAGCCTGTGATGAGCCTTATCTCACCCAGAAGGTGCTGTCTCTTCGGTAGCGCTGGTGGGTGTGGATTGAGCGAACAAAGACTGCATCTTGTGATGTTCTTCTGGCGTATTGCTGACAACCAACACTTGCTCGTGTGAGATCATCTCGTGTTGGTTGGAGATTCGCTTCAAGGCCTGTTGGATAGCCTTGTAGTCCATAGGCTTAAGTGAGGGCTCTACCTCTCCATTTGGTTTTTCTCTGGCTGGATTGGCGGCGACCGATAGCATAATGACGGGGATGTCACGACTGCTTGGATCTTGTTTAAGTTGGTGCAGGGTTTTCCATCCACTTTGCTCAGGCATGTTGATGTCGAGAGTGATCGCAAAGGGGCGGATAGTTCGGGACTTAAGGATGCCTTCTTCTCTAGAGTGGGCGCCTACCACGTCATACCCACAGTCGTTGAGGTTGTCCTGTAGCTGAGTTACCACATCAGGATCGTTGCTGATGACCAACAAGATAGGAGTTGCTGGGAAGGACGTGCGCTCTGTTGCGGTTTTCTGCTCATCGGGCTCCAGTTCGATGCCGGAGGTGGCGATGATGTCATCCAGCCTTTGCAAAAGCTGGCTTGCGCTTGTGAGGACTTTGTCCAGGTTGTCCAATTGTTTCTCAGGAAGGACTTTCTTTCCTCGACGTTTTACGATGCGAGTGAATCCCAGAATGGCATTGAGCGGTGTGCGCAGTTCATGTGACATCCCTGCCAAAAACTGCGAACTGTGTTGGTGGACCTGCTGAAGCTGTTGTTCCAGTTCGATTTGGGCTCCTCGTTCTTCTTCCAAAAGGTTTCCAAGGTACCGCGTCCCCACATAGACCATGCCTGTGACACAGGCGATGTTTATTACGCTGAGTATCAGCAGCATCCACCAGGGCGAAGGATAGGTACTCAATACCCCGGCTATTTCGAGAATTCCACCAAAGGCAACGACACCAAGGAACGCAAGAAACCATCGTTCTGACTTCCGGGGGCCGCCAAACAGAAAGACGAAGAGTGGTGACAAGAAAGCCCAAAGGATGACACATCCTGACGAAGCAAAACCGCCTAGAGCAGAATGGATGCTCAATGGAAGAAGCAAAAGGAGCAGCGCACCAGGAATCAGCCATGGGAGCGTTCGAGGTGCCGAGGAGGAGAGAACAGGCATGGCTTTTGTTGAGGTGGTTTGGGTTGTCATGGCGTGGCTCCAACACCGAAGGATGAGTCTTCATCTACATCTTGGTATGTCCAGCAACAACTATGCCGCGATAAGGTTCGAGCTTCTTCTCTTTCTTTTCAGTGGTTTGTGGTCCCTCTCTTCCGTGTCTTTGGATGCAATCTCTAGAAATTACGAGGTTCCTCGTGATTTCTGGAGGTACCTTTTGATTTGGGGAGGCTCTCCTTGATTTCAAGGGCAACAAGTGGGAGTCTGGGGCATGAAATGGCTTCGCTTTTTTTGCTATTGAGATCGAGTCCTCATGGAAGTCCGGTATTCCCTTCCTTCATCGTTGGAACGAATCGAAGACGTTGTTCGTACAGAACAATCCGTCGTCTTGCGTTGTTGGATGGAGCGAGAGAAACGGCACGTCCTTGTGAAGCTTCCTGTGGGTCGAAAAGGCTCAGATAGCTTGATGTTGCGGTACAAAGAGGAGCTACGAAGACTAAGGAGGTTAAGGGACGTCGCGTTCGTTCATAGCCTCCTTGAGCACGACGGTCGACCGCTGCTGCTCATGGAGGACTTTCAGGGGAAACCTCTTTGCCAATGGATGGAAGAGCAAACCTTCTCTGTTTTGGAGGTGATGCAAATTGTCCGGATGACCGCAGAGATGCTGGAGTTGATACACAAACAAGGTGTCATTCACCAGCAAATCACTCCTGCAACGGTGCTCTGGTCCTCTGAGGAGCGCCGGGTTCAAATCATTGACTTTGGATGGAGCACAGAGTTTCAACAATGGGGCCAGGGTTCGCCTCAAACGGCAGCGGTGGAAGGTTCGCTGCTGTATGTTTCTCCAGAGCAAACAGGGCGGTTGGAAAGGGGGATAGATCATCGCACCGATTTGTACTCACTGGGCGCGATGGCATGGCATCTCCTGGTGGGGTCGCCTCCTTTTCCGTTCTCTTCTCGGAAAGAGCTGCTGTACCATCACCTTGCGATTCGACCGACGCCACCGCACAAGGTTCGCTCCGATGTGCCTTTGTTGTTCTCTGAAATTATCCTGAAGTTAATGGCCAAAAATCCCGACGACCGGTACCAAAGTGCATGGGGACTTACGGTCGATCTACGCCGATGTCTTGAAGCGTTTGAAAAAGGGGAGCGGACCTTTTTTGCTTTGGGGCAAACCGATCGGATGCTGCGCTTTGGTCAAACCGGTCGCTTGTATGGCCGGGAGCGAGAGCAGATGTTGCTCCGCCGAAAGTTGATGCAAGCACAAGGGGGAGAGCGCGCGTGTGTTTGGGTGTACGGACCACCCGGTGTGGGGAAAACATCGTTGGTGCAAACGCTGGCTGTTTCTATGTCTCGAAGCCAGGGCCATTTGGTTTCAGGGCGCTTTGAACCGATGCATGGTGAGATGCCTTACGATGCGATCCGAACGGCGTTTCGGACCCTTCTGCAGAAAATTCTGGCAGAGGGAGAAGCTCGCTTGTTGTTTTGGAAGACCCGAATCAAGCAAGCTTTGGGAGAGGATAACATCGGGATCCTCGCCGACTTCTTGCCCGAGCTACAGCTTCTCTTGGGGTCTGGTACTACGCCTGGGTTACTCAGCGCACAAGAGGAACGATACCGTATCCACAAGGTGTTTCTGGATTTGCTTCAGGCTCTAGCCTCTCCCCAGCACCCGCTGGTTTTCTTCCTGGATGACTTGCAATGGGCAGATGCTGCTTCATTGGAGTTGATCGAGTTTGTCACCACAGATCAAGCGATCTCGGGCTTTGTGTTTGTTGGCGCATTTCGCGATGAAGACGACTCCTCCTCCTTTCAAGCGTGGCTTGCTTCCTTTCGTGAACGAGAATCCAACATCACAGAGTTGCCGTTGGCGTCTTTGACTTCGTTAGAGATTCAACAGATGCTTGTGGAGTTGTGTGATTGTGTGGAGGAAGAGATCAAGCCCCTGGCTCAACTTCTTGTCGAGAAAACCGCTGGCAACCCCTTCTTTGTGCAAGTGCTTCTCCAACAGCTACACCAAGAACAATTGCTATGGCTTGAAGGGGAACGTTGGCGCTGGAATGAGAAGGCGATTCGTGCCCTCCCTGCGACAGACAATGTTATCTCTTTGCTCGTCGGGTCGATGCAGCAGCAACCAGAGTCTCTTCGCAAAGCCCTGAAACTGGCCGCGTGTTTGGGGGTTGAATTTCGGTTGCAGACGTTTGCAAGCTTGATGCATTCTAACATTGAGGAAGCTTACAAGCAGTTACAGTCTTTGCTCGAAGAAGGTTTGTTGCAGTGCAACCTTCAAGAGCCATTGGGGGAGAGTGAGTTTCGCTTTGCGCACGATCGCGTTCAAGAAGCAGCGTATTCCTTAATGTCAGAGCAAGAGCGAATGGAAACCCATCTTAAGATGGCTCGCTTTCTTCAGCTCGAATCCCAAGAACCCACCCACCAACAGCGTTACGATAGGATTCATCATTACCAACAAGGCGCTTCTCTCATCGAGGACTCTTCCGAGCTAGAAGCGTGTGCACAGCTCGCCTTGGAGGTTGGACAACACGCCCACAAAAGCAGGGCGTTTGAGAGCGCGCGTGAACTTCTTTTGTGGGGTTTGTCTGTGCTGGGCGATTCCCGCTGGCAGACGAACTACGAGCTAACATTGCAGCTCTCTTGCGCTGCTGTCGAAGCGGGCTTGGCTTGTCGCGAGCGCGAGTGGATGGAGTCCTGCATCCAAGAGGTGCTGGAACATGGTCGCACGTTGGTCGAACAATTGCCTGTGTGGAAGGCTTCGATTCAGTCGATGATTAGTGCGGATCGAATGAACGAGGCTCTTGCTCTCGCGAACGAGTTCTTTCGACGCGCCGGGGCGCCCCTGATTCTTCCGCGGCCTCGCGCTGCCGTTCTTCCCAAAATCTTACGCTTGTTATGGAAGCTGCGAGGGAAGGGGCCTGCCATTTTGGAGCAGCTATCGATTGCAAAGGACCCTTTAAACCGAGCCATCATTGAGATCCGGGTGCAGGCCATGTCTGCGGTGTTTCCGATGTTGCCCAAGCAGATCCCATTCCTTACGATGACAAGCTGTCTTGACTCCTTGAAGCATGGACTGGCCGACCGCAATATCAACGCTTGGGCAGGCTTTGGGTTGTTTGTCGCCAACGTGTTGGGCAAGGTGGAGCGGGGCTTGGAATATGTGGAGTGTGCCTCAAAGCAACTCAAACGAATCGGACACCCAGAATTTGCCCCCCGGATGGACCTGGTCTCGCTGCTTGGGGTGAAGGCCTGGAAGCTTCCTTTTGAAGCCTTGTTTGAAGCCGCTGGAGAGATCTTCAAGAAGGGGATGAATGTGGGTGACCTTTACACTGCTCTATTGGCAAAAGGTCTCGCATTTGCAACGGGCTACCAGGCCGGTGTCTCTCTTGAACGGTTGGACACTCTTACACGCGAAAGCATACAAACTTGCCAGCACTATCAGCATTTCTTTACCTTGCGCCAAAAACAGCTTTCTTTGCAGTCCATTCAGCTGCTACGACGGGGGGAACCTCCCACTCTCGCTGAGCAATCGTTGGGTCAACCCGATGACTTTGAGGATGCTACAGGCGAAGGAGGCTTTCAGCTCTTTCAAATCCACCTCTATCTCGTCTTTGGCTCATGGAGAGAAGCCTTGGAGCTTGCGATGACACAGCATCTCTCTCCCTATTCTCCGGGCTCCTTGGTCTTTCGTAACTCGTATTGGACGTACTCTCTTGTCGCGACCTACCATGGCATTGAACAAGGCTGGACAACTTCATGGAAGAGTCGTCGGCTTCGCAAGGTTGGATGGAAGCAACTTCGTGCATGGGTCAAGCATCACCCCGCCTCCCGGCAGTATCGACTGTGTTGGGTGAAGGCTGCGAAGTTGCGCAGTCTGAAGAAGGGGTTTCTGGCTCTGGAACAGTACGACAACGCGATAGAGATGGCCCGGCAGTCCGGTGCTTGTCACGACGCAGGGCTGATTGCAGAACAGGCCGCCTCTCTCTGTCATGCGATGGGACATTTTCGGATGGAGCAGCACTTCCGAGAGGAGGCTCTATCGTTCTTTGAACAGTGGGGAGCCCATGCTAAGGTAAACGCTCTTAAGCAAGAAGCTGCGGCGTTGATGGGGAAACCCTCGTCTCTGTTCTTAAGCGAGCCCTCCTCCGAGTTGCTGGAGACACCGCAAGTTCACCTTCTTTCCATTGAAGACGCTCGCAAGCATGTAGACCTTCAGGCTGTGCTGCAGGCCTCCAAAGCGCTCTCTACTGTGAGTGAGCGGAGGGTGCTGTTGGAGCAATTTATGCGGTTGATGCTAGAGCATTCGTACGCTCAACGAGGCTTGCTCTTGCTCCGAAAGTATGGGGAGTGGGAAGTGGCTGTGCACGCTCATAGCTCCGATGGTGACATGGAGTTCTCCAACCTTAAGGTGTCGTTGCAGGAGGAGGAGTCTCTCTTTTCTGCGGCGATGCTTCGCTATGTGATGTTGTCCCATGACTCTGTGGTTCTCTCAGATGCTTCGAGCGAAGGACCCTTTGTGCACGACCCTTATGTGCTTGAGGTTAAACCTCGATCCGTGATGTGCTTTCCCGTTTTGCTGCAGAACGAAATCATCGGCTTGGTTGTTCTTGAAAACTCCCTGATGGCGGGTGTGTTTACGGAAGAACGCCAGAAACTTTTGGAAGTGATCGCGACGCACGCTGCCATGAATCTGCGAATTCTTCAACATTCAAGCTCCTCTGAGATTGTGCCTCCGTCCTTCTCGGACTATGGCTCCTCGTACCGTCAGACAACGCTCAACGAGCCGCTGCTGCGACTGCCGCAAGGGGCAACAAATGCGTCGTCCCATGAGATGTCGTTGGAGGGCAAAACGGTGGGGGACTGGACCATTCTCCGACCCATCGCTGAAGGAGGGATGTCGCGTATCTTTCAAGCACACAACAAATACATGGACCAGCAAGCCGCAATCAAAATGTTACTTCCTGAGTACCAACATCAACCCACTCAGGTTCAGCGGTTTGAGCGGGAAGCGTTGATCCTGGAGCGGCTGAAACACCCTCACATTGTAGACCTTCTTGATTTTGACCAAGACCCCGTGCATGGGCCGTTCATGGCTTTGGAATACCTGGAGGGAGAGACTCTTCATGATGTCCTGGAACGTCATGCTCCTGTGCCTTTGGTGTGGTTGTTGAATGTGGTTGAGCAGGTCTGTGATGCCCTCGCAACCATCCATCGTCAGAAGATCTTGCACCGCGATTTGAAGCCATCCAATATCTTTCTTACACCCAACGAGCCTTTTCCCCACGTTCACCTTTTGGACTTTGGTATCGCCGAAAACTACACCTCCATGACGGATCTGCGCTTAACCTCGACCGGTGTTATCGTGGGAACTCCTTCCTATCTTGCACCAGAGCAGCTCAAGGATACAGGGACGTTGCAGCCTGCGACGGATTTATACGCTTTGGGCGTCATCCTCTTTGAGGCTCTCACGGGAAAGCATCCTTTGGGCACAGGCTCTTCGGTTGAGTTGTTTGTCAAAGTGTTGCAAGATGAGCCAACGCCTTTGGGTGCGCTTCGTCCAGAGTTTAAGGCGAGCTCGTTGGAGGCAGGGATTGAGGAACTGTTGACCAAAGACCCTGATGAACGGCCCAACGACGCCGAGCATTTGTTCAATGAGCTGTCAGTGGAGTGTCTGTATTTGGATGATCCTTTGGACGCACCCGAACATTACCCCATCATCCAAACCAAAGTTCAGAAGCGCTTGGCATAAAAGGAAGGGACCCGTGGGACTGCAGAAAAAGACCGTGGACGCTTTGGGAGGCATGGCATTTGAGCGTGTCTCCATCGAAGAGTTAACGCTGGAGGTGGTCGAGGGACCGCACCGCGGAAAAACGCTTCGATTGGACAGCGAAATTACCCGCATCGGGCGTGAAGAATGGTGCGAACTCAGCCTGCCTGACGACCCTTGGATCAGCAACACACACTGTGAATGTTGGATGGACGAAAAGGGTTTGCGTGTCCTCGACTTAAACAGCAGCAACGGGGTGAAAATTGGAGAGACCATGGTAATGGATGCCTATCTGTCTCCAGGCTCACGTATGAGGTTGGGGCAATCGGTCCTTGTCCTGCACTCACACCAACAGAAAAAAGACGTCTCCATTCATTTCCACGACCAAACCCACTCGTTGGTCGGTCGAAGTCTTGCGATGCGGAAGCTGTTTACGCTTCTCCCCAGGCTGGCCAAACGCAACATCAACACCTTGTTGTATGGCGAAACGGGGACCGGAAAAACCAGCATCGCCCGGGCCATTCACCAACACAAGGATTCCCAGTCGCCCTTTGTGGTTGTGAACTGTGGCGCTCTTCCTGAAAGCTTGATCTCTGCGGCGTTGTTTGGGCATGAAAAGGGCGCTTTTACCGGCGCAGACAAGCGACACCTTGGCTTCTTTGAACAGGCCAACGGTGGAACCCTGTTTCTCGACGAAATTGCGGAGCTTCCTCTCGACCTGCAGCCCAAGTTGCTTGATGTGCTGGAGAGACGAGTCGTTCGACGGCTGGGGAGTGAACAAGAGCACCCCGTTAACTTTCAATTGATTACCGCCACTCATCGGAACCTGGAAGCGGCCTGTGAAGCCGGACGATTCCGAGACGATCTTTTCTTCCGGATCTCCGTTATGCAACTTTCTGTTCCGCCGCTGCGCGAACGAATGGAAGATATTCCTTTGCTTGTGGAGGCCTTTCTCAAAGAGCTTCATCCAGACCAAGACCTCTACCTGACCGGAGCCGCGACGCAAAAGCTCAAAGACTACCTCTGGCCAGGCAATGTTCGCGAGTTGCGCAACATCCTGGAGAGAACTCTTGTGTTTCTTGATGGCAACACCATTGACGTGGATGACCTTCCTCTGCCTTCAAGCACCAAACCCTCCAAGGCGATTCCTGCTTCGGTGGCGCAGCGTGTCTCGGCCGTGCCCCAGAGCACAGAGCGTCCTGAGTGGTTTGTGCAAGCCTTTCCAGCTTTGCCGCTGTCGCAATATGATCCGCCCCTCGTCCTCAAAGACATTCTCAAGGGGGCTGAGAGGTTCTTTCTTGCGCAAGCCCTCGAAGAATCCGAACTGAACGCGCCGGAAGCAGCCAAGCTTTTGACCTTATCGGAGTCCTGGCTATACGGACGAATCAAGCAGTATGGACTCAAGAGTCAAAGAAAGAAGTCCGAATAGCTTGAGGAGCCTTTGCTTGCTTCGGATGCTATCTCAGGGAGAGTTTGTTTCCAACCTTGTTGTTACCGGCGCTGTGGCTTGCTAGCAAGGTAACCCACAAGCTTGCTGCGAAACGGTTTGCTTGGCCGGTAATGACGCAATACTTTGACGCTGAATCCGACTTGTTCCAGCCAACCCACAACCTCTGCGTGGGGATACAAACACAGCTTGTGGACTTCTTTGCTCTTGCGGTAGAGGTCTCCGACGCGTCGAAAGAGGTGAATGTTTCGCGTGAGCGTTCGTTGTTGTCGGTCCTCGGTGTAGTCGAGAAACATTGTCCATTCGTCGGCTTCGATGATTCTTTGTGACGAAGGTTCAGGACCCAACAATCCAGGTTCAGCGGTGTCAAAGAGGAACATACCTCCCGGATGAAGAGCGTCCCATACCCGTAGGAAGAGAGCCCGCAACGACTCTTCTCCATGGTCAGGGTCGGCGACATAATTGAGACATTCTCCAATGGAAGTGACGATGTGCGCCGGAGGCAACTCGGCGTCCACAAACGAGCCTTGAACAAAGGTCGCTTGAGGGGTCCGGCGTCGAGCGATGGCTACCATCTCCTCCGAGATGTCGATGCCCCAGTACGAGTGCCCACGTTGCACCACTGTGGCTGCCAACAGGCCGCTGCCACAACCCAAATCAACGATACTTGCCGATTTCAGCGGGGCTGACCGGAGCAACGAGAGCACCTTGGCCGCCGCTGCCAGGACATGTTCGCTGTATCCCATGTCATGCACATAGGCGAGATCTGCAGCATAAAACTCCGACGACATGCTCCGACTTCCTAATCAAACGAGGGGGTTTCGATGTTGTACTTTTTGAGTCTGTTGTAAACCCAGGCCC
The DNA here is from genome assembly GCA_006226375.1 of Deltaproteobacteria bacterium. Classification (GTDB taxonomy): domain Bacteria; phylum Myxococcota_C; class UBA6777; order UBA6777; family UBA6777; genus M3003. Next base: position 15,435 of record SBHC01000088.1, on the reverse strand, counting down.
TTGAGATCTGTAGCTTCTTGGCCGTTTGCGTTACGTTCCAGTGGTAGCGTTCGAGTGTCTCCAACAGCAAGGCTTTTTCCGACATCGCCAGGATCTCTTTGAGAGTGTACGATTGCTCCCACCAATCCTCAGGAAAAGGGCTGTTTGTCGACGAATGGGTTGGCAGGGCTTCTTCCTGCTGCGAGGGAGACGATAAGTCTGCTTGAGGCAATGACAGATCTTCGGGAGTTATCACGCCATCGGACAAGGCGATGGCTCGGTTGAGGACATTTCGTAGCTGCCGGATGTTTCCGGGCCAGACGTACGATTGTAGCTTGTTTCGTGCGCCCGTGGTTAAGGTTATGTTTTTGTCCTTGGCCCCAAGCTTCTCCATCAACGAGTCTACCAAGAGGGGAAGATCCTCCATTCGTTCTCGCAAAGCCGGGACATGCAAATCGACAACGGCCAGTCGGTAATACAAATCTTCCCGAAACAAGCCCTGTTCTACAGCATCCCACAAGTTCTTGTGGGTAGCTGCGATAACCCGAACATCCACGTCGATCTCGTTCTCTGCGCCCAGCCTACGGACCTTTTGGCGTTCCAATACATCCAACAAGCGGGGTTGCAACTCCAAAGGCAACTCCCCCACTTCATCCAGGAAGAGCGTGCCTTCCTGGGCTTGCTCAAAGTATCCTTTGTGGAGCTTGTCGGCCCCGGAGTATGCGCCTTTTTCGTAACCAAACAAGGATGACTCTATCAGCGACGGTGCTACAGCCCCACAATTGACGACCACAAAAGGTTTTGGAGCGCGATGACTTTGCCTGTGAAACGATTCTGCAATGGAGCTTTTGCCTGTCCCTGTCTCTCCCAACAAGAGGATAGAGAGGTCCTCGTGTTGGAGGCGTCGGCCTAGGTCAAAGATGCGTCGCATTGCAGTGGAGCGACCCACCAGACTGTGGGCGTCGTCTTGGTAAGGGATCTCAACATCCTGGGTCCGAGAACGGACACGAACTTCCAACACAGACTTGCCCAAACGCAGAGGCATTTTGGGGGGGAGGATGGCTTGAAATACACGGATGTCACGGACCGATATCCCGTTGCTGCTGCCCATGTCACGGACCACAATGCCGTCAGGTGTCCAGCGCAATTCGCAGTGGTGTGTGCTGACCCAAGGGTCATCGGGGAGTCGGATGTCACACCAGTCGGCTCGTCCAATGTGGAACAAGTCGCTGTTGAATGGAGCTTTGGTTCCTTTGTGCGGTCCCTTGGTTACCACGACGGTGGCTTCCTGCATGGACAACGTCTCTGACCGCGCGGAGCCCATGCTCCACTCATGCTCTTCGATTAAGGTAGTGCGCTTTAACACGTATTGTTCCCCAAACTTAACGGAATGGAACGATAGGGTAGAGAAAGAGCCTGGATGCTGTCAAGCAAACGCAGGCCAAAGCCCATTAACGCAGAGAAAAATCAACATCAAACAAACGCTTTTGGGGTTTCTTGCTGGATGGGCGCCTTCTGGGAGTTGGGCGTCGTATTGGTTGCTTCCGACGTCGTAGGGGTTTGCGCGTAAGGGTATGTTTCGGAAGACGTCTTTGCGTGGAAGAAGCCTTGGAACCTAGCTCTTGGATTGTTCGGGTGCGCAAGCGTTGGGCAGGAGAAGCACGTAGCGGCCGGACCCGAACTGCAGGTTTCCTGGGAGCTTTCTGTGTGGAGCCTTGCTGGGCTTTGGGACGCAGCGAACGTTGGCGTTGTCCTATCGGAGTCGTGCCCTTTCGTTTTTGGGTGGGGACACGAATCGGCGCTGGAGGTGTTTGTCCAACGTCTTCTTTGTTTGGCTTACCAGAGCTCTTGTTCGTCTGGATGCTAGGGAACAACAATGACCATGCTATCGCCCCCAGCGCCGATGTCACGAGGAGCGCACCAACCAACCACCATACGGAACGACGATGGCTATCCTTTGGAGTGTCGTCGGAGAGAACCGCAGTCCTTCGTCGAGGTGGCTGGCGTCGTGGATGGGGCGAGGCGATGAATGGAACCTCTGGCTTCTCCTCAGGTGGTTGGGAGTCTATCGCTTGGCCTGTATGCTCCAGGCTCACGGAGTGGCTCTCCTGAGAGATGCTCCGCAAAGGAAACCGCTGCTCAGGAGTGAGGGTCTTTTGGGCGGCTAGGGCTGCTCTCAGCGCTTGCGCAAAGGAAACTGCGTCTTGGAATCGTTCTTCTTTGGCTTTGGCCATTGCTGTTTGGAAGAAGGAGTCCAATTCTTTGGCCCACTTCAATTCTGGTGCTGTGGCACCCAAGAGCGGGGGAGGTTGGGTGACATGTTGAACCAAAACGTCGGTCATTGAGCCGTGGAAAGGAGGCTGTCCTACAAGCAGTTCATAGACAAGCACACCCAAGGAGTACAGATCGGAACTTGCATCCGCATCTTTGGAGTTTCCAGATGCTTGCTCGGGTGACATGTAAACAGGTGAGCCTATCGTTGCACCAGAGCGCGTGATGGTGTCTGCCTGGGCGGAGGAGACGATACCAAAGTCCAAAAGCTTGACCTGCAATGTCTTCGTGTTGGGGGCTTTCGCCAGCAACACGTTCCCAGGTTTTAAGTCGCGATGAACAATGCCTTGTGCGTGCAAGAACTGAAGCGCATCGCAGAGTTCGTCCATCCAGACAAGGAACTGTGCAAAGGAAAGAGAGCCCTGTTGGAGCAGCCGCTTCTCCAGAGGCTCTCCATCGCAAAATTCCATGACCAAGTACTGGGTACCGTCTTCAAGCAAACCAAAGTCAGTCAGACGAACAATGTGGGGGTGGGATAGACGAGCGATGGTCTTGGCTTCGCGTTCAAATCGAGCGGCGCCTTTGGGATCAAACTGACGCTCTGGATGAGAGATCTTGACTGCAAAGTGGGTTCCAAGATGTCGATGCAACGCCTTGTAGACAGAACCAAATCCTCCCTCTCCGATTTTCTCTACCAGCGTTAGCGGCCCGATCTCTCGGTGAAGATGGCGGTCTTGTTGTTCGATGACAGACATGACGTAAAACCTTGGAGCCTTTGTGCCTCAGCCCAATGAACCGGATGGGGCCACTATATACAGAGGGTGTTGTGGGCGCAAGGTTCTCACGAACTTGACAAATCTGTTACAATGTCATCCGCCATGACATACGAGATATGAGATGCAGGTTTAAAGTCATTCCAGGCGTCGGAGATGAGAGATGGAACGGAGTGTTCTTGTATGGAGTGGGAGGTGGCTGCTCCTTGGACTGCTTGTGGTTGTTCTTGCCGCCCCTACCCATGCACAAACCCAACACGACAAACAAGAGATTAACGCCTTGGTTCAGCAAGGAAAACAGCTGGCGCAAGAAGGAAATCTTGCTGTTGCGATTCTGCGCTTCAAAGCTGCCTCAGCCCTGTACAAGAATATCATCAAACAGTCGAAACGTGCGAAGCAAAGAGCCGCTCACCGACAGAACCATGCAAAGCTTTTGTTTATCATCGCTCAGGCTCATCAGCTCAACAAGCAGTGGCCCGAAGCTTGTACCTATTATGTTCAAAGCTATCACTCCAACCCATCCAAGCGATTGCATTCCCTGATTCTAACAAAGCTGAAGGTCCTTCGCCCCAAAGTAGAGGTGACGCTTCGTATCGTCGCGAAGCCAGCGAAGGCTCATGTTCAGTGGGTCGATGTATTGGGTCGGATACGTCAAGGAAAAACCCCTGTTCAATGGCGGGTTTTGCCCGGAAAGGGCGAGCTACGTGTTCGCGCGCCACGGTATCGAACCCAACGTCTCTCTCTGGAGCTATCCGCCAGGAAGCGCTGGACACAGAACGTTGCGCTTGTGCTGAAAACCACGCTGTTTCGGCTTCGTTCGTTTCCTTCTGGAGCCACGATCTCTGTGAACGGTCCACAAACGTATCGTGGGAAGACCCCACTGGAGCGACGTTTCCTTCCGGGTCATTACAACGTGACAATGAAAAAGAAAGGCTACAAGCCTGTGACTCTCGATATTAAGTTGCAGGGCGAAACGTCCGAACGTACCGTTCAAATGGCAAGGTTGGTTCTTCCTCCGCTGCCGCCACCTCATCGCAAGCTTTCGTTGGGTTTGGGTTGGACCGGGGCAGGGCTTGCCGTCGCCGGAGTGGTTGGAGGGGTTGTTCTTGCCTTTCTTGGGGAGCAAGCCGCGCAAGAGTACAACAACAGCGCAGGGCAGTTTGCGAACGACAGTCGACAAAATGAGCTGTTTGCTCTTTCTTCACGCAGTACAACGATGCGTAATTTGTCGATCACTAGCTTTGTGATTGGCGGGGCTGCTACCAGTCTTGCGATTGGGATGTTTGCATGGGGTGGGGGAAAGCCCATACCCCAACATGTACCTTCGTCCCCATCCAAGTCTACGAAGACATCAATGATGTTCCGCCTACGCTAAGGCACAATCTTCCAAACGAACAAGTTGACAGGTTCTGTAGAGCTTAGAATGCGCTGTCCCAGTCCAGCTTGGCCAAATGTGATGGGAGAAGAGAAGTTTCCCAAGGCAAAGATATTGTTTTGAGAGTCGCTCGTTACTACCAGTCCTTGTGCTTGAGAGCCTGCAGGACCTCTTGCGTGCTGGACCCAAAGCCACTTCCCTTTCGCGTCCAACTTCCCAACAAATCCGTCGCTCTCGGAGCCCTCAGAGTTGAGCGCAAAAGGCGATGGGGAGGAGCCAAAGGTTGCGTGCCCCTTGAACGTTCCTGCAAGCAGCACATGGCTCTGGTTGTCGACAGAAACACACGCCGCGGTGTCCTCTTTGAATCCACCCAACCGCGTCGCCCAAAGCCATTTCCCATCGTGACTCATCTTGGCGAGGAAGCCATCCTGTCCTCCTTTGGAAGTGAGAGTGATCTTGGAGTTCAACGAAATGGACTGGTGGAAGGTTCCTGCAACGAGGAGGTTGCCTTGCTTGTCGAGAGCCAGGCTGTTTTCGCGAAGAATGTCGTCCTCTACACTGCCAAAGCTTTGGGCCCAAAGCCATTGACCCTTGGCATCAAGCTTGGCAACAAAGACATCCAATTTCCCTTTTGACGTGATGGCATAGGTCCCAAACTGGTTGGTGTATGTAAAGTAGCCTCCCAGGAACACATTGCCTTGGCTGTCGATCTTCACGTCAAAGCCAAAGTCGATGTATCTGTTGTAGACTCCTTTGGCCCAAAGCCATGTCCCGTCTTCGCTGAGTTTGGCGACAAAGCCATCGCGGCTTCCTGCATAAATGATTGAGGTGGCACCGAAGGTTGTGTTGCCTCTGATATAACCTGTCACGACGATTTCGTTCGTGGAGCTTACGCTCAAACCGTGCGCCAGACAATCTTGTCTGCTTGCGGCGCTGACAGCCCAGACTGGGTTGCCGTTGGGGTCAAACTTGGCCACAAAGCAATCCCATCCTCCCCGGCTTCTCAGCGTTGTGTTGCCTAACTGTAGGCTTCCTTTCAAGGAACCGGATAGAATGAGATTGCCTTGGCTGTCTTGCGCAAGGTCGTAGCCCAGTTCGTCGGCTGCGCTGCCCCAATGTTTGGCCCAAAGCCAGTTCCCTTCGCTGTCCATCTTGGCGAGGACGATGTCACGGAGACCTTGGGCTTCCAGAGTGGTTGAGCCAAGCGTGCTTTTGCCCCGGATGGTGAGCAACACAACAAGCTCCCCTTGGGTTGTTGTGAGCGCTGCGACAGGACGGAGCTCTTGCAAGCTGCTGTTGGCGACCACCCAAGAGGTGGTGGGGCAGGAGATGTCTTCGTCGACGCTTCCATCGCAGTCGTTGTCTTTGCCGTCGCAAACTTCGGTTTGGGGGAGGGTCTCTCCTTCACAGGCGCTCCACTGACCATTTACACACGTGGAGACACCAGCTTGGCAAGGCCCTACACCCGCCGTGTTTTGCGAGGCAGAGTAACAAGGGCGAGTTTCAAAGTTGTTGGAGCAGTCGGCTTGGATACAGCCTCCTGCCACGCACTTCTCGCCAGCTTTGCATGCGGAGTCTGTTTGGCAAGGGACAAAGCGAAGGGGGGTACAGGACCAGCACAAGCATTGCATCATACATGCAATGAGCCAAAGTCCAATGGTCCCAAGTGGCTTTCGTGTCATCCCTTTTCCTTTACCTGACAGGAGCTTGTGTAGGCTACTGTATTTTCCCTCAATGCTCAAGAGAGGCTCAGGCGTTTCTCCTTACCCACCGAAGATCTGGGTGTAGTTCCAGCCCGTTCCCAGCTTTCTCTTCTTTATCTCCCAATCGCTGGCACTTTTGGGGTCGTATTTGTGCCGATAATAGTAGAGGTTCCCGCTTTTGTCGATGGCATAGATGTCACGCTTTCCGCCTGCTATCACATGCCGGAACGTGTCCCAGCCTGTTCCTATTTGGTTTCGTACCACTTCCCAGCTGTTGTTGCTTGTGGGCTCTGGGGCATGTCGGAAATACCAAAGTTCTCCTGTTTTGGTGACCGCGTACAAGACCCGATCGCGGCCTGCGATGACTTTCGCAAAGGTGTCCCAGCCTGTTCCAATTGTTTTGCCTGAAACCTTCCATGAGCTTGTACCTGTGGGCGGTAGGCTATGTCGATAGTAAAGCAAATCTCCAGACTTTTGAATGGTGTACAAGATACCATTGCCTCCGGCTAAGACCGTCGGGAAACCCCATCCTGTGCCGAGCTTGCGCTTCTTGAAATGCCAGTCCGAAGAGGTTTTGGCGTTGCTCTTGTGTTGGGAGACATAGAGTGTTCCAGTGCTTGAAATGGAGTACACATAGCCCTCTCCATCCACCGTTGTTTTCGCATAACTGTATCCTGCCTCGATCGGCCAGCCACGTGGTGTCTGGTTGTTGATGGCGGGCCGAGGGTCATGCTGGATTCGATAAAGCTTGGACTGCGTTACAATGTACATATTTTCTTTGGGGACAACTGTGCCGGCCATACAATGGGTGCCTTCTTTGTCCTTGATGTTGTTGGTCCGGTTGTAATTTTCACAGAGGTAGCCTGTACCTTTGCAATCCTTATCGCTTCGGCAGGAGGTTTGAAAACAAACGGTCAGGTTGTTCAGAGGGTGCTTGGCGCAACCGGTGTTTCTGGTTCTACATGTGTTGGTCGAGCTCAGAGAGCAAGACGTTTGGTGACATCGCCACATACGTTGGCTTCCTACATCAAACCGGACACAGCTGAGACCTGCAGCACACTGAATGATCTTCTTGCTGGTTACTCCATGGGGGTCGCAGGCTTCCCATTCGTTTACAATCGTGGGGGGCTCTTTCTCAGGCCCAGGCGATCTTTCAGGCCCAGGGTTACTTTCAGGTCCAGAGGTTTTTTCAGGCCCAGGGTTACTTTCAGGACCCGGTGCTTGATCGGGGGTTGCGGGTTCCGACGGCCCTGCATCAAGGACCGGAGCAGGAGGCTCTGCTTCTTCAAAGTCTGGTGTGGGGATTTCAGCCTCCGCTGCATCAGAAACAGGAGCATCTTGTTGCGCTGTGTCTGGGGCTGATGTTTCCGTATCTCCTGCATCTTGGGCTGGTTCTGTTTGTCCTGTGGTTGACTCTGATGATGTTGCCACTTCGTTGGAGCCTGTTTCTATCGGCGGGTTCGGTGGAACCCCACAGCCCTGGAACCAGGCACCGCAAACCAAAACTAGCGTTACACATACCAAACCAAAACGTATCATCACGAACTCCTTTTGTTACTATAGGTCTAAGTTGTTAGCAAAGGGAGTGCCATGTACAGAAGTTGGTGTTTATGTCTTTGGAAGTGCTGTTGTTTTGTGCTTTGTGATGAAGGAAAGGTGTCTACAGACGACAGAGGTGTCAATGAGTCTTAGCAGGGCTTTGTTCGGTTCGCAGACACATTGTTTACGATCTTTGACACTGGATGGATGTTCATGTTGGAGACTGTCGAAGGTTGTTGCGATGTTGGTGCGGAAAGCCGGTTCTGTGGTGGTGTAAAACTGTAGATTTTGGAGCTTAGCTCAGCTTGGCTTGGACTACGTCATACAAGTTGGGCTGGTTGGAGTCGGTAGGTTCTGTTGTTCCTGGCAGCGGGAAAGATGTCGCCTCTCCTTGTCGCCAGAGGTAGGCATCGTGCAAGAGTGAGATCATCCAAATGTGGTTGCGCATCACCATCGGTTTGAGCAATCGATAGCATAGTAGCTGCATGTCTTGTTGCAGGAGGTGTCTGGCATATACCATCGCTTGAACGCGACGAACGAGCATCTGAGACAAATCTTCCAAGGGGCTGAGGCACAGCAGAAACAAGTAACCTCGTTGTTGGAAGTAGCTCGAATCGGCGGTGGTTTCCAGGTTGTTCTGTATGTACTGAAGGACAGGTGAGGGAACTTGATGGGCTTGGGCGAGAGACAGCAAGGCCGCTATGTCTTCGGTGTTGGGAAGGCGGTTGCTTTCTCCGCGGGCTCGTCGCCACGGACATTCACCTTCCCAGACATGGGCAATCGCAAGATCTTCTTCTGCGTGCAGATCGTTGTGGATGGTTTTGAACACACCCTTGATTGCATCCAACGAAGTCGAATACTGGATTGCTTCGCTCATCTTTTTGGAAGGTAGGAGTGAGGTGAGCGCTTCGATGGTTTGGAGGAACTGTTGGTTCTCTCTTGCGAGGGCTTCTTGCGTTTGCCTTAGCTCCGAGCAGGAGTGGAGTTGGAGCACTTGAAAGGTGAGCGCCTCGCTGTCTTCATGTTCTTGGGCCCAGGCATGGAAAGAGCATGAATCTCCTGCAAGGCAACGGAACTCCATCTGCCAGGATGCTTGAATCTTTCGTCGCTGCAGCATCCGTCCACCCCACGAGGATAGCTGCTGCTTGAGCGCATTCAGGTTGGGCAGGTCCGTACTTTGGCAGGTAAGCTGGTAGCCAGCGTGTTGGGCTATCCCCGATGCCGTCGCGAGCGCTTGGTCCGGCTGCTCCTGACTTTGAGCATGGGTCAAGAACGACACCATGTGTTGGTAGCGTTCCAGGAGACATGTCACACAAGTGGTTTGACGCTCGATACTCTGAGGCAGCGGGAGAAATTGTTCCTTGGGCTGCTCTCGTTCACATTGTTGACAGATCACATCCCGCTCCTGTGTTCAAGGGGAAAGGCTCACTGTTGCTGAAGGGCAGTCATTGTGTCTTTGTGTGCCAGGCTTGTCAATTGTTGTAGGTGGGAACTTCCAACCGTAACCGTTTGGAAGCCGATGTCTCCGACTGTTGACACATGAAGTCAACAATTGGAGACGCAGCGGGGAAGGAATGGAGGCAACTCTTGGCGGGGAGTTGGCGCTTCTTCGTTTCATGAGTCTGTTTTTGTTGGATACTTTTCTGTGTCTGCGGATCTGGAATGCTACATGCTCTTAGGTGGGGCGTACCAAGCAAGAAAGGAGCTTTCACGATGAAAAAGAAAACGCGAGTCAAAGCAGGCCCCAACATGAGTGAATGGGGATAACCAGCAACTCTCAATGCGAGGAGAAAGCCAATGAAAAAGAAAACGCGAGTTAAAGCCGGTCCTAATCTCGGTGGTTGGGGCTGATTCTTCCCCTTCGTTTTTTACCTCATCATGTTGATGAAGACGATACTTGTTGAGCGCAAGCGATGCCGTCGCTCATGGATAGGAGTTGGAAATGAACGCCACGATCAAACTTGTGATGGCTTTTTCTGTTGGAGTTGCCTTTTCGTTTCTTACGATGGTCTGGGGTGTTTTGCCCACGTATGCAAACCCCAAACATGGGGGTGCGTTCAAGGTAGTGAACAACATCCTTGCAGGCCTTAAGAAAAGCACGAATCGTGGTGTCCGACAAATCAAAGAAGTTAAGGTTCTCGACCGACGAAAAAAAGTTCTTGAGATCCAGTTGTTGGAAGTCAATTTCAAGCTAAGCAAGAAAAAGCGTGACATCTTCAGGCAGCAGTTAATCCGAAAGGACTTGGTTAAAAAGTTTTCCCAAGCCTTGAACACTGCCATTGATGCGGCTGGTAAAGCTCTTAAGGAACATTGCAAGCGCAAGTACAAGCTCAAAGCCTCTCTTCGGAGACTGTGTGAATCCAAGGGCTCCCACGAGTTGCTTCGCAAAAAGAAGAAGCTTCGGCAACTCGTTCAACAAATCATGCAGACCTCTCTCGACCCTTTCAAAAAATAACATCCTTGGTGCAAGGTAAGATGGTCATTGGAAGGCTTTGAGGAGCGTGGGAAATTCTCATCTTTCGCGCCCTGATTCGTGACAGAAATGTACGTTAGTGAACATAGCATGGCATCTTCGAAAATAAGTCTACAAAGGTCGTTCCGAGTGGGCGAGGCGGAGTGGCATCTTGCATTCGTTCGAATGTTACGGATCATGGTCTGTCCTTCCGGGTGGGGTGCTATTTCAGAACATAACAGTTGAGGTCTTTGGCGACGTCTACTTTCCCTTTGTACCGCTCTTGGATGAGCTTTAAGCTCTCTTCTAACTTCGCAAGGGAGCGCTGCATGTTATGGGACAATATCAAATGTTTGGGATTGGCGGCAGCGCCGAGGTCTCCGATCTGAGAAGGCAAGCGATGAAGGCTTTGAATGCCAGTGTCACTTTCAGAGATAGCATGGTGCACCACCAACAAGTCTGCATCTTTGACCATGGGTGCAAAACCCGTACTCTCTGCGCTCTGATCCCCCGAGAAGCCAATCTTGAAGGAGCCTACGGTTACGAGGTATCCGATGGAAGGGATGGTTCCATGGTGGATTCCAACAGCGTCCACGGTGAGCGCATCGTTGGAGAAGGCTCGGACTGGTGTTTTGTTGGTCGACGATAGCACCTTGGGAGTTATCTTAAAGTAACCCGATTCTCCCGTGAGATAAGGGGACAGGTATTTGAAAGGACCTTCTGTGGGGTTGAGAAGCCCCTCGACAAAGGCTTTGGTATCCAGAAAACGCTCGTTGGAGTCTGGGCCTAAAATGGGAAGCTCTCTCCGACGTTGTGTAAAATAGCCACCCTTGAGAAAGTCGGGGAGGTCGGCGATGTGGTCTGCGTGCAAGTGACTGATTGCGACAACGTCGAGGTCATCGATGGATGCTCCTGATTGACCGAAGCGAAGAACGACGCCTCCTCCCAGATCCACCAGCACTTTGGCTTTGCCCTGGTGCCAAATCAGGTAACCCGAGCTTGCTCTGTCATCATCAGGAATGGGTCCACCTGAGCCTAACACTTGCAGAGCAACCCCTGCTTTGCGACAACGTTCGGACTCTGCCTTCCAAGGCTCCTCAGAGCTGGAACAACCCGCGCTGCTCACAAACCCTATCATGGCGATTGCAAGAATAGCCCCTCTCCACATCATCAGCGCTCTCTCCTGTTTCCATTGGCCAATCTTGAGACGTTTCCGGACCTAGCAGCGACAACATGGTGGGGGGGGTGCTCTTGCCCAAACAAGAGGCCTTTCTCTTTGTGTACGAATGGGGTCCATGGGTTACTCTTATCCCTGAGCCGGAGTCTTGTCAAACCGAGCCTTTCCTGCAAAGGAATGTTTCGGTCTTGGGCTGTGCGTCTTGATGCTTGTCACGCAAACCTCTAAGGTAGGGCGAACAACGATGGTTCGTTGATGGTAGAGAAGCATCTTTTGTGTTGTGTCTTCCTTGGAAAGGAGCAATCGGTTGACTTGGATCTTACGTATTGCAAGTGGTTTGGGTGTTGTGTGGTGTCTTAGCGCTTTGCTGGGATGCAGCAGCAAGCCAGAGGTTCCTTCCAATGTTTTTTCTGGCAAGTTGGAGGGGTCGTGCAGTGCCTTGTTCGGGCGTCCTACTGAGACAACAGGGTTGGATAGCTCCAAGTGTGCGCCGGCTTGCTCGTGCAACGGTGTCAGTTGGGAGCCTCCTGCTTATGATTCCGCAGCGGTGGAAGAGTTGAAGCAGTGGACATTAACCAATCCTCCCGAGGAGTTGAAGGCCAACCCCTACGAAAAGGATGTTCCCAGTCGAAAGTCAGGCGCTGTGTGCGCTGTTCTTCCGGACTCCGCGAAGGCAAAATCGTATTCCTTGCAAACGTACGAGAGCGTAGCGGCTGCAGAAAAGGCTGGAGGACAGGTCACACATTTTGGTGAATGTGGATTGTGTTCGTCGCTGCTTAATCTCGCCGTGTACATGGGAAAGCCTGATCTGACAGACCCTGTTCGTAGCTGCGCACTTAAGGGCTTGGGTGGCGATGATGAAGCGGCGCTCAAGTGTCTGATGGATATCGGGTTCGACCGTCCTTGTGCCCAGATCTGGTTCTACAACACAGTGAACACCCGTCAGGCTTGCTTGTCAGACTGTTTGGCTCACTTGCAGTCCAAACATCACACCGAAGATGGGAAGCTAAACCCCTGCATCCAGTGTGACGAGGATAAGAGCGGTCCCATCTTCAAAGCTTACGCTGGCAGGACCCGGCGTAACTCTGGTTTGGCCTCTGCGCTGTGTCGTCCTTGCGATACCATTCATCCTGTCAGCCAGTCGTTCACGTCACTGGCTCCCTAGCTTGTTGATGCCTCCCCCTCCTTGTTTGGCCCATCTCGTTCGTATAAGAATACAAAGAAAGACATTCCTCACTTCACTACCTACTGGCGTGGGACTTTCCGATGAAACAACGACACCCTCAGAAACGAGCTCTCTGGCCTTTTTGCATTGTTTTGCTGTGGCTGTTTGCTTACGTGTCGTGTGCAACGCCTCCACTCCCTGGGCAAGAAGGAGGGAGTCAGGAAACACCACAATACGGGGGGGAACGTCCTGATGTTTCGTCCCAGGATACCTCCACCGTTGAGAAGTCCAATGGAGTGGAACCGTCTGCGAATGAACCCGATGTTGGAAACGAATCCAACGAGGACAAGGAGCCTCCATCCGGCAACGAATCGAAGGGTGCTGAAGATGGAAAGCCTGTTGAGTTTGCCCCCGAAGCCTCCTCTTCCGACGCTGGTGATGCTGGTCATTCCAAGGACGCTGACACTGTAGATGCGAATGAGGCAACCTCCGATGGTGTGGCTGAACCTTCTCTGCCGGAAGAGCCATCCTTACCTGAAGAAGGCTTGGTTGTTGAAGAGCCTGGGGGACAAGAGAAGGCCAGTGGACCAGAGGAACCGGCTCCTCCAGAGAGGTCAAACCCTCCAGAACATGCACAGGTTACGGACAATGTGGTTCCTGAGAAGCAGCCCACGTTGTACACGCGTCAGGTGGTGGGCAATGGCTCTCCGTTGGCTTCTCTTGGTTCATCCGGTCGACTTGTGTACCGACGCTATGCCAACGAAGGGCAGAAGAACGCGGTTCATATCCTTCCTGACTTTTCGTATGCCGGCTACCAGCGCGGTGGCGTGGCGCTCCCCACTGTTCCTACTCGTGTGACTCTCTCGCCAGCGTCGGGAGATTCGCGCGCTCGCATTCAAGCTGCCATCGATACGGTGAGCAAGCTTCAGCCCGATTCGCAGGGCTTTCGGGGCGCTGTCCTTCTCAAAAAGGGAACCTACACGATTGGCGATACGCTTGTGATTCGAGCCAGTGGTGTGGTTCTTCGTGGAGAGGGGCAAGGAAAAAGTGGCACTCTGCTGGTGGCATCCAAGCGGAGCCAACATGAGTTGATTCGAGTGGCAGGTACTGGCTCTGGCTTTGGTGAAGTCAAAAACACTCGTGTGAAAATCAGTAGCTCTGTGGTTCCTGTGGGTGCTACGAGCTTTGATGTTACTTCTTCCAACGGTTATGCAGTGGGAGACCGCATCGTTGTTCTCCGCACTCCGAACCAAGCGTGGCTGAATGCCCTGGGGATGGGGCAGTACGGATGGACAACCTCGGGCTACACTGTGGGACACGAACGCCGAATCACTGCGATTAAGGGTAACACCCTACACATTGACATACCTATTGTAGATACAATGGAAACAACCTATGGCGGAGGAGCTATCTACAAAGCCAATGTGACCGGGCGGATTGAACAATGTGGGGTGGAGGACTTGCGCCTTGTGTCCCAATACAGCAACAAAACCGACGAAAACCATGCTTGGATTGGCGTGAAGTTTGTCCGTGTGGTCCATAGCTGGGTACGGCGAGTGACCACGCAGTACTTCGGATACGCTGCTGTGAGCATCCACTCTCAGTCGAACTTCAACACTGTGGAAGAGGTCGCGATGTTGGACCCGATCTCACAGATTACAGGGGGGCGTCGATACCCTTTCAATGTGAGCGGAGGTGTGGGAAACCTGTTCCAACGTTGTTTTGCGAGGGGAGGGCGGCATAACTTCGTGACGTCGTCGCGTGTGACTGGACCACATGTCTGGCTCGACTGTCTTGCGGTCACCAACCACAGTGACGATGGTCCTCATCATCGTTGGGCCACAGGTTTGTTGTTCGACAACACATCCAGCAGCGCGCTCAACGTTCAGAACCGAGAGTCGTCAGGCACCGGGCATGGTTGGGCGGGCGCACAGGTGCTGTTCTGGAACGCTGTGGCGAGTACGATCATTTGTGATGCTCCGAAGGGAGCGATGAATTGGGCGATTGGTTGTGTGGGCAAGAAAAGCCAGGGCTCGTGGGCTCCTGGTGAGCCTTACGGTTGGTGGGAGTCGGAAGGCAAAGTTGTGAAGCCACGAAGTCTCTACCTTCAACAATTGGAAGACCGCTTGGGCTCTCAAGCCGTCAACCATGTAACGACTTCGCTGCAGCGGTCTGGACGGATCTGGCCGTTGCTTGCGGCTTGGGCAGGAGAAGGTCGCTTGGATCAGGTGAAGCTATCGGGTGACCCCACTTGTGCTACAGGCATTCGTTCAGGTACGGCTTGTTGTGCCTCGTCTTGTGGTACGTGCGGTGGCTCCGGTTGCAGTCAACGTTCAGGAGGTGCTTCTGCTTGTTGCACCGGTACCATCAACGCTTCCACGCGTTCTTGTAACTTTTACAAGCCCCCCTGCCGTTTGCCATAGCTCTTACGAGAGTGTGGTGTGAGTGGTTGTTAGGGAACGGAAACTCCGACACAACATTTGGGTTTGTCAGTGGGGCAGGTGAACTTGTCGGTTTTGGACGTGCCAACAGGGCATGACTTGCCTTTGGGTTTGCATGTTCCACCTACACTTGTACAAGAAACCGATGGGATTTTGCACTGCCCTGTGGATGAATCACAGGTGGTATTGGGCACGGTTTTCTTGGTGGTGTTGCAGGTTGTTGAGCAGGTTGGAACTGTTTGGATGCAATCTGCTCCACTCTGTGTACAGCTCAATGTTACCGTCTTGGTGGTGACAACACATTGGTTGCTGGAGCATCCAGCCGTGTTCTCGGTACAGGTTGTGTTGCTCATCGAACATGTCGTTGCTTTGGTGGTTTTGGAGGCATCACAGTTTCCTGTATTGGGATTGCAGCTGTAGCTTGTTCGTGTGCATACGTTGTTGGCTGTAGAGCAAGTGGGTCCAGCACATTTGACGTTCGCGCACTTGTCGATGACAGGAGCGCAACACTGCAAGGAGCGGATGGAGCCACAAGAGATGCCGGTGTCGAGCTTGTAACC
>SBHC01000021.1 GCA_006226375.1 Deltaproteobacteria bacterium | reverse complement strand
TGCGAAGGTGAATCCCTGGACCGATCCACGGGAAGACAATCTTTCTACCTTTGCGATTGATGTGGACACGGCATCGTACACCTACGCTCGTCGTCAGTTGCAAAGTGGTTATCTCCCCTCGGCTCTTTCCATTCGTGTGGAAGAGTTCGTCAACTTCTTTGACTACAAGTACGAAGGTCCAACCGACACCCCCTTTAAATTGCATGTTGATGGTGCGATCTCTCCCTACAACAAAGACCACCATATCTTGCGTGTCGGCATCCAAGGCAAGCGGATGAAGCCCAGCGAACGACCTGCCATGCACCTGACCTTCTTAATCGATACCTCCTGTTCGATGACCGGTGGGGACCGCATTGGTCTTGTGAAAACAAGCCTTAACATCATCGTCGGTGAGATGCGGGATGGAGATACAGTCGCCATTGCGACCTATGCTGGAAGCACGCGAAAGGTTCTTGAACCCACAAATGCTTCGGAAAAACAAACGATCCTCGGTGCCATCAACAGTCTCGGAACCGGTGGTGGAACTGCCATGGGCAGCGGAATGATTCTGGCGTATGAGATGGCCTCCAAGAGCTTTGTGAAAGGTCATGAGAACCGCGTCATTGTTTTCTCCGATGGCGACGCGAACATCGGTCGTACCTCGTTCACGGATATCCTCGCCACCATCGACAAGTATGTGAAGCAGGGAATCACCATGACCACGGTCGGCTTTGGGATTGGAAACTACCGCGACAACCGAATGGAGCAGTTGGCCAACCAAGGAAACGGAAACAACTTCTATGTGGACAACGAAGACCAGGCTCGTCGTGTGTTCAAGGACAAGTTTATCTCCACCATGTTGACCATCGCCAAAGATGTGAAGATTCAGGTTGAGTTTGATCCCGACTACATCAAGAGCTACAGGTTGGTGGGCTACGAGAATCGGGACATCGCGGACAAAGACTTCCGCAACGACAAAGTCGACGCTGGTGAGTTGGGCTCTGGACACAACGTGACCGCCCTGTACGAAGTCCAGATGCACAAAGACAAGGTTATGCCTTTGCTACAGTCCAAGAGCACCCAAGCCTTGATCACGGTACGCCTTCGTTACAAGAGCCCTGACGCCAAGGTGGAAGACAAGGCTACGGAGCTGGTTTTCCCTGTTCCTGGTGTGAACCTGTACTTGGACATTAACTTGGGATCCTGGCAGATGCAGTGGGCAACGGCTGTGATGGGTTTTGCTGAGCTTCTCCGCAGAAGTCCTCTCGCAACGGGATGGACTTTGAAGCAAGTCAGCGAGCTTGCCAACAAGGCGAAGCAACAGGACGACAAGTACCACACGGAGTTCTTGGAGCTCGTCAACAAAGCCCAATCCATGATGAAGCCGTAAGGTCACTTCCCCCAACTTCTCGAACCCTCGCTTCCTCGCTCGCTCTCTACCTTTTCAAATCTATCTAAGCGAACAAGCTATCCTCCAGCGATTGTGTGTACCTGTCTTCGTTTTGTTTGGCGTTTTGGGCCATTCGCTCCAGGAACTCTAGCAATGTTTTTCGTTGCTCTTGGTGGGCCTTGCAGAGGTCTGCGAGCTCGTCTTCTAGCCACAATCTTACATCATGAAGAAGCTTCAGGACGTCTCGCTCTACTTGTTGCTCGTCTTGTTCCCAGGTTCTGTGAGGAACTTGCTTCCAGGCTTTGGACCGTTCGAGGTGTCGCATGGCGTGCTCGGTCCAGGCCAGAATCTGGACAAGCTTAGGAGGTGTGGGTTGTACGCTCCCCCAGAGCAACCGAGCAACGGCGTCTTTGCCCAGGTGCATCGATACATCGGCTTCCATCCAGGCTCGTTCTTGGAGGCTGAGGGCGTTTTGAAAGGTATCAACGGCCACATTGAGGCTTGCACGATCTTGTGGGGTCCAGGCTGCTTCTTCGCTCCAGTTCTCGGGCATTAGCGTGGGGCGGGCGAGCTGAAGACTTTGGAGGAGGGCGCTTTCTGTTAGGGTGCCTTGAAGCCATTGTCGCTTGGTGGCCAGGGCAAACCAACTTCCATGACGGGGTTCTTCGTCGTAGTCCTTGAGCCTCTGAAGGACAAAGTTGGTGCAAATCCAGGCAAACTCATGACAGAGTCCAACGGGCCAGTTTCCTAGCAATTGGTTTCTCTGTGTCCATAGCTGATGGACACCTTCTGGTGTTGTGTAGGGCTCCAAATTAAAAATGAAAGGGTGTGAAGCTGTCGTCATGATGTTGGTTCTACTCTCGAAGAGTTGGGGCTCAAGAGACAAAACATCCTACACAAGGAGAGTTCAGAGTATCATGAATGTTGTTTCCTGGAAATCGGGCCTTCTGGAGTGGTGGTTTCCTGGTCCAAAGTCTTTTTTGTTTTCATAGGTTTTGGCCTGTGGTCGAAGAAAAGCCAAAAGCTTTGGTCAGCGATGACCGTTAGTAGGAGGTTGAGATGGTCGTGGTTCCGGTCATGTAGACGGGTTGCTGTCTCCAGTAACTTGACAAAAATCCACCAAGTCCATAGGCTGTCATTCTGGATGTGGTGACATTGTCCGAGTCAACATCCTTTGTGCTTTGGTTCCACCAAGTTGTGAGAGAGGTACCTCCATGGGTAGTCGAATACAGTGGGCCGGTCTTTTTTTGGCATTTTGTGTGTTTATGGGTTGTGAAGACATTAGCCGGTTCAACACGAAGTACGTTCCCCCTCGAATTAAGCCGCCCCCCAAGCGACGGCTGATGGTCCGCAAACAAAGCATTGGCTTTGTGTATGTGCCTGTGAACAAGCGTGACCCCTTCCGTGCACCCTTTGAAACATCGGCCACCGTTACGACCAACAAGCCTTCCAAGACTGTTGCGATTCCGACACGTCGCCGCAAGCCGCGCACTGAGTTGGAAAAATACGAGTTGGACCAGCTTTCTGTCGTCGCTACCGTTACAGGTGTTGCGAACCCTGTCGCGATGGTTCAGGATCCCAAAGGGTTTGGTCACATGGTCCGTCGAGGAACCGTGATTGGTCGTAACTCTGGGCGAGTTCAGCGTATTCACTCGGATGGTATCGTGATCGCTGAAGAGTCTCGTGACGAAGCCGGCCGTCGGATTGTGAGTCGACTGAAGCTCAAAATTAAGAACCGCACCGCCAAAGGTGCGGGAGGCAGCTCCTTCAACGGACGACTCCTGATCGGCAACCGTCAAGTCCGACTTGATCAGTTCAAGTAAGCCTCTCTTCCAGTTTCTCTCCCCATCCATTCCAACTTTCCCTTCTCTTTGTCCTTGAACTCTCCATTCCTATCTTTGAGAACCTTTCGAAACAATCGACTTTCCCCTCGAATTGGCTTCTTGTGTCCAATCGCAGAACCCACTATAACGATGGCACAGAGATAGTTTCGATTGTCATTGCTACTTGGGGTTTTCCCCATTCGTCCATCTACAGCGTTCCATCTGACAATCTTCCGATGCGTTTTGTTGATCAAGCCAAACGAGGATGACCATGAAGCATTTTGTTCGTCTGGAGATTGTTCTGTCGATCTTGCTCCTGGCGGGGACGGCGTTTTTTACGTTGGATCTCGGTGCGCAAACTCCATCGCGTGCGCCAGCCAAGGCTCGCACGGAGGCAAAGGCCGGTTCCAAAGTGGATGCACGTGTTGCTCCCAAAGCGAAGAACGAAGCCAAGCCGAAAGCGGCCGCCCGAACCGCCAAGGTTCCAATGCTGAAGGCACCTGAAAAAGCCAAAGCTTCCACCAAGAAGGCCAAGAAGAAGCCTAGCAAAGGCTTTTTTATGAAGTTTTTGCCCATCTTGCTCCTTCTGATTGTTGTGACGATCATTCTGAGTCGGTTGCCACCCCCTGATTTCAGCGGTGTGGATACAAGTTGGCGTACCCAAGGATTTCGTATCCGTCGCGTTGTGAACTGGCTCCCCCTCGGGTTGACCTACTCCTTCCTATACATGGGTCGTTACAATCTCAAAGTGAGTAAGTTTGCTTTCGAGAATATGAACAGTCTGGATGGAACAACCTCCTTGATGACCAACCAAGACTTTGGAATCATCTTTGCGGCCGGGACCATCGTGTATGGAATCTCGTTCTTGATTAACGGACCCTTAACCGACCGATATGGCGGAAAGTTTGCAATCTTGGTGGGGGCTGGTGGCTCCTGCTTGATGAACTTGTTGATGGGTCTTGTCGCGTGGGTTGTTGTGACCAAAGGTCCCATGCACATCTACTTCATGGAGAACCTGACCCTCACGTTCTCGGTCCTTTACGCTATCAATATGTACTTCCAGAGCTTTGGTGCCGTCGCCATTGTAAAGGTCAACGCCGCCTGGTTCCATGTTCGGGAACGCGGTGTCTTTGGTGCCATCTTTGGTATCTTAATCTCCCTTGGAATCTACTTCGCCTTTGACTTGGGCTACATGATCAAGAACTCCTTGGGTCTCATTTGGGTGTTCTTTATTCCCACGATTCTCCTTGGTGTGTTCTGGATCTTGGATGTCTTCTTCGTGAAGAACTCTCCAGGAGAAGCCGGCCACGACGACTTCGACACCGCTGACGCTTCTTCGGGTGATGACGGTCCCCAACTTGGCGCCATTGAAGTCTTTAAGTTGATGATGAAGAACCCCGTCATCGTGACCATCGCCCTGATTGAGTTTTGTTCCGGCTTCTTACGGCAGGCCATCATGCAGTGGTATCGGACCTTTGCAAAGCAAACAGACGCGGTGCTGCACCTCAAAGGTGACTTTGTCTATGAGAACTGGGGCATGCTGCTCTGTATCGCCGGAATTACGGGGGGAGTGATCGCTGGAATCATCTCCGACCGGATGTTCCAATCCCGTCGTGGACCGGTCGCGGGCTTGCTATACGGGGTCATGCTTATCGGCGGCGTTGTCTTGTTCTTTGTCTACAAGAGTTCGTCGATGGTGGGGTGGCTTGTGATCATCATGTCCATGGCTGTCATCGGAGTCCACGGTATGCTCTCGGGTACCGCAAGTATGGATTTCGGTGGGAAGAAAAACGTTGGAATTGCGGTCGGGATCATCGACGGTTTTGTCTACTTGGGAACAGCAGTCATGAGTATCACGTATGCCTTTATCCTTCCCAAGGAACAGCTTGTGGGTAAGAAGTTGGTTGGAGCAGCAACCGATCCTGCCAACTGGTGGGGGTGGCCTATCGCCATGATTCCCATCGCATTGATTGGATTCTTGCTCGCCCTCCGGGTTTGGAACGCAAAACCCCAACCCAAGAAGAAGCCCGCCACGACCTAAGGCTCACTTCCTTTCTCTGTCTTCTCCTCCATATCTGCCTTTCCTTCGCTTTGGTCTTCCCGCTTTACTTGGAGAGTCCTTGTTGGATGTCTTCCCATCGCTTGTTGTCAAAGAATGGTTCAAACTCCAATTGTCCCACTCTGTGAAACAAGGTGTAGAAGTACATCGCAGTCCAATACAAGCCGGTTGCCTGGTTGTAGGAGGTTTCCGTTTGGAAGTCTTGGTACCATGAATCGGCGATTCTCTTCCCACGAGTTTCTTGGCTGTTGAGCTTTCGGTAGTTGAGCAAGCCCAATGCATGTCGCTTGTATCGGTTGTAGGGGAGAACATCTTGAGATTCCAGGCTGTCTTCGGGCTTGAGATAGCCTGTGTTTTGATACATGTCCCACGAGAGCGCATCGTTGGCAAAGACTCGATAGAAGCGATGGAACTCAGAAGGCGTTCCAACAAATCCTCCCATTTTGAGCAGCAAGTTTCGGCCGTTCGTGCCTTTCTTGAAGAATTGGGCCATCGTCTGATCCACGTAGTACCGTTGGCCTCCTGCATCAAAGTAGGTCAACATGTGGAAGGGGATGGGTTGAAAGAGTTGGGCCTCCACTCCCATGTCATGAAGCTTGCTGGAAGAGAACGCTGCCCCCACATGGCAATAACTCTCATAAAGCGGATAGCCTGCTTTTGCCATCCGAGAAGCGTTCTTTCGGAGCAGAAGTCGAAGCTTCTCAACAGCCTGGGGTCCTGGAGTTGGTTTCCACGTGGTCGGAGTTGCCGGAAGACTGGCTCGTCGGGTGGAAGGTTTCTTTGGCTTCGGTCGTGACGTTGGTGGAAAGGTGCGGGTCTTGTTGTTGTGCCAGGTCTTCCACGGGCTTTGAGGGGAACCCACGCTCCATGTTTCTTCCCACCTTGTTTTGTGGTCGTTGGACCAACGGTGGAAGGTTCCGTGTGGAACATGTGACATCCATGGACCTTTGGATTCAAGGGAGCCGTTCGCATACCAGCTTTTGCTAGGGCCGCTTTGGCTGTCGTCACGGAACTTGTATTCTGCTTTTCGTTGACCGTTTGGATGCCAAAAGAGCCACAGTCCTTCTCGTTTTCCTTTTTGGAAGAACCTGCGAGATTGGGGTCTTCCGTCCTGGTAGAAGGTGAGCCAAGGGCCATGCTTCTTGTTGCGGTGCCATGACTGAATACGAGCCAGCTGTCCGTTGCGAAACCAGTGCATCCAGGTCCCGACCTTTTTGTTCTTCTTCATCATCGAAAGGGCGCGTGGCTTGCCGCTGGGCCACCACAGGCGGGATTCCCCGTGTTGTTTGCCTTTGCGGAATTGGAACAAGGCCTTGGACCTACCATTCGGCCACCACTCCAGCCAGGTTCCGTTGGTGTCACCGTCGGCCCACTCCGCAATCACCCAGCGCTGCCCGCTCGAACGCCAGTGGTACCAGGTTCCTTCTTGCTTGTCGTGTTTCCAAGCCCCCCGGTATTGGAGTTTTCCGTTGGGCCACCAGCCTTGAAACTCCCCCTCTGCTGCGTCCCAGTTGTATTGACCTGTGCCTTTGCGTTGGCCGTTGGAGTACCAGGACTTGAACTTACCATGGCGCTTGCCGCCCTTGAAGTGACCCAGGAGAAGCAGGTGGCCTTTCGAGTGATAGAACTCCCACCGTCCCTCTGGTTTCCCTTGTTTCCATTCGCGACGGGAACGTCGTTGGTGTGAGTTCCAGCAACGAATCTCAAGCCCTTCCAATCCTTTGGGCGCTGCCTTGGGCGTTGTCTCCTTGCATCGATTGGCACTTGTTGACGCGGCAAATGTGGAGCGTTCTCCTTTGCCATTGCCTCCAAGTAGCAAGAGGACCGCTGCAAAAAGGAGGAAGAACCTTGGGACATTTTGAAACATTTCTGGTCCGTTAATTGGCAGTTGCTATCGGAAGATAGGTTTTGTACATTCAGGCACATCACAGTCTAGACGTGCGTATCTTTTTTTCAAGCTTTGGTTTCATCTTTTGGAGTTACAAATCATGATGCAGTGGGTTTCCCGGTTGGTTGCTATCGTTCTTTTGTTGGGTTTGGGAGCGGGATGCACTGGAAACACTCCCTTTCAATGTGATGAGACCAACTGTGAGTCGCCCTACGAATGCGTTGACAACACTTGTGTGTTGGGATGCCCTCGCGACGAAACCAAATGCAATGACCAGTGCGTCAATCTTACGTATTCTTCACAGCATTGTGGCTCTTGTGGCAATGCCTGTCCAACAGGACAGCAATGCATCGACAAGAAATGTGGTTGCCCTTCTGAAACCACTCTGTGCAACGACGTCTGTACCGACCTGTTTAACTCCAAGGAGAACTGTGGAGCGTGTGGAAAAGCTTGTGATGCAGGTCTTTTCTGTGTGGCGGGCAAATGTCAATGTCCCGCCGAGGCGACTCTTTGTGACGGTGTTTGTGTCAAAACGGCGAACGACCCCAAACACTGCGGCGGTTGCGGCAAGGCTTGTTCTGGGGAAGAAGCTTGCTCTGCTGGGTCATGTTTGTCTTCGTGTCCTACAGGTCAGGTGGCATGCAGCGGCTCCTGTGTTGATACCAACAGCAGCTCGGAACATTGTGGTGGCTGTGACAAGGCTTGTGCCACTGGAAAGTCATGCGCCAACGGAAGCTGTCAGTGTCCTCAGGGCGAGACGGATTGCTCTGGAACCTGCGTCGACATTCGCAGCAGCGCCAAACATTGTGGAACGTGCGGGACCGCTTGTGGCACCGGCAAGGTATGTGTAAACGGTGCTTGTACGGCGAGCTGTCCTTCTGGTCAGACGCTTTGTGGCGATCAGTGCGTTGACCTCACCAGTGATTCAAAGAACTGTGGGACTTGCAGCAACGTTTGCTCTGGCTCGTTGCAATGCATCAACAAGGCCTGCGCTTGCTCCGGTGGGACGACCAACTGCTCCAACCAGTGTGTGGACACCAACACCAACCGCAGTCATTGTGGAGGCTGTGGGAAAGCCTGTGGTGATGGATTGTCTTGTTCCAGTGGGGCTTGCAAGAGCAGCTGTGGGGCAGGGGAGACCTCGTGCAGCGGTGTTTGTGTGAATCTTCAGACCAGCACAGACCACTGCGGTCAATGTGGCACCAAATGCACGGGTGGAACGAGCTGTTCCAGCGGAAAGTGTGCTTGTCCCTCTGGCCAAACCCTTTGCAGCGGTTTTTGTACAGACACATCCCAAAACACACAGCATTGTGGCTCTTGTGGCAATGCGTGTCCTTCCGGTCAGCTCTGCTCGGGTGGCTCCTGCAAATCTCAGTGTGCTTCCTCCGAGACGTTGTGTGGCGGTCAGTGCGTCAATACCAAGACATCCGCTAAGCATTGTGGCTCTTGCAACAACGCCTGTCCTACAGGGCAAAGCTGTGAGAGTGGCTCTTGCAAGCTTGTCTGTTCTTCGGGAACCACGGCTTGTTCAGGACAATGTGTCAACACCAGCACCAATGTGGCTCATTGCGGCGGCTGTGGAAAGGCATGTTCTTCGGGGCAGGCTTGTGTGAGCGGTGCTTGCAAGTCCACTTGTTCCAGCGGGACCACAAGCTGTAGCGGATCATGTGTGGATCTGCAAACGGACGCAAAGAATTGTGGATCGTGCGGAAAGGCATGTGCCTCCGGTGAAACCTGTTCGGCAGGCGCCTGCAAGTCTACGTGTTCCAGCGGAACGACAAGCTGTGGCGGGAGTTGTGTCAACTTGCAAACAGACTCCAAACACTGTGGGGCTTGCGGAAACGCTTGTCCCTCCAACCAAACATGCCAAAGCGGTGCTTGCAAAGCGACGTCAACAGGATCGGCATATGCTCCCTGCACCGCCTCGTGTCCTACAGGGTTTGTTTGCTTAAACACCGATCCCTCAGGGACAGACATGCGATGCTTAAGACAATGTGGAACCGCCACGGCTTGTCCCACAGGGTTCGCGTGCCGGTACGAGAATGGCCGCACCTCCGGGAACTCTAAGCAAGGTTGCTTCAAAGAATGCAAGGCCCAAAGCGGATGTTCCACTGTCGGCACTTCTCTCGGTTGCTGGCTTACATGGGGCGTCTGTGTGGGGCAAGCCAAAGCTGCGACAGGTCGGAAGGGATACGAAGATTGCGTCAACAACGCCAACTGCGACACGGGCTTTGAATGCATTGATGTTCGATTCCAAACCGAGGTCCGCACCTTGTGTATGAAAACGTGTACGTTGACCTGTCCGGCTGCATTTGCATGTCGAGGTGCAGAAGGAAGCGCAACTGCCGGCGCTCCCAAACATTGCTATCGACGGTGTACCTCTCTGTCCGATTGTTCCAGCACCTCTGTTAACACCTACTGCAGCACAAGTCGCGCAGTCTGTTTGGTCCAAAAGTAAGGAACGTTTCACGCCTTGGTTGATCCTTGTTGCTTGAAGTATTCCCACGGAACGCAACAAAATGTGGGTTGATACCGAAACTTCATGTGTTGCTTCGGTACCCCAAAAGTAGGACTTCTCCACAAAGGATGCATCGATGAAAATTCAGCCCAAAACAACTCAGTTGCCTCCAACGGAGTCAAAGAAAAGTTTTGTGAACCGATTCAAAGAATCGGCCAGTCAGACCATCCAAAAAACCAAGGATGCGGTTGTCGAGCAGGGGAACAAGTTGCGTTCGGCTTTGCGTCGTGAGCACAACACTTCGACCCATCATGCCAAGGAACATCAGGCCCAAGAGTTGGTCGGGAGTGAGTCTAAGGCTTTTGACCAACGATACGCGCAGACAGGTGGCTCTCTGCAACGTACCAACATTATGAATCGGCCGTCCCCAGTCCTGGTGTCTGATCCGGCACAGTCCAAGGTGTCATCGGAGCCTGACTCCCCGCCTGACGCTCCGAGTACAACACCTGTGAACGGGCTCGACCCTGCTGCCATCCACATGAATCAGTTTGATGGTGACCCAAACGGTAGCAACTCTGATTGCGGTCCTACTTCCATGGCCATGGCCTTGCAGGGCGTTGGGCTTACCCCAGAAGGGGCGAATGCTAACGCTTCCACGGTAGATACGGTACAAGCGATGCGACAATCCATGTACCCTGATGATCCAGCACAAGATGGTGTTACTGTGAACGAAAACGGTGAAACGGTCAGGGCAGATTCGGAACATAGCCAATGGACGACCTTTTCTGCGCTCATCACTGGCGCCGAAGCGGCAGGTGCTGAGGTCAATCAAATTCGGCCCGACACGGGTGAGATCGCGGAGTCTGTTCAAAACGGAAACCCTGTCGTCGTGAATGGAAACCCCGGCGAGGACGGGGGGGGCTGGGCCGACTCGTACAATTCTGGTCACTTTATTACCGTTTCTGGCTACAATGCTGAAACTGAAACTTTTACTATCAATGATCCCCTGGATAATGCTCCTCGCGAAGTGAGTTCAGAAGAGCTGTCCAACTATATGGAGGGTTGGAGCTGGCGAGCCTTGGAAGTCAGCAACCCCAACGCATCTTCTTCACCTGCACCGGTTTCACCTCTTTCTCCTCAGCCGATCTAGGCTTCATAGATCCTCGATCTTTTCTTTGGCGAAGCTGCTCCGTTCCAAAACCTCTCATGACATTTGAAACAGTTTTGTTTTTCTTCGTGTTATATTACACAAGAGGTCGGGTTTGTTTGTCCCCCCAACTTTGGGAATGGTGAGCCAAGAAAGGGAATTGAGATGCTTCGTTGGATTCGTGTTGTGTCGCCTCTGGTTGTGCTGGTTCTTGTCGGGTTGTTTGTGGGGATGAGCGGAGGGTGTTCTAGCTCAGAGTGCAAAGAAAACGCAGATTGTCCGGATCAGAATCAATATTGTTTGAGCGGAGCTTGCGTTTCTTCGTCGGGGCCCGAGCCCAAGGCTGAGCCTGTTCCGGATGCAGCGCCGGCTTGTCCCAACTCGTGCAACTCTGACACCGATTGCTTGTTTTGTGGAACCAAGCGGACGTGCGACCTCGACTCACGCTCATGTGTCGACGCCCGTGAACTTTGCCCAGACATTTGCAACAACGATGAAGATTGCCAACGCAACGGCTGCGGCGCCCGACAAGCTTGCAACCAGGTGTCTGGGACTTGCTACGAACGCATCCCAGAGTGTCCGGCTTCCTGTGAGAGTGACAACGACTGCGGCTCACAGGGTTGTGGTCAGCGGACTCAGTGTAGCACTCGCACCAAAACGTGCGTCGATCCGACCATCGCGAACTGCCCGTTTACCTGCCGGGGCAACGATGATTGCAAGCAGTGTGGAGCTCGTAACACGTGCAGCTTCACGACTCCCACCTCACAGACAGGGATCTGCCGGGTCTTTGGCTCTGGTGCCTGTCCTGCTTCCTGCCAAACCACCGCGGATTGCTTTACCAAGGGCTGCGGAGAAAAGCTGTATTGCAATTATGCCTTGAGCAAATGTGTGGACAAATCACAGATCTGTCCCACCACCTGCACCAAAGATGCGGACTGCAGCTCCAATTGTGGAACACGAACCTTCTGTTACCAGTCACAGCCCAACGGGACGAGCTATTGCCGGACACCACCCACGCGAACCACTTGCCCTGACTCATGCCGTACATCGTACGATTGCAAAGCCAAAGCTTGTGGTGACAAGATGTATTGCAACACCGCCACACAGAAATGCGTTGCTGCCGCGAACGCTTGTCCTGGTAGGTGTCAATTGAACAGCGACTGCGCTGCATCGAAGTGTGGAGCGCTAACAACCTGTCGTGCGAATCGTTGTCAAAGGTAACTTGGGGAACAGTGGAGAGATCAGGGAGGAGAATCGAGGAGGCTTAGCCTTCGACAACACCGAGGATATGACGAAGATGTTCGGCTTGGGTGGAGTCAACCTGAGCGTACTCCAGTAGCTCTGTGGTGTTGGTGGTGTCTTCACCTTTTTCGTTGGTCGTGATGGTGACGAGGCTGACCGAGAGGTAACCTGCAGTGTCACACAGGTACAGGGTGTAGCTGAGGAGTGTGGGTAACTCGTCGTCTGTGGGAATGCCCTCCACATCGACGAAGAAGTTGAGATCCGCCGCTGCCACCGCTTCTTCCGCAGCTTCTGGGATGACCCCAGCCCAGTCGCCTAGCTTGACTTCGTCCGACCATCGATTCCCTCGTTCACAGAACGGTGCACTGACAAAGGGAACACTCACCATCACTCCCAACACCAACAAGATACCCAACTCAATCAGCCAGACAATGTAGACAAACGTGCCGGTAATCTTGAGGGAGCGACGCACTTTCCAGCCAATTTTGACTTTGAGTTTTATGTACTTCTCGAAGGTTAAGTGTTTTTGGAGTTGGGTTCGTACTTTTTGGACCATCTCTGGACTAACCGCTTTGCCTCTGCTCAATCGTTTGGCACGGTTTTCAGCAGCTTTGCTCAGCGTTCTTTGGTAGGCGTAGTACATGGTAGCGCCTTCGGCCGCAATCGCGAGCAGTACGGTCATAGCAACCACAATCATCGTGTTGCGACACTTGCCCATTCGTGCACCAAAACCAACTGCTGCACCTAGCGCGGCACCAAAGCCTGCCGTGGCAAAGAGGTTGATGTAAATCAGTGGAACAATGTCCACAAACCATTGGTACAACCAACCCACACCGGCCGCAGCAACCAGGCCTAGACCCAATGCGAATACAAAGGTTGTGGGTTCAAATTTTCCGGAAGGTTTGTACGAGGGGATGGATGGCATACGCGATTCCTTTTTGTGTGAAATGGGATGTTGAGCAAGAGCCAAGTCAACATCAACGTCAAGAACAACAGTGCGACGCTTCCTGCGTGGATAGACCCACATGGTTGTTTGGTGTCCAACCTGGAGGGACGGCGCGCTCGTTCAAAAGAGACACCGAACCTATCACAACCAGCAAAACGGTAGGTAGTTTTGGCGGGCCATGACGAAAGAACTAAGACTCTTTGGAGTCATCCTGTAGTGGGTGACAGGCCCATTTTGTTCATTCTTATTGTGGAACGCAAGGTGGAAGAGGTATTTCTATCGGTTGCGTCCCAAAGTGGCGTAAAGGTTTCCGTTGGGTCGGATGAGACGCAGAACTCGCGCGCCATCTTTTTCCAACACAAACTTCTTGAGCTTGAAGATGGCTTGCACCCGTTTGTTTGGATTCCAGCCCATAAATGTCTTGGACAACCTTCCATAAAACGTACGGTTGGGCTTGTTGAACCGAGCCTCTGACATGGGGACGATCTTCGCATAAACTGCAGGATCTCGTTTGTCCCCTGAGAGAGATTCACCAGAGAATTGGAACCAAAGATAAACCAATCCTACAAGGACAAGGACGATTCCAAGGCCGACGAAGGTCGGGGATGTCTGACGTTCGTAGGTCTTCTTTTTGGGTGCTTGCTTTTCTGTCGGAGCGGACTCGGATGGCGCTTGCTTGTCCGTGGATGACTTGCGAAAAGCGAGGGGCGCTTGGGTTACTTTCTTGTTGAGATCTTTTCGTACTTCTTTGGGAAGCCGGAGGGGGTAGGGCCACTCACTCTCTCTTTTGGTGATCTCATTGAACACCGACAGGGCCAGCGGTTCCGAGACATGGGGGATCTCAACGAGCTTGGTCCAAAGTCCTTGCAGATCAAACTCTCCTTGGGCCCAGGCATGCGGCAGAGACTCATCAAGGTATTCTTCCAACACGCTCATGTCCAAGAGGGTCTTTAACATCGAATGCTGTGTGCATTCAATCACAAGGTCGCGAGTGGCTTGCACTGCTCCGTTGGGTAGAGGAACCTCTTCTTGTACAGGGTTCTCTGGCGACGCATTGGAAAAGGCTGGAAGATTATTGGTTGCTGAAGAGCGCAGGGAAGAGACTTGAAGGGAAGTCGAAGACGAACGCATTGGATTCAGCGTTGTCGAGGACGACCGCATCGGATTTAATGTTGTCGAGGACGACCGCATTGGGTTGGTCTGTGGCGGACTTGCAGGAATGGAGTCCGACGAACCTGGTAAGGTCGTTGACGTGTTGTAGGCAGGCAACTCAGCAGACGAGTAACTGCGTTGATGTACCTCAAGTCCCATGGCCTTCAACTGGGTCAACAAGGGGCGGACAAAGCTGGAAACCTTGTGCTCGCTCCAGTCCAAATCGTTGAGAAAATAGGATTGCAGGTCGTCCAAAATGACTGCATTGGAAGCGCTAACTTGGATCAGCCCTTGGGACAACTGTTGCTCCAACGCTGCGATAGGAGGCGCATGTTGACCCGGTAGGCGTTTGGCCAACGTCAGCACCATCTCTGAAACCGCTGCGATCGTTTCGGCTGATGTATCTGGCTCTTCTACAGGTTGAGGCGGAGCCGGTTGTGCCGGGAGGGGTTCTTGCTTGTGTTGTTCTTCCATCAAGTTCGATGGTACCGGCGTTTCCATCGACTCAGACTCTGCTGACTGAGAGTCGGAGCTTGCTGCGGGCAACGAGGCAGAGCTGGAAAACGAGCTTCGATCCCACTTGCGAAAAGAACGTTTGGATTGGGGGGGGTCCAACTCTTCGGCTGGGGTCCATTGCGCTGGAAGGTTCCCCTCTGACTCCCGGTTCAATGGCTCTTTCGACATTCTTGTGCTCCGTCTCATTGATCGTTCGTTGGAGAGTGCAAAGAGTAGCGGGTATCTCAGGCATCCGTCAAGAGGAGCGAGCAGTCAGAATCGCCCAATTTCTCTCTTGCAACCGGTAGTATTCCAGCATACTATGCACGCATTCCGTTGTGTTACCGGGAGGAAACGTTTTTCATGTTCCTCTCTTTGAACTTTGATGTTGAAGGAGACTATCGGCATGCGGTTGCTTGCATTCCAAGGGTTCCTGGTTGTGCTGTTGAGCCTTGCTTTGTTTGGCTGCAAGGACGCTGATCTGGAGGCTCTGGAAGCGTACCAGAAAGCAGTCACCCATCATGTCCGTCCGGCGATGGTAAAGTTTGCCAAGTCGCTGAAAGGATTGGGAGGAATTAAGCAGGCTGAGCCGTTGCGTCTGAGGGTCTCGACCAAGGCTTATCCTGCTTACAAAGTCCTCAAAACCGCCCTTCAACAGGTCCCTTGCCAAACGGAAACCTTGCGAGCCATCCACAAAGATCTTTTGGCTTCCTACCTCAAGTTGGGGGAGCAATTGAAACGTTTTGGTGAACAAGCCACCACCCAAACCCTTCGGATGAAGTTGGTTGTGGCGCTTCGGTATGATGCAAAGCAGGTTGACCAGGCCTGGAAGACTTACCAACAAAAACTCAAGGCATATGTTGCTCAGGTCCAAAAGCGGAAATAGAGGGAACCAACGATGACAGAACAAATTCAGTCCGCGGCTCCCGCGTCCAAAAAACCAATGCCTCGATGGGTCCTTTGGCTTTTGCTTGTTGTGTTGGTGGTGGGAGGTGCTTTTGGAACCAGGCTGTTGCTGGAGACATTGAGCCAACCGAAGCGTCGCGCCAAGCTCTCCAACTTTGCGATCATCCCGGCCTTCCAGGATGTGGCCTCGCAGTCTTTGTTGGCTGCAGTGACCCGCCTCGCTCCTCCGCCGCCAACCTACGCCAAAGTTGCTCGATCCCATGCCGAGTGGTATCGCTGGCCTGCGCCTTCGATGTACGGTTCCAAAGCCAATGTTTGGCTGGCCACGGATGAAGATCAAGGCATTCATCGCGTGAACGTGACCGGAACACCTGACTTGGTCTCTCGCAATCGCTTCGCGCACCTGTTTCTCGCAGCGTCTGTGGTTCCTTCTCTCCGGATGAACGAGTCGACGTTTGCTTCAGGGTTGTTTTCGATGTCCTTTCACAGCAGCTGTAGCAAAAATGATGAAGTCCGCGAGTTTGAAAAACAGCAGAAGAAGCTACCTTCTCTTTTTGAAACCGTCTTGAAGAAACCTCGGGGTTGGCAAGCTCGCTTTTTCTCCCGGTACAAACGCACCCTGGCCAACCTGATGGAGAAAAACGCAGTCCAGACGTTTCTGAAGTGTCAGGCCGAACAATCGGGGCTCTTGCGGAATTTGTTGCAGTCGGCGCGATGGCTTCAATCGGAAAACGGCCTCTCCGCTTCCTATTCAATGCCCGCCAACATTCTTGATTTACTGCGGAAGGATGTAAAACTCCAAGAGGACGAGCAGGTCAAGGCGTCCCTGTCTTGGAAGAAAAGGTTGGAAGATGCAAAGATGCCGGAAGGGATGATGCTTCTTCCCCTCTTTCACCGGCGACTTCGCAGAACCATCTCCTTTAAAATTCAGAGAAGCATCGCTCATCCCAAGGAGCTTCGCCGTTTGGTTCAAATGGTTCTCAGCGAGTGGGGTGTTGGCATCCGGGAGCATCTGTTCCAGCAACGTGGGGCGCTCAATGCCAACCTGTTTCATATCCAGAAGCAAATGGAGCAGTGCAAGGCGTGGAAGAAGCAGCCCCGCTACCGGACGACGCAGGTCGAAGTCGATGAGTATTGTGACCCTCTCGGAACCTGCCGCTCCGACAACGTCCCTGATATGACAAGGGACTCGTACTGCAAGTTTTATCTTCCTGAGTTGGAGCTTGTGATCAACCAGAAACGAAAAAAACTGGATGCATTGGAGCGGTCTCTTTTGAGGACCTCTGCCAAAGGAAAGGCTCGACTGAAAGAGGCTGTCACACGATTAATCTGGGATTCGATGTTGCGCGACGTTCCGCTTCCTGGTCTTCAATACCAACGAGCCTTTAAGGCCTGGTCGTCTTCCGTTCGGAGCCAGGTTTGGTTCCACATGTACCAACGATTGATAGCCCTGGGGATCTCCATCCCTCAGATTGCAAACTCGAACCTGGTGTTCCAAGTTCACAGCTTCAACGACCAAATGGTTGTGAAACCCCATTGGGTGGTTGATCTGAAGCGTTCGACCATGCGATGGGGACGAGAGGATGTTCTTCCTTGGGTGAAGACTGCAAAGCCATCTTCGAGCTACACCGGGGACATCACCAGAACGAGTGGAACCAAGGAGTCGTTTAAGGCTTTGTCTTCGTTCAGCGGAACCCAGACCCTTTATTACAGGGGAGAGCTGTTTTCGTTGCTCTCGACTTTCTGGAAGAAGAACATCCCCATACGCCTTGGCTTGGCCCCCACTTCTCACAAGGGTAGGCGCTCGAAGCTCGAAGACGAATACAACGAGGGAAAGAAGAAGTTCCTTTCGTTTCTCAAATTCAGAAATCTGGCCAAGCGGATGCAGTTCACCCAAAAGCCGAACATCGCGAGGCTTCACCTGATTGCTCAGTCCCTCAAACGTGGCTCAGATGAGCGAAAGTCTCTTCAGAAGAGCCTGCAAGCCATCGCTGAAAACAAAGGGACTTGGACCAACTCGATTCGACACAGTCTCTCCCTGTCTTTGTTGAAGGCTGGCCACCGCATCCTTCATCAAGTTCTTGAATCGTTCCAACCTTTCTTGCTCTCCAACACGGACACCCCTGGGATTCGGTTGCTTGTGTCTCGCGTGTTCTACGAGCAAGGGCGGTACCAAACTTCGCTGTCAATGTTCTTAAGAGAACAAATCCCTGTTGGCTTTTATCACCCCGATCTAACATGGAAAATCTCAAGCAATTGGTCCGGTGAAATCGAGAACCTTGACGCCGATAGAATTATGAACACTGTGGTGGTAAAGGCGTCATCGAGTGGCCCGGCGCAACAACCCGTGATGGTTCTGCAAGGTATGTCGAGGAGCATGGCCGATGACTTGGTTAAGGCTGTGAAGAAGGCACCCTTGCAGACCTACGACAAAGAGAAAGTCTCTGAGCAAATCTTGATGCTCTCTGTGGATCTCGCTTCCTCCATCAAAGAAGTGTTTGAGCATCTTAAGCGGGATCAGATGCAACCTCTCGTTCTAACCGATATGGTCTATTCTTGTCAGGCTCCTGGTTCGTGGTTGTTCCGCAATGTGAAGCGTTGTGAACATCCTTTGTTCAAACCTGGGAAGAGTGACGATTAAGGCATTGATTTTTGAAGGGCGAGTGTGGCTCGTCGGGTCGAGGCCTTTCCATTCAATACAACCTTTGTGGGGGCTACCATGGCGAAGTGGAATCGAGGGCGAAAGCAACGCGAGCGGAAGAAGTTCACAGAGATGCGCAAGCCCACGCCCAAACAGACCATCTCGATTGTGCGTCAATACCAAAGCCCCGATGAATTGGGCGCGCTGGGTCCTTATGTGGAAGCCGAGTGGGCTGTCCCTTCCGTACGAGCCAAACAGTTAAAAGCTGACGGGTTCGATGTTCCTGAGCCCATTCGAGGGGCCTTTCTTCTCGACACTGGGGCGGAAATCAGCCTGATCAACACGGCTGTGATAGAGCGCCTTCACCTGGAGTCTGTCGAGAACCTCGTTGGACTGGACGAAGGTGGAATTCCTCCGGGACTGTATTGGGCCGAGCTTGCGTTTTGGGTCCAACAGGTGGACATGGAAGAGCGGTTCGCAGTGGTTCGAAAGTTTGGCTCGGCTCCAAGCTTGGTGCACACAGGGAATCCCGACGACCCTTTTGAGGGTCTCTTGGGCGTGTTGGGTCGCGACTTCCTTCGCTACACGCATCTCTCATACGATGGACCTGCCGGCGAGTTTCGCCTGGAGATTCTGCGGAAAGATCTGCAGCAGGGCTCGTCCTAACGTTCTCTGAGTTTGATGAGGTTGCCATGAAGTTGTTCGACGCTCATTGTCACCTCGATGACCCGCGAATCCTGGATCATGCGGAAGACATTTTGGAGCGGGCCCAACAGGTCGGAGTTCAGGGATTCCTTCTTGCTGGCTACTCCCCCCAACGGTGGCCCCAACAACGCAAACTTGTTGAACTGTACCCAACATGCAAGGCGACCTATGGACTTCACCCTTGGTTTGTGGCAGAAGTTGAGCAAGGTGAGTTGGTTCAAGGTTTGGACGCGTTAGACCAGTTCGTCAGGGACTCCAACGGTACCGCTGTTGGAATCGGCGAGTTTGGGTTGGACCGGTCTTCTCGGGTTTCCTCTTGCTCGTGGGAACGTCAAGTGGAAGCATTCCGGAGTCAGCTTGCTTTGGCTCGAAGCCTCAATCTGCCTGTTGTCCTTCATGCGGTGAAGGCTCATCAAGACGTCTTGCAGTGGGTCAAACGAGACGGTTTGCCTTCTGCTGGCGGGATGGTGCACGGCTTTTCAGGGAGCTTTGAGTTGGGACAACAATACCTCCGCGAAGGGTTGTTCTTGTCGTTGGGTGGCGCGTTGACGTACCCCAAACGAAGGAAGCTTCGTGAGGCGGCAGCTCGATGGGATGGTTCACGCCTTCTATGTGAGTCGGATGCACCAGACCAGCCCCCTGTACATTGGGATGCTACGTGGAATGAGCCTTCTGCCTTAAGACCTATCGTGATGGAACTGGCCGCTTTGCGTTGCAAAGAACCATCAGAACTCGCGGCTCAACTTACTCAAAACACTCGAACTTTGTTTGCTCTTGGGGATTGAATTATGTCTGTTGAATCTGTGGACTCTGCGTTGTCACCCTTTCCCGTCAACCTTGGACTGGAAGAGGATGAGTATCGGCTTCACCGACGCTTTGACCGTATGGGGCGATTGGTAGGTGACGAAGGTATGCGCCGCTTGCTTGATGCTTCCGTCATGGTCATCGGACTCGGTGGTGTGGGCTCCTTTGCTGCAGAATCGCTCATCCGAAGTGGAATTGGCACCATCAAGCTTGTCGACTTTGACAAGGTCTGCATCACCAACTCAAACCGCCAACTCCAAGCGATGAAGGGCAACATCGGAAAGTACAAGGCTGCCATCCTCGCTGAGAGACTCCAACTGATCAACCCACAGGCTCAAGTCGAACCCATCGAAAAGTTCTACAACGCATCAACAGCCGACACCTTGTTGGCCGAACCCGTCGACTTTGTGGTCGATTGCATCGATAACATTACCGCCAAATGTCACTTGTTGGCTGAGTGCAAGAAACGTGGAATCCCGGTTGTTTGCTCAACGGGTGCGTCCGGCCGTATGGACCCCACACAAATCCAAACCGCTGACCTCTCCGAGACACGGGTGGACCCCTTGGCTCAGTCGGTTCGAAAGATCCTTCGACAGAAGTTTGGGTTTCCTGCAAAGGGTTCGTTTGATATCCCTGCTGTGTTCTCCGTCGAGGCTGTTCTTGAGCCGCAGGAGCTGACTTACGACAAAGGCATGGGTTTTCGCTGTGTTTGTCCTGGTGGAAAGAATGAGTTCCACTCTTGCGAAGAACGGCGACTCATTTACGGGACCGCCAGCTTTGTCACAGGAACCTTCGGCATGACCTGTGCCAGTCTTGTGGTCCGGCACATTCTTCAACAAGAGGAAGAAGAGCAAGCATGATCGAGCCCATCCGCGTATTGTTTGTTTGTCTGGGAAACATTTGCCGTTCGGCTACTGCGGAAGCAGTCATGCTTAAGCTCATTGAGGACCAGGGACTTTCGGGTCAGATTGAAGTGGACTCTGCCGGAACGTCTGGCTATCACGCTGGGGATCGGGCTGACGAACGTATGCGCAAACATGGCAAGGGCCGTGGCTACCAACTGAACAGCATCAGTAGGCAGCTTAGGTATCCCGAAGACTTTGAAACCTTCGACTATCTGATTGCCATGGACAACGCCAACTTCAGTGACATGGAGGACCTTGACCAGGAGGGTCGTTACCAAGACAAACTCTACAAAATGGCTGAATTTTCTGAATCCGTAAGCTTTCAAGAGGTCCCTGACCCTTATTATGGAGGGCCAGAAGGCTTTGAACACGTGATTGATATTTTGGAAGATTCCTGCTCGGTCCTGCTCAACACCATCGTGCAAGAACATCATTTGTCGTGAATCCCACCATCATTCCCTCGATCGAGCGAGCGTTCGGCGCGGCTCTGGTGCGTCGTCAACCCGTGGGTGGCGGGTGTATCTCTGCTGCTGAGAGGCTTTGGTTTGATAACCATCGCACAGTTTTTGTAAAATACAACGCAGGCTTACGTGGGGCTTTCCCGAAAGAGGCCCGCGGCTTACGTGAGTTGGCCAAAGCCGAGGTCCTAACCATTCCCGGCGTTTTGTTTGTCAACGATGACTGTATCGTCTTGCAATGGATCGAAGCTGGGGAAAAGTCACCGACGTTTATGGAG
The DNA here is from genome assembly GCA_006226375.1 of Deltaproteobacteria bacterium. Classification (GTDB taxonomy): domain Bacteria; phylum Myxococcota_C; class UBA6777; order UBA6777; family UBA6777; genus M3003. Next base: position 28,527 of record SBHC01000021.1, on the reverse strand, counting down.
GAGTTTGGCCGAGGACTTGCTCAACTCCACCGGCAAACACAAGCAGACTTTGGTTGGCACGAAGATAATTACCTTGGAGCCTCCCCACAACTCAACGCTTCTGAACAAACTGGGCTCTCTTGGGCTGAGTTCTTCTGGGAGTTCCGCTTGTTGTTTCAACTCAAGCTGGCAGAGGAGAACGGCTTCGCGACCTCTGAGCTACGCAAGCGGATGAACGCTCTGGAGCAGAATCTCGACAAACTTCTTGAAGGTTCTGAAGAGTCACCCAGCTTGCTTCATGGTGATTTGTGGAGCGGGAACGTCCTTGTGGATTCGGAAGGACATCCTTGCTTGATCGATCCGGCAGTTTACTATGGGCATCGGGAAGCCGAGTTTGGTATGACGTCCTTGTTTGGTGGGTTTGGGCCATCGTTTTATGACGCCTACAACGAAGTCTTCCCTCTTCCACCAGGCCACAAAGAGCGGCTTGGTCTCTACCAACTCTACCACCTGCTGAATCACATGAACTTGTTTGGCGGTGGGTACTACGACCAATCGCTGGCTGTTCTCAAAGCCTACACCTGACTGGGAAGCTTTAGCCTCGACGGTACAGGGCAACCCACGTACAAATCAGAAAGAGAATGGTCCAAAGCACAAGCAAGAACGAGTTTTTGTAGAGCGGTCGTTTCCACAGGGCGCCTTCAGAGGTTGGGTTCTTAAACCCAAACTCTTCAAAGGGATTGCGGAACCAGGTGAGGGAACTCAGCGGCTTGGTTGATTTTACATTCTCGACCGTAGGTTCTTCTACATAGCAATACAAATTGCCAAAGACGAGGTCTTCGTTGTCGCCGGAGGTCTTGGAGTTGTCGTCGTTCAGGCGAAACTTCTTGTACTTCTTAAGCGCGCTAAAACCTCGGTATTCGCTCTGAAGGAGGGCAGCAAAAGACCACCGAGTGATGGTTAAGTAGCTTGCCGTTTTCACCACAGGGTTGTCCGTTTTGGGTGTGGGCACCAAATATCCCCCAAAAATGATTTGGGGGAGAAGAATCAAGGGCAAGATACTTGCGGCAGACGCAGAAGAATTCACAATGGCAGAGAGGAAAAGCCCAAGGCCCAGACCACTACAGGACGTCAACAACAGCAGGACAAACTGTGTAACAAATGAGCCTTCCAGGTGCAGAAAAGGCTTGCAGATCCCAAGCAGGAGCAAGCTTTGTATGCCACTGATGATTAACAGCACCGAGAACTTCGATAGCACGTAGGGAAACAGCTTGAGATTTAACATGCGTTCCCGTTCGTAGATCACCCGTTCGGATACAATCTCTCGTGCTGAATTGGCACAGCCGAGCCACAGAGCCGATAGGCCCAGAACAAACATGGGGGTGATATGGTCGGCCTGATCAAACAGGGTGCTGGCGATGATCGTCCCATCGGTCTTGATCAGCAGAAGGCAAAGCAACCCGGCGATGATCGGGGCTTGTGTCAAGAGAAGGGCGGTGTTCACCACATCTTTGGTTTTTATCAAGAGGTAGCGGCTGCTTAACAGCCACCATTGGCGGAAGGCAAGGCTCAACATCCCCTTCCGATTGATCTTCGGATTGGGCAAGGAGACAGGGGTCTGCATCCTATCTTTGACGTACTGTTTGTACAGCAAGTCATTGAGATATTGTTGCTTCCAGTCTTCGGTGGAGCGGTCTTCCTCTTCCAGGCAGAAGAGAAGCTCGTCGGGGTTCTCTTCGGTTTTGAAGTAGTCATAGGCCTGGGTTGTTGGGCCGTAGTAGGCGAGCTTTCCGCCATAGGTAAGCAGCAGAAGCTGGTCCATCATCTCGAAGATGCGGGCGGAGGGTTGGTGGATGACAAGGCAAATGCTCTTGCCCTCGTCCGCGAGCTTGCGGAGGATTTCCAGCACCTTGTAGGAGTCACGGGCGGACAAACCACTGGTCGGTTCATCCAAAAAGAGAAGGGGAGGATCTGTAAGCAGCTCTTGGGCCAAAACCAGTCGTTTGCGCTGACCACCAGAGAGCTGAGACACTTGCTTGTGTTGGTGTTCCCAAAGGCCCAACTGACGAAGGATTTGCTCGCTTCGTTCTTCAATCATCAGGCGGGTCCAGTCACGAGGTAGTCGGATGCGACCCGTGTACATGACCGACTGGAACACAGTCAGCTCTTTGTAGAGGAGGTCGTCTTGGGGAACGTAGCCGATGGTCCCTCGGAAGTTGTTGTAGTGCTTGTGCAACGAGACCCCGTTGTAGCGCACTTCACCTTCTTCGGGGTTGTGGATGCCGGTCAGTGTTTTGAGCAAGGTGCTCTTGCCTGACCCTGACGGACCCATAATGGCGACAATCTCGTACGGATTGAACGAAACGGAGACGCTGTCGAGGAGTCGATGTTTTCCTCGGATAACACAAACATCTTCCACATCAACCCGAAGCTTTTGGGTCCCTTGAATCTCAATTTGCAGGTCATCCAGGACCACCAACGGGTGGTTGGCAATCAAAACCCTCTTGCCGGGAGATAGCTGCGTCGGGCGACGAATGCGACGCCCGTCGACGAAGGTACCGTTGGTGCTTCCCAAGTCAGCGATGACGAGGCTGTTTTCCGAACGGTACAGGCACGCGTGGTGGGCCGATACACTGGGGAACGGCAGCACGATGTTGTTGTCGTCGGCGCGACCCAATGTGATGGTCTGAACGGCCGATTGTGCCTTAAACTCGTCCATATCGAGCGATATGGTTTGCCGCATCTTGTCGATTTGGCGCTTCTTTGATTTGGGCACGGGTGTGAGAGCTAGATGAGACGGACTGGACGCTGGTGAGGCATTGGAGCCCACCGCATCCAGAATGGCCGACAGCGGAAGATCTTCAGGAGAAAGAGAGATGGTCGGACGAAGGTTGGCCTGTCCTCCCTTGTCTCCTTCCTGATCCAATTGATGTGTGGATGTGAGCAGGCTGGCTGCTTGCACCACAAAGGGCGTAAACTGACCCGTACCATCACTTAACGTCATGGTCATGGGGGCCTGGATGTGCTCTTCTTGCAGGCGTCGAAGCGGGTAGCGGAACGAGCCCATGAACAAGACATCATCCCAGGTGACCGCTTGGGGCTCACCGACAGGAACGGAGTCCTTGGATTGGTTGATCCGCGTACCGTTGGTGCTACCCAAATCGGTGATTTGGATGCTGCCTTCGTCCAGAATTTCAACCGTAAGATGTTGGGAAGAGACTTGAGGGTGGGCTACTTCTACGAGGGTCGCCCCTTCGATCATGGGGTTGCTGAGGTCGCGACCGATGAGAAAGATCTTCATCGTGGAGAGACCCTATGATTGGAGGGTTGGGGAACGAAGGGTCGAGGAACTCACTAACCGATAGCTTGTCTCGATGCGAGAGCTATCGGTCGGCGTTCTGTGTTCAGAAACCCTTACTTATACAGTACAGCAACGGTGTAGTGCCCGCTGCCGGAGTGCATCTTTACTTGGAGGACGTAAATACCAGACTTGGAAGGAGTGTAGGTCAAGGTTGGGGTGTTGTCCTTGCTGTTGTCAACAGACACAAGGCTGCGACCTTTGACCTTGTACATGTAAAGGTCGAGGTCTTTCACACCATCATCACCACAAGCAACGACCATGTAGGAGCTGCCTCGGTAGAGGAGTCCCTTGTAGGACTTCGATTTTCCTTGTTCCAGGTATCCAAAGTCACCGTTACGAACTTTGTAACCCAATTTGCGGGCGTTGAGAATCAGCTGCAACGCACACAAACGGCTGGAGTTTTTGTCACCCCGAGAGGTGGACGGCATAACAACCAGGGTGGCAAGCATACAAACCACTGCACCCACAATCATCAATTGGCGCATAGCAAAGCGGCGCATTGTGTTCTCCTTTGGCTATCCAAAAAGCGCTGAATCCAGAGTCAGAATTTCAACAAGTTCAAATTAGCGGAACGATTTCAGAGCACCGCCGGTGATGTTGGAAATCGATTGGAACGTTTTGGATTCAAACTTACCTTTGTGGCCGCTCAAGAGTTTTTCCAAGGATTTGAGCGCACCCACCACCGTCTTCAAGGATTCGGAAGCCTGGGTTTGTTTGGCAAAGCAGGTTCCCAGCTCGGTCGCCAGCATTTGGACAGGATCCACAAAGGAGAAGATCTCACCCACTTGGCTCTGAGCTTTGGCGTTGCCGGCAGCGGCTTTGCTAATTTCATGGTAGGACAAGACGAGGCCACCCGCCAGCACCAGCATCGCGTTGTAGCGGTGCTTGGGCTCGCGCATGCGCTTCAAGAATTCAGCCCGAACCAAGGAGAGGAAGGAACGAAACTCTTTTGTCTTCTTCACCTTCTCAAGCTTCTTGAGGAGCTTCGACACTTGCTTCTGGGAAGCGGCGTCGAGGAGGTTGGCTGCTTTGGCTTTGGCGTAGATGTTTTTTACCTGCGGCAAAGCTTTGTCCAGGTTTTTGGGGGACAAGGTCAGGGTCTGCTCCGCGAGGGCGAGGCCCAACACATACGCGGTGACTTCACCTTTGGCTGTGTCCAATTTGATGGGGTTCTTCTGCAAGGAGGCTTGCAACTTCTCACCCACACCCATGCCTTTGACGAGGTTGTACAACTCGCCAGCGTCGGGAATGGACAAGCTATCGTTCGAATTTTTGGGGTCACACTTCTTGCCGCTCAATGCACCTTTTAATGCACTTTCGGAGAGTGTTTTGGGAGCTTTCGACTGTGTGTTTGGCTTGTTTGTGTTTTTGTTTGTTTTCTTACAGCCAACCAAACCGATACCCATGACCATTGCAAACATCAAGGGGTACGCAAGGAGTCGCATGCGATTCATCATCGACTAGACCTCTTTTCCACTGCTAGGTTGTGTAGACAGAGCTTCAACGTTCAAAACCCTATAGATTGTCATTCGGAGCGCAGTCTCGCACAATGCCTAGTGCCTGTCAACCAGTTTTCAGCACCCATCCGAGAGGCTTTCCGATTGTTTCCGCGGGGCTTCAAACCCTGAAAAAATCTTCCCAACCTTGCTCGGTAGATTCCTCTTCGAAGGGAGAGCTTGTGTCACTCCCTGGATCTTGCATATCAACCGCAAACCCGGTACATTCACGCCCGTTCGATTGTGAGATCCTCGGGGAGACTAACCAGGTTGTTCTTGGAGGATGAGCCCCTCCATACAATGCATGAAGAAACGATGGGAGAAAGATCTTGTCCTATGCACCGCCTCTGATCTGGATTGACATGGAAATGACGGGACTGGATCCCGACTCAGACACCATTATCGAGATTGCTACCATCATCACGGATGGAGAACTCAATGTGTTGGCTGAAGGACCGGCGTTGGCCATCTATCAACCGGACGATGTTCTCAAGGGCATGGACGAATGGAACACTCGAACGCATGCCACGAGCGGTCTGGTAGAGCGAGTGAAATTCTCCAACATCTTAATGGAAGATGCCGAACGACAAACTCTGGACTTCCTCCAACAGCACACCGAAGCACGAAAGTCTCCTTTGTGTGGCAACTCCATCTACCAGGACCGGATGTTTATGAGGCGTCACATGCCGAACCTGGAGAACTTCTGTCACTACCGCAACATTGATGTGTCCTCGATCAAAGAGCTCGTCCGGCGGTGGTATCCTGTAGACTTCCAGGCTCCTACCAAAAAGAGCAATCACTTGGCTTTGGATGACATTCGGGAGTCGATCGACGAGCTTCGGTACTACCGGAACCATGTGTTTGTTCCAGCTCCAATGCCCGGTTTGGAAGATTTTGACGGGTAGGGGAGAGGGTTACATTCCCAGCGCGCCGACCATGGCGAACAAGGCGACGAAGAACATTAAGAACATGGTCAGATCCATGCTATCGGATTTGCCATCCCAGTTTGATGTTGGGGTGGAGGTCGCTTCTGCTTCTTCGTTCGAGGATGTCGGCTCTGCCAACGCAGGTTCCGCCGACTCTTTGAACTCGGGCTTCGACGCGGTTTGAGCCTTCGCCGATTGCATGGCTTTTTCTTCGGCGGCCTTCTCTCGCTCCTCGATGATCGGTGCCATCTCTTTTAAGGCTGCTTCAAGGGGAGAGTTCTTCAGCTCTTCTGAATGGACAACTTGGTTGCCGCTCCCTTCTGCTGAACTCTGCTCGTGGTCCTGGTAGTCAAGAAGAGCCAATTCCATGGAAGCGTAAGCCTGTCGTTCGCGAATTTCCTCTCGAACGTTTCGCTTGTGTCGTCGTCGTGCGGCCATTCAGAGTCTCCTTTCTCTTTTCTTGTCTAAGTTACAAAAGAAAGGACGGTCTTTTTCTCAGCGTCCTTGAACGATTTTTTTGTGACGCTTGATCCTTCCCTCTTTTGGGGCCTAAACGTTTGCAATCCTCCATCATCCCAAAGAGAATGTCTGTTAGTTGACGGTAATGATGGAAACAATGATAATACAGAAGATTTGCATGGCCTTATAGTCCTGGTTTGAGGAGACACTGTGTCCGACGATTCCCAAAGCCTTGCAGGAAAGCTGATTGCTGGCAAGTATCGCCTCATACGTGAATTGTCACGGGGTGGAATGGGACAGGTCTATCTCGCGGAGCACATCGATCTAGAAGAACCAAGAGCCATCAAAGTCATCCGCGAAGAATTGGTAAAGGATGAGTCCACACGTCGGCGGTTCTTGCGCGAGATTCGCGCCACCCATCGAGTCAGTAAGACCAACGAACATGTGGTCTTTATCTTCGATGATTACGGGTTTCAGGATGGAATTGGCTATTACGTCATGGAGTTTTTGGATGGCAAGCCGCTCTCCAAGTACATCCAAGAAAACCGCGGAACGTTGCCCATAGCGTGGTCGCTTAAAGTGATGATGGATATCGCTTTTGCGATGGACGAGATCCACAAGGCCGACGTGATTCACCGCGACCTTAAGCCAGACAACATCATTGTGATTGAGCGTCCAGGCAAGCCTGAGCTTGTGAAGGTTGTCGACTTTGGGATCGCCAAGCTCCAGGACATGGAGACCCGCTCTACGAACATGACGCAGCTGGTCGGCACCATCTCGTATATGTCACCCGAGCAAATCGCAGTCCCTCTTGAGCATGTGTCCGAGGGAGACACCTCGTTGGTGATCGACCACAAGTCCGATATCTACTCCTTGGGTTGCATCTTGTTCGAGATGTTTGCGGGCAAAACCCCCTTTGCTCCCGAGCCGATGGCCCCTCCGATGGCTCCTCATCAATTGTTGTGGGCTCACTTGCATGATCCACCTCCCTCCATCCGAAAGTACCGTCCCGATGTTCCTGAAACCTTGGACGCTATCATCTTAAAGACGTTGGAGAAGGAACCCGACCTACGCTTCGCAACCATGGGAGATTTTGGTCGAGCCCTCGGTTCCTTGTTGGATGAGGTTCAATCGATTGATGAGCACCAGGAACGTAGGGAGTCAGCGGTCGCTTCTCCAAGGAGAGACGACTTGTACCCCCCGGAGCCGAACACCTCCGAGTTCACGGAAGAGCCCATTCTTCAAGACCCTCAGCTTGACAACGCCACCAAAACACTGGACCCCAAGTCCATCACTTTGGCTCCGCCGAAGCCTTCCTACGACCCCTACATCCCAACCCAAATGCTTCATCCTTGGCGGATTAACACGAGGGTTGAGTCTTCTCCGTGGGAAGCACACACAGTTCCCGATACAAGCCTCGCTGATGTTTTGGAAAGCGGAGCTCTTTCTCCGGCTTTGGTCGGCGTCACCATGCCGGATACTGAAGCGGTTCCTGACGAGGACGCCACTCGTCCAGGCAAAGCCAGAAGTCTTGAGCTTGAGAGTGAGTCTAGCTTGCCTGAAATCCCAGAGCTACCGCCTCTTCGTGAGTCGCTGAGTTCTCCGTCTGTTCCATTGCCTGCTCCTTCCGCCGTTCCGATGCCCAAGTCTGCTCCTCCTACCCAAGAGTTTCCCGGTCTGGAGGAGCCCAAGGCTGCTGCCTTTGAGAAAGTCTCATCAGGTAATGGACGTCGTCGGTTGCTGTTTTGGGTGGTGTTTCTTATGTTTCTTTCGCTTGGAGGGTGGTCTGCCTACTGGGTGATTAACCATTCCGATACATTCAGCACGGCTCCTCCTGAAAGCCACTCTTCCGGTTCAAATCCTGCCAGGTTGCATCCCAAGCCTGCTCCTGTTCGGCGAGGTTCTTGCCCCAAAGGTATGGTGTATTTTGCGACAAGTCGCTTCTTGTATGGCAGCGCAACCAACGACGAACTGCGGTCATTCAATGAGGCCTCGTTGCGGAGCCAACTCACTCCCGCGTTTTGCATCGACACCCACGAGTTTCCTGGCAAAGGTCAGATTCCCCTTACACAGGTTACCCTGGATAAGGCCCGCTGGTACTGTCGGCGCGTAGGCAAGCGACTTTGCACTGAGATAGAGTGGGAGCGAGCTTGCAAAGGAGAAGCTATTTTCCGGTACCCTTACGGCAATCGCTACGAGCCAGCTATCTGCAACACCCGAGACAAATACAACAAGAACCGCAAAGTGACTGCCAGCGGAGGGTTTCCCTTGTGCGTCAACTCGTATGGGTTGTACGATATGAGCGGTAATGTCGCCGAGTGGACGACTTCCCCGTACTTCAAAGGGAGCAGTCGCTACACCATCCGAGGTGGGGCTGCCAATCGGCCTGACTGGGCTGTTCGTTGCGCGAGCCGCAGCTCAGCAGGGCCCAAACAAACCAAACCCATGCTCGGTTTTCGATGTTGTGCCACACCCCAATAGAACCTTGAGATTGGAACGGGAGTAGATTGATGAAACACAGTGTAGTTTTCCGGTTGGACGGAACCGTCGAGGACCTTGTCGAACTCCTTCAAACCGAAAAGTATCATGTCGAAGAAGGGAAAAGCCGAGACATCGTCGTGGATACGAAGTTCCATGTTCGGAGTGAGTCCGATACCGAGCTGCGCTTCGACGTTGAGTTTCTTGAATACAAACGGACCAAACTCGGCGGTGTGGACCGCTCCGGCACCCAAACCTCGTGGTCTCGTTGCACCTTCGACCGCGTGAAAAACACCATGTTCTGGAGGTACGACGGCCCAGAATCTCACCGCTTTTCCATGAGCGGGACCTACTCCTTCCGTCAAATTGGTGGACAAGTTGAGGTCCATCACGACGTCGAAATGGAGGTCAACATCCCCTTGATTGGAAAGCGAGTCTCCAAGATTGCTCTCAGCGAGTTTGAAAAAGAGATGCCGCGTGTCCAAAGCGAGATGCAGCGGATGCTGCGGGAGAAAAGTTAGAGGCTGAGATGAGGTAGGTTGCTAGTTCGGGACCTTGTACTTCGCTTCAAACTGCCACTTGGCGTCGAAGAATCCAGCCGTGACATAGCCTCGGTCGGTCCAGACAAAGAAGTCGGGAATGGCGAACCGTGATGTGTAGACAGGGATGCGATACAACAGGTATTCTCGGCCTTTGGTTGCAAAGAGAGCCGCGCTAAGTCGTCCATTCTCTGGGAAGGTCACCGCCATCGCTACGTTGTTGTACGACTTGCCGTCCACTTTGACTTCTTGACCTGTCCAGTCGAAGCCCGACACCTTGGCCTTGAGCTGTGACAGCGGGATGCCCAGGTAAATCATGTTGTACTTGGAGCGCAACTCGTCTGTGACTTTGCTGAGGGGCAACATACATCCCACGTGACCGTTTCCAATGAAGTTCCAGTTGCTGACCATATAGTTGGCGTACTGGGTGTAGGCTTCGTTGTCTTGGTCGGGGTAGATGTAGCAGTAAGGCTGAGCAAGAGCCTTCCAGAAGGGACCGTGAACCCCAGGCCGTTTGCCATCTTGTGGACCAATGGGGATGGGTTTGCCATCGACCGTGTAATCCTTACCGTCTACCTTGATGGTCTTCACTCCTTTGTCTTGCAGCGCTTTGCCATCCAGAGTCATGGCCCCAACATTGGTTGTGGTCAAGGTGACAGTATCTCCCGAGGACTTGGATTCAAACGTGGAATCTTCCATCGGGCTTGCTGCGTGGAGCATCATCACGTACGAGTGCTTCGGAGAAACAAACGCCCCTGGGGTCCGGAACTTAAAGTCGAGATCATAAGGGTCCAGCGAGCGCTTTTGGACCATCTCCATCATCGGCCCCCAATCGACACAATCTGTTCCAGGTGTATCCTTCTTGTTCCACCAATGTTTGACATCCGGTTCTTCGTGGTAGTGGGCGTCGTTGGTCACTTTCTTAGACAACTCAAACATCGTTCTACCTTCACGAACCGGGACGTTGTCATCCTTGTCTCCGTGGATGATGTACACCGCTCTCTTGGCGATGTTGGAGAGGTAATTGTTGGTCTCGCTGGAGGCTTGCGAGCGAGCAAAGATGCTGGTTGGCTTGGGATAACCAGTGTAACTGTAAAAGGAAGACCAGCCTGCGCTTGGGCCAACCAAGGCAAAGTATCCAGGGAACAACACACCAAACTGCCAGGTTCCGTGACCACCCATGGAATGGCCAGTGACATACACTTTGGTGGGGTCAATGTTGTAGGTCTTCTTGGCAAAGGCCAGCGCTTCGAGTCCATCCAGCCGACCGTACAGCTCCCAATCAAATCCAAAGGGGCGCCGGTTAGTAGGAGCGACAACGTACGCCCAATCCTTTTGGGAGTAAGAACGGACCTGTCCAAGTGCGTTCACACCAGCTCCGTGCAAGGACAAGATCAGCCCATACTTCTTTTGAGGGTCGAAGTCTTTGGGGGGAAGGACTCCATCAAACTGACAGGAGCCGTCCATCTCAGAGATACGGGTTCTCCTGTGTGCAATCCCACCCAGGGTTGTTTTCTCTTTGAAAGAGAAGATATACGCATGCTGAAGATTGGGAGAAGACAACCGCAACCGAACCTCTATCTCCTCTTCTTCTTTTTCAAAGGCCTTCTTGGGTTTGAGATGGAAGCGGACCTGCGTGCTTGAACTGGGAAGGCCAGGATAGGTGACACTTGTTGCTTCAAAGTGAGTGCTGTCGAGGACTTCGGCTTTCAAATCTTCAATGGGTGCCTCCAAGAGATTGAGAATGGGCATGCCCAGGCATTGTTCTGTTTGGTCGCCGACCATCAACGTGGGCATCGTGCGGTCACTGGGGTTGAAGTACACTTCATCCGGCGTAAGCCAGAGGTTAAACTTCGGAGTTCCCCGACTTCCCGCAGAAATGACGATGTCGTTCCTACCTTTTTTTAGCAGAATGGGGATTCGGTATTTGCCCGAACCGTACACATCTCCCGAAAAGCGTTTGCCGTTGATATACACCGTAGTCACGCGATCCGCTTGTGCGATAGCTCGTGTCTCTTCTTTCATGGTCGCAAAGGTCGCGGCGTAGGTGGTGCGGCCGTTTGGAATGCTGCCGAACTCACCGTTCTCTTTTGCGGTCCGTACTTCCCATTGGTACGTCAAGTAGACCCGGCTGCCCGAGTGCTGGAACGTATTGTTGTCCAGGGCTTCGAGGACCTTGTCGTCGGTCGCTCGGGTGCCTTGCGCAAGCGTCGTAACTCGCCAAGCGCCAAAGGGGTAGGGTTCTGGCGTAGCCACTGCCTTGCCTTCGCTGGGCGCTTCTGGGACTGCCTCGGGTGTCTCCTCTTGGTTCGCTTGCTCCTGGACGGAGGCATCGGAGGAGGGTTCGGTCGTTTCAACGGGTTCTTTGGAGGGCTCTGCCTGACCGGTCGCCTCCTTGTTTCCGTTGGGTTCGTTGGCAGCAGGTTCCTGGGATGCTTCGTTGCCGTTTCCAGGCCCAGGTGAGCAGGAAGGGAGCACCATCCAAGGAAGGACTGCCAGCATTAAGCCAACGAACAACAACACCCCACGTTGCTGGGAACGACCTGGTTTCATGCGAGGTTCTCCTATCTTAAGTCGTCAGAAGGATGGAACGGTCTAGCCTTTGGCCTGATGGGCGTGATTGACAATGAGATCCGTGAGTTGGGGAAGCAGACCTGGCGGAAGATTGTGACCCATCCCCTGAATGGCGTGAAAGCGAGCGCCAGGGATCAGGCGCGCCGTCTGTTTGCCCCCTCGGATCGGAATCATATTGTCGTCCGTGCCATGAATGACCAAGGTGGGGGACTGGATCTTCTTCAACAGCCCTGAGCGATTGCCGGTTGCCGATATGGCTGCAATCTGACGGAGAAAACCTTGGGGGTAATAGCTTCTTCGGTAGGAGTTGAGGATCCGTTCACGAAGCTTCTCTTGGGGGACCGGATACGCCGGACTTTCGAGCAGCGCCCAAAGGTCCAAGGCGTAGGCTAGATAGTCTTCTTCGCTCGATGACTTGGGGCGCTTGAGCAGCATGTGCCTCAGCACTTTGGGCTTGGGCCGTGTCCAGAGCAAGCTGCCCGTACTCGACATAATGGAGGTGAGGCTCAAGACTCGGTTGGGTTGGGTGGCGGCCAACGTCTGCCCGATCATTCCCCCCATCGAAACCCCCACAACATGGGCTTGATCAATGGACAAGGCATCCATCAACCCTTCGGTGTCTTTCGCCATGTCATAGAGAGTGTAGGGGACTTGGGTCTGCATTCGGAGAAGGCGACGGAGGGTGATCTTGATCGGGCCTGGAGCGGTTTGGTTGTGCATCTTCTCGGAGAGTCCAATGTCTCTGTTGTCAAAACGGACCACATAAAACCCCTGGTCCGCCAAGCCCTGGCAGAACTCATCAGGCCACGACGTCATCTGCATCGAAAGGCCCATGATCAGTACAATGGCAGGGTGACCCTCTCTGCCAAATGTCTCGTACTCCAACTCAATGTCGTTTGCCTTAACCTTTGGCATGTATCACTCTATCCTTGTTTGGCTTTTTGTCCCTTGCCCCTAGAACATGTTCACTATAGATGTAGCGCAATTTCAACCCCTTGGCTAGAAGTTTTCGTTGCTGCGCTCTTTTCTCCTGACTCCTTGAATGTTAACCTACTCCTAGACTTTCGGATGTACTCTGCTTGGATGTCTCTGGAGAGGTTGTGCACGTGTTACGATGGATTGTCGTTTGCCTCATGTTGATAGGGTTGGCTTTGATCAGCCAGCAAGGATGCTCTGCGACGTCTCCACAACATGACTCAGCTTTTACAGAGTTGGTCACATCCCTTGATGGAGGAGAGGTTGGTCAGTTGGAGGAGTCTTCGCCCGAACCCTCGATGGTCGCGGACCAAGCAGCTCTTGATGAAACACGACCCAACGAATCAACAACGGAACAATGTCCTGAGTCTGGGGAGGAGCACGACTTCTCTGAAGACTTTTCCCAACAATGTTCGTCTCAAAAAAGTTACTACGCTCAGGTGCAGTGCCTGACTCCCTACCTCCATTCGCTTGTTCAGAATGAATCCCCAAAGAAAGCGATGTGTGTGCTTATGGACCTGTATCGTTCGGGTGCTGTGGCGGATTGTCACCTGCTCGCTCATGAGATTGGGAAGGCTTTGTTCAAGAAGGTGAAGGAGCCTGGCGTGGCCATTCAACAGTGTCCGATGGACTGCATCCAAGGCTGTATCCACGGAGTCATGGAGGACCACATTCTCTCGGTTGAGAAGCAACAACCGAACGCTAGCGACGAAACTCTCCTGAGTCTTTGCGACTCCATTCCTACCAACACCCTCGCTTTTTCCCAGTGTGTACACGGCCTGGGTCATGGCCTGTTTGCCCACGGGCGGCGGTCGCTGGCTCAAGCTGCAACCCTGTGTGAGAGCCGAAAGTCTGCTTCGTTCCAGGAAGATTGTTTGTCGGGTGTGTTTATGGAGAACTTTGACCGGTACTCCACACTCGACGAAGCAGCGATGAAAGCTGTCCTACCTACGATGTGTGGTTCCATCCGGTCCAACTCCAGGTGGCTAGAAAGTTGTCTGGCTTCCCTGGGGGAAGGTTTGGCCTTTTATACAAGTTACAACCTCGATAAGGGAAAAGCCTTATGTCAGTCGTTGTCTCCTACCTATTCTTCCGAAAACGTCTTGGCCTGCGAGTTTTTCCTCAAGACTGAAATTGATGCCAGCGAGCAAAATCGCAAGCACGCTTCTTCGTGTCCTTAAGCCCACTTTGGTAGAAGCGGTTTGGCGCTTCACTCTTCTCATTCGACCCAACTATGACGTCGTGATCACGGTTTTGGGAGTTCTGTCAGCTTGTGTCCCTGGCATGATGTGGAACGGTATTGGTTGAGGTGCTTGATTAATAATATTAATTGGTTTTGTTGTCGTCGTTGGTGTGTGTGTTGCTTTGCTCCTACACATCTACTTGTATTGTTTTGTCATGTCCGCAACCATGATGATTTTCACTTCTTTGTTGGAGCTGTGTTTTCCTCCATCGAACAGGAGAGGTGTAGCTTGAAACGTATTGCTGTATGTATGTTTGTTGTCTTTGTTACGTGTGTGTCTGTTCCTTTGGGGCATGTGTTTGCCCAGGAAGATGATGAGGAGGCTGAAAAGTCCGAAGCGGGAGTGGTTCCAGCGAAGCCGTCAAAGCCCAAGCAACGACGGAAGCCCGTACCCATTCAAGATGCACCCGACGCTGATCAAGGGAGCGCGACCAAGGCATCCAAGCCCAAGCAGCCCAAAGCGAAGGCGACGTTAATGAAGGAGAAGACCAAGGTCTTTCTATTCTTGAGTCCTATCTTATCGAAACCCAACAAAGCCAACGACGCGGCTGCGTTTGGAACGATCATTCTGAAGTTGGCGCAAAGCCGGTTGAATCAGCTGGAAGCTGTGAAGCTGAAAACCTACAAAGCTATGCCTCAGGTGACCAACGTGATGGCTCGCTATGGGAACCTAGAGAAGCTAGACCGTGTGTCGTTGATCGCTATCAAAAACATAACTGGCTTTGATGGCTTAATTCAAACGAGCTATGAATTGGTCAACACAGGCGTTGTGTTAACGATGACCTATGTTGACTTTCGGAACGGGAAAGTCTTTCGGAAAAGGAAGATACGGGCTTCTCTCAGCGCCTCCGTGTTCAAAACTATCGAAAATGACATGATTGAGTTTGCTACTTTAATTCGACGAAGCTATCGGGTCACCTTGCAAATCAAATCACGACCGGAAGGCGCCGACGTTCGCATTAACGGCAAAACCATCGGCAAAACTCCGCTGCTTCGGGAACTACGTACCGGTGAGCATTTGATTGAGGTGGCCGCCAGTGGCTACGAAACCTACGCCACCTCCATGTTTCTTAAGGCGGGTGACAAACTTAAACTTCGGGCCGTTCTTCCCAAGTCTTTGGTGTCGTTTGTGATTACCTCAAAGCCCAAGGGGAGTAAGGTATACATCGACGGAAGCTATCGTGGCAAAACACCCTTGCGAGGGACTGCTACGGTGGGAAAACACCAGGTTCGTGTCAGTAACAGCGGCTACAAAGAGTACAATACGACGGTGAACCTCAATCCGGGGGACCGTTTTCAACTGCATGCTCCTTTGTACAACCCGCTTGCTGCAAGGTTTTTGAACGCCAAGCCTGGGTTTCGCCTCGACTCCCGCCAGCTTCACTTCGGCTACAGGTATGTCTTCCTTGGCATTGATCTTCCCAACTTTAGGGATGTTAACTTTATCGATATGTCCTTCCTTATGAGGATTAAGTGGTTTGAAGTGGGTTTTCGGTTCAGCCCTAGCGTTGGGGTAAGCTCCTCGAACAAGCTAGATACTTTTGTGGGAGATGGGGAGGGGGTCCAAAACTTCGACATCAACTTGATCCAGGTTCACGCTGTGTTCAAATGGGCGATGTTTGAGAAGTACTCGTTTGCATCACTTCACTTGGGGGCGTCCCTGGGCCTGACTCTTAGCCAGGTCTCCAGCGGAGGAACCGAAGAAGATTTTCGAGGCTCCTTTTCGGCAGAAGGATTCTTGTCCTTTGTCTCGCGGTTGGCGCGAGGTGGTAACTTTAGCCTGGAGCTTCAGTTTGACGCTGGCTTTGCTTACCTCGGCCAGCTTCAATACAAGGAGCGACAATTTAGCTTGTTCGGTCAGGCCAAAGAAGTGGAGATGTCCAAGCCAATGTATGGACCCTTTGGTGCCCTGACTCTTCGACTTGTTTTTTGGAATGGCATTTTTTAAGTTGGATGTGTTTGCAATCGAAAGGAGCGTCTATCATGAGACTTTTCTTTGTCTTCTCAATGGTTCTGACAATCTCCATCACCTATTTGGCTTGTGGCGGGGCTGATTCCTACAACCAAAATCATAGCAACAGCAATTCATTTGCTTACCAGAACAACTTGTTCACCAACACCTCTCGAATGGCGGCTGCGGTCAACATGCCTGCGCCTGGCGAGCCCAGCTTTTCTTGGCAGGCAACAGGTCGCAAGCATGTGGTATGTGCCATCTTCTCGGACCGTGTTCAGGTTCGGCGCAATGAGATCACCAACCCAGACAAAATTCTCTGGATGTGGCACTCCGGTCTTGAAACCGGGCGGGAAGGAAACATTCTGTTTAAGCATGGGGTGGCCGGTGCGGAGAGTACGCAACGAGCGATTCCTTTGGCCAAAGGGACTTACTTTTGGGGGGTGTGGGTCTTCGACGACTCTGGAACACCGATCATGTCCACGGTCGAAAACGTCCTTGAAGTGCAGTAGTCTTGGTTACTTTCGTCCTTTGCGGCACAGTTGACACTGGCACAGTCGGGCATCGGCGGCCTCTTCGAGTCGATCCATTTCAAGTTCACTGAGGTCAAGATCATCCAGGTCGATCTCGGTCCAGTCGCCTTCTTCCCCATCGATCCCGTATTCACCTTCCGTCGAAACAGCGACCAACATTCCATCATCAAGAGGGACAAAGGTGGTTTCGTCGGGAAGTTCATGAACCAGGTCTTCCAGATCAAACGGAATGGGTTCCAGCTTTAGCCCAATGTCGAGCAGCTTTTCGTTCAGTTCTTTACGAACGGATTTGGCGCACAAGGCATGTTGGTACCAGTGGTAGGCCAGTTCTGATCCAAGGTGCCAGTGATCTTTGAAGAGGAAGGTCAGTCGCAACTCTTCCAGCTCGTCACTATCGACTTCAACAACCTCGCCGAGGTCTTCCACATAGTCTCGTTCGGTTCCACTCTTCAGCGTTTTCTTGAGATAATCTTCAATGACTTCTGTGAGTTCGTAAAACAACTCTTCCAGTGCATTGGGATCGGCCTCCACTTCACTTTTGGGGTCTGGCTTACATTCCAAAGAAAAACTGATCGCTCCCATCGTCGCTCTCCTTTTCGTTGACCATTGGACGCTCTCTTTTCACTAAAACATAAAGATGCCATTCGTCCAGGACCTGTGCCCTGAATGTTCCGACTTAAGATTCCAAAGGTGGAACCGTTCTTTCTTTGGCGACTGGTTACGCCTGTGTTAGTTTGGGGTATTCGTTGTGCCCTTTGCCCACCATGACGGGATAGTTGCCCATGTTTCTTTCGTTCATTATTCCTGCCTATAACGAAGAACGTTACATCGAAAGATGCATTCGTTCCATTCAATCCAACGTGGACGGTGTGTACGACTACGAGATCATTCTTGTGGACAACGCCTCTACAGACAGGACTGCCACCATCGCCGCTTCTTTGGGTGTAACTGTTCTCAGCAAGGAACACAAATACACCATCTCTGCGGTCCGGAATTTTGGGGTTGAGGCCTCCAAAGGTGACATTCTCTTGTTTATCGACGGGGATGTGTATCTTCATGACTCCTGGATCG
This sequence comes from Deltaproteobacteria bacterium, assembly GCA_006226375.1. Classification (GTDB taxonomy): domain Bacteria; phylum Myxococcota_C; class UBA6777; order UBA6777; family UBA6777; genus M3003. The sequence goes on along the minus strand of SBHC01000021.1, from coordinate 10,942 downwards.
ACAACGTGCCCCCTGTGCTGGAGCGCTTGCAAAAAGAAGACTGGTTGGCCGGGTCTGTGTATGCCGTGGATCCCGATGCGAGCTGGATTCCTCATGTCTGGTTTCAACCCTGGTTCGACAAGCAGGAAAAAGTTACGTTTATCAACGGTGGACACCTGCTCATGACTCGCGAGTTGTTTGACCGCATCGGTGGATTCGATGAGTCCATGGAAACGGGAGAAGATCATGAGATCTGTGAGCGCGCCAAACAGGCCGGCGCTACCGTGAGCAACTTGCCCGAATTGATCGCCGTTCACCTCGGCTATCCAAACTCCTTGGGCCACTTCTTTCGCCGAGAGCGTTGGCATGGCAAAGGCAACTTCTCACCGATCAGTCGCATCTTTGCGTCGAAGATACCTCTGTTTGTTTTGATGATTCTGGCCAGCTTCCTATTCAGCATCATCGCTCCCATCGTCACGGGCAATCTTTGGTTCTTGCTGGTCTATCCGGCGTTTGCGGGCGCTGCATCTGCGGCAGCAGCTTTCAAGTGGTTGGGCGGTTTCAAGAAGACATTTCTCCCCTGTATGTTCCTGTCCTGGCTGTACTTCACTGCCCGAACCTTCTCGATCTGGGAAGTGATGAAAGAGTCCATGATGGGTAGCAAGAAAGCCAAGACCTCCTGATGTCATCGCTGTCTATTTTGCATATCGTGGCCAGCATCGGGCTTTACGGAAAAGAGCAAGTTGTTCTGGAGTTGATGCGCCAACATCAGGCTCAAGGGCACCGACCCATCCTAGGCAACCTTCGACTCCCAGGCGAAGCGATCAAGCCCATCGAAGCAGCAGCGTTGGAGGAAGGGTTACAGGTTCAACCGTTCTTCCTTAAGAGAGGGATGGACTTTCGTGGTGCTTCGGCGATCACTCAATTCGCAAAGAAGCAGCGAGTGGACCTGATTCATATTCATGACTACAAAGGCAGCATTCTGTTGGGGTTTCCACGCTGGGTTCGGAAAACACCACCTCTTCTTCGTACGCTTCACGGTTTCACAACCACATCCTCGTTCTCGAAAATCGCTGTGTACGAGTGGTTGGACCGGATGTCACTGCGGTTTCATGACCTCGTGGTGGGTGTCTCTGAGGATATGAAGGAACACTTTCCCCTTGCCCCCATTGTTCGGAATGGGATATCCACCTACCGGTCTCCTGAAGCTAGTCCCGATTACCCGGTGATCCGGGAGTTTTGTGATCAAGGTCCCGTGATAGGAGCGGTCGCTCGCTTAAGTCCCGAAAAGAATCTTGTGTCTTTGGTCGAAGCGCTCGCGATCCTTCGTCACAACGAACAAGAGGCCCGTCTTCTCATCATCGGAGACGGCGGGGAGCGAAGCCATCTCGAACAAAAGGTCGCCGAACTTGGGTTGGAAGCTCATGTGTTGATGCCTGGGTTTGTAGACGATGCGCGGAAGGTCATGCGGTGGATGGATGTCCTCGTACAGCCCAGCTTTCGAGAGGGAACTCCCATTACCATCTTGGAGGCAATGGAAGCCCGCGTTCCTCTCGCGATGACCCCGGTCGGAGCCATGGCCTACTTTTTGGAGCAAGACGCAGGCTGGGAGGTCCCGACTGGACCGGGCGGAATTGCCGAAGTCTTGATGTCCTGCTTGGGCGACGAGAGATTACGAAACGAACGAGCCAACAACGCTTTTGCTCTTTACCAAAGAGAATACTCGGGCGCTGTGATGGCGCAAAGCTACCTGGCCTTGTACGAGAGTGTTGCGAAGAGCTAGTCTTGTTGTCGTACTAGAGCGCTGAGGTTTCTTCGAGGGAGCGATTGCGGGTTTCGGGAAGGAACGCAAGGACCAAGGCGAGCGCGATAAAGGGGAAGATGGTGCTGAGCTGCATGGTCAGTCCCCATCCCCAACCTAGGTACTTGGTGTCAGCGCATACGCCGATCAGCAAGGGGGAGAACACATACCCGATGCGACCCAAGAGGTTGTTGGCCCAGGCGAACGCGTTGGCCCTGAGGTTGGTGGGAAAGAGCTCTGTCGAATAGGTGTTCATCACAGACAAACAAGCCGTGACACCGAAGACTGCAAAGATCATGGCGGTCATCTGCGCCCAGGTTTGGTCAAACGTATAAGCACCAATGACGCCGACAATGGTAATGATGTAGATGACGGCGGAGCCCGCTTTTCGACCCCACACATCCAGAAGCTTTCCGGCGAAGAAGACGAGGGGCATCGCTGCCAGCGCGCCTACCGTAATGATCAAGCCGACCTGACCGTCGCTCATCTTCTGCTCACCGAGGGCGTATTCTTTCCAGAAGGTGATGGCGTTGTGGGTGCACATGTAGGTCAGGCACCAGATGGCTGCCATGAGAAGCATTCGGTTTCTGTAGGGGGTTTTGAAGATGGCGAACAAGCTGGAGCTTGTGCCCGACTCGGTCTCGCCCTCTGTGAAGCGTTGGGACTCTTTGATGTTGCGCCGAGCAAAGGCAATCAGGATCAGCGGAATCACGCCCACAAAGTAGACGAGCCGCCAGCCCAGAGACGACTTCAACAAGAGGGGAACAACCCCTGCGCACACGACAGCTCCCAAGGAGGAGCAAGCCTGTATGATCCCAATCACCATGCCTCTTCGATCCGAGGGAAACTCCTCCGCCGCATAGATCATACTCACCAGCCACTCCCCAATCAGGAACACGCGAGCCACAAATTGGGTGATGGCAAACATATAGACGTTGGTGGAAAAGCCAGAGATGAGCGTGAAGATGGTGTAGCCAACAATCGTCACCATCAACATTTGTCGGCGTCCAATCACATCGGCTTTGCGGATCAAGACGTAGGCGACCATGGTTCCAAAGTTGATGAAGGCAACCATCGCGGTGCCACCAAACACAGATATCCCCATACTCTCTCGGAGGTTGGGGAGGATTTGCGTGAGCGCCATGAAGTCATAGCCCTCAAAGAACGTGGCAACGCTAAGAAAAAACAAGAGTTTCTTTTGATACGAAGTCAGCGGGGTGCGCTCCATCAAACTCCTCCTGGGTTCCCTGGCTCATTCATGAATTGCGGAGTATGCCACCCATGATATGGCCCGATTGTTGGGTAGGTACGGTCATTAAGGTGTAACACAGGCGGAGGGTGGAGGCTATAGCTTTGTCGCTTTGATCGCCATGAAACTGGGAAGGTACCGGTTCAAGGGATAGCCGCCCCCAGCGTCTTCGTACAGACCTGTGAGGGCAAAGCCTGCTCGGATAAGACCTCCGAGCTGCGCCTCCAGAGAGTGACCAAATTCAATCGGGTCGTTGGGGCGCAAGATCCGTTTTCGTTCCTCTTTGGTCAGGCTGGTCAGGTCACAATAAGGAATCGAATGTTTGATCTGGAGGACACCAAGCTCTTCCAAATCCCGGTCCAGGGCAAACAAGGCCGGATTGCAAATCCCAGTGAGCAAGTGACCACCACGACGGAGGACTCTGTAACTTTCGTTCCATACCGGTTGAACATCTGGGACAAAACAATTGGAGACAGGGTTAACGATCAAGTCAAAGGATTCGTCCTTAAGCGTGTGCATGTTGGCCATGTCACCTTCGAGCAAGGTCAGGTGAAGCCCATCGCGCTCTGCCACCATCCGGTCTTGTGCGAGCTGCTTGGGAGAGTTGTCCAGGACAGTCACGCTGGCCCCTGCTGCAGCGAGCACTGGACCTTGCTGGCCTCCGCCTGAAGCCATACAGAGCACATCGCATCCTTGCAGGGGTGGATACCAATCTCCAGGTACAGGCACGGTAGGCGTTAAGACGATGGACCATTGTCCGTTTCGAGCTTGTTGGATCACTTCCGAGGAGACAGGCTCGGTCCATTTGTTTTTGTCATCCACCTGAGCATCCCAGGCTTTCTTGTTGTAGGCGAGAATATCCATTCGATTGGAACCCTTTGTGGCTAGAGACTTGTCATGGGGAACGTAGTTTGCGTATGCTTGTACCAAACAGGTTAACCGTGAGAAGAGATTTGAGGTAACAGTTTTGGTTGCTCCTCTTGAAACAAACCCTCATGTTCCGGCGTGGGTTTTGGAAAAGTCCCAGTCGGAAGAGTCGCAAGGTGTACTCCAGGCAGCGACCCTGTTTGTGGATATCTCGGGCTTCACTCCTTTGACGACCCGGTTAATGGAGCAAGGAAAACAGGGCGCAGAAGCCCTAGCGACGGCGCTTCGGTTCTACTTTGATCCTCCTGTAAACGCAGTCCATCAACATCACGGCTTTATCACAGGCTTTGCTGGCGACGCCTTCCTTGCTGTCTTTTCTGCCGAAGCATCCGAACAGCCGGCTTGCTCGGCGCTGCTGGCTGCTTTGGCGATGCAGTCGTTTGTTGAGCAACATAGCACCTATACCAACGAGTACGGTGAGTTCAAGTTCGGCATCAAGGTTGGTTTGTCGTGGGGGGCTGCTTCGTGGTCCATCTTGCCTTTGTCTAGCGAGAGGCTCTCTTGTTGTTGGAGAGGTCCTTCGGTTGAGGGTTGCTTTGATTCGGAGTCACATGCCAACCGTGGCGACGTGGTGCTCAACCCATCGTTTCTATCACAACTTCAACGTGAGCTTTCAGGCGCGACGACACCCAGGTTCGCTGTGGACGCTTGGCAGGTTGGAGCTGAAACCCAGGCTCCGAGGTTGACGTTAGAGTTTTTCGACGAAGGGTTTGCGAGGTGCTGGCTTCCTGAGTCCGGTGACCTTGTTCTGGGGCTGGCTGACAAAGAGCAGGCCAGCCACGTCTCAGAGCTGGACCAGCCTTGGCTGGAAAAGTTTGTGCCACCCGAGATCTTGAAGTTCCCGTGGTTGGGGGAGTGGCGTCGTGTCGTTGCAGTTTTTCTGGAGTTTGCTCACGTCGAAAACCTCAATGACTTTGGGTCTTATTTGTTCCGGAAAGTGGAGGAGTTTAAAGGAACCTTCACACGCATCGATTTTGATGACAAAGGCAACAACGCGCTGCTTTTGTTTGGTGCGCCCACGTCGTATGAACATGATTTGGAGCGCGCGCTTGCTTGCGTTTGGTCCATCATGGAGCAAGCCAATCCTGTCTGGAGGATGAGAGCCGGTGTCGCTTACGGTCATGTCTACGCAGGTTTTAATGGTGGGATGAATCGACATGAGTTTGCCTGTCTGGGGCGGGCTGTGCCGATGTCGGTTCGTTTGATGAGCAAGGCCAAGTGGGGAGAGATCTGGTGCAGCGAAGAAGTCCAAGAGCGCGCCCCTCATCCCCATATCTTCCGTTCTCTTGGACCCATCGAACTTAAGGGGTTTTCTCAGCCGGCTCCTTCGTATGTGTATACCGGTCAAAGCACGTTGTTGCAGGGCTCCGAAGGCCCAGTCGTTATGGTCGGTCGGGCCAAGGAACTCCAACGAGTCTTGGCTGAGATGGACAGGCTCGTCTCGGGCAAGGCGACGAACCTGCTGTACATCGATGGAGACCCAGGTGTTGGCAAGTCTACGCTGGTGCAGGCCACCCGTTTCCAACTTCGGTCGCGGGAGTCGAAGCCAACGTTCTTGTGGCTACATGCTCCCTGTGACCAAACGTTGCAAAAGTCCTTTTATCCGATCGCTACGGCGATTCGCTCCCGGTTTTTGTTAACCCACTTGTTGCCCTATGAAGAACAACTCTCTCGCTTTCACGCCCATCTGGATGGGTTGTCGGAGTCCCTTCCTTCCGATGCAACGATCTCCTCGGAGGATGTAGACCGTGTTCGCTCCATCTTAGGGGCTTTGGTTGATCTTCGTTGGGATGATTCTCTGTATGAAAAACTGGAGCCCAACGAGCGTCTTGCTGCAACGCACCGCGCCTTGGCCATCTGGTTAAAAGCGGAGTCGTACCAGGCCCCGATTGTCTTTGAAGTGGAAGATGGGCAATGGGCCGACGAAGCCACCAAAGAGGCGCTGCAGATTCTCTGGAAGACGCTTCGGAATGAGTCCATCTTGTTCCTGTTGCCCTGTCGGTTTCATGACGATGGAAAGCCCTTCCGGTTGGAGCCTGAAGGACGCGGCGTTGTGACCATCTCGCTTCGCCTTCTCACGGAAGATGACCTGATTCGACTGGCAGAAGAGTATTTAAAGAGCAAGGTCTCACCGTCCCTCGTCCGCTTGATGGTTGAACGAACAGAAGGCAACCCATTCTTTGCAGAGCAGGTCCTTGGTTATCTTCAAGATCACGATGGATTGGTCGAAACACCCGAAGGTTTGGCACCCAAGCAAGAGGGCATTATCGTCCCTGAAGATGTGCACAATGTGTTGATGGCTCGCCTGGATCGGCTGTCTCTTCCGATCAAACAAACGGTGCAAGCAGCTTCTGTTCTTGGGGTGTCCTTCGACCCTCGCGTTCTCGCAGCGATGATGGAGCATGAGAAGGATGTTAACTCTCGTCTTGCTGTCGCTCAACAAGAGCAGATCTGGTCCCAACTTAAGGAGTTTCTGTATCTGTTTCGTCACGCTCTCCTTCGCGACACTGCCTACGATATGCAAACCCATGCCCGACTTAAGCATTTGCACAAGCTCGCTGCTGTGTCGATTGAGGAGCTGTACCATCAGGAACTGACTCCTCATTACGTCGCCCTTGCGCACCACTTTGATCAGGCCGAAGGGTACGAAAAGGCCATCGAATATCTTGAGTTGGCAGGCAATGTTGCCCGTGAAAACTACCACAACCACGCGGCCTACCAATCGTTTGCGAGAGCGTTGGATCTGCTCCCGGAGAGGGGGGAGGTGACCCACCGAGTTGCGAAGGTTCAGGCCAGGACCCTCAACGTCTTGGCCCGATGGGACGATGCCCTGAAAGTTTGTGACCAGGCGGAGCAAGCTCTTGAGAGCGAGCACCCAGAGGTTGCCTGTATCCGGGCTTCCATCTACGTGGATCAAAAGAACCTTGAGGACGCTGAAGCCTGGGCTCGCAAAGCCATTGTTCTTGCGGAAGAACAGAACGACAAAGCTCACTTGGCTCATGCCTGGAATGTTTTGGGTTTGGTCGCTTGGAACTACCGAAAGATGGACGATTCTGAGAGTCGCTTCTTGCAGGCCCTTGAGTATTACAGAGAGGCTGAAGATGTGAGAGGGGAGGCTAAGTTACTCAGCAACCTTTCGATTCTTGCGATGATTCGGAAGGAATACGACAAAGTTGATGCCTTGTGCCATGAGAGCTTGTTAAAAGCTCGGATCGTTCATGCCCTCCGTGTCCAAGCTTCCTGCCTGAACAATCTGGGTAACCTGACCCTGGTCTACAAAGAATACGAGAAAGCCCAAGGGTACTACCAGCACAGCCTGGAACTCCGCCGTGAGATTGGGGACCGAAGGGGCGAGGCGATGATGCTAGGGAATCTTGGTGGACTTAACCTTGCCAACAGCACTCCGGAAGAGGCGCTTGTGTTTCTTCAGCAAGCCCAGCTTATCTACGACGAACTGGGGGACAAAGACCCCCATGTTAAGTTCCATCAGGTCGAAGCGTTGCGAATTCTGGAGCGGTACGACGAGTCACTGGCTTTGCTCAATGAAGCGAGCGCCCAAGCCCGCGACATCCAGAACACGGAGTACATCTCCTACAGCCGGATGTTGCGGGGACATCTCCATCGAACCTCGGGTGAACTCGACTTGGCTCTTGAAGCGTATCAGGAAGCCTTGCAAATGGCCCAAGACGACAAACTGGCCAACCTGGAAGCGGACATACAAAACGCCCTTGAGGCTCTGGACAAAGAGAAACCTATTCCGCTATCGGTGGTGTAGTGAACGATTGTGGAAGCCTCAGTTGTCCGAGCGAACGAGTCGAAAGCCAATGTAGTGACGCCGCTGGGTAGGGCGGATCAGAAACCGGTCCGCATTGCGGACGTTTTCGGCTTCGTTCACCCAGGATCCTCCTCGAATTACCTTGTATTTCCCTTTGCTTGGACCAATGGGGTTGAGCTGAGGGGCGCCCAGGTAGGTTCCTCGGTACCAATCCCAGCACAGCTCATAGACATTGCCTAACATGTCGTGGAGGTTCCAAGGGTTGGCGAGCTTCTGTTTCACCGGCATGGGGGAAGGGCCTGTGTTTTTGGAGTACCATGCGATGGTCCGAATTTGTCCGTAGCGACTTTGGTGAGAACCGGCTCGGGCTGCAAACTCCCACTCCGCTTCGGCGGGAAGTCGCCATCCTTTGCAACGCAAGTAGCCCTTGCCGTTGGCTTGTTGGTATTGTTTCTTGAGCTTGCAGCGGACCTGTTTCCCTTTGCCTGTGCAAGAAAAACAAGCCGGACGACCTTCCAACCGAGAGAGCTTGTTAGCAAAGGCCAAGGCTTCATGCCAGGTGACTTGTTCCACAGGACACGACTGGCCGCATTGTTTTGAGTGCGACGGGTTGTAGCCTCGAAACTTTCGAAATTGAGCCTGCGTGACTTCGGTTTGCATCATCCAGAAGCCATGGTTGAGGGTGACGCGACGGCGTGGGTCTTCGTCCTTAAATCGACCGTGCTCTTGCAGCGTAGAGCCCATGTAAAAGCTACCAGGGGGGATGTACGCTGCTTTGGTTTCTCCCAAGCCTCGGATGCTACGAAGGGTTCCAGGTGGGTGCTTCCGCTTCTTGGAGATCTCTGCGGGCTTCTCTTCGTCCAGGTCTTCGGGCTCTTTCAACAAGTAACCCTGGCTTTTGGGTACCCAGATGTCATGGTTCCGTTGACGCAGCCCTTGAAATTGGGAGAGCAGCTTGAGCTTGAGCGGGTCGAGCTTTCTGAGGTTGCCTGAGAGGGTGTGTTTCTGGCGAGCGAGCACTCTGACGCGCTGAAAGTACTGGGAGTATCCTTGTTTTCGCAAGACGATCTTGTGGTCGCCAGGACTTAAGAACAGTCGGAGCGGGGTCTCTCCTTCGGGTTGTCCATCCACCCAAACCACGGCTCGGGAGGGAGTGCTTGTCACGAGCATCATCCCAACTTTGTCGTGTCTGCGCTGCTCTTTTCGGAGCCGAACTCGTTTGGGAAGCGGGTCATGTGCAAACAACGTGTGCGCCGGAAACCCGTATCGACTTCCAAGCTGTTGGTACCGTGATTTGACGTAGGCAAGGACCTCTCTATGGTCTAGCCATTGATCAGGCTGTCGTCTGGGTCCTGTGGTGTCTTTGGCTTTCCCAGCCAGCGACTCCATCAACGTGTAGGCCAGCACCCCATAACCTTTGCGGTTTCCTCGAATGCCAGACATGGAATAGGGAAGGGCGCGAAATCCAGAGGTTGCATAGTTGGATGTGACGACAAAGTGGCCGTCTTTCCGAAACAACCGGGCTATCTTGCCAGCAACAAAGCTTCGAGTCTTGAAAGAGCCTCTGCCTCGAATGTCGAGGAACACCATGGTTTTGTTGGTGTTGAGCCCTCGCAGCGCTTGGCTGAGTTCTTGGGCTGTTAGGACCTTTTCCGGTTGATCCTCGCCCCTCTGAAAGTTCTGCAACACCGAACGATTGGTCTCTTCCGTTTTTAATACTATAGAACGTTTGCCTTTGCGGCGCAGCGAGAGGGCCTGACCTGCAAACCATACCAACACTCGGTCTTTCTCGGTGGCCTGGAACAAATGCATCAACAAGGCGCTTCGGATTCCATCCACCGTTGCTGGTACTTGTCGGCTGGGCACGGTTAGTATGTTATCTCGCTTAACCCGCAAGTCGCGAACCAAGACTTCTTCCAATCCTTCGAGGTCGTTTTGCACACAACATGAGGCGGGGAGGTTGTTGTGGGTCGTGAATTGGGTTGTTCCAATCAACAGTGCAAAGAGCCGACTCGGTCGTGGCTTGGGTTTGGGCTTCACGATTGGGGTGAGAGGCGTTCTGAATTGGCGAGGGGCTTTCAACCGGGTTGACACATGCTTCGGCTTGGCCAGGGTTTGGGTTCTTACCTGGGCCAGCTTTGGTGACTGGCATCCAGCCAATGAAAAGGACAGGGCGACCAGGAAACCTATCCCAATGACCATGTTCTTGCGAAGGTTTTGAATGAAGAGTCTGTGCTGCTGCTCAAGGTGCATCGATACCTTCTCCTTCCTTCATCTCTCTGCAAACCAGATCTTATGATGGATGTAGACCGCAAAAAAGTAAACCGGTTCCCCATTCTTCCATGCAGTTTTCTGTCGTTTCCCCGCTTCTCCCCGTTACTCCTGGAGTTTCTTCCATTGCTTCTCAACCCCACTCTCTGTTTTCTCAAGATCCCTGACATCCATGTCATGTTCTTACCTACAATTCCAAAGCCTGTTCATCGCTTTGGGTCTTCTGGTACTAAGGGTGTCTTTGTATGTGGTTGATAGTTATGGTTATGTCTGTGAATATTCGTCTTGGTATAGAGCTTGCTTCGTAACGGGGCGAATGGATGTGGAAGGGATTGTTTTCGAGGTCCTGTTTGCTTGTTTGTTTTGTAGGTTCCTTGTTTGTAAGTATGTGTTTCTTTTTTGTGTTGTGACTTTGTTTCTTGGATGTATGTTGGTACGTATTTGTTGTTGTTTTTTTTTGAATGTTGTTTTGTTGTGTTGTTTGTATAGGCTCTGACTTGTTCAGAGCCTCTGATGGCCCTCCCCAAGGGATACCTTGGATGAGGGCCATTTTGTGTTTTAGGATGCTTCGGTTGCAGTCATCTCTCTACGGAGGGCTACTTTTTCATCGCTTGTAGAAGCGCCTGAATCCGTTTCTTGACCTGTTTGTTTTCTTCTTTTCCCAGTACTTCTTTACCTTTCAGGATGATGCTGAGCTTTTGCTTTTGGGGAAGTTGGGGGAACGACAGCAACGCTTGGACGGCAGCCATTTGGATCGAGGCGTTGGAAGCCAAGCCCATGACAGTCAGAGAGGAAGCGTGTCCTGAGTCGTACCCCAACATCAAGGTAAGTTTGGGTACAAAGGATGTTGGCTTGGGCTTCATCTTCGGGATTTGCTTAAGCAGAAAGTACTTTCGGTGGACATCTCTGACGCTAGTTTCATCGGCCGTTAGCAGGTCAT
>SBHC01000013.1 GCA_006226375.1 Deltaproteobacteria bacterium | reverse complement strand
TCGCGGTTGAGCATGTCACGAAGGGAGCCCCATGACCGTCCCTCCGATGACTCCTGGGTAAACAAGCCGCTTAACCTTGGGTGAGACTTCAACGGTTGGAGCGCAGTGATCACTCTCGCTTGGCGTTCGGAGTCCAAGATCTTGAGCAGGTCCGAGACGGTCTGTTTCACCACCTCCACAGGATCGTCTTGGCCGCTCTCGACAGGACGTTGGACAAAGTCTTCCAAGAGCTTCACAAGATGAAGCAAGGTCTCTTCAAACGCCTCCGACTCCATGTCATGTTCACGGAGATCCTGCAGCAAGAGCCCCCATGACGCAGAGAAAAACATCTCAGGAGGCAACATCGCAAGCTGCGGCATCATGTGGAAGAACTTGGTCAACCGGGTCTGCTGTGTCGGGTTCTGCAGCAGCTGAACCACACCTGACATCTGTCCCTGGCTGGTCGATAGCGCTCCCATGGCGTTGTGATGACCGGAGTGATTTCGTTCTTGTACTTTGTGGGCCACCAGTCGCCGGGCTTGAAGATCTTCAAAGGCTTCGTCCAAACGCGCGACGACATCCAGAGCATCTCCAGGCCGCTCTTGCGGGAGCTTCGCCAGCATGTCCGACACCAACGTCTCCAACAGCGTCCCTTCCAGCTCAGGTCGATAAGCCGAGAGAGGCTTGGGCTGGGCCATCACATGCTGATAGAAAACTTGCATTGGATCGCCGCCTTCAAACGGCAGACGGTGGGTCAGCATCTCGTAAATGATCAGACCCATGGAGTACAAATCAGCCGAAGGACCGACGTTTCGACCCCCTTGAATGTGTTCGGGTGCCAGGTATTCGGGCGTTCCCATGACCATACCTTTTTCGGTCAGACGAGGCCCTTGATCCGTGAGGGTTCGTGCAATACCAAAATCCAACACCTTGACCTGAAGTTTGTCAGAGGACGAATCCACCAGGAAGATGTTCTCTGGCTTGAGGTCACGGTGAAGAATTTCATGTTTGTGAGCGGCCGCCAAACCTTCACAGGCTTGCTTCGCCACGTCCACGACCTGCTCCAAGCGCAACGCTTTCTGCTGCATCTGGCCGAACAGAGATTTGCCCTCCAGAAACTCCATCACAATGTAGAGACCCACATCCTTGTGGAATCCAAAGTCGGTCAGGAAGACAATGTTGGGATGACGCAGCTTGCTGCAGACCACAGCCTCACGACGGAATCGTTCGTTGAGAACAGCGTCTTGTGTTAGCTCTGTGTGCAGCAGCTTTACCGCATAGGGAGTCTTGAGCACGACGTGCTCTCCCCGGTATACCGTCCCCATTCCTCCTTGCCCCAGAACATTCACTAACCGAACATTCCCCAGTGTTAAGCCGATATAACTCTGCGCCTGAACTCCAGCTTCCTGGGTCATTCTTTCCTCCACAACAACAGACAAAGTTACCAAACAACTTCCATACTACTACGCATTGTCCTATTCGAGAAGAGGAGACCCTCAGCACAACAAATTCTCTTTGCGTTCTTTCCAGTAATGGACCAACCTTGACAATCCCAAAGTGCGCTATCATAGTGATAGCAACCCATACGTTCCAGAAGTAGACTTCAAAGAATAGGAGCCCTGGAAATGGCACAACTTATTGTAAGAAACCTCCCGGACGAAGTGGTGGAACAAATCAAAGAAACCGCGGCAAGGAAGGGTCACTCGATGGAGCAAGAAGTTAGACAATTGCTCAAACAAAAATACCAACCCAAACACGTTGTCTTGGAGAAGATCCAAGAACGCTGGTCTGAACTTCCCGAGACCAGTGCAGAAGAAGCAAGCTCTTGGATTCGAGAAGGACGAGATTAAGTGGTTGTTGATGCCAACGTGTTTGTATTCGCTCTTCTTGGTGTCACAGAGTACAGAGATGAAGCACTCTCCGTACTTCAAACTCTTGAAGATATTGTCGTCCCAGACTTGGTCAGGGCAGAAATTCTTAACGCTTGCTCCAAATGGGTCCGAGTCAAAGGAGTGCCAGAACAGTCTGCGCTAGACACATTGGTATATACAGAATCTCTTGTAACGCAGGTCGTCCCCACCGACTATCTCTGGGAGCAAGCATTAATGCTTTCTTTTCAGGCCAATCATGGAGCGATGGACTGCCTATACATTGCTCTGGCACAAAACAAAGGGATGAAGCTCATCACTTACGATGATAAGTTACGCAAGAAATTTCCGGCAGAAACTCTACACCCAACAGAATTTCTAACCTCCTGATCCAATGTAGAACTGTAATTCATGCTCCTCAAGAATGTCGGCGGCGACGCACCCAGAAGAGAAGCCCCAGAACAAACAAGAGGAAGACTGGCGGTTGACCCGTTCCTTGGCATCCACAGCCCCCTGGCTTGAGGTTGTTAATCACCAAGACCGAGTTGTCCTTAATCACCAGCAAAGAGCCATCGTTGGAAGACTCTGGAGCATTCGACTGCTCCGTGAGATCGTCGGGAGAATCTGGTGTAGGGGCAGACTCCTGTGATGCCTTGCGATCCGTTACGACGCTGGTTCCACCGTCTTGAGAACTTAACTCCGGTTTGTCGGAGGGCTCAGGCTGAGCGGTTGGCTCGGGTGGTGCTTGGTCTTTCGGAACATCCAGCATGTACACCGACGAGCCAGATCCTTGCGTTAACAAGGGACGCTCCGGCCACGCAGGTCCTCGTTGAAGCGCGCTGACCTCAGACGCTGGACGCTTTTTGACATCCTTTGACGTCCATCTCCAAGCGCTCAACGACGCGGGGTTAAGAACATGTCGTCGCTGGTTTCCATCCACCACCCACACCTCAGGGCTGCCATCGTCGGCTTGCACAAGCACAGGCTTTTCGGGCAGCGCTTCCCCTTTGGCAAGAGCGCTGATGTCCTTGTCCAATGCAGGAAGAACGTCCCAAAAATAAGAGAACTTCCAGGCCGCAAAGCTGGTCGGGCTGCTGACGTGCCTTAAGACGCCATACGGTGGGACATAGGGACATTGCAACGTTCGAGGACTTGATGACAACGCCACACGTTCGTTGGTTTCGCTGTCGTACGTGTACGCATAGATCTTGTGCTCTTTGCCGTCTGCGATGCTTCTTGGCAAACGACTCAAGAAGCCATGGTTGCAAGACTTTAATGATGTGCAAAGCGCGTCGTCTTTGAGGTTCGCGGTGAGGTCAATGTGCGTGGCCTTGGAGTTCGAGATGGAGCCATTGACCGTAAGCTTAACTTTGACCGCTTTGTCCGGTTGATCCGGGTCTTGCGCCCAGCCTTTCAACCCATCGCAGTTGGCCTTTTGGAACGAGCCTTTTGGCTTGTTCGCGCCCACACACTGCGGGGACGGCTTGTCGTAGCAGGTCTTTCCTTTGGGGCAACTGGTTGCGGTGAGTTTCCCGTCTTTGCAAGAACCTAACTTGCCTTGAGCGCATACTTTTTTGGTACCCAGAGCAGGACAGAACGCCGAGTAACATCGCAAGCCTAGCTTGTCGTTGGCGCAATACGCTCCGTAGACTCCGCAGTCTCCGGTCTTGCAGTCTTTTCCGATGAACTTTGTCTTGCTTGTACACTTGGGCGTGCAGGTGTCTCTGCAAGGTCCACCGCCGGGACCGCCACCCCACCACTCCCAGTGCCACTTTTCGCTCGGAACGGTTCGCTTGAACCCATACTTTCCACCGTTCTTGGTCAGCCAGTTGTACACACTTGAGACGCTGGTGTTAAGGTCGAGCGCGTGACCACTTTGGTGGTTGCTGTAGCCAGGACGAGCCGCCAGGTTTCCGTTGTTGCACTTCTTGGTCAGGTAGCAGTTGTACAGGTATTGCTGCTGAGCCATGGTTCGGAAACCGCTCACGATACGGATACTAACGCCGCTCTTGGCAGCGGCTTGCTGCATCACGTAATACGCGTTGGCGGTCTCACGCTCCACAGGCTTTCCATCCACCGTCACCACCGTAATGGAGAACGCTTTGCCTTTGACATACCCCGTATCCTTCCGCGACTTGCAGTCGATCATCGCCTGCTGCATGGTCGCAAAGGTGGGGGGTTCCTGGCAGTCGGAATGCTCCGGTTCCCCCGAGCAAGCCAGCAAACCGCAGAGAGCCAAGCCCAGCAAAACCATGCTGACAAGACTCACGCTGCGATGGAAAGAAAAGCCCAGGATCTTCATAGCTCCCCCTAAAGGGTGGAAGAGAAACCGACATCTTCGATGGCACGAAGCACTGCCTCAGGCGTGGCAGGTAGAGCCAAAGGCACGGAGACATGGGCCTGAGAAGAAAACCCGGCGATGGCATGACGCAGCGCCGAGACAATCCCAATGCCCAGCATAAACGGAGGCTCACCCACAGCTTTGCTGCCGTGAATCACGTTGTCTTGTGCCGCACGCTCCAACAAGTGGACGCGGAAGTCGACAGGCGCTTCTCCCACAGCAGGGATCTTGTAGGTATCGGGCGAGTGAGTACGGAGGTGGCCGTCTTTGGACCACACCAGCTCTTCACAGGTCAGCCACCCCAACCCTTGAATGAACGCACCTTCCACCTGTCCCTGATCAATGGAGGGAACCAAAGAGTGGCCCACGTCGTGGAGAATGTCCGCGCGCAACAACCGATACTCTCCAGTGAAAGCGTTCACTTCAACCTCCAGAACGGCCCCTCCATAAGCGAAGTAATGGAACGGCTTGCCCCTCCCTTCTGCAGCGCTGTAAGCGATATCAGGAGTTCGGTAGAACCCTGTTGCAGACAAGGAGACTTGCTCCACGTACGCCTGCATAGCTACAGCAGAGAACGCCACTTTGTGCTCCGGCTGACCGTTCGGATAGACCCAACCGTCCGCAAAAACCAACGCAGAGGGATCATCCACTTGCAAGAGGGATGCAGCAATAGGCCGCAATCGCTTGATGAGCTTCTGACAGGCGTTTTGGACCGCCGCTCCGTTCAGGTCCGAACCACTCGATGCTGCCGTGGCTGAGGTGTTGGGAACTTTGTCCGTTGCGGTCGACATCAACCGAATGTCTTCCACAGGAACACCCAGCTCATGGGCACAAACCGAGATCATCTTGGTGTGCAGGCCTTGGCCCATCTCCGTTCCGCCGTGGTTGAGTTGGACCGAACCATCAGCGTACACCAACACAAACGCTCCAGCTTGATTGAGCATGCTGTTGGTGAAGGAGATCCCAAACTTCACAGGCTGGTAGCTGATGCCGCGCTTAATCCAGGTAGACGACGCATTGAAGGTATCGATTTCCTTGCGACGCTCGGCGTAGTTGGACGAAACCGTAAGCTCGTCATAGACACGCTGCGAGCGGTCAGCTGGAACCTCTTGCCAGTACGGCGTCATGTTGCGTGGGGCAGGACCGTAAAAGTTACGCTGCCGAACCACAGCAGGATCCATCCCCAAACGTGCGGCCGCTTCTTCCATGACGGTTTCCACCACCACCATGCCTTGCGGTCCGCCAAAGCCCCGAAACGCCGTGTTAGAGACGGTGTTCGTCCGAGCCACGCGGGCTTCCAGGCGCAAGCTTGGAATGTAGTACGCGTTGTCCAAGTGGAACATATAACGATCGAGAATAGGACCGGAGAGATCGCTGGTCCAGCCACCGTCGGAGAAGCCCTCGACGCGCAACGCCAGAAGCTTTCCGTCGTTGTCAAAGCCCGCGTCATACCGGGAGAAGAAGGGGTGGCGCTTGCCCGTCTGCACCATATCCTGGTCGCGGTTCAACCAGATCTTGACCGGTCGCTTCGTGTACAACGACCCCAAGGCAGCGAGGCTTGCAAAGATAGCGCCTTGAGTTTCCTTGCCTCCAAAACCTCCGCCCATCCGCTTCACTTCGACAACCACCTGGTGGCTTCGAATCCCCAAAGCCTCGGCCACTTTGGCCTGAACTTCAGAGGGGTGCTGCGTCGACGAATACACATGATAGGTTCCGTCTTCCAACGGCAGCGCCAAGGCAGCGTGGGTTTCGAGGTAGAAGTGGTCCTGACCACCGGTACTCACTTCCCCTTGAAAACGAACCGGAGCTTCCGCCAAAGCCTGGTCAACGTCGCCGCGTTTCATCACGTGAGGCTCGGTTAGGTAGCTCTGTTGTTGGATCGCATCCTGAACGGTGAGAACGGCAGGCAGCTCTTCCCACTCCCAGACCATCTTAGCCGCTGCTTTGCGACATGTCTCGTAAGAGTCTGCGATGACCACAGCAAGGCTCTGACCGACCGCAAACACCTCGTCTTCTGCGAGCAGAGGCTCATCGTGGGTGAACGGTGCAACGTCGTTGTGACCGGGGATATCTTCCGCGGTAAGAACCGCTGCGACGCCAGGAACGAGCTTCGCCGCTGAGACATCTCGCTTAAGAATCCGGGCACGTGGATACGGAGAACCCACAACCATCCCCACCAACATGCCGCGTGGAGCGGGGATGTCATCCACGTAAATGGCTTCCCCGCTGGTGTGAAGATAGCCGCTCTCGTGAATGGTGGAGAGATGCAAAGGGCTCTTGGGTCGCGCTTTTGCTTCCACAGTTCCTCCTCCAGAACCTTCTGATGCACCGGATGTATCGAGATGTTGAGACGCAGAGCCGCTGGCGTCAGCGTGGCCACCGCTTTCATGGACAGCCGCAGACATGTGCATGGTTGTGTCTGAGCTCATGATGTCACCTCCAACGCAACTGTACCTGTGGGTCGATAGGGCAAGCGAGGTTGACCCTCGTTCTGGGTTTCCAGGAAGAACCCACGCAACAGATTGCTCGCGACTTTGCGTCGGTACCAGGCGGAGCCGCGGTGGTCGTCGATGGGTGTGAAGTCTTGCTCCAACAACGGCAAGGCTTGCTCCAAAGTCTCCGACGTCCAGGGCTTTCCAACAATAGCTTGTTCAACAAGGGACGCTCGGGCTGGCGTCGCAGCCACCCCGCCAAACGCAAAGCGCGCGGTCTCAACCTCACCCGACGCGCTTAATCGAACGTACAAGCCCGCAGAGACGGTGCTGATGTCAAGTTCTTGTCGCTTGGACACTTTGTAGGCACAGCTACGAATGTCCTGATCTTGGGTGCGAGGGATAGGGACCTGGATGGAGTCGAGGATCTCGCCTTGCTGAAGAGCGGTTTGGCGATACCCAAGGAAGAAGTCATCGAGAGAGATCTGACGTGTTCCTTGCCGCGAACGCAGGGTCGCTTTGGCTCCCAAGCTCAGCAACACCGGAGCAAGATCCCCAATCGGGGAAGCGGTGCAAAGGTTGCCTCCCACTGTGCCGCGGTTCTTGATTTGGCGGGCTCCAAAGAACCGTAACATCCGCTCCAACGCGGGAAGAGTAGAAGACACAGCAGCTTCGACATCACTGAGCACAACCGAGGCGCCCAAGTGCCACTCGTCTTCGCTGGATTCGAGCCGCTTCAGGTCTCGTATCCCCTCCAACGACACCAGCAAAGGCAACGTCTTAAATTGTTTGGTCACCTCAAGGGAGAGGTCGGTTCCACCGACAACAAAGCGGGCATCGGGGTGTTTGTCGAGGGTGTCCCAAAGCTCGTCAAATGTGGTGGGGTTGAAGTAACGCTGCTCACCGTGTTCGTAGACCAGATCCATGGAGCGCGACTCGGCCTTGTCCAAGGCTTCCACAAAGCGGTCGTTGGGACGTGTGCCTGCCACCTTGCGGGTCGCATCCATAATCGGCCGGTATCCGGTGCAACGGCACAAGTTGCCGCACATTTGGTCGTCGAGCTTCCAATCTTCGTTAAGGTCATCCCTGTAGCAGGCTTCAAACATCGACATAATCACGCCGGGTGTGCAGTAACCACACTGAGACCCCAACGCCTGAACCAACTCCTCCTGCACAGGATGGTGTTGTTTGCCTTGCTTGAGGCCCTCCACCGTTACAATCTCTTTGCCCTGCACCATAGGCAACAACACCAGACACGAGTTCACAGCCCGGTAGGTTGGTCCGTTGGGGGCATCTGGATCGATGATGGCTACGGTACAAGCACCACAGTCGCCTTCCGCGCAGCCTTCCTTGGTGCCCGTTTGGTGCAGATGATATCGTAGGTAGTTGAGGAGCGTTGTTGTCGGCGAGACGTTTGCCTCTTCTACAACCTCCCCATTTACCCAAAATCGCAATTGTTTCATGCTACTCACTATCTTATCCTTTGCCGGTGGTTTGAGCACAATCCCTCAATTTGTAACACAATTTGCAACAAACGAAAACTAAAACAATTGAGGCAACCACGCCCAACTCCCCACCGACTCTTCGTTTCAAGTTCTACCGTGATCACATCGATCCAAAAGCTATGAAGCAAAGCCCAACGTTTTTTTGCCCTTTTTTGTGTACAAATCCCCTACTTTTTCTATGAAAGACAACAAAAGCATATCATTACCTTTGATTAATGTTTTAAAAGGTGAGGCCGTATATTTAGAGTGTCTGACAAAAAATTAGAGTCTTCTTTCCCACGAGAAGACCGACGCCCACACCAAAAAATTAAAAAGCGAGCCGATCATGAAAACGAACCACGTAGGTACACGTGCGTCTGCACACCGAGTTGTATGGAAACCCCAATCGTTCACGAGTGTCTTCTTTTTGCTTCTGTTCTCGCTGCCTCTTTGGACAGCGTGTGGCCCCCATGATTGGGGCGAGATAGAAAACTACAGTCAACCGTTTCAACAACAACCCAACGCGACAACCGGAGCCCGTTCTTTGTCAGACATTCCGGGAAAGAGCGGCGGGAGCACCTCCCAAGGACGGTCTGGCAAATCGATCGATATCCCCGCTGCGAAGGAAGGTTGCGACGGATTTCGCGTTCGCAACGCCCAAACCTCAAAGCCAAAGGGCACAATCTTGGCGGTCATGGAGGCCAGAGAGAGCCATCTCTCGATCACTCCGCTGTTGGTGAGTTCATCTCGTCATGTTCGCCTGGGCACCACACGCAGCGTGTCGTTTTCCCCGGAACAAGGGCAAACATCGCTCCATACATCGTTGGATGGAAACCAGCTTCATACCGTCCAAAACCAAGACGGCCAGGCGGTACTTCAACGTCAGACCTTGTTTGCCGAACGTGCAGAAACGGAGCGACGTATCGTTGAGCAGACCATGTCTTCTTCGCTGCAAACGTACCGGGGCTACACCTATCTTGTCAGTCACAACAAGATCCAAGCGGTGGACATGGCTCAGAGTCACAAGCCCTTATGCAAGTTCAAGGCACCCAAAGCCGACATCGCAGAGGAAGGCCTCCAGATTCACCGACTGGTTCGAACCGGAAACACCCTGCTGGGTCTGCACGACTCCTCGTACATTAAGTATGTGTTTGTCTACAAGCTTCAGGCGAATGGCCTGGGTGCCCAGAAGTTCGGCGCGCCGCTGCCCAGCCGACCGGGACTTCGTTACCATCGTATGGTAGCCAACCATGGCATCCTGGCCATGTATGGAACGTACGAACAAGACGGCATAACCGGACACCTGGTCGCAAGCTTCCGTATCGAAAGCAAAGGGCTGATGCCTCTGGGAGAGTATGAAGTCAAACCCCACAAAAAAGCCCACCACTCTGGAGCCTGGCAAGGATTAACGACGGCATCCAAGCACATCCTGGTCGGTTCACAGCGCGGTGGCGTTCAAGTGTTCGACAACAACTTCAAGCAAGAGTCTCGAACCGAAACCTATCTGGGCGGCACCACCACCGACTTAATCACGCGAAACGACACCATCTACGCGTTGGTCCACCAAAACGAAGGCGCGTTTCTTAAGGTCCTCTCCCTCAACACTCGGACCAACGCCTTGCGCGTGATTCACAGCCAACCTCTTCCGGGCCACCCCACCCACTTTGTGCGCTAATCCTCTCTTTGAATCTTTCCTTGAACTTTTGGGACATTTGGTTGACCATCCAGGGATGGAAGACACAGCACCCCAAGCTGAGGAGGGATCATGCATGCGCACTACGATGTACCATGTCGGTTGAGTTCTTGTTGGAAACATCCGGTAGTATGGGGCGTGTTGCTCTACCTTGTCGGAAGCGGATACAGCCCCAAGGTCGCCGAGGGAAAGCTTTACGCGGTGCTGATCGGCATCAACCAGTACAAAAACCCAAACATTCGAAAGCTCTCGTATGCCCAACGTGACGCTTCGGTGCTAATGGAGTATCTGATCTCCAGCGGACGCGTGCCCCGTAACCAAATCCGACTGATCACAGGAAGACAGGCGACCCGCACACGCATCCTATACGCCTTGCAAGTTTGGCTTCGCCAGCGCGCAAAGGCCGGAGATACCGCGCTCATTTACTATTCGGGCCATGGCTACTCGCACAACGGGATAAGCTACTGGGTTCCTTACGACAGCCGCTACACGCTCCGACACTTTGACATACCTCACTTTGAGATCAACCTCTCCCTCCGCCAGCTCAAGGCACAGACCACGCTGTTATTCCTCGACGCCTGTCACAGCAGCTTTGCGCAACGTCCCACCCAACCGATCACACGCAGTCGCCCCAAGCCCCGACGTCGCAAGAAGACAAAAGAATCCTCCCAGCTTCCCCATCAGCCGTTCCGAGCCTCTGCTTACGAACATCGACAAGGCTTTGTGGTGCTGGCCTCCTCCCGCTTTAACGAGGCGAGCTGTGAGTCACCAACGCTTCAGCACGGCGTGTTCACGTATGCGCTCATGCAAGCGTTGCACGGCAGCGCCGACGTCGATCGAAACGGAGTGGTCACGCTCTGGGAAGTCTGGCGTTACTTGCAACGAAGCGTTCCTCCTCTAGCCCGCCTCACCAGCTGCATCCAACATCCGGTTCTCTTGGGCACACTCCAAAACCAAGTGGTGCTTTCGGTCCCCGGTCGTCGGCACGCCATCGGACTCTCTTCCGCCGATGTTATGGGGCGCGCCTTGCACATCGATCGCAAACGCTCGGTGTACACAGCTGGCAACTTTTCACGGTATGTGATGTTTGGCGAGATGCACCTTCAAGGCAAAGGACCCAATTCAATCTTTGTGGTGAAGCACGACGCAAGCGCCAGACCTCTCTGGGCGCTCGCAACACAAGGGCAAGGATTTGAACAGGTCACTGATATGGCCGTGACCCCCGACGGTCGTGTTTGGTTGACAGGAACGTTCACTGGGACAGTCGTGTTCGGTAAGATCAAGCTTAAGGGTCGAGGCATCTTCCTGGCTCAGATCTCAGCCTCAGGACAATGGCGCTGGGCACGAATGTTAAAGGTAAAAGGGCTCCTCTCCTCAGCCCGAATCGCTGTCAACAAGAAGGGGCATTGCACCTTAATCAGCACATTCTCCAAAACCATCGCTTGGGACACACGCTCCTTGCAAACCCAATCGCCCTCCAACGCCTTTGTCGCTTCGTTCTCCTCCACAGGAGCGCTGCGTTGGCTTCACGCGATGAAAGGTTTGCGCGGAAACGCCTATGGTTCGGACGTTGCGTACTCCTCTTCAGGTCATGCAGTGCTCACAGGCACCCTCTTTAATGTTGTACGCCTGGGACAAAAGTCTTTGCGTCAACGAACGATCTGGGTCGCCAACCTGTCTTCCAGCGGTCAGGTCCATTGGCTCGCTTTGGCCACTGAAGCCTGGTCCTCAGCGCAACCGTTTGTGTCTTCTGTTCGGCTCGCCATCGACACATCGCGCTCCATCTACTTAACAGGAACCTACCTTCGTCCGCTGCGCGTGGGCACCAAGTTGCTCCCCTTAAGTGGCACCAACGCCCGGTTTATCGCCAAGTTAAGCGCCCAAGGACAATGGATCTGGGGGCGCAGCTTTGGCGGCGGATCATCCTGGGCGGGTGAAGCCAGCCTCGCCTTGGGACCGAAGGGCAACATATTCATCGGTGGTCGCTTCAGCGGAACTCTCCAGTGTGGCTCCTTTTTGCTTCATTCCCAGCACCAACAAGGCGACGGGTTCCTCGCTCGCCTCTCTCCCAAAGGCAACTGGCTGTGGGCCTCCTCGATCGCCGCCCTCCCCTTCAGCCTGGGAGATCTCGCGATCGATCGTGAAGGAGCCATTCATATTCTTGCAGTGCATGAAGCCCAACGCTACCAACGTCCTCCTCATAGCTTGTTTCATATCCTCTCCGTCCGCTACAAAACCTTCCTGTGGATCGTTCCCTCCCCTTCTTGATCTCCTCCAAGACCCATTGCAGTGATCATCGTCTTACACAAACCCCGATCGTTGGGATCGTATGGATGATTTTGAACTCGTTTTGGCGAGGTGGTCAAAAATCATCCACTTCCTCTCCAAGCAGGTGGTCAAAAATCATCCACTTCCTCTCCAAACAGGTGGTCAAGAATCACCCACTTCCTGAAGATGTTCTCCAGCCAAAAAAGATAACACCTGAAGATCCATAGACTTTGCTTCGATCGTCAAGATTGGAACCGGCCTTGCTTAAGGAGAGGGCAAACAACGACACTTCGAAAGAAGTTACTCAGTCAACCATGCAACTACCCTTTCTTTGCTGTCAGGCTGACGCCCTCCACAAGCAGAGAGATATGACGCGAAGAGAACGTCACAACGGGTCTAACGAGGAACAAAGATCATGGCAAACAACATCCAAGAATCCTTGAACAAAGCAATGAACATCCAAGGCGCAGTCGGCGCAGCTCTCGTAGACTTCCAATCCGGCATGTGTTTGGGAACTGCAGGTGGTGGCGGCTTGAACCTCGACCTCGCTGCAGCAGGAAACACCGAAGTGGTTCGCGCCAAGAAGAACGTTCGTGACAAGCTTGGCCTGAAAGACCTGATCGAAGACATCCTGATTACCCTCGACACGCAGTACCACTTGATTCGTATGATGCACAACAACATCAACGTCTTCTTCTACATCGTCCTCGACCGCAAGCGCGCCAACCTCGCCATGGCTCGCATCGAACTGGCTGAGATTGACAACCACCTCAGCCTCACCTAAGACCAACTCCCCCCCCAAAAAGTCCCCATCAACCGTCACTTTCGACGGTTTTCCTGTTTAATCTACCCAAGCTACCCATCCATACAAACGCTCCATGGGCATGGCTCCAAGCTCGGAGTCCATCCAAGAGGATCGCAAGTCGCAAAGGTTTCGTGCGTCCTTGGTTTAGGAGTCTACTTTCTTGGCCAACACCAGCTGAAGTTCAACTTCGGTGAGGAGCAATCTTGCAAGGGTCAGGTTCGCGTTGTCACATTCCAGGATGATAAAAAACACAATGCCAGGGTAGCGCGAGCTGGGTCGAAACACTTGATAGGTTTCGTTGCTACTGATCACAGTCTCCTCGATTTGTTCGTTGACCCCCAGAGAGCGCAGTAGCTTGTACTTGTTGCACAGGAACTGACTTTGCTCGGGAATGGAAACGTCCCAACGTGACGACAGCTCACCCACAGATGCGATCGGCCGGTTGGTCTCCAAATCGATAATGTAGGCAGCAATCAAACCGCTCATGCCACGCAATCGCTGCAGGCAGGCATCCACATTGTTCACGACCTGACCGGACTGCAGCTCATCGTGCGATGGGATCTTGGCCTGGTACTTTGTGTTGCTTGGAACTTCAGGAGAAGACGAGTCCATCCAAGGGGGAGGTGGTGTTGGAGGAGAAAAAGGCAAGCCCAACGATTGCTTCCCATAAGGAGGAGTGGCATAGACCGTCGAGCTTCCCAGATCAGGAAGATCCAACTGAGAGACCGACTCAAAGCTTCCGCCTCTAAGAGAGCGCTTCACTAGCAAGGCCGTAGGAATTCGGATGGTCTCAATGGATGTCCGAGAGTGCATAAACACGAACTGACAGTCCGACCAGGAGGATAAGATCTCGTAGGCAGGGACTCCTTCCAAGACCCCAACTTCTGCATGAACGATCCGCCCTTTGGAGAAGAAGATCTCGCCGATCTCTCGGGGTCGAATCATGCGAAGGGCCCCTGTGCTGCAGGTCAATGCGTGCAGTTGGATCATGTCCATCACCAGAGAAGATGGGGAGGCAGGCTCCATCGACTCAGGATGCTGGGGAGAAGAAAGGCCAAGAATTTGTTGAATGCGCAGCAGAAGTTCCTGGCTCCGAAACGGCTTTGGAAGGTAGTGAAAAGCCTGAAGATCAAGAACACGGGCCAGCTCTGGAGAAGCAAACGCTGTTGTAATAATGATGGGCAAGTTGCCCCACAAGCGAATGGCCCGGGCCACCAGATCCAACCCAGAGATCTCAGGCATACGAATGTCTGTAATGATCAGCGCAGGAGCCTCTTCTTCCAACCATTCGAGGGCTTCGTTGGGCTCGCTGGTGTTTCGGACGCTGAACGACGGTATCTTCCGCTGCACAATCCGCGCTAAAGAATGACAAAGATCGGACTCGTCATCGATGATCAAAATGGAGCGCATGGTATCGAGAGCCTCAGCACGCCCAGAAAAACGAAGGGAAGTTTAACGAAATTAGGTTGGTGAAAAGTCGGTCACAGCCCACTCAAAACACAGAGGACCGCGACGAGCCAATGATAACGCACTTGTCGTGTGGCTGCATCTGCTCCAGCAGAGCGATGCAAGGTTGTTAGAAAGATTCAGCTTCTTTCAAACGCCGACGCAACGTCTGCCTGGTGATATCCAGGCAAGCAGCGGCTTGTGAGACGTTACCGTCGCACAAATCCAACACATGTTTTATATGATTGGCGATCGCAACTTTCAAGCGAAGATCTTGGCTTTCTTCGAGGTTGTTGATCTCGGAGGGGTCTTCGTCCTCCTGAGCAGGGGGACGAACCACTTCCAACACGGGCACTTTGGGAAGCACCACGACGTTGTCTTTGTGGGTCTCGCGGGAAGGATGCAATTCTTGAGGGAGGTGATAGGGAGAGATCGTGGTGTCAGGACAGAGGACCAACGCCCGCTCCACAACATTGCGCAGCTCACGGACGTTGCCAGGCCAAGAGTACGACTGAAGCAAACGCAACGCCTCAGACGAAAACTGGATCTGCTTGCGGCCCATTTCGTTGCCCAGGCGGGCAAGGAAATGGAGCGCCAATCGCTCAACATCGTCGCCTCGCTCACGAAGAGGAGGGACCGAGATTTCCAGCACCTTAAGGCGATGGTACAGATCGCTGCGGAACAGTCCTTGCTCCACCAGCTCTGCCAGGTTGCGGTTGGTTGCCGAGACAAGGCGAACGTCCGGCGTGATCAGAGTCTCACCACCCAAACGACGGAAAGGCTTGCCCTCCAGAACGCGGAGCAACTTCGCCTGCAGCTCCAAGGGCATTTCACCGATTTCATCGAGGAAGAGGGTTCCACCTTGGGCCTGCTCAAACAAGCCACGCTTGGTGCTCTGCGCTCCGGTAAACGCGCCTGCCTCGTAGCCAAACAGCTCAGCTTCCAGCAGAGAGTCGGGCAAACAGGCCATGTTCACAGAGACAAGAGGTTTGTCTGTCCGGTCGCTGTGTTGGTGAATGAGTTGGGCGCCCACTTCCTTGCCAACACCAGGTTCGCCAGTCAACAGCACAGTGGTTTTGGGTGCCGCAGCGGCGGCTCGAAGCATGGACAGCGTGTGTTGCCAAGCCGGGGATTTGCCCACCATATAATTGGAAGAGTGGTTGTCGTTGGAAGACGGCTGCAGGCTGCGTCGGGATTGGATCTGCTTGCAATAGGTCCCGATCGACTTCAGCAGCTCTTTGTGGGAGATCGGTTTGGTGAGGTAGTCTTGTGCACCCAGGCGCAGGGTTTGGACTGCCAACTCCGCATCGTTTCGGCCAGTCAGAACAAGCAAGGCAGCTTCCGGCTGCATCTGACGAACGGTGGAGACGACTGTCGTTCCCGAAGCATCGGGCAGAGTCAAATCCAGCAAGATCACATCAAACAAGCTCTCGGACAGAATCTCTTGCGCCTCGCTCAACGAAGCAGCGATCCGATACGAGTAGCCTTGGCGTCGAAGAGAGAGAGACAAGCCGTATGCAAAATCTTCGTTGTCTTCGACCAACAAGATTCGGCTGTTGGGAAGAGCACCTGTGGATAAAGCGGCCTGGCTGCTATGTTCTCTCATGGATTGCGTCTCTCCGTCCTTGGATTCGCGCAGAAATACAATGTGACCCGATCAGAAAACATAAGACGGCAGCAAGAGACGAAACGTTGAGCCTTCTGGTGAAGTTTTTCTTAAATAAAGATTCCCACCATTGAGCAGAGCCAGATCTCGGGCAATCGCAAGGCCCAGACCTGTACCTTTGCTCTTGCTGGTAACGAAGGGTTCAAACAAGGTATCGATCAGAGAAGGATCCACGCCCCCGCCTCGATCCATGACATCCAAGGCCACCAAAGCGCCGTTCCATCGGAGCGAGTAGTCACCTGTCTTTTCGGGTTCTTTCACCACATGAAGCATCACACCGTCAGAGCCCGCCTCTTCCGCAGCGTTCTGCATCAGATTGGCGATCACCGAAATGATCTGTTCCGCGTCAACATATACAGGAAGTACGGTTGATTCTTGGGGAAACGTGCTGGCCGGAAGCTCAATACCCGCCTGCGCCAGCATCTCAGCCGAGCGCTGGATCAAGAAATGGAGCTGGTGCCAGGAAGCCTGAGGAGCGCGTGGCTTTCCATACGAGAGGGCTTCCTTGATCAGGTTCTCGATACGCTCCACATGGACAGGAATCCGACTGAGAGGTTGCATGGTTTCGCTGTCTTCCTCCAGCGCCATGATCCCCTCCACCAGGCTCAACGTCGCAGCCAACGGGTTGCGAACTTCGTGCGCAAAGCCAGCAATGATCGAGCCGATCGTGGCCCGCAGCCGGGTCTCTGCGTCAGATTGGTACATGTTGTGGATCTGCCGCAAGTTCACAACCGTGAGCCAAAACACTTCCTCCTCGATCTCTTCCAGAGGGATTGACCATGGCATGTTGTGGTCACGCCAGAGCCTCTGAAGACTTTGTGGCGTCAGGTAAAGTCGATTGGCGCGAATCTTCAACACAGGACCGTTGGACAAGGGCCAGACAAACTCGCTGTTCCCCAGCTTCAGATCCACCAAGCGGTCCAACAAGGTTTGGTGTGCGTCCACGTGGGGCAGATAGGTGTCAACGCTTTTCCCCTGCCACACCTCAAGCCCTCCTCCCCAACTTTCCGTGCATCCAGGGGAAACAAACAACACGCGACCCGAAACGCCCACCACGATCTGAGCCAACATATCGACCTGGCCCAGATTGGAATCTATATGCTCAGAAACCTTCATTGCTGCTACTCACCATCACTGCAGAAAAGGGGTGTTGCTCGAAGTGGAGAGCCACTCCAAAGGTACGACGCACAACCACCGCCTGTGTTCCACACCCTCACCCGCTGCTGTGCCTGGTACATCGATTGATAACGAGGAGTATGAAGCAAGGAGGCCGCGAAGTTCAAGAAAACGATCCGAGGGAAGAGGGAGAGAAGGTTAGGAAAGCTGTGTTTGAATGCCATCGACGGCGGAGCGTAGGTGTGCCCACCCCATCCCTTGGCTTGTTGTGGACTGGGTCACCAGAACAACAACCAGACCCAACCCCTCCAACGCTTTCATAAAAAACGAAGAGTGACTCGCAAGGATAAAGATCTCTTGCACGTTGTCTTGCGCAACTTGTTCTTCTTGTCGCGCCATCTCCTGTTTGACGACCTGGAGCGCCTCGCTCTGGAACATCTCCGAGACAATCAGTATCGCCTTGTCCCAAGCTATTGAGGAAGCAAGAGATTCTTGGGCTGAGAAGCCGACCAACGTCTCATCGCGACAACGAACGATACCGCACGCATCTGCACCAGAAAGACCCTCAAGAATCTCCTGGCATACCGAGTCGAACTCCTGTGTATTGAAACACTCAATGTTATGTTCTTCAGCGGGAACCACCGACGCGCCCTGTTGGAGCGTAGATGTTGCGGGAGTCATCGGGGCGTCAGGAAACTGAGTCGCCAAAACCTCTTCCAAGGAGATCTCAACGTTCCGGCTTAGAATGTTTAACTTCTGCTTCACCTGCAATTCGACTTTGGGCCAAGACAAAAGAGACCGGAGCGACGCCTCTCCGTTATCCTCCCCTCTGCATCTGGCATAACAAACGTCACCTTGCTCAAGCCCAAGGATGCCCTCTTCTTGGGTCACAGCATTTGTCACGTGAATCAAGGCTGTCACACGAAGAGTTTGGGCCAGAAGCAAAAACAAAACCAACGAGAGAGTGGAAGACTCCGATGTGGAAGAGGTCAGGCCCGCCCGAATCGCGCCAATCATGTCCGCTTGTTCAAGAGGCTGTGTCAGGTACCCGCTGGCTCCCATTGTGGAACACAACGTCTCTGAGATGCTTCCATTCTTACGAGAAAAGGCGATCCAAGGGCACGTTTGCCCTTGCAAAGCAAAGAACCAGAGGACATCGAGATTGCCTGGATAAAGCTCTGGATCCGAGGACAACCCATCCAGCCCGAGGCAAAGCAAACGAGGTTTGCGCTCCTGATGAACGAGATTTCGAAGATCTTCTTTGTTTTGAACAGCAACAACTTTCAAAGGATTAGCTCCCTGGTCAACATGGACCAGAGCCTCGCGCACCTTTGATTGTTCATCCTCGGTTAACCCGACGAAGTAGCACGTCATATCAGTTCCTCTACCTACACTTTATACTCAAAGGGATTCGCTGCGCCGCAACACAAACTGCAAAGAGCCATAATCCGACTCTTTGTCGTAGGAGCAGGTGAATCCACCAGGGTTTGCTTGTCCCCATAGCGCTGAGAGCAGCGGAACAATCGGAGACTTAATCTGTTGCAGCTCGGGAGAGTCGTCGTAGGACAAGAGCGTGTCTGGAAGCCCCATCGCTTCCACACGCAAGGAGTTGTCATCCAACTCCCACTGCAACGTCTCGCACAACCCCATCTTTTGAAACCAGTCTGCGACTTTTTGAAGCCCTGACTCTGACACTTCCACATCACGCAAGAACAGATCTTGTAGAAACGGGAACAGCTCCTCCCATGTCAGGAGCATGGAAGACTCTGCTCCACGACCACAAGCTCGCTGGAGAGAACGTACAGCCACATGCCACAAGAAAAATGTAAGCTCTTTCGACTGTTGACGGAACTCATCCAGTTCAGAGACCGCGTTCTCTTGCAGAGCGACTTTTTGCAGAGCGGCTTCTTGCTCTTTTTTCCACTGATTCCGCTTGGCCTGCTCTTGGTACAAACGAGCGGTGGTATCCTCTAGCAAACTCTCCAGCTCAGAGATTCGTTTGCTCTCTTCGGTTTGCTTTTCGACGAGGGCCTGCAATTCGGAACGTTCTTGCCTCAGGGCTTCGTTTTCAGCCTCCAAGGAAGTCAACATCTGGTGCGCGTTCTCAAGAGAGCGTTCCTTCCCTTCCAAAGAATCATTAAGCTGACGCTCAACCGTTTGCGTTAGCTCCAGCTTTCGCTGCAACACCACCATTTCATCAAGCAAGCTTTGCAACTGGGAGCTTGGTTGCCCTTGGGACTGGACCTGGATCGCGCTCACACCCGAATCCGTCACAGGAGTTGCGGTGTTTGTTGTCTTCAACGGTGAAGGGGAAGGAGCCCCCGAGGGAAAATCGTCCACCTGACTGTCTTCTGTTAAGAAGTGCTCCAGATCTTTCAGATCGAGCTCCATCGTGTCCCTGGGTTGGGACATGTCAAGATGCAGTAGCTCTCCTTCATCTTCCTTCTTGAACAACCGGCCCCACCATGACTTTTCTGGAGAGTCGCTCATACCAAAGCCTCCTCTTTCAAGGGGTCGGCGTCAGCGAGAGCGACCAAGCTCTCACGGAAGCGCATTCGCAACATCCCCAAGTTCACTTCTGGCTCAGCCACCACACCAAACACGTGCTCCAACGAGAGGGGCGCCGCAAACACCAAACCTCCTCGGAACTCCGAAATGGAAAGAACCACTTCTCCCAACAACAGCTGAGAACCTAGCCTCTCGTTGGCTCCAACAGCAGCCAAAACAGAGGCAGCAAGCTCCTTCGGGTTTCCGAAGTCTTCGTTCAGAGCGCCCGCAACCACTTGGGCTTGTTGATCCAGAATGAACGATGACAACACATAGTCGAGCTCGTCCAAGGCTTTCAAGGCAGGCTCCCAATGACTCTGCGATTTCATACTTTCAACCCCTCTTCTTTCAAGACGTTATAACTTCTACACGCAACATCGAACAATGACAACCTACCTTTTCGTGCAAAAAGGACAGATGGCACAAAAATTCACAGTGCATAACAGCGTTCGTCTTTGTTTAAGAGACGGTCTCCAAGGTAGGAGTCAGCCACCAGAGCGATCTCATACCAACAGCTTCAGAAGCCGTAGCGAGTTTGCGGACGCTATCAGCAATCAGCGTGGTGTCGTTGGACGAAAGGCCTTGCAACAAGCTCATACCTGCAAGCTGCAGAGAGCTCTTCCCTTCGTCTGTGATGGCAAGAAACTCGCCGGAGTTCATGGCAAGGAGCTGATCCGAGGATGCAGCCAACGCAGTGTCCAGCTCGACAGAAAAGCACTCCTCTTCACGCTCCAAGGCGACATAGTGAGTGGAGAACGTTGATGGTTGCTCCGCTTGTGGATGAGCATCCTTGGAAGAAAGGGCCAACTCCTCTTGCGCAGAAACCCATTCCCTGTGTCGATGTTCAGAGAAAGGAACGAGTTCTTCTGTTCCACGTTGCACCACCTGCCCTGTTGTATTCCATGCAGGTATCTCTGTGTATGTCACTTCTTGTAGAGGCTGTGACTCTTGTGCACCTGTCTGAGAGACATCATGGGGCTCTGCGCACAAAGAGGCCGACTCTTTCACAGCCGCGACCAACTCTCTGGAGATCAACGATGCTTCTGCCAGGCTTGGCGTATCAGCGACGTCATGCTTGCCATTTTTGAGTTCCAACAACATCGCTTTGTGCTGTTGCATCATGAGAGCTCTGACATCGATCGACGGATCCGCGTCAAGCAAAGAACCATAGGGGAGATTTTTGGAAGCCAAGATATGACCGTCCATAAACAGGAGCGTATGCACCCTTCTTGAGCATTGACCTGTATCCTCCGTTTGCACGTGGTACAGGCGCCCCTTGTGCTTTATGTTGTGATTGTATCCTTGAATCATAGCGATGTTCCATTGTGGGCCAAACCACTTCAACGTTGTTCACGTTCAAGAACCCAATCGCCTCCCCCCGAAGACAGTAAAATGGGCTCCATGCAACACAAGCTCCACAGCGCTTTAGAGAGACGTTTCTCTCCCGTGCGGCAACGCTGTGCCATGTTGTACGAAAACTTGTAGTAACCAAGGTTTATGGAGGGGCTACAGTCATGAGACGTTGAAACATGAGGAACTCCTTACTCGGTTGCGATACTTGGTTGCAATCAGGCATCGCAATTGAACTATGTTCATACGGAATACAGTACGTATGTAACAATATCGGTACTTTTGTCACGTACCTTTAGCGTACATTTTTACTGACGCTTGACAAGATATTTCTTTTAATATTTTTCAAAAAAAGTAAAAACAGATAGATACACCCATCCTCAACAATTACAATTCCTAGAATAACCAGAAAAAGAATAGGAATTGAATAGTTATCGAGTGGGTAAAATGTCTCAACGAAGCCAAAACATGTGAGGAGCAGGATAACGTTTTAGGTAAGTTTGGCCTGAATGGTCTCTGCAGCAGATCGCAAATGTGTCAGAACCATGCCCTGGCTTGTTGATTTGTTGGTCATCAGAAACACCACTGCATTTTCAGCCAAAAGAGATTTCATAAAGAGAAATTCGTTGTCGGTGTGGACGAGAAGATCTTCG
The DNA here is from genome assembly GCA_006226375.1 of Deltaproteobacteria bacterium. Taxonomy (GTDB): domain Bacteria; phylum Myxococcota_C; class UBA6777; order UBA6777; family UBA6777; genus M3003. The sequence goes on along the minus strand of SBHC01000013.1, from coordinate 28,524 downwards.
ACTTTGTCTTGGGAGTGGCCTTCCATCCCGGCCAACACGTTCTCCAATTGTTGGATCGCGTTGCCCTGGAACATATCGTGGATCATCGCGGTTGTGGTGCTCCAAAATTCGTCAGCCAGCGCGGCGTCGTTCTGGTGTTTCCCAATCAGTCTTTGTTGCGTCAGATCCACGACACCGCAAGCAATCCCGTTTCCAAGCTCTTCCAGGACAGTCCTACAGGTTTCGTTGAGGAAGTCCGCACTCAACGGCTCGCGAGACGTCGCCTGTGGCGAAGATTCGGAGAGGAATGGAGCAGGAGCGCTGGGCGAAGCGGGCTCTTCCTTTTGGGTAGAAGAATCCAACGCCTTCTCGGCCGGGAACAATCTGGCGAGCAGCGTTTTCCATGGCTCTTGGAAGTTGTGGTTAGGCTCCTCGACTTGAGAATCTTTGAGGATCTCGTATCGCATATCAGGCCAGGATAGAAACCGACGAAGGATCTCTTCACCGGATGTTTCTTCACCCCAGATCGCGTACCGAAGTTCTCCTTGTTCCAGGCCGAGAACCCCCTGCTCTTCCAACTCCCTTGACGTAATCTGAATCTGCCCACTCACACGCAATGTGTGTGCGATCTGCAGGAAAAGCACCAGAGGGAATGAGGTGGGTCTAGCCGAAGGATGAAGGCCCTGCTCCAGAGCAGCAGCCACCATCTCAGAGTTCAAAGGTCGAGTCAGGTAGCCGCTCGCTCCCATGGCACGACAAAGAGACTCTGGAAAGTGCTGCGCTTGCTCGACGAAGGCAACCCAGGGGCACATGTGACCGTGGAGGGCAAGGAACCAAAGGACGTCCAGGTTTCCTGGGTAAGGAGCAGCACCAGACTCTGCGTCATCCAAGCCCAGGCACAGCAAATCAATCGGATGGAGAGAGTTTGGCTCCGACTTCAACTCCATCTTGTCCTTCACCACCACAACATCCATGGATGCTGTGTCTTCACCTTGCTTCAACAAGCGCTGGACTTGTTGTTGCTCACCCTCACTCAAACCGACCAAATAGCATGTCATGGACCCAATTTGCTCCTCGTACATGTCTCCGATATCGAATACCTGTGAGGTACTACACCATGACACCCGTTGCTTGGCAAGACTCAATACCTTGTCCATCGACAGATCCATCGAGGAATAAGCCTGTTTCTCACCCAAAGAAACGACCCAACATCGAAAGAAAGCAACTTACAAGTGCAGTGTGTTCGACCAAGTGCAGTTCACCCAGCCACCGCCTTGGCGGTGTGAATAGGAAGAAGCCTGATCGGGTTTCAAAGCTTGATATGTTGTCCCCAGAGGCTCGCGACTACGGCATCGAAAGCAAGCATGCGGGTAGGGGAGTTTCGACAGTAGAGTAACGCTCCACTCGGCTCTTGGGAGGAGGCGAGAGGCGAGGAAGCTCCCTTTCCATCTCTGCCCCCTTGGCAAACAACGTGGGAATCAGCTCAGGAGGGATGGGACGGCCGAACAGATAACCCTGTCCCATTCCCACGCCAATCGACCTGAGGTGCTCCCATTGTTCTTGGGTTTCAATTCCTTCAGCCACCACACCAAACCCCAAACTTTGGCTCAGTTTGACGACTGCGCGAACAATCGAATCGGAAGAGGGGCGCTCCACCATGTCCCGAACAAACGATTGATCGATCTTTACGACATCAGCGGGCATGTCTTGCAGTCGCGACAACGACGAATATCCTGTTCCAAAGTCGTCAATCTGGACACAGATGCCGCGCTCTCGCAACCTTTGCAAGGTGTCTTCCGTATTGTGTTCTGACACAAAGCAGCTCTCTGTCACTTCCAACTTGAGGGCCTCAGGGGGAAGGCCCGAGAGCAAAAGCGCAGCCTCTACATTCTGATTCCAGTTCGGCTGGGTCAGCTGTTTGCCCGAAACGTTCACGCTCACCGTAAGATCAGGATGCAAGGATCCGCGCCATTGCTGCATTTGCTTGCAAGCGGTCTCCAACGCCCAAGCTCCGATATCCACAATAAGACCAGTCTCCTCAGCGATAGGAACAAAAAGTCCCGGAGAGATCCATCCCATCGTAGGATGTTCCCACCGAAGCAGCGCTTCAAAACCAAGAATCGAGCCGTCGTGAATGGAAACAATGGGCTGGTAAAAAAGAGCCAGCTCTTTGCGCTGGAGTGCTTCTCTCAACCCTGTCTCGATCTTAAGCCGCTGCGTTGCCTCTTCGTGAATGTTGGCTGAGAAGAGAACGCTCTCACCTGTGGCTCCTTTTTCTTTGGCTTTGCACATGGCAAAACCCGCCTGGCGAAGAAGATCTTCGGCAGTCTTGGCTTCGCTGCTGCTGTGGGCAACGCCGGTGCTTGCGCTTAAGTAGATACGTTCTCCCTCCACGAGAAAGGGCCTCTCCAGCAAATGTTGGAGGCGCTGCGCTACCAATATAGCGTCTTCACGACTGTCGACATTTTCAATCAGCAGGCCAAACTTATCGCCGTCAAAGCGGGCAACCAAAGCAGGCACGTTGATGCCCATCGTCAACGTTTGGAACGTCTTGCGCGCTCCATGGCTCTTGTTGATTTCGCCGATGCTGAAATCATGAAGCGTCATGGAGGCGTCCTGCAAACCGTTGGCGACCACCTTAACGTTGGAGACAGGTATGTCACGGAGGGTGTTGGTGTTGCTCAACAATGTGGATGTGTTCGGAAGGGATTGGGCCCGAAACCGAGGGGGTTGCTCCCATGGGTCTTGGCTTTCGTGCTCTACCATGGTGTTGATGAAGCGTTGTGTGGTCCGAAGCCTCTCTGCGACTTGCTGCAGCAGCTGATCTCCCACGCCAAATCCCAACGTATCGTTCAGACGATGAAATTGGTTGAGTCCGATGTAGATGAGTGCGAAGTCAGGTTTGGCGTGCTCCTTCCACTTCGCAAATGTCGCGCTCACCTGCTCCAACCAATGTTTGCGGTTGGGCAACTTGGTGAGGGGGTCATAAATGGACTCTTTCGACTCCAACGAGACTTGCCAGCCTAATACATGCTCGCACTTCCCTTCGTGGTTGTAGGCCCCCTGCACCTTGGAACCCCAAGACTCCCCCTGCTCGCTCGCTTTGGCCAGACGATACTTAACGTGAAAGGGAGGTATCTTTTTGGTGAGGCAAGAACGGATCCGCGACAAGATACGCCGACGATCATCGCTGTGAACAAAGCTCAACCACTCATGGAAGCTCATCTTGTTGGAAGCCGTGGACGGCAGTCCAACCATCTCTTGCCACCGACGAGAGACTTCCACGTTCATGGTGTTCGCATCCAGGCACCATGTACCTTCGTTGCTGCTCGCAAAGAAGCCGTTCTGCTTTCGTTGCAGCCGCTGTGTTTCTTGGCATTGTTTTTGGGCACGAAGCCCAAACGCCACAAAGCGTTCCAAGATATCGAGGTTGAACTGCCTCCAGCGGACCATATCATCAGCACCCAACCCGATCCAAGTGTTGTATTCGTCTACACTTTCGGCCAGAACCACAACATACGCACAACACTTGGAAGGATCCCGGAGATCAAGAAACCGGAGGGTCTCTTCCCGTGAAGTTTTCGCGTCCAACAAAAGCAGCCCGCTCTCTTGTTTGGAGAGAACACCACAGATCTCTGCGCTGTCCTTCACAACCTGGATGTGGGGCTTACAAAATCTCACTTTCTTGGAACAAAGTGACAGCGCCCGTTTTTCCGCAGAACCAGGTCTCACCAAACAATAAATTGGATACGTGCTCTGTCTTACACAGGCCAACTCATCCAACTCCACTCTCTGCATCATCAAAAACTCCACTCGGTATATCAACGTCGGCCCCACGAACAAGGCGCAACCTACACAAAACCTTTCAATTCCACTCAAAACATATAGATAGAACGGCATTCTCGCGAAAAACTATCACCCCTAAGCACAACTTTTTTCCAAAGAACGTCCATCAAAAATGTAAACCAATAGAAAGAAAACATGTTTTCGTTGGAAAATTTTTTGACTTCCTGTTTGTCCTACAAAACAACACCGTTAAGTATACAAACCGCTAAGCAGCGGTACTGGCCTATCGTCACAGCGACGGCGCCAACCAGCTCGACAACGACGAAGGCCTCATCCTCGGACGCAAAGTCGCTGACTACACCTGGCCGATCTACCAATCCTACTTCAACGGCACAGCCAAACCCCGCCCCTAAGACACACCGTCCTCAAGAGAGACAAGAGCATCCAAGAACGAAGCGATGATCGCAAGCGCAGACTCCGAACGCTCCACCCCCCACCACTTCCTTCTCCAAGTCCTCGTAAAAACCTGTTCTCGTTAAAGTTTCACGACACACCGCGCGCAAAATCCGAAAAAGCCAAAGCCTGGCTGGACAAACAGTTTGTTGCCATGATCGAAAAAGCCCGCGCCACTGGTGATCGGAAGACCATGTCAGGCGCCATTGTGCATGGGACCGACGAAGAGGACCAAGGCTTGGAAGAAAGAGAAGTTCTGTTTGGGCTACCATCTGGCCCTCTTTGAAGGCGTGGTCTACACCGCTGTGGCCGTACGTCAACTCGTTGAGTTGGGGCTTAAACCCACTCTCCATGGACAGCTTCCCAAGCCAACCTATCTTCCCCTCACCCGCCCACCTGCAAGCACCAAGATCAAATTGCAAGCCATCTGACCCACAATTCACTTTGGGTGTTGGGTTTGCTGCTTCTCCACTCTCCCCCTTGAGAAACCTACCAACACTGTTGGGTTTTCCCGCAAGACAAGAGGCTTTGGAACCGTTGCGTTGTCGCAGCGGACTTGTTCTGAGAGCAACCGGACAAGCACTGTTGCTGCGAGTCTTTGCAGCGGATGAAGCATTGGTAGATCGCGACGCAGTCGGAGTCTTTTTGACACGTTGAGACATCCTGAGCGCACTTGCTTCGCAAACATGCCAGAAGCTTTGCGCCGGGGCTGCAGTCTTGAGCACAGGTGTCTGCGGTTTCAAAAGCATCGCAGACACCGTCTCCACAGTTGGTTTGAGGTTTGCAGTCTTCGGGACAGTTTTGTTGGTCCTCGTTGGTGTCACACTTGGCGTTTCCGCAGGTTGAAGGTTTGCAGTCGTTCCGACAAGTTTCGGCAGTTTCTCCATCCTCGCATACACCGTTCCCACACACAGTCTTGGAACAATCCACAGCACAAGAGGTCGCTGTTTCCGTTGACTCACAGGAACCATCCCCACACACAGGTCCACGTCCTTTTGCATCAACGGTAGCCAGAGACACCTGGAGTGGTTGTTGGGTTTGTTGGTAGCGCAGAGTTGCGAGTTGAGGATCCAGGCTCTTCTCTTCCACAAGAAACGTATTGTGCATCACAAAGGTAGCGACCTTTTCCCCTGAGGTCCCACGGCGAGGGTCTGTGTTTCCAATCTCCTGGTTGACCCAAACCGCGCTAAATCCGTATGCATCGGAGTCGCCTGAACACTGGGTCGTGGAAGCAGGGGCCTGATCGAGAAAGTAGGTGACAGGGTTTAACTTTAGGTCGGTGTCCAGAGAGAAGAGGTGCAGGAGGTTGCCTTGCTGACCCTGGATGTATTCCCATTGCAGCGCCCCCGAAGTTGGGCTGTCTTCCCTGCCATCGATGGTAACGCCGTCAGGATTCAGGTTGTTTGCGTAGCGCATTCCCTTGGCCTCCGAGCTATAATCTGTTCCAAACATAAGCTTTCCAAGAGTGTGCACCCGCAGATGAGTGACCATGTCTTCCCGTCGTTCGTAAAAGAAATGCTGTCTTTGAACAAGAGGTCCGCTGTTCGCCCCAATGTACGAACGTATCGCACGAACAGGTCCGCTGATGTTTGCAACAAACGCGCCTTCGTGGGAGCTAAAAGTGATCACACTTCGCGAGCAAATCCCAGGGCCGTACAACGCCTTGTGCATGTCCAAAAGATCCACGCCTGTGCCCAAAGGTGCGAGAATGGAGAACCCATCGCTGATCCATCGGTCGGAGAAGTGCCGGGTGTAATAGGGAGTGGTGATGGAGGAGTCCTCTGGGTTGGCGGGCTGGGCTGTCGAACGATTGCCACAGTGTTGGTAGGTTGTTTTGTAATCGCCGGACTTGAGGCCAAATTTGTATTCAACGTACTTCTTGCCAGCGCTGGCTTGCAACGAACCATCCTGTCGAAAAAAGTAGACGTAGGCTTTCTGAGAGGGAGTCATGGGATCTTGTATCGCAAGCTCGACGCCGGTACCTGCGACCGCTCCTTTGGGTAAGGAAAAGGACGATGCCTGCTCCCCAGCGTCACGAAACATCACAACAACCTCGTCATCAGCGTCGAGGTTGGGGTCTGTGTCTGCTCCGGTGTGTGTGTCTTTGTCTGCGTACACGAGATTCTTAAAGCTTGGCCCTTTCAAGTAGAAGTTGTGGGGGCAGTTGGTCACCTTGTTGTAGATCTCGTAGTACTCCATCACCTTCCGCTCATCGACCTGTACGGGTATTTGGACCCACTGTTGTTGGGAGCCATCGTATCGAAAGGCAACCAACGCATCGACAGGAATGCCCTGCAAGCGCATCAGCCGTGACCCCTTCAACACAACCGGACTCCAAGGACGCTTGTGGGTCAGTGCCTTGGCAGCTCCGTCGGATGTCGCTTCGTTTGAAACTTCAGGAGCGGTTTCGACGGATGATTCCGGTGAAGAACCGCCACCGTCTGGAGGCCCCACCTCGTTGATCTTTTCTTGGGAGGTCGCCTCCAGTGCCCCTTTCTCTTGCGCCCCTGCCGACTCCGCCGAAGCTTCCAAAGCAGGCTCTTGCACATTCATCTCACCGCAACGCAAACCGCAAACCATCGCCAAAACAACAACGCCAACAACCATCCCAAAAGACGCACGTGTGGGGTATTTTTTCATCATCCACAACCTCGATCAAATAATGAAGCCAACAAGACACTCGTGTTCTCATTGACACACAACCCCCACCCCAAGGTTGACAAAGACTCGTTCTTTTTTGAAGCGCGATGATGAGACGTAACAAAAACAAATCAAGAGGAGCAAAGAGGGAAGGTATGTACGAGATGTAGGTAACTTCGAATGGGTGTTGGGTAGTTACAACCGATACAAAAGACCAAGACGAACGCCGCCATCCAAGATGTTCTGCAAGACGCCGCCAAACGATCCGACCGCGAAGCCAACTTGGGCTCGAAGAGTCATGCCCCAGCGCTCGTTAATTTGAAAGCGAGGAACCACGCTTAATCCGTAGCGAAACAGCAGCCCCAATCGGTCGGGCTGTCCGAGATCTTGGAACAACAGGCTGGCACCGACATAGCCTCCGGCAAACAACTGCCAGGCTCCCCAGGAACGAGCGTACCCACCTTCCACTCGCAAGCCGCTTAAGAGCTGGCTGGGTCGTTGGTTGAGGAACGAGTGCTGGTTCCCCCAGGCTTCCAAAAACACAGAAACGTACGTCCAGCGAAGACCGATTTCTCCTCCGACCATCGGCATGGCTCCAGCCAACGCAGAGCTCCACACCCCGCCGGAGATTTCCAGATCCAGGTTGGTTTGGGATGGAGGTTCGGCCACCTGCGCAGGAAGTGTGACCGTACCTTTGCGTTGCGTCGCCAAAAGTCGGCACGGTCGAGTCACCCACTCACGCGCCAGACGACCCGCCCCGCCCTTCGGCAAAAACACACGTTGCTGCCAACATTGATTTCCCTTCCGCAGCTCAACGGTTCCCCAACCGTGGACCACAGACAGCCGAAGCGGACGACGACGTTGTTTCTTTTGCTTCCACACAAAGTTGGCCACCGACACATGCAAGGTGCCCACCACGTTGGAGTCGATGTGAAGCTGGCTTTGGTACGCTGGCGCCAACGCATACGCCCGAGAACGTTGGATCACACCGAACATTTGGGGCTTTTGTCGGATGTCACGAACCATCTGGTCGCTGACAAAGTTAAACAGCTCGTTCACGGAGATCTTGCCATCACGGTCACGGTCGGCTGGTCCTTGCAAGCCACGTAGCAGGTGGTGAGTAAACACCGAAGCTTTGTACCTCTTGGACTCCCAAGAGTAGTCCAGGCTGGAGCTAATCACCTGCAACCCGCTCTCGTCCCCACGATGAAAGATAGTTTTGCTGATATCCACAGGTTGGTATCCACGTGCACCTTTCCGCACCATCTCTTTGTAACGTGTCAAGCTGCCGAATTGCCGGATGATCTCGCCGCTGAAGCAAGCATCAAAGAAGGCGATCCGACGTTGCACCGGTAACTTTCGAAGGAAGCCCACAAACTCCTTGTAGCTAAGTGGCTTCTTTTTGCTCGGACCCATGTGAAAGAACTTTCGGTCAGCATGGCCCGAGTAATAAAACAGAAACGTCGTGATGTTGTTCTTTTGTTGGCGCGCCCGAAGCTGAATCTTGGCAAGAATGGCCCTCACTTGCGCCGCGTTGGGGTTGCGGAGCACCTTCACACGAAAACCGACCTGACGCAGACGTTGCGCCATCGGAAGAAGGTCGCCACGGATGGCATAGCGCAAGCGAGGGTCCCCTTTCCAGCCTTGTTCGTTCCCCACCAGCAACGCAAAACGCGCGTCTTTGGCTTCGGCCTGTCGGCTCACCGAACCAAGGATGCAACACAGCAGAACGCCCCAAAACCAACGATTCATGGGAGCCTCCGCTGCTGCACAGCCTGAAGAACAACCTTGCGAACAAGCACCGTCTCCACAAACCAGGGGTTATCTCTGGGTTTCCATTGTGTCAGGTTGCGTCCTTGTTCACTCCACTGACGAAGCAACGTTTTTTTCACCTGACGGAGCAAGAAAGGCTTCGTGGAGGAGAGCAAGAAGAACCTCTCGTATCCGATAGTGTCGTCGAGTTCCAACGAGCGTTGGTGTTTGGGAAACAAATGAACTCCCGCAGTCACATGAGTGCTTTGTGTTCCTTGCAGCGGCACAAAAGGAAACACCTCTCCGCGTTCGTTCAAGCTTACAACAAGGATGTGCATGTCCTGCTTGAGCTTGAACCGAAACTGCACCAGATCTCCAGGAGCCAGACGTGTACCATCCTGCGTAAAGGAAGCAGGCCCCCATGACTTAACGGCCGCTCCCTGTCGCTGGTATGCGTGGAGCATCTGGACAACAGGCTGCGCTCCTTTCCGCAGCAGGTCTCGGGAGGAAGCCCCGTGGTGAGAAGAAGAGCCACCCCACCAAGACGTACTCATCGGGATCATCAGCAGAAGCGCCAAGCTTGCCAGCCCAAAGCTCCAACGCCAGCCCAGCCACCACGCGTTTGAAGATTCTTGCGTTGCCTTCGCGGTTGTCGGCTCCTGCGCAACCTGAGAGCGGGCGCTGTGAAAGCGTTTCAACGCTTGGGCCGCTTCGTCGGAAGAGAGCGACAACCCTGGATCCAGAGGTTGCATCTTGCTGTGAACCCAACAGTTGAGCGACTCCAGCTCACGAAGAGAGTCGTCCAGGGCGTGGTCCGAGCGACGCAGCTCCTCGATCGCCTCGGAGGATGCGTCATCAAGAGCGCCGTCCACAAAAGCATGGAGTTGCTCCATCTCCAGCGCTGTTGGGTCAGGGGTTTTGGAATGTGTGTCCATCCGTCCAGTTCCTTGGTTAGCTCGTTCCGTAGTGGTTCTTGAAAGCCTTCTTGGCTCGAAGCAAAAGTTGACTCAGCGAGGCTGTCTTAACTTCCAGGGTTTCAGCCATTTCCTCATAACTAAGACCGGCCGTGTACAGAAACAAAAGCTGGGCTTGTCGCGCGGGAAGCTCCGAAAGAACCTCACGAACGCCCAAAGCTTTCTCGTCCGAAGGGGTGGGAGACGAGACCATCTCATCCAGCACCGATGCGTTCTCTTTCCAGCGATGGTGCCTCTTGCGTTGCAGCAGCGCGTTGTGTCCGAGGTTCACAGCAACGCGGTACAGCCAGGCTTTGTGTTTGCCTTCGTCAATAGAGTCTTGGTGAGAGTGCAACCGCAAAAACGCCTCCTGAACGATATCTTCGGCCTCCTGTTGCGCGCCTACCATGTTCATGACAAGCCGCAACAAGCGGTGGTAATGCACAAGAAAAAAAGCATCAAAGTCCAACAAGAAATCATCCCCATACCTTCAGCATCCGCTCACACTTCCATTCCAGAGAAGCCTACGGAGGGCACTGCCACAGCTTGATGATGTTGCCTTCGTCCACGCTGGCAAGCCAGTTTCCTTGGGGCGACGTCTCCAGCTGAACGATCGGTCGGGAGTTTCCGCTCCAGCTCTCCAGGGTTTGGTTCTCTCCCTCTCGCCAGGTCCGAATGTAGTAGTGCCACGCCGTTAGAATCTGGCGACTCCCAGGGCGAAACGTCGCAGACTCCAACGTCCGAGATTGCTCCCGATGAAGATGCAGAAGGCTGCCTTGCCAAGGATTCCAGAGCTTGTACGAGTTGTCGCGAGAGACGCTCATTAGCCGCCGTCCATCTTCACGAAAGCGTAGATGTCGGATCTCCTTGATGTGGGCTTCCCACGAGCGAAGAAGTTTGCCTTCGGGCCAGGTTCGAGCGTGGAGATTGCCGAGGTTGTCCCCAACCACCCAAAGTTTCCCTTGGGGATGAAACGCAAGCTGCGTGGGCTCACCTTTGGTGGCTTTCCAGGAGCGGACCTGCGTCCCCTTCGTCACATTCCAGACCAAGAGCATTCCATCACGACCAGCCGACACCACAAAGGCTCCCGTTGGATCGAAGCGTGCGCTGTTAATGCCTCGGTTGTGCTTGTGAAAGACATGTTCGACTTTGCGAGTTCGCAGCGACCAGATCCGCACCGTGTTGTCGAGAGACGCAGTGACCAGGTGTGTACCTGCTGTGTTGAACTCCACCGACATCACGGAATGACCATGACCTTCCAACTTGGTAATAAGCCGCCCGGTCTTCACGTCCCACAGGTGGACGTTGTTGTCGGACGATGCTGTCGCCAAAAGCTGCTCTTGGGGTCCAAACGCCAAAGCCTGGATGGGACCAGAATGACCTGACAGTTGGTGAACTTCACGAGTCAAAAAGCAAGCCTGGCAGGTCTCTTGGACCTTTCCATCGCAGTCGTCATCGATCTCGTTGCAGGTTTCCGTTTGGGGAACCTGCTGCTCGTGGCAAGCTCCCCATGTTTTCGTAGCTTCACAGGTTTGTGTACCTGCAGCACAGCCTCCCACACCTTTCGTTCCTTCAGGACCGGTGTAACAAGGACGGCTCATTCCAGGAACACAGCCACAGCCCAAACGTTCATCCACCAGACCGTCGCAGTCATCGTCTTGACCGTTACAGATCTCGGTTTGGGGTAAGACCTGACCTTCACAAGCCCCCCACTGACCATCACGACAACGTTGTACTCCAGCATGACATGGGCCCTTTGTAGAGAGTCCTGTGGGACCGGAGAAGCACGACCGCTGGGCACCACGCTGGCACATTGAAGAGTCTTGGGATATCGGTAAAAACGGGGGAATGTAGACCGGCGCTTGCCGAGAGACAAGAGGAGGGGGAACAGGAGTTCGACGAGAAGGAACCGTGGCGGGTGGACGTTGACGACACCAACCTTGCAAGCAGCGATTGGCGGCGGAACAGTCGTTGTCATCGAAGCATTCGTAACCTTGCAACCCGCAGCCCACCAGCGCTCCCAACAACGCGCACGCAAGGATCCCGATCCAAGGCAAGCGGTTCAGAAAGGTGGAAACAAACGAAAACGTCAAGGCAACCTCCGACTCCCTCAACAGGAGCAGCCCAACAAAGTCTTAGGGTACAGGGCAGGCCCAGGTTTTGATGTTGCCCTGGTTGGCAATCGTGAACAAGTCGTTGCCTTTCATGCCCATCGCCACAGCCACAATCTTGTAGGGATAGACTTCGATGTTGGACAACGAACCTATCGACTTGCCGCTCTTGACATCAAACAAGGTCGCGCCTGTGCTGTTGAACGATGCGATGGTGGACTCATCCAGGCTAATGGGAATACGCACCACATAGTCTCTGTAAGTGCCGAAGGTACGGAGCTTGGTCTTGGCCTGCCAGTCCCATACATCGTAGGTTCCATGACCCACAACCAGATGCTTCTGATCCTTGAGGAACTGCACCGCATACACCCACTTCGACGACGTGTTCAAGGTGTGCGTCACCTTGTTCTGCGCGAGGTCGTAGATATCGACGGCTCCTTCGCGGCCCACAGCCAGGTACTTTCCAGAGGGATGAACGTCCACACTCCCCAACGTGTTTTGGTGAGCGATGTACCGGTTGAAGGTGTCTTTGTCCAAGGACCACTCAATCACAGCCTTCTCACCATCCGACCCGGAGTACAGGCGTTTACCGTCCGGGTGAAAGACCAGATGGGTGATTTGCCCGGAGTGTTTCTTGAAGGAGTGGACCAGCTTTCCAGTCGCAACGTCCCATACCTTCACGACGTAATCGTTGCCCGCAGCGGCCAGCAAGGTCTCTTTGGCATTGAACGCCAGCGCACGCGACGTTCCCACATCCAGCGTAAAGTCACGAACAAAGGTTCCAGGCTTGTTGCTCTGTCCCGATAGCTTCCAAAGCTTGACCGTTTTGCTGTACGACGACGTTGCAGCGTACGTACCTTTGGGGCTAACGACCATCGAGAGCATCTGTCCTGTGTGGCGTTGGAACGTAGGCAAGGCCACAGGCTTCGACTGCTGCGTGTTCACATCCCAAAGGTACAGCTTTTGATCGGAGCCCGACGTAAACACCTCTTTGTTGTCGTCGCGGAACCCAAGGCCCACAGCGTTCCAACGAGAGCTTCCCATGGTCGAGAAGGACGCGACTTTGGCTCCAGTGTCAACATCCAGCAGCACGGTTTCGGTCGAATACAGGCCAAACAACGCCACCAACGAACCGTCCGGGCTGAACATCGCATCGTGCGATGTGGTGGACTGAAAGGTCACAGACTTGCTCTTGGTGTTGTTCTTCCAATCCCAATGTTCGATCGCCATTTCCTTTTGTGGCGTCAACAGACCGCACAGCAGAAGGAGCTTATCCTTGCGGACTCCCAACCCGACGAACCCTCGGGTACACCCGCTGTTGATAACAGTCTTCAGCTTCTTTGTTTTCAAGTTCCAGACATACACCTTGGGCTGCGTTTTGAACAAGCCAAACAGATACGTGCCTGTCTCATCCAGCTTCATGAACTCGTACATAAAAGCAGAGTCGCTCTTGTAAGGGTTAAAGCTGTTCAGCTTTTTGCCCGATGGCATCTCCCAAAGCACGATGTCACGATCAATCGACGAAGCCGTGATCAATGTTTTGCTGTCTGGCGTGAACAACAGGGAAGAGATCCGCTGAACATGTCCCTTCAGCGTCGCCACTTTCTTGCCTGTTTGGAGAGCAAAGACCTCCACCACGTAGTTGGAATCAAATGCCACAGCCACATACTGACTGTCTGGACTCAACGTCATGCTGGAAATGTTTTGCGACGCCAGAATGCCTCGTTCAAATTGCAGGTTGGGATACGTCCAGACCAACAAACTTTGGTCCGAGACGCCCACAAACCTGGATTGGTCAGCGGTCCAGGCGACCTGCTTGACCATGGTCGTAAACGGATCGTTGAGGTACCCGGCCAACGCGTTGGGCATGCACGTTGTGGGTTTCTCACAATCTTCGTCAACGGTTCCGTCGCAGTCATCGTCGATTTTGTTGTCACATTGCTCTGGTTGTGGGAGCGTCTCGCCCTGGCAGCTTCCCCACACGCCGTTGGTGCAGACTTGGGAACCTGCGGCACATCGTCCTTGGCCTCCGGTACTCTGTGGTCCAGTGTAGCAAGAGCGACGAAGCGCCTGACCACCCACATTGTCGACTTGACCGTCACAATCTTCGTCGGTGTTGTCACAGGTCTCTGTCTTGGGCAACACCTCACCTTCGCAGCTTCCCCATTCACGTTTGCTGTTGCACGTCTGCTGGCCCGCCTTGCAAATGCCCTTGTCTTCCGTACCGGATGCACCTGTGTAACAAGGCTTCGTCGCCTTGGGTTCGCATCCACAATCCAGATCTTCATCGACAGAGCCATCGCAGTCGTCATCTTTCTGGTTGCAGGTTTCGGTGGCTGGGAGCACCTCCCCTTCGCAGCTTCCCCACGCACCATCCTTGCACGTTTGCTGGCCTGCTTGGCATATGCCTTTGGGAGTCTTGGTGGCAGCATCGGTGGAACAAGAGCGTTGGTCCCCGTTGGTGCATTCGCTCCGTGACACAGGCGGTTCGCGCCTCGTTGGAACGGTTTGGTCAGGGGTTTTGCACCATCCTTGGGCGCACACCTGCTCGGTCTTGCAGTCTGCGTTGTCGTAGCATTCGTATCCTGCAAGGTTGCACGCTGCCAACAACGTTCCCGCCCATAAACAGGCAATGGCTCCCAGCCAAACTCGTTTTTTATCCATCCCAAACAGTTGCCACATGATTGTCTTCCATACTCAACGTTACGGCACGATGCACGTAACTACTTTGTACCACAATGTTTCCGGTTTTGAAGAAGCGCGCTCTCTCTCTGTTGCACCCTTAGGACCGTCCAACCCTCCTCATCTGTGACAAACTTTTTTGAAAGAGTGGATTTTCTATTCTTTGGAGGAAGAGTAGACCCCCTTGCGACCGGGTGGGTAGCTATGTACACTGTTCGGGTTCTTTGAAAGAGAAAGAAATGACACATCCCATAGGCTTCACTGACCGGGAGGCTTCGGCCTGTTTGCCGGTCGTTCTCGAAAGAGAGCTTTCTCCGTTGAGGGGCTTGCGATACGAGCCCTAAGGAGAAAGGTATTCCACAAGTGTAGACAGGGGTGGAAGAAGGCAGTGCAGATCCTACTGTTCAGCGCCTCGATCTGGACCTGGGCGGCATGTGAGATGAAGGCGGGCGGCCTGCGAATTCGTGGGCGGCACTCAGAACTTTCACCGCACCCAGTACCACACCGGGTCCACGCCGCCGCCGCCGCCAGCACCGCCCATCGCACCATCCCGGCGCGGACGAAGAGTCCGGCTACCTTGTTACGACTTCACCCCACCCTCAACAACTTCAAGCACTTACCTCTACCACCCCACACACTGGCCCAGCCCACCGCGTCTCCGAACCTGCCGACCTCGTGCATCGCGTCACACTCGGCGTATCCAGATCGCCAACCTCGGCATCCTCGCCAACTCCTCCACCGTGACCCCCGCTTCACCTTTCCCCCACACTGCACGTCTTGGCCGCGCCAACCCCGCTCAACAACTCACCTTTTCTAACATTTTCCGCTATTGGATGTGCTTTCACACTCGATACAACATTTCAAAACGATGTCACGTTGCATCAACGGCGCGGGATCGGTTTTCCGGGCTTCATCGGTTTGGGATAGGCCACACGATGGACCTGCTCCACAGCAAGGTTACGAAGAGTGCGCGCTGTTCCGTCTGGCCAAGTGACCGTCACACGCTTGATGGTGCGCTCTTGGCCCAGGCCAAAGTGAGCGATCGGCTCCATCTGACAGAGATACCCGCTGCCTGCATCAATCACTCGACGTTGCGTTCGTTGGCTCGTTTGCAGCGTAACAACAGCACCTCGGGCAGGCGCACCAAACTGCGTAAGCGGCATAATGCGGATCCAAGCATGACCCAGGCTCCGGCTGTGATACAAGGTCAGAGGTTGGGCACCTGCTTCACCGTGTGAGACAAGCAGCTCCAAGCGACCGTCGCCGTCCAGATCTCCGACAGCTCCGCCCGTTCCAAGACCTTTGGGCTCTAAGGCATCGCCGATGTCGGCTTTTTGCCAGCGACCCTTGCGGTACGCAAACAGCCGGTTGGGCTGACCAATGTTGTTAAAGAACAACTCTTCGTAGCCATTGTTATCAAAGTCGGCTGCGATGACCGTACGAATCTTCGATGGGATCGCCATCTCCTTGGGCATTTTGTCTTCAAAGTAGACGTTTCCTGTGCGGACAAACATACGGTGAGGACCCTCCCAGTTTCCGTACACAATGTCGAAGAACCCGTCCTGGTTGGCGTCGAGGATTGCGATGCCACGACCATGATTCCGAGGGTCTCTCACCTTCGCCTGCCGGGCCATCTCGGAGAATGTACCGTCGCCGTTGTTGCGAAAGAGAAAGTTGGGTCCGTTCTCGTTGGCCGCAAAGATATCCATCCGGGAGGTTACGAGGGGAGCGGAAACCACGGCGCGTCCGCCTGTTGTGAGGTCCACGCGGGCGTCCATCGCGATGTCTTTGATCCGATCACCCTTGCTCCACTTGTACAACCGCATCGGTCCACCGTAATTGGCAACCAACACCTCGTAGCGACCGTCACCTTCACGATCCACACAGGCGACAGAGCGACCGGCCGTTAAGTTACGGTCACCCACGTTCTGCTTGAGGGAGAACAGGTCCACCCACTTGCCCTTGCGGTGTGCAAACAAACGATCCCCAAACCGCTTGCGACCAGCGAAGCTATCCGTGTTGAGGACATACAATTCTTCTCTTCCGTCGCCGTCGATGTCACAAGTGGCCACGCCAATCGCCTGGCGGGAGCGGTCGGCCAAAACCGACGGGGTAACATCCACAAACTGCTTGCCGTTCCATTTGAGGACAAGGTTCCGAAACCCGTACCCTGCGACGATCCACTCCATCTTTCCGTCGTTATCGATGTCGCTCACCGCCACACCGTAGTTGAGCTGTCGAGGATTCACAGGGAGAAGGTTGGTTCTGTTAAGGAACATACCTCCAGACGCGGATTGTCCTTGTCCAAGCTTGCTCTGGGAGAACGCGGTTGCCACGAAGCCCACGATGGAACAGAGGACAAGAACGGCAACACCGGCCCCCCACATTTGTTTGTGTTGATGCATATCGGAACACACTCCTTCGGAATGAATCGCAATACACCCACACGAGAGAGGCTGTGCTTTTCGTCAGCCTCGGCCAAGACCCTTAAACCAAAGAAGGGGCAACCGCCCCATTCGTTTGTACCCTTGTCTATGAAACCTCACGGTTCCAAAGATTGTTCCAACACACCATTCTTGGTGTGCTTCGTGGTTCCGGCTCCCTTGGTCGAACTTAGGCTACGAGGCGAGCCTTGTTGGCTGACAGGTAGTCAAACATGTGCTCCCCAGGTTGACCGGTGATTTGCGTGTAAGCGGGAGAGACGGCTTCGGCCCACCCTTTGGCTTTGATGCCTTCCAACACCAACATGTTTTCGATCATCCACTCCGAAGCACCGTTGGCTCGCATACCTTCGCCGTATTGCTCAGGAGTCAGGTTGATGGCGGTCACGGGCTTTCCAACAATTTCACCGACCATGCTTGCAACTTGTTGGTTGTTGAACGCTTCCGGACCGGTCAAAACATAGCTTTGTCCATGATGAGGCTCCGGGTTGAGGAGGATGGTAGCCGCCGCTCGACCGATGTCGCCTGCGCTGACAAAGGACGCTTTCCCTTCCCCAGACGCTCCATAGATGTGGCCCTGTCCCTTGATGCTAGCACCCTGGAAGTTAAGGATGTTGTCCTGGAAAAAGGTGGGCTGCAACATCGTCCAGGCCAGATTGCTGGCTTTGATTACGTTCTCGGCCAAACCATGAGATTTCCCCGGTCCTCCTGGAGCTTCTGGGTCTGCACCGACCGCCGATAGCTTCAATACAAACGAAACACCAGCAGCCTCAGCAGCCTGAACCGCAGTCTTTGTTAACTCGACAGAGTGTTCGTTGAAGGGCGTCAACAAAAACACGCGGTCAACGCCGGTCATGGCTTCTTGCAACGTCTCTGGACGATCGTAATCGTACACAACAGCTTCGGCTCCTCGCTCCACAAAGTTTGCAACCTTGGAAGGCGTCCTGACACCCAAACGAATGTCAGCTCCCTGAGCGAGGAGAGCTTCCACAACTTGTTGACCCGTTGTTCCTGTTGCGCCGGTGACCAAAATCTTACTCATGACTTGTACTCCCTTGTCAAAACAGTCCACAGTTTGCGGACGTTGGTTGTTTCTTGAGAAAAGCATCGGAAGGCTCTCTGGCCTCTTCCCTTGCACAGGATGACCTTCCTTCCGACCACGTTTTTCATCTTACAAATCACTTTTCATAATTCAAATGAATTGATATGATGACATCATTCACCACAATTATAAACCAACAAGGGCAGCATGATGCAGGACGTTTCTCTGGCACAAATAGATACAAATTTGTTGGTGGCTTTGGATTTTTTGCTCAAAGAGCGGAGTGTTTCGCGAGCAGCAGAGAGGTTGTATGTAAGTCAGCCTGCCATGAGCAACACGTTGAAGCGCCTGCGTCATTTGTTTGACGATCCGTTGCTGGTTCGGGTGAAAGGAGGGATGGAGTTAACACCTCTGGCCCATCACATCGCCGTTCCGTTGCACCAAGCGCTGCTTCATTTGCAGGCGGTGATCACCAAACCCCCCACGTTCGACCCTTCCACTGCGCAAGCAACCTTCCGTGTGGCAGCGCTGGATTATGCGGCGTCTGTCTTTTTGCCTGAGCTGGTAGAGCACTGCGCGGAGCATGCCCCTGGCATTCGATTGACCATCCGACCTACCCTACCCCACGACTGTTACAGAGCTTTGGAAGAAGGAGACATCGATTTGGGAATCGGCGTGTTCCCCAAGCCGACCTCCAACATCACATGTGAGTTGTTGTACCAAGAACACTTTCTGGGCCTGGTACGAGACGATCATCCCCTCCTCGACGAGGCCATCACACCCGAACGCTACGCTGGTTATCCACATGGTCTGGTCAGCACAAGGGGAGAAGGTGAAGGTCCAGTGGATGTCGCCCTCGCTGCCGCAGGACTTCACCGCGACATCACGATTCGGGTGCCCTTCTTTCTCGCAGTACCGGCGCTTTTGCGGTCGTCACAGCTTGTCTTCACCCTGCCCTCTCAGCTCGCATCCTGGATGGCCCAGCACCACAACCTTCAGACGTTTCCCCCTCCAGTGAAGCTATCACCGTTTCCTATTGAGCTTGTTTGGCATCGTCGCCTGGATCAGGAACCTGGCAACCAATGGTTGAGAGACCGTGTTCGCTCCATCGCAAAGCAAACACTGCAACCTGCCACGGAGCCAATGTAGTTGTGATGAGAAGCTTAGGATGACTTTTCGTTTTGTTGTCCACGTTTCATCAACAGGTACACCAAGGAGCCGCCAATCCCACCACCAACGGCTGCGGTGCGAGAGCTTCCTGACAGCCCCATCTTTTCACCAAAGTATCCAAACAACACACCCAACACGATAGCAACCAGAAGAAGGGTGCCCACGATCTGAAGCCAGCCGAGAGGCTTTTTCTGCACTTCCGTCATTGTCTCGTTCCTTTTTGTTATGAGTTCCATCAGCATAAGAACGTATGACCCTTTCCGTCAAGGAAGAACCAAGAGACACAGAAAGATTCCTTTGAACTTCGGCACGTGACTTGCTTGTGATACATTGCCTGCCACGTTCCGGCAGATGGGAGGAAACGATGAACCAGACATTGTGGTGGCGACTTCGCTGGGTGCTGTTGGGGCTCTCTGTTTTGATGGGTGTGGCTCTTCTCGTGTCCGTAGGACTGAGCTATCGAAGCGCGCAACGCATCTCCAAAAAGGTAGCACGAGCCGAGGGTTATACATTGATCAATGACCTTCGTCGGGACCTGCAAGCCGTCAAAGGACGAATTAAAGACGCCGACCTCGCGCCCCTTTTAAAGAAGCGCAAAGTCGAAGGCGTTCGGTACATCGGAATTTACCGAATCAACGGACACAAAATAGCCGAAGCCGGTACCCCCAAGGGAGAGACCTTGTTCCCTGTCAACCGGAAGCGATTGCTGGACGACGCAACATTTCTCCCAGACAACCGCTTGCGAATGCACGCCTTGGGATTGTTTCGCTCCCGTCGACGCAAAGGCTCTCGACGATGGCGCATTGAACGCTGGCGACGAATCCAACGCTGGCGTACGTTTCGCAACGCAATCCCAGACGACCCCATCTTGCGACGAGAGCACGAAGAGCGCGTCAGACAACGACGTCGTCGGTGGAGACGACGGCGCATGCGTCGGCGCCCGCCCCTCTTGATTGTGGAGTTTCAGTCGCAGTCAGCCAAGCTCGTTCAGGACGAAGCACAACGCACCCTTGCTGTGGGAGGCGGAGTCGCCTTTGCCCTGATGCTGGTGATGTTTGGTTTTGCCGCCCTGCTCAAGAGATTGTCGCGCTTGGAAGATCAGAGACAGCACCAACAGCAGCTCGCGGTTCTGGGAGAGATGTCGGCCGTGTTGGCCCATGAGATCCGCAACCCGCTCACATCGTTAAAGGGCCACGCACAGCTGCTGGAAGAGTTCTTGCCCGACGATGACAAGCTGAAGCCCAAGGCCGAGCGTGTGGTGCAAGAAGCGGTTCGCTTGGAGCAGCTGAGCAGCCAACTTCTCGACTTTGTTCGAGTAGGCAGCCTGGAACGAAAGGACCTCAACCCTGTGGCTCTCTTAAAAGAAGTCGCGGAAGGGCTCCAGACCGATCGCATCCAATTCCACAACGACAAAGCACCCGAAGTCTGGTCCATGGACGAAACACGGATGCGACAGGTGTTCTCCAATTTGATGGACAACGCGCTTCAAGCTTCTCCCAACGACACGTCCGTGGAAGTTAGGGTCACAGCCAAAGGCGGTAAGCTCCAGGTCACGATCGACGATCAGGGAGAAGGCATCCCCGAAGACAAGATGGACTCGATCTTCACCCCGTTTGTGACCACCAAATTGCACGGGACAGGGCTTGGTTTGCCCGTCGCGCGCCGCCTTGTGGAGTTGCATCAGGGAACCCTCACCGCATCGAACCGCCCGGAAGGAGGAGCCCGATTTGTCATCACCCTGCCAAAGGCATAAACTGCGGTTGCTTGCATGTTAGGAAAAGGCAAAGCATGCACTCGATCCGTAATTTGTTGTAGGCAGAAGGAGCAGGAATGATCCGTATTTTGGTGGTGGACGACGAGGAAGGCATCCGAAGTTTCATCGCAGAAGTGTTGGAAATGGAAGGGTATCAGGTAGCCACAGCGGCCGACGGGCAGGAAGCCCTGATGCTCCTGGAAGAGCAGGTGTATACCCTGCTCTTAACTGACCTTCGAATGCCTGAAATGGACGGGATGACCCTGGTCCGCCGCGCCAAAAGCCTGCAGCCGGAGCTTGTCGTGATCGTTCTAACAGCCCATGGCTCCGTTGACACCGCGGTGGAAGCGATGAAGCTGGGCGCCTTCGACTTTCTGCAAAAGCCGCTGGAGAGCCCAAAGAAGCTTCGCAACCTGGTAGAGAAAGCCCTCGTCCATCGCAAGGAAGTGGATAGCCAGGTTCGTCACACCCAACAAGACAGCACAGAAGACGATACCCCTCTCACCTACGGGGCTTCCGCCATGGAGCCCGTATTGGATGCGCTGCAGAAAGTGGCGCGAACCAAAGCGACCGTGCTGCTAACCGGGGAGAGCGGGACCGGCAAGGAAGTGACGGCCCGAAAGATCCACGAGTGGAGCCCTCGATCGGAGCAACCGTTTGTCGCGGTCAATTGCGCTGCTCTCTCTGAACATTTGCTGGAAAGCGAGCTGTTCGGTCATGAGAAAGGAGCCTTTACTGGAGCCTCAGAGCGACGAGAAGGCCGCATCGAAAGCGCTGAAGGTGGCACCTTTTTTCTCGATGAGATCGGGGAGATGAAGCTTGACCTCCAAGCCAAGCTGCTCCGTGTACTCCAGGAAAAAACATACGAGCGTGTGGGCGGCAACCAGACCCTCTCCTGCGACGTCCGCTGGATCGCAGCGACCAACCGAAACCTCCCTGCGCTTGTGAACGAAGGACTCTTCCGTGAAGACCTCTACCACCGCCTCGCTGTGTTCCCCGTAGAGCTTCCCCCCTTGCGTGAACGTCGTGAAGATATTGTTCCCATCGCCAACACTCTCTTGCGTCGGATCGCAGAGGAGTTAGGCCGGGACGAAGTCATCTTAAGCTCCGAGGCTGAAAAGGCGATCGCCACATGGGATTGGCCTGGGAACGTCCGCGCTTTGTCCAACGCGTTGGAGCGCGCCGCAATCCTCGCCGATGGAGAGCCTATCGGACTTGAACACATCCAACCCCCTCACCAGGCTGGAGTGTCGTTTCCCTCGGAATCATCCGGTTCTTCCGACGAGCCACAATCCTTGGCCGATCTGGAACGTGAAGCGATCATCACCGCGCTGGCTTCGGTCGATGGGAACCGTCGCAAAGCCGCAGAGATCCTCGGCATTGGCCTTCGTACCCTCTACGACAAGCTTAAGAAGTACGATATCTCTTAATCCACTTCCTCTGTCTTCTTGCTTCTCCATGCACCATTTCAATTTCAGCCTCTCATCCTGCAGAATCCGCATGAAGATCGTGTTGGGCTCCATGCAAGATCTGCAGGGTTCTTCTTTTTTGCGAACCGCCACAAGCAAAAATCACTGAAACCATTACACATTCTCTCTTTTTGGATCGTGGCATGTCCGTTGCTCAAGGACGGGGCGAGCCTCACAAAAGGTGACGGCCACGATGAGTCAGGTTTGCTGGCTCCATCACACGAAACAGACAGGAGAATGTCGATGAAAACAATGTTGAAAGCAGGATTGCTAGCCGTTGCAGGGGTGATGTTGTTCGCTCTACCAGGAAACGCAGACGCCCACCGGGGTCGGTGGAAGAAGCACCGCCGCGGAAAGAAAGGCTGCATGGGCATGCTGATGAGGGCTCCTTCCAGGGCGCTCAAGAAACGGGCTGGCTTGAACGACAGCCAAATCAGCA
Source organism: Deltaproteobacteria bacterium (assembly GCA_006226375.1). GTDB lineage: Bacteria > Myxococcota_C > UBA6777 > UBA6777 > UBA6777 > M3003. The sequence goes on along the minus strand of SBHC01000013.1, from coordinate 5,854 downwards.
AGCTCAAAACGTTGCGCACAAGCTTCAAGAAACAGATGATTCCCTTGCGGGCGAAGATCAAGCTCCTCCGGGTGGATATGAAGGATCTGCTCGACAACCCCAACGTAGACCAAGCCAAAGTTGTGGCGCTGGTTCAGAAGATTCACACGTTGAAAGGTCAGGCCAAGGTACTCCGCGTCAAAACCATGCTCTCCATTCGAGGTATGTTGACCGCAGAGCAACGCTCCAAACTTCGTAAGAAATGCCGCCGTATGCGTCGCTTCCGTCGTATGCGTCGATTCCGTCGCTACGGTATGCGCGGTGGCCGTCACTGGGGCAAGCGTCATTGGAAGAAGCGTGGTTGGGGCAAGCGTCACTGGCACAAGCGTCGTTGGAAGAAGAACTCCGACAAGGATGACTCCAGCCTGGAAACCCCCGAGTCCAAGCCTGTTGAGAAAAAAGCCCTCTAACTCATCCTCTGGCTTTCTTCGGAAGAGCTAGCAAGAACCGGGAGTCTTTGGACTTCCGGTTTTTTTGTGTGTGTTGCCCTGGTATTGACGGGATCGCCTCCATCCATTAGAACCCTAGGAATCACCATTCCTGGTACTTGCACTCTCTGGATGAAGGAGCGCCCGCACCCATGTCGACACCCAAACGCCGACTCTCTGCCCTTGTTCTCCCGCTCTTATGCTTGTTGTGGCTCGGTCTCTGGAGTCTTCCAGCCCAGGCCCAGGAAACTGCGTTTCAGCTCCAACAGTATCGACCGTTGGGTGATCCGTATGGAATGCTACACACGCAATCAGGTCGCAACCTGGGCCAGTGGAAGTATCTGGTGGGTGTCATGTTTAACTACGGCAACCGCCCCCTCACTTTCCGTGGTCCAAACTCGTCCGATATCACTCCAGTGATGGATCATCAGTTTGCTGTGGATGTCATCGGGGGCATTGGATTTACCGACTGGTTTGATTTGTACATCAGCGTCCCGATGACGCTCTACCAAGTAGGGACCATCCCCAACAACAATCTGTTTCCTGCATCGATTCGGGGGAATGACCTCTCTGGTTTTGCCTTCTCTGATATCAAGGTGCATTTGAAGTTTCAGGCGCTCCGAGAAAAGAAGCACTTCCTGAACTTGGCTTTCCAGGCCTACCTCGGCATTCCCTCTGGAGACACCTCCAAGATGAACGGGGAAGGTCCAATGACTTTCGGAGTCGCTGCCCTCCTCAACAAGCAGATCTCGTTCGTGAACATCGGCCTGAACTTTGGGTATCGATTTCTCCCAGCCACCCAACTTGTCAACCTGAATATCAATCACGAGCTGTTCTATGCGTTGGGATTGGGCTTCCGTTTGGCTCGTCCGTTTGAATTCCTCATGGATCTCTCAGGCTCCACAGCCATCAGCGAGAGCACGTCTGTTTTGACGTCACCGCTTGAGTTGTTTGTGGGTGGCCGAATCATGCCTCTTGGCTACAGAGATCTGAGCATCAAGTTCGGCGCTGCGATTGGACTGACCTCCGGTTATGGTGCTCCTCGTTTCCGCGCCATCTTCGGCGTCGTCTGGGCCCCCAAAGAGCATGACAAAGACAAAGACGGCATCGTCGACGAGCAGGACCGCTGCCCCACAGTCAAAGGTCCACGAGAAAACCAAGGTTGTCCCTGGCCCGACACCGACGGCGACGGCCTCACCGACAACATCGACAAGTGTCCCAAGGTCAAAGGACCCAAAGAGAACAACGGCTGCCCGTGGCCTGACACCGATGGCGACGGCCTCACCGACAACATTGATAAGTGTCCCAAGGTCAAAGGTCCCAAAGAGAACAACGGCTGCCCGTGGCCCGATACCGATGGTGACGGTCTCACCGACAACATCGACAAGTGCCCCAAGGTCAAAGGACCCAAAGAGAACAAAGGTTGTCCCTGGCCTGACACCGATGGTGACGGCCTCACCGACAACATCGACAAGTGTCCCAAGGTCAAAGGACCCAAAGAAAACAACGGCTGTCCTGACACCGACGTGGACAAAGACGGCATCGTTGACCGCCTCGACAAGTGCAAGTTCGTGAAGGGTCTTCCCAATACAAAAGATCCCAGCAAACATGGCTGTCCCAAAGTGATCCTTGTGAAGGTGACGCAAAAAGAGATCGTCATCCTTCAGAAGATCCAGTTCCGCACAGGAAGCTCACGCATTCTTCGTAAGTCGTTCCCGATCTTGGACCAGGTGGTCAACGTGATGAACAGCCAGTCCAAGATCAAGGTCTTGATTGAAGGACACACCGACAACATCGGCGGAAAACGCTACAACCTGGGGCTGTCCAAGCGCCGCGCCGCTTCGGTTCGACGTTACTTGATCAAGAAAGGCATCAACAAAGATCGCCTACAATCCGAAGGATTTGGTATGGGCAAGCCACTCGTTCCCAACACCAGTAGGAAGAATCGAGCGAAGAACCGCCGCGTCCAATTTAAAGTGATCATGGACAAAACAAAGTAAGCCTGACTGAAAACCGCTTCCCAAACGATGCCTTTCCCCAACTTTCGCTTCCTCCAATCCTCCAAAGAACGCTCTAAAACACAAAAAGCTCACACCGCAGCAGAGAACAAGACCGCACCCAACCGAAGCTGGGATGCAAGTGTCGTGCTCTCTGCAACTGTATGAGCCTGGGTCCGTCTCACGATAAAGCGAAACGTTTTGTGCCACAAAGCTGTGAAGGTGCACAAACCTCTTGGAGAGAGATTCAGCGATGGAGTCTTGTTGAAAGAGAACAAGACCCGAAGATCGGTTTCTCCTTCAACAAGACTCCAAAGGTCCTGGAGGTGTTGTCGAGATGCTTCGTTGGGAGCGTCGACGAGAACCGTGATAACCGTCAAAAAGTCGGAGCGATCACACGAAAAGGTGTCGAAACCAGCAACGTTGTTTCCCTGCTTGCAGCAGCAAAGCCATTGCAAGACATTGGACGGTGAAAATAGACGGGAAGCCAAAGCTTCAGTGTTCCAAACGATGCCTCAATCGTGAGTGTTTGGATGGTTCCGGCGGGATGCCACAACCACGCTTCCACAACCTTCCACGGATCGGGCGCTGTCTCACGATAGGTCCAAGCTGTTCGGTATTCTTTGTTGGAGGTAGCGCGACGTACAGCTGTTGCCTCGTCAAGCTCTCTACCTGTTACAAAGAATGCCTAGCTTCCCGAAAGAAGCGTAGCCTGCACAAACAGATACAACATTTCGTTCTACCTGTTTGTGTTGGGATGTGAGGAGCATCCAGGTGTGTTGGGTGATGGGAGGGTGTTTGTCGTGAACTCCCGTTTCACTCCGGAACCCCGCGGTCCAATCGTTCCAGGAAGATTGGTCCAGAGTTTCGTCCTTCGAAGAGATTGAATGGACACACACACTGAATGTTGTCCTTTCAGACAACGTGCGCGGTTTTTCCTCCGGGATCTCTTCAGCCCGGTACTTGGAGTGTTTTGCTCTGTGGTACTCCAGCTCCCACGTTGACCAAAGGACAACCTACACGAAGTGGGTTGAGCAACATCGGCATCCACAAGGGCTGCCAAAGAGGAAAGGTATGTTGAATTGTGAAAGAGCAAAAGGAAGAGATGTTCTCTCTTGCCTCCTTACGTGATCAAGAATATCGAGCGCGCCTGTCATAACGTGACACACAAAGATTTCATGATAAATGACGAGGACTTGCAGAGACGACATGTAATATCTGGAGGCCCAAATAGGCAAGAAAGGATGGATCGTGATCACAATGATCTTTGGATCAACAAGACAAGAAAACGAGGTAGAAAAAGGTAGGGTACCCCCCCTCTCCCGAGGTGTAAGCTAGTGGGAGAGGGAGGTCGAAGGAAATAGGGAAGGATCAGACGGCGGATAGGGGGAGGGGCTTACAGGAGAATGAAATTAGAAGAATCGGAATCCTGTCGCGATGGAAAAGGTCGGCGAGAAGATGTACTGCCGATACATATTGTCAAACGCGCCAGCGGCCTGATTGGCTGCACTTGTGATGGTCGCCCGGAATTGAGCGGGCACTGCCGACGACACTTGGGCCTGGATTTGGGTGTTGGAAGCCACTGTTCCAGTGAAGCCCACTGCCAGCCGGAGCGACATCACGTTGCGGAAGAAGTGGAACTCATAACCCAACTCGCCGCTCATCATGTGCAACGTGGAGTTCATGTTGAAGCTTGCGGCGTTCAGGAGGCTTGCAGGCACTCCCAAGGAAAGACCGGCCAGACTTGCGCCTGTGATTCGGCTGTTGAGGACCACCATGCCGTAACCACCACCCAGGTAAAAACCTGCTTGTGAGAAGGGACGCCACTCCAGATGCAAACGCCAAACGATCGAGCCTGTCAGGCTGGTTTTGAGGATGCTGGCGGTTTGCTGGTCGTACAAGCCAGCACCTGTCATTATGGTGTTGACGAGTTCAGCGTTGAAAGCGGGCATCACACCCACAGAGGTCGACAAGCGGATGCGGCCGGGCATTTCCAGGGTCAAGCGACCGCCGATGTCGATGGGCGTGGTTGAGATGGCTTCCAGGTTCATGTGCCATCCACCCGTTCGGGACGGAGACTTCGCACGTTGGGCAACCGATTCAGGCGCGGTCGGCTCTTTGTCAGCCATCGCTACCTTGCGCTCTTTCTTCTCCTTGGAAGAAGGCTCCTTCGGTAGATTGGACTCAGCCTGTGCCGCACTCATCATTCCAAGAATCAGTGCTGCTGCGGAAAACCATGACATCCATTGTCGTGTTGCTCTTTGTTTCGTGCTCTGTTTCATGACTGGTTTCCTCATTGCTCGTGCTCTTCAACCCCCCCAAAAGAGTGGGTTGTAGTTTGTCTCCCTTTCATCAGTTCTACTTTCCTAAGTCGGAAGCATCACGACTTTGTTTCAAAGTTTTTTTGATAAATACCTAAAAAATATAAAAGAGTGAGCCAAGTCACAAAAAGAGCCCTGAGCACGTGTGAGCCACAACACAACTTGTCAAAATGTCAGGACGATCGGAGCAAACGTGCTCCATTCCAACGAATCCCCGATCATCGATCCCAACGTGGTTGATCATGTAGAAGCGGGAAAAGCATGCCCCAACAGGGATCACAAGATCGCTCCCATCGACACCTTGAACTGGATGCTATCCCCCAAGTATGATGCGCGAGTGGAAATCATCGAGGATTGGCGCAACATACGAATGGATCATCTTACAGAGAGAATGGATTCAACGTGGTGCGCTGTGGAGGAGAGTGGAACGTATGTTTGCGGTTTGGCGGGCGCGTCTGGTGCATTGGGGCGCAACAATAGGCTTATGGGGACGACGATACGCAGCAGAGTGGTTGCCTTTGCTGATGATCATACCCGGCTTGTTTGTGGGGATGTATCTGATCTCCCGATTTGATTGGAGCTTTGGAGCCGAGCGCGCCATGATCGTTTTTTTGCTGGCGGTTTGGGTCGGCACCCTCGCTCGCAAACAATCTCTTCGTCCTCCCTCCTCCAAATTCACGACAGGTCTGCTTGTCCTTGCCTTCTTGGTTTGCCTGGCAGTGCATACCTACAAAGCCTCTCACTATGTCGTCCATGGCTCTGGACTCATCGATGTGGTCACGCTCACGCTGGACGCCAACGACAAGCTCCTGACAGGACACAACCCCTACACACAGCGAATCGACACACAGTGGCCTCGTTTGCAGTACCAAGGCTACAAGTACTCTCCCCTGATGATGCTTGTGTACCTGCCTGCTCGTATGTTGGGCCTGCATGGGGTCGTGTTCATTAACCTTCTTCTTAATCTCACAGTGGCGCTGTTTTTGTTCTTGCTGTGCCGCCGTCATATTGGCGCAGCCCTCGGCCTTCTCGCAGCCACTCTCTACCTATCATCCCCGCTGGTCATCTT
>SBHC01000044.1 GCA_006226375.1 Deltaproteobacteria bacterium | reverse complement strand
GATACTGCCATTGGTGGGAAAGTAGGTCATCGCCGGGACTCTGAAAAGGCTCGTTACTTCACAGTAGCGGGCCTTTTCTATTTTAAGAATACGCTTCTTTCTTTTTCCCCACCGCTTCTCCCTAACTGGCTTGCTGTGATAAAGTCACCCTTGTACTGTTCGTGCGATATTTCTCACTTGAAAGCCCCCTTGTTGGAGGAGATTCCATGATTGTACTGCGCTCCGTTTTCACTTTGATGTGTATGTTGTTTCTACTCGTTTGTTTCCAGGTTCAGGCGGCAAAGCCCAAGCCCAAAACCGTGTGCAAGTGGGAGAAAGCCAAAACGGTGAAAAGTGGAGTACGTGACTTTCAAGGTTGGCTACAATATATACCTGCCATTGAATGCAAAACCAAACAGTTGCAAAAAGCCAGCCCGGACCCAAGCTCTCCTGAAGGGGTGATGGTCAAGTTTTTTCAAGCCTTGATGAAGCAAGACAAAGCCTTCACATCAACCTTCTCCCCCTCTATGCCTGCACCCTTCCGGGTTATTCTTGAAAAAGGTTTGTTGGCCCAAACTACAAACTTCAAGCGTTTTATCATTCATGCTCGCATTTCATCATCCAAGGCGCCCAAGGGGAATCGCTTCTCCAAACGTTTTGGCAAGCAAGGAAGCATGATGTTTGGAGCCTTTGACTTACTTGTCTTTGCCGAAGGCAACACCAGTCGCACCGATATCATTGTTTTTTTGAAACAGACGAAAAAACGTTGGTACATTCAAGGATTATTATGTTCTTGGCTGGAACCCATGTTCAAAGGCATGAAAAAACCTTGGTGGGTCAAAGCGAAAAAAGGAAAGAAAACAGACTCCAAATCCAAGAAGTAAGAGTTTTTTGTGTCTTCCAAAAGGGTCGACTCACACAAGATTCATCGAGCAGAGAGCGGACCTTGCGGGGAGAGCCCACCAACTTTGATGCTTACCTGGCTCTGGAAAAGGACCCTACTTCTGCAGGGTACCTATACATTGACTATGGCTTCTTCCTTGACGAACTTCCTTCTTTCAAGTTAACTCTTGGGTCCGAGTGGGACAATCGATTGTTTTGACCTTTCCTCACATGAAAGGAACCCAAGCCACAATGAGTGTTGGATTTAAGTGGATTGTGGGAACGAGCCTTGTTGGTATCCTGGCCTGTTCCATCTTTTTGATGATTCCCGAACCTGAGGATGGCTATTCCGGTCCTCCGAGTGACCCTTTTCAACGCAAGATTTATGAGGCCAACAAAAAATTAGCCTCCGTTACGTTGCGTCCCACAGCCTATGTTTCCAAAGCTACTAAAGTGGCCAACCAGTCGGGCAAGTCGCCTTTTTCGTGCCACGGAGTGATTCCCATCTCGGGACGCCCCAAGCTTACGATGAAGCCTGTCTTTTTGGGGAGGCGACCGCTCACCGATTTGGCGTTTGCTCCCAACGACAGTGACCGGCTGTTTTTTCTGGAACAAAATCATGGAAACATCCGAGTGTTGCGTCATGGCAAGCTAATGGAGCAGCCATTCCTTAATATCCGAAAACAAATCTCCAACCACGGTGAACGAGGTTTGTTGGGGCTGGCTTTCCACCCGAACTATCGACTCAATCGTAAATTTTACATTTACTTCACCGGTCGAAAGGGTGAAGTCCGCATCGTTGAATACACCACCTCCGCGAACCCCGAAGTGGCAGACCCCAAAAGTGCCAGGGTGCTGCTGGTCATTCCCGAGCCTGAAGGCAACCACAACGGTGGAGCTTTGCGGTTTGGGCAAGACGGCTATCTCTACATCGGCGTTGGCGACGGAGGAGCAGGTGGTGATCCCCATGGACCCATCGGAAATGGCCAGAACCCAGGCACATTTCTTGGTAAGATCCTTCGCATCGATGTGAACAAAACAGAAGGGAAGAAACCCTACGCGATCCCTCCTGACAATCCCTTTCGGAACAAAAAAGGATTCTTGCCAGAGATTGTTCATTGGGGGCTTCGAAACCCATGGAGGATATCGTTCGATTCGGCCACCGGTGATTTGTGGATTGGTGATGTCGGCCAAAACCGAGCGGAGGAGATTAACTTTGCTCCCAAAAAGGTGCTGGGTTTGAACTTCGGTTGGCGTTGCAAGGAAGGCATCCTCGATTATGCAAACGACAAACACTGCGCCAAGAAGAAGCTTGTTGGGCCAGTCCTTCATCTTCGCCAATACAAAACAGGCTTTCCCAGGTATTGTTCAGTGATGCCTGGCTATCATTACCGCGGATGCAAGATGCCGGGCTACCGCGACACATTCTTTTACACCGATTACTGCATCAACCAAGTCCGCGCTGTTCGTTGGGATGGAACAAAGCCTAACGATGACAAGAGGGTCATGAAAACGCCTCCGCTCCGGATCACATCCTGGGCAGAGGATCATCAAGGCGAACTCTATGTTGCTTCCGGTCGCGGTCATATCTACAAGATTGTTCCGCAGTAACCCTCCGACACACGGAAAATGTTTGTATGGCGAATACGTCTGAGTCTTCCGGTAACCTTGGAAAAGAGAAATCATTTCGATGGTGGGAAGTCGAAGGGGACACCTCCGAACGGATTGCCGCCTTGATGCAACGACTGGAGATTGTATCACGACGGCAAGTTGAGGCGATGTTTGCCGGAGCGTATCGGTCGGTGTTTCAGGGCCGTGGGATGGACTTTTCTGAGGTTCGCCCCTACCAACCCGGTGATGAGATCCGGTGGATTGACTGGAATGTCTCCGCGCGAATGGATGACATCTACGTCAAACAATTTGTCGAAGAGCGCGAACGTACCGTCCTCTTAGTGTGGGATGCTTCTCCTTCCATGCTTCTCGGGTCTCATTGGCGAAGCAAGCAAGAACTGGGCGCTGAAGTTTGTATGATTCTGGCGATGAGCGCTCTGGCCAACAACGATCGTGTGGGACTGTTGATGTACAGCGGAGGCTGGGTTGTTCGATACGTCAAACCCCAGCGGGGTCGTACACACTTAATGCGATTGGTGCGGGAGATCCTTTCCTACGAAGGCAAAGACGAGGCGAACCTCTCTTCCACAGAGGATGTGGACCCAGCCTTACCTGCAGGACCTCGCGACAATGTGTTTGAGTTTCTCAACCGTGTCGCTCCCAGACACAGCATCCTCTTTTTTCTCTCCGACTTTCTTGAAATGGACGAGTCTGCTCGTTGGCAACGTCTATCCCAACGCTGCGAAGTGATTCCTCTTTTGCTCCGTGACCCTGTGGAGTCTTCGCTGCGATGGAGTCCACGGGAACAGCCACTCGATGGGTCATCTTCGCTTCTCTTGCACCCTGGAAGCTGGGTTATGGGGGTTTGGGTTGCCTTGTTGTTGGGTTGGGGTTTTACGGCGGGGGGCAGTTTGTTGTACTGTGCCCTTGCTGTGACTTTCCTGGCTGTCTTGGCCTTGGTCTGGTTTCGAACATCCAGCGGTGATGCCTCCTCCATTGTCCTTCAAGATCTGGAGCAACCTGACTTGTTCCAAGTGGTTCGAGTGGGAAGAGGCCACCATCAGGATGAAACCCAACTTCCGGTGCCAACCTCGCCTGGAAGTCTGCGCAAAGTGTTCCAAACGCTCAAGCTTGATCTCGTTGTTCTGCAGACCGACACGGAACCTGTGGATGAGTTGAGAGCCTTTTTCCGCCGACGACAAACTGGTGCCTCTTAAGGATTCATGGATGAACCGTTCGCTCCTCACCCTCGTTCTTTTTGGACTGGGATTGCTCGTGTTCGTGGTGATGGGTTGTCGCAAAACGACCTCAAAGCCTGCCTCTGTTCAAACCAAACCACAACCAAGCCGACTTGCTCCTCTCGCGTCCAAAGCCCCGGCGCGATCGAGAACCACTTCTCCGAAGGCTGTTCAGGCTCAACAAACCAGCCCTGCCCCTCGTCGCTTGAAGAAAAAGCGACCTGCGCCTCCACGGAAGGTCGTGGTGAAGGACAAGTGGTACAAGCCCACCTACAGGGAGCGATGGTTTCGTCCACCACGGGTCAAGAAGCTTAAGGTTCTTCCTTACGTGAACCCGGTAAAGCCGATTCCATGGAACTACGGCTCGCGAAAGATTCGTCGGGTTGCTCTCACCTTTGATGCTTGCTCCTGGAGGAGTCGAAGCCGGTTTGACCGAAAAATTGCTCAAATCCTTGTGAGAACAAAGACTCCCGCGACTTTGTTTGTTGGCGGCAAGTGGATCTTGGAGCACAAACGCGAAGCCAAATGGTTGGCCAAGTATCCTTTCTTTGAGTTTGCCAACCACACCTACCTGCACAGTCATTTGACGAGGGTGCGAACCGCACGGCTGATTCGAGAGCTTCGCTGGACGCAAGAAATTATCTATACTCACTTGGGTGTGATCCCCACCTTGTTTCGGCCTCCTTATTTTGAGTCGAACAAGAAAGTGGTGCGTGTCGCTGCGAAGTTGGGTCTTCGAACCATCTTGGGGGATCTACCTTCCGGAGATCCCAACCCCAAATTTACCAAGAGGATCATGACGGGCCATGTCCTCAAAGAGGCGAAAAACGGCTCCATTGTCGTGATGCACATGAACAAGGGAGGCCACTACACAGCGGTGGCTCTTCCAGGTATTATTCGAGGACTCAAACGGAAAGGTTTCAAGCTCGTTAAGGTCTCTACCATCCTTGGCGTGAAACCCTACCAAACTCCAGAAGACTAATCTCACTTGGGTTCTTGGGTCTGTCTTCTTTCCCCAACGCTTCCGAATGCAAGGAGGTTGTATGTCGACTCCGGCCTATTCCAACATTCCCACAGTGGCTCCTCATTTGGATGCTAACGCGGCTCTTTCTGAGCAGCAGGCTCGCGAGCTGCTTGTGGAGTTGTGTCATCAATTCTACCACCAAGGCTGGGTGACTGGCACTGGCGGAGGTATCTCGGTTCGTTTGGGGGAGCGCATCATCATGGCTCCCAGCGGCGTTCAAAAAGAGCGGATGCTCCCGTCTGACATGTTTGTGTTGGACGCTGAAGGTGGCGTGGTGGAGAGCCCCGACAAGCCGTTCAAAGTGTCGGCCTGCCAGCCTCTCTTTATGCACGCTTACAAGAAGAGAGACGCGGGTGCTGTGATTCACAGCCACTCGATGAACGCGATGCTTGTGACCCTTCTTTATGACGACGTCTTTCGTATCTCCAACATGGAAATGCTTAAGGGCATTACAGGGGTGGGAGCGTTTGACCTGCACGAAGTTCCGATCATTGAGAACACCGCCCACGAAGCCGAATTGGCCGACACGATGGGAGCAGCCATCGACAAGTATCCCAAAAGTCAGGCTGTCCTTGTTCGGGGCCATGGGGTGTATGTTTGGGGCAAAGACTGGATTAAAGCCAAAACCCAATCCGAGTGTTACGACTACTTGTTTGCGGCAGCCCTCCGTATGAAAGAGCTAGGTCTCAACCCTGAGACAGGCGGGTTGTCATCATGAAGCGCTCCTGGTTTTGGCCCGCAAGCGTATGGTTGATGTTTGGACTCGTTCTACTGGGTGGCGTGATGCGACCCGGGCGAAACGCAGCAACCACGGGAAAGACGAAGCAAGTTCGAGTGGGGATTGTACTCTCTGTGGGCGGTCGCGGTGACCAGTCGTTCAACGACTCGGCTTACGATGGCTTAATGCTCGCCAAGAAGCTCTTTCGTGGTGTGCAGGTTCGTTTCTCGGAGCCTCGTGAAAACGCTGCTGCCCGACAAGACCTCGAAAACTACGCCAAAGAAGGATTTGACCTGATCATTGGTGTGGGCTTTCTGATGGGACGGGCTCTTCAAGATGTTGCCAAGAAGTACCCCAAGCTGCGGTTTGCCATCATTGATTCGGTGATCAAGCTCCCCAACGTAACGTCCTTGGTGTTTCAAGAACACGAAGGCTCCTATCTTGCTGGTGTCTTGGCTGCGCTGTCGACCCGGTCTGGGGTTGTGGGCTTTCTGGGTGGGATGAAGCTCCCTTTGATCCAAAAGTTTGAAGCTGGATTTGTGCAAGGGGTGCTGGATACACGCCCCAACACAAGGGTGATTGTTTCGTATCTTGGGGCGTCTCCCAAGGCGTTTCATGATCCTGCCGGCGGTCACAAGCTGGCGCAAACTCAGTTTGGTCAGGGCGCAGACATTGTGTTCCATGCTTCGGGTTCATCGGGGCTTGGAGCGATCAAAGCCGCGAGAGAGTGGAACCAACAGCACCCCAAAGTTGATGACCGCAAGTACATCATTGGTGTAGACGGCAACCAGGACGCTTTGGCCAAAGGCTCGGTTCTTACATCGATGATCAAGCGGGTTGATGTGTCGGTGTTTGAATCCATCAAGAATCTTCTGTTGGGCAAACTCGAAGCCAGGGTGTACCGGTTTGGTCTCGCAGAGAGTGGTGTGGGAGTCACCGACTGCAAATACAGCAGAGACCGGCTGCCCAAGAACTTTGATGCTGTCTTGAAGCGCAAGGTCATGGCTATCATTCAAGGTAAGATTGATGTGCCTTTTGAGCCCAACAAGGTGCGTCGCCCCAAAGGTTCTTCCAAGAAACCAGCGCCACGCAAACCCTAGCTTGTTCCTTGAACTGCTTATCCTGAATCCTCGTTATCGGAGCTACAGGCCAATGAACACGTCTCCGCTTCTTGAGTTGCAAGGTATCACCTGTCGATTCCCTGGCGGGGTTGTGGCGAACCAATCGGTCGATCTTTCGGTGAAGTCAGGACAGGTGTATGCCATTCTTGGAGAGAACGGAGCAGGGAAGTCCACCCTGATGAAGGTGGCTTTCGGGATGCTGCAACCTACGGAAGGAGCGGTTCTTTGGAAGGGACAGACCATGTCCTTTCGCTCCTCTGCCGATGCGATGAAGCAGGGCATTGGGATGGTGCATCAGCATTTTATGCTCATTCCTCGCTTTACGGTTTGGGAGAACATTGTTCTGGGCTGCGAACCCCACAACATGGGGAGTATTGACGAAGAGACAGCCAGGGAGAAAGTTCGTAACCTCTCCAAAACATACGGACTCAAGGTAGACCCTGATGCTGTGGTGGAGGACTTGTCGGTCGGAGAGCAACAACGGGTTGAGATTCTTAAAGCGCTGTACCGAGACATTGAGCTGCTTATTCTCGATGAACCCACCGCTGTTCTGACTCCGCAAGAGACGGAAGAACTAATCGGAACGCTCAAGCAGCTTGTCAGCAATGGTTTAACGATCTTGTTTATCTCCCACAAGCTGCGGGAGGTTCGGTCGTTGGCCCATCGAGTCTTGGTGTTGCGCAAAGGGAAATATGTTGCAGACGTCAGCGCTGACGAACATTCGGAAGAGGAGTTAGCTGCCTTAATGGTGGGGCGGCCGCCTTCCCCAGTGAAGCTTATGGCTGAAGAAGAAGACACCTCTGAAGTGGTCTTGTCCTTAAACAATCTTCAAGTGCAGGACAACCGCGGTCTCGCCGCATTGTCGGGTGTTTCCTTGGATGTCCACCGGGGAGAAATTGTTGGCATCGCAGGGGTGGAAGGCAACGGCCAGGGGGAGCTTCTCGAAGCCATCACAGGATTAAGAAAGCTTCAATCGGGTAACATCTATCTTGAGGGACAAGCTATCGAGAAGCTATCGGTGCAAGAACGATTTCCTGCTGGACTTGCCCACATCCCTCAAGACCGGCAGCTTCAAGGACTCGTCCTCGACCTCCCAATAACCGAGAACATCTTGTTGGGACGTCATCAGGAAGAACAGTTTGCGGAAGGTGGCTTTTGGATCGACACATCTTCTCTTCGTGCTCACACAGAACAAGCCATCCATGATTTTGGGATCGAGCCGGATAACCCGGATCTACCGGTCCGCTCTCTCTCTGGAGGCAACCAACAAAAGGTCGTGGTGGCGCGAGAGTTAATGCGACCCAACGCGAAGGCTTACATTGTTGCCCATCCCACACGAGGTGTGGATATCGGCGCTATCGAGGCCATCCATGCTCAGCTGCTGCAGCGCAGAGAGCAAGGCGCCGCGATCTTGTTGGTGTCGTCGGAGTTGCCTGAACTTCTCGCGTTGTGTGACCGAATTGCTGTGCTCTACGAAGGGCAAATTGTCGCGATGCGAAGCCCCAAGTCTACCAACGAAGCCGAGCTTGGACTGCTCATGACAGGCGGCCACTCCGAAGAAGATAGCCCATCCAATCAGGATGTTATACATTGACCTCCTAGGCTGTTTTACTTTCAGTGCTTGGGAGGACATCAATCATGCGCCATACCATCGCTTCACTCGGGCGAGGACTGCTTCTTCTTGGGTGTGGTTTGCTTCTTTTCCAGTGCAAGTCTCTTTCCACCAAGATTGCTGCTCCACAACCAAGAGTGGTGCCACGTCCAAGCCCTCGGCCTGTGGTTGTACCTCAACCCGTTTCACAACCCACACCGATCCAGCCGTCGTACAAAGTTGCCATTGATGAAGAGAAACGAGGTGGATGCAGCCGGACTCGTTATTCGATCTCCAACAAGTCTGACTTTGTCTTGCAGAGGCTGCCTCACAAACGCGCCAGGCTTACGTTGTTGCACTCGGCCCATCGGGTGTATGTGTCCAGGGTGAGTTTTTCAAGTCGAAGGTTGCCCCGAGCAGAAGTGCAGAATGAAAAATACACGGTTCGTTGGGAGGGGTCGTACAGGTTTAGCAAAAAGCAGAATCTATGGGTGTTTCATTTCCCCAAGGCAACCTGCAGCCGAAAGCGGGATTGTCATGAAATCCAGTCCCCTCTGCTTCGGTTGTTTTGTCGGCATGTTCGCAGCAATACAGATGGGTGGATTCCTCGTCAGTCGTATGCAACTCGTTACGCGCCTCTCGCGCTGTATTGTTCCACCGAGCTTCAAAAGACAAAGCCGGTGTTGCAAAGGAGAATGAAGCCGGGGCTGTATTTTGACGTCGACGTTCCTACCAACAACGCAAAGAAATCGCCGGTGGAGCTGGGTCTGTTGTTCTTTGTGGAGGAAGAGGTTCGATTCCAGCAAGACCGCTTTCGGATGAATCGAATCGCGATCATCAAAGACAAATCGCCCAACTCGTCCAAGCGTCCTTGAGGTGAGGCACTGCGACTATTGAACCAGGGTGAAGGGTTTGAGTCGTTTGATTTCTGGCTTCAAGTATTCAAACTGTTTTTGCTTAACGAGTCGGTTGTAGATTCGTACGGTGCATCGGTATTGTTTGAGCTGTTTGCAGACATTGGCCATCCCCAGCCAGTATTTGTTTTGGGGGTCGAGCTGAGTCGCGGAGCCAAACCGGACAAGGGATTCTTGTAGCTTGCCCATGAGCCGAAGCATAATCGCTTCTCGGTAGGCGACGAGTGCTGCCCGTTTGGGCTGACGGAACGAGTGACGTACACGTTCAAACAGCTTCTGCAAAGCTCCGGTTTTGCCTCGTTTTGCCAACAAATGGTACTGGGCTTGGAAGGCGTCCCATTGAAAGCAATTGTTGGATTGGATGACACGGTTGTAGTGCTCTCGAGCCGAGGCGACATCGGCCGAAGCTTCCGCTAAGAAACCCTTCAGCAAACTTTCAAAGTTAGGGTGTGCCTTGGGAAGTCGGTTTTGCAGAGCCTTCAACGTGCTTTGTAGCTTGTTCTTCCAGGCTTGTACGTTGTCGTCGTCATCGTCTTGCAACGCTGCACGGAGCTGTTTCCATTGGAGGAATGCTTGCTCGCGGTACAACAAAAACTCTTTGGGGAAGCGTTTGTGTGCTCCGGCAGTCCAAGTCAAGCAGACGGTGGGTTGCTTCTGGCATTTGGGAGAGACTTTGAGAACCTGAGCAAGCAGAGGGACGGACTTGGATGAGTGAAGAATCTCTCGTTCCAATTGAAATTGAACAGCGACCTGTGCCGCTTTTTTCAACAGCTTGGGTTGGTACAAGACTGCTTGGGACAAAGACTCCACGGCTTGTTTGGATTGGGTGAGCCGTGCAAACACATAACCCCGATACAAATGGAGGGCTGGGGCCGTTGGATTTAAGAACAGACCTCGTTCGCTCCAGGCGATGGCTTCTTTCGGTTTCCATGGATTGGAGCGAGCGTAAAACTCCGTTAAGTGCGAAGCCACCAAGTAATCTGAGGGGTAGTGCTTTAAGAGACGCTGAAGCGCTGCTTTCCGTTGCTGTGGCTTTGCTGCTTTGACGCCCAACCAGTGACCTGCCGAGTTGGTGTACGGGTACTTTCGAGCGTAAGGGATGCAAAACGCAAGGGAGAGAAACGCCACACCCAGGATTCCAAGGTAGCTGTTCAGTGAGTATCGGCGAACTTCTTCGTCACGGTTGTATTGGAGCCGAACCAGCGAACCAAGAAACATCGCGAAGGGAATGCCAACACCAAGGTGTGCGAGGCCAAAGCTGCCGATGTTGTCGAGAAACAAGACTGTAAGAGCAATCCACAGACCTCGCTCCAACATCCCTCGACAACGCATCAGGGTCAACCCGAGAAGACCGAGGAAGGCCAACAAGAAGACCACGCCCAGCAGGCCCCAGTCTGCGAGTGGCTGAAGCCAGAATGACTCGACATGTGTTACCGTTTTTTTGCCTTGGTACGGACCTTTTAACGAGGCAAAGCGAGGCCAGGCGAGAGGGGTTGCTCCACGACCGGTGCCCCACAATGGGTAGTGGGAGGTCAGCGTCGTGGTCATCGAAAGGCTGTCCGCAAAGCTCGCAGTGTGCGCAAGTTTGGAGCTTGGAGACAGCCGGTAGATTGTACTTTGGACTCCAGAAGCGACAACGTAACCCAGCATAAGAACGGCAACCGCAAACACCACTCGAAGGATCGGACGTTGCCAAATGAACTTCCATCCCTTCCAGACTGGCTTCGGATCGCGAGAAGAGCGTTGGTAGTTCTTCTTAAACAGGCGTCTCTTCTTGGGGGGCTCCGACGCTGCCTCTGCCTCAACTTCTTGAGCCCGTTGTGAGGAGGGGTACTGCTTGATTGCGCCGTCTTGGGAGAGCGGCTGAGCCGTTGCTGGCGAAATGTTGAGGAACGGCAAGGGGGCGTACGCAGGATCGATTTGGGTGGGGTCGTCCTCTTGTTCAGCAAACAGTCGCTTGCCCAGGAATCCCAGAAACATCAACACTCCAAGACAACACAACACCACCGAAGTCACCGACATACTCAGCAACAAGAAGACAAAGAGGATGCCAAAGGCTGTCGCCCAACCGAGTCGTTCTCTCGTGTGGATGTTGTTGATAAACAAGGGCAGGGTGAGCAGGGTGTTGAAGAGCAGGAAACTGCTGAAGTGCTCGGGATTTAGGAAAGGATTCCCCAAGAAAAGGGAAGGGTTGGTGCTCTGGACCTTGGCAAGTCCAAGCAAAGGTCGTTCGATCCCTACCAGAGTTTGGAAGGACACCAGCCCACACAAAGAGAGGGCGGACATGATCGAAAACGACATAAGAAGTCGAACCCGTGCGCGTTGATGAGCCCACTGGAGGAGGACCAAGAACGCGACAAGGAACGCTGTGTCTCGGGCGAGTTTTCCGGCTGTTTCGGGAGGGGCCAAGCTAAGGGCTTGCCAGCTTCCTGCGTCCAAGAGTCCGACAGCACCCAGGGTGTTTTGAAAGACCTTGTAGGTTTCAGGAGCAAAGGTGGAGAGCAACCCCGGAGGCAAAGGTACAAGTTGGAGTAACGTGAACAGCCAAGCGGCTGCAAAGAGGAAAAACCAGGGGCTGAGGTAGATGGACTGATGAAGCTGTGCAGACCGGCTGCGGATTCTCCAACCCAACAGCGCTGCTACACAGCAAGCCAGTCCACCCAAGGCTCCGTACGTAAGGGTGTGCACTCCTCCCAACAAAAACGGAGGAAGAACAAGAAGCAGAGTAAGAGGTAGTACAAACCAGGTGCTCACGACGCGAGGTAGGGATTCTTAAGGTGCCAGGCTTTGGGCTTCAGGAACGCCCGAATCCCCAGGTGAGAGAGAGTGCTTCCGAGGCCCGAGTCTCCACGACCGGACCAGGGCAACTTGGGGCTGATGCGGTCGCAACAGTTCCAGTAGGCAGAGCCAGCGTTCAGCCTCTTGAGCAAGCCAAGCGCAGCGTCTTGGTCTGTTGTGTACACGCCCGCGGTCAGACCGTATCGCGTGTCATTCATGAGTTCGATGGCTTCATCGTCATTGCTTACTTTTTGAATTCCGATGATGGGGCCAAAGCTCTCTTCCTTCATCACGTCCATGGTGTGGTCCACGCCGGTGAGTACGGTCGGCTCAAAGTAATAGCCTTTTCCTTCTTTGGCTTGACCGCCAACGAGGACCGTTGCGCCTTTGGCTTTGGCGTCAGCTATCTGGGCCTCCAGCACTGCTTGTTGCTCTTTGCGAGCCAAGGGACCGAGGTAGGTGCCTTCGTCAAGTGGGTCGCCCACGACAAAGCCCTTTACTGTCTTCACAAAGGCTTCCACGAACTCGTCGTGGATGTCACTGTGAACGTAGATCCGCTCAACAGCGCAGCAGCTTTGACCCGCGTTGTAGAAGGCGCCATCGGCGAGAGCTTCGGCTGCCTCTTCCACGGGAACATCGGCTCGAACGTAGATGGGGTCTTTGCCGCCTAGCTCCAATTGGACAGGCACCAAAAGCTCCGCTGCGGCGGCTGCAATCTTCTTGCCTGTGGCGTGAGAGCCTGTGAAAAAGACAGCATCCACGGGCTGTTTCAGAAGGGCTGCGCCAGCTGCTCCGCCCCCAACGATAGCCGTAAAAACACCTTCGGGAAGGCCCGCTTCGGCCCACAACTTCTCGATGGCTTGGCCTGTTTGCGTGGTAAACTCGCTGGGCTTGTACAGCACCGCACTTCCCGTAAGAATCGCGGGAATGAAGACGTTGGCGCCCACAAAGTAGGGGTAGTTCCAAGCAGAGATGTTGGCAACGACGCCGAGGGGATCGTAGCTGATGCGCTCTTCGTGTCGAATGGGAGGGGCCAACAACTCGGTGGGAACTTGCATATCCGTCTGTGTGTTGGGAGGCTCGAAGCCTCCTTCGGGAGAGATGGTGTCGGCGTCGGACGCTGCTTGCAACTCGGGGTTGGTGTCGATGTTGTCATCTTCGTCAGGAACGGCTTGCAACTCTGGGTCAGTATCAGAAGATGCGGTCTCTGCGAGAGACACCACAGTTTCGGATTCTTCCCGAAAGACCGTCTCTGTGGCCATGATCGTTGCGGTCTGGTCGAGGAAAAAATCAATCCTGTCAGGTACGCCCAAGATCTCGTTGCGAGCTTGTTTGACAGGTTTGCCCATCTCTTGGCTGAGGGTTTTGGCCAGCTCCTCAACGTTTTCTTCCAACAGCCGACGGAACTCACGGACAACGTTGGATCGTTCAACGTACAAGCGTTCGGACCACAGGACCTGTGCCTGACGGGCTGCCTGGTATTTGGCTGCGATGGATTCGGGAGTGTCTTCCTCGATCGTCGCGAGCACTTCTTCAGTAGCGGGGTTGGTCACGTTGAGCATGGGCTAGGCTCCAATTGCATCATGAAAGAGTGTACGGAAGTCAGCTTCGGAAACAGGGCATGGGTTCGACTGATGACAACCGTCCAAAACGGCGTAGTGTACAAGGTCATTCACATGGTCTTCCGTGACGCCTGCAGGTTTCAAGTGTCGTGGAACGGAGAGTTGATCTTGCAGCTGTACTAGCCAATCGATAAAAGAATCAGGGGTCGCTGACGACAATCCAGCGGCCTGTGCCATACGAACAAACCGTTCTGGAACGGCCTTCGCATTAAATCGCATCGCATGTGGCATTAATATACCATTCGCCAAACCATGGTGAAGATCACACACTGTTGACAAAGAATGTGCGAGAGAGTGGGTTACGCCCAGTCCTTTTTGGAAGGCGACGGCTCCCATCATCGAGGCGTTGAGCATCTTTTCGCGCGCTTCGACATGACGAGCTTCGGTGTTGTTGTCTCCCAGTCGAGCCTTGCTGGCAGCCTTCTCTTCGTCTGTTCCGTATTGCAGACGGGCGAAGTCAAAGGCGTCGCGAAGGTTCTCTGCCACCATGCGGATGCCTTCCAAGGCAATGCCGTCGGCCATGGGGTGAGTTCCTTTGGCCACAAACGCCTCGACCAAGTGACAGAGGGCGTCAAGTCCTGTGGTGGCTGTGATGCCTGGAGGCAACGACAACGTCAGATTGGGGTCCAAAATGGCGAGGTTCGGCAACATTTTGGGATCGAAGATGATCTTTTTGACCTTGGTTTCATCGTCGGAGATGACAGAGCTTCGGCCCACTTCACTTCCCGTTCCTGCGGTGGTGGCAACCATCACCATGGGAGGAATGGGTTGATTCACGGGAAGAGCGCCTGGTTTGCCATCTTCGTAATCAAACAAGTCGCCGGGATGATTCACCATCAAGGCGATGGCTTTGGCAACATCCATGGCTGCGCCACCACCGAGACCCACGATGGCATCTGAGCCCGACTGGTTGTAGGCCTCCACGCCGGCGGTGACCTGAGACTTCACGGGGTTACCGCCGAGGTCCGAAAACAATGACGGTGTGACTCCACCTTCACGAAGTTGGTTCACAAACGCGGGAGTCAGGGGCAAGCTGGCCAGGCCACGGTCTGTGACAACAAGTGGAGCTTTGCAGCCGTGGTCCAAAAGCCATCCTGCGATCGCATCGCTCGCGTTGGGGCCGGAAAGTACTTGAGTTGGAAAACTATATCGCAGCAAACTCATGGTTGCTTCTTCCTCTGTAACAAGCTTGAGTCGTCCGTTTCTTCAGCGAAGATGAGACTTTCCCACCCGCCAAACGGAGAGGGTCATACATCATGACAACAGGTTGGGTTTCCCTGGCGCCGTGAATACCGCGAAAAGATGCAGCAAAGCCTGAGCAAGTCGGGGATTGGTGCAGCATCATCCTAGCCAAATCACTGGACAAGTCAACACGAAGTTCGGGTTCCGATCTCCCTTGGTTCTCGAAGAACTCTGTGCGATGTTCTATGTGTCTTGTTCTGCTCATCTTTGCGGAGCTTCTCTTTTCTGTGCTTGTCTCATTGTGTTCCGAAAAAACGCACAGCCACTGTAAGAACAATAGGAGTTGAGTCGTTCTTCCTCCAGATTGCGATGTTGGGTGAAACGTTCAAGGATAAATCCTTTTGGGGGAAGCTGCGTTTTCATTCCAACATCACAGGTTGAGACCGTCTTTCTGTACCACAGAGCCTTTGGAGAAAATCGATGAATCGAAATAGGTTGCCTCAACAACTCTCAGGATCGTGTATGACCTCTTCCGTCTGCTGGCGTGGATTGGGCTTCGTGTTGCTCATCCTCGTCTCTTGCTTGATGAGCTGCCAGAAAATGGCCCCTCAGCTTTCCAGCAAGCGAGTTGCCAAACCCTCACCAAAGAAAGCTCGTGAAAGTCGTGGACGAAGGTCCCATCTTGATGTGAATTCTCCTGCTCCGATGCAAGCTCTGGCGGTTGCTTCCAAGGAGGCAAAACCCGAGGATGAAAAGAAAAAGAAGCCACAAGTGTGGCAGCGCAGCAAGTCCAACACGGTCCTGTCCAAAGTTTCTGTGGGAGGCGGGAAGTATCTCACCCTTCAAAAGATGAGGGTTTCTGTTTCTGTGGAGGGTCTTCGGGCCCGCACCGTGATTGACCATATCTATTACAATCCACACGGTCGAACCTTACAGGGCACCTTCAAGTACACCCTGCCTGCTGGGGCTTCTATCTCGTATTACTCAATGTTCGTTGGGCGACAAAGACAGCGAACCCCACAGTTCTTTTCTGGCAAAGGGCCGCAGCCTCGGCGACTTGTTGACATGCAGCCTGCCCAAATCGCTCGCATCTCCAACAAGCAGGATTGGGGTGACTTACGGGAGGCCCGATTGGTTCCGGCTGAAAAAGGGCGGGAAGTCTTCGAGGAGATTACACGCCAGCGAATCGACCCTGCGCTCCTGGAGCAAGACGCCCCCAACACCTTTCAAGGAAAGGTTTTTCCCATTCCAAGCCGGGGATACAACCGGATCATTCTTGCCTACGAAGAGACATTGCCTGAATTGCAAAGCAACCTGTTGTATCGGTTCCGTTTTCCCAACGAGGTGGCCAAGTCCATCGACTTTTCTCTTTTTCACGACGGCAAACTCAGCACTTTGAGTCGCAGCAACCTTCGTAAGATCCGTTGCCGAAGCAAGTCCAAGAAAGGTTTCTTGCGATGTTATTGGGAAGAAAACAAGCCTGACAGGGACGCTGTTTTTTACTTCAAGCCCAAGAAGAATTCGTTGTCCTGGGTTGCTGGGGCTGACCCGATTACCAACAAGAAGTATGTGTTGGCTCGTATGAAGCTCAATTTCCCTGTGAGCCAAAAAGTCGCTGTGTCTCCGCAAGCTGTCTTTTTGCTAGACACCTCACTCTCTGCCAATCCCGATTTGTTCGCTGCGCACGTTGCTTTGTTGCGCCAGATCCTTCAACGCAACGAAGCTCATCTCAAGAGGTTTAATGTTCTTTTGTTCGATGTGAGCGCACGTTGGAGCCAGCCCAAAGGTTGGATCTCCAACAACGCTGCCGAGAGGAAGGCCTTGTTCGGTCGTCTCCAATCGATCGTTCTGGAGGGGGCTACCAACTTAAACAGTGCGATGCAAATGTTGGCCAAGCCCAAGTGGAAGACCGGTTCTCGCAAGTCGTTGGATGTGTTTGTGCTCAGCGATGGGCAAATGAACTGGGGAGAGTCACAAGCTGACGCGGTGCTTGCTGCCTTTCAGCGTAAGAGCGTTTGGAAGAACCCCCGTTTCTTTGCTTACCAGCTGGGTATTGGCTCCGAGAATACCGCGTTGATGCAGCGGTTGGTTCGCAAAGGCGGCGCTCTGTTCTCTTGTTTGGGACGGTCGGAGTTGGCACGCTGCGCGACAGCTCACCAGCGGAAGGCTCTGTTTGTTGAGCAAGTCGCGGTGAAAGGGGTAGGAGCTTCCGAGTTGTTGGTTGCAGGGCGTCAAACCAGCGTCTATCCGGGCGGTTCTTTGGAAGTCGCCGCTCAGATTGCTAACGCCGGGAAAGCGACCTTTGTTGTGAAAGGACGGCTGAACGGCAAACCCGTCACCCTTCGAATGTCTGCAAAGCTGGGGCTCTCGGGAGAGTTGGCCGCACGAGCTTGGGGTGAATTGGCTGTCAATCAGCTGATGGAATTGGACGACCCCAAACTGACTGACCTGGTTGTCGCGTACTCCCAGCATTTCCGAATCCCCAACCAGCACTGCTCGTTCCTCGTGTTGGAAACGGACAAAGAGTACAAACAGTATGGTCTGGAAAAGCACCAGAAGTCCCACAAGGTAGAGGATGTTGCATCCTTTATCGTGGATTGGATGGCAAAGCGCGGCAAAGTTCGGACGAGCCGGGGCCGATGGATCACTCTTCTTCGAAAGGGAATGAAGCGCTCCAACATGCTTAAACAAGCCTCGGGGCGAACCGTGATGAAGATCCTCTACAAGCTCAAAGAAGATGACTTTTCGTTAGGAACAACCCCTGGAACCAAAGCCTGGCAGCTGCAAGATGTCCCAAAGTTGTACCTCTCTACTCGACTTAAGGACCGGAATGTCTTTGACGGATTCACCAAAGAAGCAAAGCGTCGTGTTGGCATAGACGTTGGCGGTGCGGTGAGGGCGCTGTCTTGTATTGTTGAGTTGCATCCCAACAACCCTCAGGCGCTGCGCTTGGTTGGCTACTATTTGATGGGTTGGAAGCGTCCGACGGAAGCGGCGCAAGTGTTCCTTCGTGTGCTGGAGCGCCGGTCCTTTGAGCCTCATTCGTACCGTGATCTGGCCCGAGCTTTGATCCAGCGAAAGCAGTTTGCTTTGGCCGCTGCCCTCTATGAGATCTTGCTGGCTGGTCAGTGGCACAATCGCTTTGGTCGGATTAAGACGATCGCTCGGGAAGAATACGCCATGCTGATCCGCCAGACTTTGCGGCACAAAACGAGCGAACATCAACTCTCGGCTCTGTTGGGCCAACGACAAATCGAACTTGGGCTGAAAGTAAAGCGCTCCAAGTTACGTGTCACGGTGACTTGGAACACCGACAACACTGACATCGATCTGTGGGTGATTGAGCCAACAGGGGAGAAGTGCTACTACCGTCATCGCAAAACCAAAAACGGAGGCAGCTTGCTTGACGATATTACCCGTGGCTACGGACCAGAGAGATACCAGAACGTTGGCTCCTTGGATGGAACGTATGCTGTGAAGTTGCATTTTTACGGGCATCGCTCCAATGTACTCGGAAACGAAACCCACGCGAGCGTTGTGATGGTGATGAACGCAGGCACAGATCAGGAGCGTGTGGTCGAAAAGAACCTGATCTTGAAACGCCGACGTTCGATTTTGAATGTCGCAGAGCTTAAGCTATAAACCCAAAGCGAACCTTGACCTTCTTATGTCCTACTCCTTCACTCCCTACCAATCTTCCGACAACGCCTGGATCCTGGACCAACACGAGAGACATTACGTTCAACTTGTTGGCTTTGATGATAGCTTCACCCATGTGGTTCAATCTTGGTTGGAGCAGTTTCAAAACCTGCCCACTGCTCCCTGCAACCATGGCTGGATTGCTTGGCATCGTGAACAACGTGTTGGGTGCATACTCAGTCGAGACGATGGACCTGATGGAGTTCGTGTCCATCTCTTCTATGTCCATCCATCGCAACGATCCAAAGGACTCGGAAAGCTACTTCTCTCTACCTTGATTGAGAATGCTATTCAGCATCACAAAACAAAGACAAGAGTCCAAACCTACAACATTCACCACGAAGCTTGTCAACTCTACCACCGTCTTGGATTTTCCATCACAGAAGAGATGAAAACCCATGACTACGGCCACGCCCTTCGGGTGTTATGCTTTGAGAAAGATAACTTACCTTGAGTAACACATAATGTAGTTCGTTCGAATAACATACTTACTTTGCTGAAGGATGAGTTTCCATCGGAGCGATGGGAGTGGAGAATACAAGGGGTACAAGGGAAGGGACATACAGGGGGAGTCTTAGTTACCTTGCTTGGCGACACAAATAGCTACAGCTTTGAAGTGCTTTCCAGCTTTTT
This sequence comes from Deltaproteobacteria bacterium, assembly GCA_006226375.1. Taxonomy (GTDB): domain Bacteria; phylum Myxococcota_C; class UBA6777; order UBA6777; family UBA6777; genus M3003. Next base: position 165,561 of record SBHC01000044.1, on the reverse strand, counting down.
TGGCGAGTGAACCCAGGATCTTACCTGTCAGGAGGGATGCGTTCTTGCAGTTCTTTGCAGAACGTGAGTGGATAGCTTCTCGGCGGCAAGCGCGCTTGACTTTTCGTGCAGCGGCAGCACATCGACGCTTGGCTTTGCGGCAGCTTGCGCGACATTTGATGCCTCGGATGCCCTTACGACACTTTCGTTTGCAGCCCCGCTTGTCCTTTCGACATTCGCTCTTCGAGCTTCGCTTGGCCTTCCGACAGGAGCCCAACTCTTTGAAGACCTTGAAACACCCTTTGATGCCTTTGGCGAACGTTTTTGTCGCGGACACTGCAACCTTGACGCAGTTTTTGTCTTTCCTACAGGATAGCTGTGCTTGCTTGAGGGCGCTGCTACAGCTACTCGCTTCCGCTGCGTAGGAGGAAGTCATGACAAGTCCGGCAAACATGAAACACACAGTCAGCTTTTGAAACATCGTTTTCTCCTGGTACAAGTTAGAACACGTTTCTGTTCCGTCGTGCTTTCGATGATGAGAAACCGACCGCGTATCAAACCGTGACAACAATGTTTGGTTTTTATGGAAAACAGCAGGAAGCGAACACAAAGTTGGGATACAGTAGCTTGTTTTTGTAGAGCTTTGTTTGTTGAATAACGCCCACGATTTCTTGCCAGTTGTGCTTCCTATGGAAGGGGCAAAGCACCAACTGACGCGCCTTTGGGGCCGCTTGTTTGATCTTGTACAGACATTCAGGCAAACGTATCGTGGAGTGCTCCTTTGTAATAGTGGGTAGCTTGATCTGAGGACCTGTGTAGAATTTTTTGAAGTTACACCCTCTCGGGATCGCACGACCCAGCCTTAAGGTATAGCCTCTCTGGCTCGGGGAAACTGTGATGCTACCTTTGTAGCGTTTCATTGAAGAGCGAATGTCCTCAAATTCGGGAAGGTCTTTCTTCTGTGGCTCTCTTGGGGAGCTTGGAGTCTCTTGTTTCTTCGGGGTTGTTTGTTGTTCTTCTTTGTCCTGCTCCGATTGTAGCTTCTCGACCGCCATCAAGGCTTGATCCAATTTCATGGAATAGATGGATTTGAGCTTGCTCAAGTTCATGAGTGGAGGATCCAGCGAACGATTGTGCATTCCTATTCGGCGGAATTGACATGGAAATCCCTGCTTCTTTCGCAGGCAAATCGCGATCACAAATCCGCTTAAGTTCAAGCCAGGGTGAGAAAAGATATTGGATTGGAGCATTGTCCAAATGGTCTTCCCTATAGCGGAGCGGTAGACCTTTGGACCCAGGGCCAACAGCAAGTATCGACGGGGACCTTTCGGTTGCTTCGAACCCTTGGACGCTTTGGGGCTGGGGAAGCGCTCTCCTGCTTTTTGGAGGGCTTTGTACAAAGGAACAATTCGCGACGAAGTACGATCCTTGTTGAGGAAGAAATGGTTCGGCATCGTTCCATTGTACCGGGCGACAACCTCTCCATCGATAGCGATATGTTGGCTGGATACAAACACCATGACAGGGATGTGAGAGGGCAAGGGAGGATAGGCTTGGGCCACAAGTTTGGGCGGGAGTGTATGAGACTTTGGTAACGTAACCTCCGCCACATTCATAGCATGGCGCTTGAGCTGCTGTCCCAGGCGATTCTGTAACTTGTCTTCAGGTTTTTCTTTGCATGCTGGAAGAACCAGTAGGAGGAAAACCAAGCTCCATTGTAACGAACGTTTCCAGTTCTTTGGGTTGTTGTCTGTAGGAACCATGTGTTTTCTCATCGTGATGGTCGCCACCTTTTTCTTGGAGAGAATCCAATTCTACCAGTCTTTGCAGAACGATTCCAAGATGGAGTTTCATCTGTTGGCAATCGTAGGCCGTTGGTTTGTTGGTATAGGGGAGGTGTCCGCAGATTGCACAGACAAGGAGTCACATCCGTTCCATCCGGGTGGGGTGTGATTTTACCCTGTTGGTCAGAGAGCGCCTATGTCTTTGGGATGACGTGGGGGGGGTTCGGCCTCAAACTTGATGCTGTCGTTCAGGTTTGTCCTTGTTACCTTGAAAGATACCATTGGGTTGACTCGTTGCAAGGATGTTGGGTGGTATGGAACGAATTGTGTATCGATGGAATGGGAAACTGAAACTCAGCATCTTTGTGTGTAGTTGCTTGTTGCTGTTCTTGCAGTCCGGGTGCTTTTCCATGCGAGCGACTGTCGGCATGGGGATGAATGTACCGACCGTGTCATTGGGAAGTGGGGGTCCTTCTACTGCGCTACCTCCCCCTCGTCGTTCTTCGGGAAAGTCTCCAACGTCCCAAGGTGAAACGTCGTCCCATGAGTCAGGGTACGCGTTTGACATTCATTTGGGGGCATACATTCCTTGGGGTTTTCGAGGAGTGTTGCTGCCGGAACTGGGCTATAGCCTGGATGCACCGTATTTCCCGGGCAAACTTTCGATGGGTGTTGGGTTCATGTGGACATTTCCTAACACCGTGACCTTCGCCTTGAACCCAAGCGCAACGGCCATCGCCTATACTCCAGCTCTGTTGTTTGCCGTGGACAATGAGTCGCTAATGTACGGTGGATTGCGAAACGCCATTCGTTTTCAGTTTCGTAGGTATTGGTATGTTGAGTTGCAGCATGAGTTGCTATTGGGGGCTCCTGGTCTGACGCAAAATTTGCGGCTAATGCTTGGGTTTGACTTTGGTTTGCTATGGAGTGTTCAGCTGTGGACGCGAGCGCTGCGAGGATTGTTCCAACGACGAACGAAGGCCCAACCCGAAACAAAGAAATAAGGTTCAATGGGTTGCCACGTTCTGAACGAGTTCGCAGTTGACAGCTAGAGAAATCTGTCGCTACGTTTCTGCCTCGACTCGTTTTCTTTATCAGCGAAGGGAGCTTCTCAAACCCAATGATCTACACGTTGGAAGTGATTGGTATTGGTCAAACATTTCGTTTGCAGCAGGACAACACCTGGCGGCTGCTGGAGCAACGAATGCATCTGCAGCCTGGGGATTATTTCTCTGAGGAACCTGAAGGGGTCTTGTTTCGCAGCGCTGCTAAGAAGAGATTGGAGCAAGATCTTCCACTGGAAGAGTCTGGAGACAACCCTTTCTTCTCAGCCAGAAACATGGTGACCTTCAGCTCCCGCGTCCTGCGAAGAAAGTTTCCTGCGTTGCCGGATATGGAGCAATTGACGAAGACCATCCGGGAAGGAAACGACCACGTCAATAACTCGCTGATCCTCAACTCCCATGGTGCCTTTGAGCTGCGACCTCGTCCTCCGTACAATCCCTCTCTCAATGATCCTTCGGTCGCTGTCCGAAATGAAACGTTTGGAGCCGGCAACGGTTATGTGGGTCGTGAGCCTGCTAGCGACTTTTCTTTTATGATGACGTTGTACTCCAACCTTCTGGATTATTGGGTCCTGCATTTGGCTACGGGTCAAACCAACCTCTATGTCGATTCGTACGCCAACAAATCTATGGAAGTGCTGATGAAAGAGTTGGATGACGTTGAGGCTCGGTTTGAACCTTGGTACAAAGAGATGTACCAGGTCTGAGGTGTGTTGGAGGACGCAGCGAAAAAAATTGGATAAACATGAAGAGTCCTTCCGTCAGGCTATTGAAACATACAGATGGAAAGTTCAGGCGCCTTTCTTTTTTCTCTGTTTGGCTGTAGAGTTACGGAACAGAAACTGTTTGGAAGACGGAGTGCTTCATGATGAAAAAACAAGTGATGGTTTGTGTTGTTGTGTTGACCTGGGTGTGTACCGGTTGTGGTTCACCTGATGGCTTTTTCAACGAAGGCTCTGGGTTGACAGGCTCCAACCGCACCAGCCCGGGAAAAGCACCTATGGGTGGTGGGGGCATCTGGGGAAAGTCTGGCGTTAAAGGAAAACGAGGCTGCAAACACAACAAACCTTCCAAGAGCGTTCCGCCCAAAAAGGCACCAAATAGCAAGCCCGCTCCGCAGGATGATGCAAAGACCTGTTACTACGGCTGCCTGAAAAAAGGCATCGACGCTGCCAAGTGCAAAGCCATCTGCTACAAACAAGCTCCCAGCAACAGCGGAGTCCAGTGCAAAGAGTACAAGACCGACGATGGGATTGCCTGCAAAGTTTGTTGGGATGACCAGGGCAACAAAAAAGAATACTGCGACAAAGGCACCACCCAAGACGACCCAAAGACCTGCTACTACGGTTGTCTGAAAAAAGGCATCGACGCTGCGAAGTGCAAGGCGATTTGCTACAAACAAGCACCGAAGGACCATGATGTTGTTTGCAAAGAGTACAAAGCCGAAGACGGAACTCTCTGCAAAGTGTGCTCCGATGGCAACAAATATTGTTCCAAAACAACCCCTCCCAAGGACGATGCAAAAACCTGTTACTACGGCTGCCTGAAGAAGGGTTTGGATGCAGTGAAGTGCAAGGCGATTTGCTACTCTAGCGGTAACAACAGCGGCGTGCAATGCAAAGAGTACAAAACGCCCGATGGTTTGGTTTGTAAAGCTTGCACTGATGGGTACAAGAAGTGTTACAAGCCTACCCAAGTGACTTGCAAAGAGTACAAGACGCCCGACGGTTCCTACTGCAAGGCTTGTTCCGACGGAAAAACGTACTGCGAAAAAACGTCGAATCCCGTTCAGTGCAAAGAGTACAAGACCGACGATGGTCAAATCTGTAAGGCTTGTACGGATGGCACCAAAAAATGCTACACGCCCAGCAAAGTCGAATGCAAAGAGTACAAAGCCGACGACGGTCAAATCTGTAAAGTATGCTCCGATGGAACCAAGTCTTGTTCCAAGCCCAGCAACAACGTGACTTGCAAGGAAATCACAAAAGACGGCAAATCCTGCAAAGCTTGCTCCGATGGCAACGTGTACTGTCCCTAATTATTACCTCTTGGTGTCTTTGTCTGCGTTGTTACCCACAATCTATGCTCTCCTTCCCATTCCTAACAAACCAACTGCCTATTCCCCCACATTCTCAAGTCAATTCTGTCTTTTTTGATACAACATGGTATTGTAAGCCTATCAAGTTTCGGGGACGTTGGTTCACTGAGGATGGGAAAAGGGAATGGTTACGTTTACTCCGGGTCACAAACGAATTCCTTTGTTGGAAAGCCGATACAAACGCGACTGGGTGGAAGACCCCTTTGGTCGGAAGACACTTGAAACCTCGGACGTTGTGGTTGGATACGCTGAACTTACCAATCGCGACAAGGTGATCATCCGAGACACCTGGAACAAATTTCAGGCGCACCAAGATGTCGCGTTGGAAGCCTTTGTGGAGAGGGTGTACTACGAGCATCCTTCGCTTGAAGGTCGGATGGGAGTCTTGGGGGACGAAGCACCCGAGATCCTGTTTGGTTTGTTTGACCTTTGCATCCGCTCATTGCTGCCCCACACGGAGAACCTTGGGCGAGAGGCTGCCCAACCGGCTCACGCTGATCCTGACATTCAATGGAAAACCATCGACGATTACGCCCGGTGGTTCGCGGAGATTGGTTGCAAGGTTAAGGACTGGGAGGTGATCGGTAGAGTCTGGCTCTGGGCTCTGGATGAGCTGTTCATCCTGGAAGAACTGGAGCGGGATGAACTACGCAAAGGCCGCCAGTCCGCCTTTTATCGGTTCTATCATCATTTTATCTATACCCCCATTGTTAAAGCGATCCGGGAGTTTGAGTATGACCCCCTTGTTCGCGTCGCCGTGGACTTGCTGGACCGTCATGACCAAAGGCTCCTGAAGAAAGCTCAAAACTGGCTGTCATTGATCGCGGAAGAGCTGCAGTGGAGCCCGGAGAAGCTCGAAGAGCGCTTGGACGAAGTCGAAGAAGAGCTTCTCACCCTCTCGACGTACACCCAAACCCAGGAAGAGCTGGAGTACGGGGCTCGTGTGGCCTGGCGGAATGCTGTGAAGTGCATCGGTAGAGTCCACTGGAAGAGCCTGAAGGTGCGGGACTGTCGGGAAGTCATCGATCCGGATGAAATGTTTCAGGAGATCCTGGGACACCTGCGAGAAGCTCGGGGCGAGGGCAGCATCCAAAGCGTGATTACTGTGTTTCGGGCCAAAGAACCTCACGAACGATGGGGTCCTCGACTTTGGAACACACAGTTCCTTCGTTACGCAGGTTACCGGATGCCCGATGGTTCTATCTTGGGAGACCCAGACAACCTTCATTTCACAGAAAAGCTTCAGGAGATAGGCTGGAATCCACCCCAGCCCAAAGGGGAGTTTGATCTTCTTCCCATCGTCATTGACGTACCTGGGGAAGAGCCACGGATGTATGAGCTTCCGCGGCATCTTGTCGATGAAGTGGAGATTCATCACCCCACCATCCCAGCCATTGGTGAGCTTGGGCTCAAGTGGTATGCAATCCCAGTCATCAGCAACATCGGCCTGGATCTGGGCGGGCTTCGTTACACCTTGGCTCCTTTTAATGGTTGGTTCATGGGGACCGAGATTGCTCGGGATCTTCTGGATGAACACCGCTACAACAAGGCTGAAGCGATCGCGGTGGCGATGGGCCTGGACACCTCGTCCGAACAGACGCTCTGGCGGGATAGGGTTCACCTGGAAGTGAATGTTGCGATTCTCCATTCGTTCCGAGAGCAGCGGCTCACTTTGGTGGATCATCACACTGCCTCCCGTCAGTTTCTTGTCCATGACCGGCGTGAAAAGATGGCTGGTCGAGAGTGCCCGGCCCGTTGGTCCTGGATTGTTCCGCCGATGAGCAGCAGCTCGTGCCCAGTCTTTCATCATGAGATGAGAGAGTTTCTCCTCGACCCTCAGTACCGCAACCAATACAACCGGTGGGAGGTTCTTGACGCTGACACCACCTTGGTGGAGCTCGAAGCTGTCGAGTCACAGAGCAACATCAAAGTGTTGATCTTGTTTGGCTCCGAGTCGGGTACGGCAGAGACGTTTGCGTTCCGTGCCAGCAAGCGATTGCAACGTTTGAATCCTTCGGTGATGGCGATGAACGATTGCAAGCCCGAGCACCTCGCTTCGGCCGATTTGTTGTTGGTGATTACTTCCACCTTTGGCGTGGGTGAGCTGCCAAACAACGCTCGTGACTTTGCCGCCTGGCTCCAAAAGCAGCCACCTCATTGTTTGGACGGCATGCCTTTCGGAGTGATGGGCATCGGAAGCAGCATCTACGAACATTACTGCGCTGGCGGCATCAAGATGAACGAACTCCTCGCAGCCAAGGGTGGAAAGCGACTCTTGCCTTTGCACAAAGGGGACGAAATGAGCGGCCAGGCGCAACGAATGAACACCTGGCTGGAGCGCATCGCCCGCGTCTTTGGGATGGACAGTAACTTGGGTGACGACGACTCTCCCAAGCTTCAAATCGAGTACCTGGAGAAACCGCCGACCACTCCCACCGTCCGTTTGGGGGAAGAGGTTGAGGTTCGATTGCTGGAAAACGTGGAGATGTTGCAGGGAGAGCAGCCTCCTGGAAGATCCGCCAGGTTGCTTACGTTGGAAGCCGATGACCCGCGCTTGAGCTATGAACCCGGAGATCACCTCGGCGTCTTTCCTGTGAACTCAAAGGACGTGGTGCTTCGCCTCTGTGAGCAGCTGAAAGTCTCCCCTCATGCTTGGTTTCGGGTGAAAGGTGGGAAGGTTCCTTTTCCTCTCCCCAATACGCCGTTCCGGGTCTTCAGCGAGGAGCTTGATCTTACACTGCACGGAGCATCAATGGAGCTGCTGCAAGCTCTCAAGCAATCGGCAACAAGCTCACAAGATCAAATTCGGCTGGACAATCTCTTGGAGGAATGCAGCCGGGGTGCAGACTCAGAAGTGGCGGACAAACATTTGGCGACGTTGTATCCTCACTTGCCAGCATTGCTCGATGACTTCCCGTCCACATCGTTGTCCTTGGCTCAGGCGATCTCGTTGCTTCCCAAACAAAAAGCCCGTTACTACTCGATCGCTTCTTGCTCTACCCTTGAGCCTGGCCGTCTCTCCATCGCAGTGAGTCTGGTGCAGGTTCCCTTGCAGGGGGAACAGACTCGTCCGGGTCTTTGCTCTCATTATCTCGCTACATCCCACCCGGGGCAGATGCTTCGGGTGTTTCGGAGTCGAAGTGAGTTTCATCATCCCAAGGACCCAACGTCACCGATGTTGTTGGTGGGGCCAGGGACGGGTGTGGCGCCACTGGTCGGAATGCTTCAATACCGTGAGTTCCTGTGGAAAAAAACCGGCGCAGCGACACCGAAAGAGGCTGGCTTTGGGGCCGTGTGGTTGTTTTTTGGATGTCGCAACACGAACGATTATTTGTTCCAGAGCGAGCTTGAGCGGCTCCGAGACTGTGGCATCATTGACCGCTTGGATGTTGCCTTCTCCCGGCTTCCAGGAGAAAACAAGGTCTACGTTCAACATCGGATGCAGGAGCAATCCCAAGCAGTTTGGGCGTTCCTTCAACAAGAGAGTTGCCACGCGTACCTTTGCGGAGACACACACATGGCCGACGACGTCATGGCGCTGTGGAAGTCTTTAGGAGAAACCGAAGGTGGACTGGAGGAAGAAGCCAGCCAGAGCTTCCTCAAGGCAATGGCATCGGACGGCCGCTTATTAAAAGATGTGTGGTCGCTGTCGTAGTTGGAGTGGGCTTGAAAGGCCATGACAACCTTGACTTATCCAGCTAAATCCGGTTTGTTGGTAAGGTTGAACCGTTTTGGTGGGTTATGCAAATGAGGTACGGCCGTGAAGATTCTACTGGTGACCCCTCCTGGAAATCCTGAAGTAATTGGTGGAGACGATGTCTTCATCTACGAGCCACTTGGGCTGGAGTATCTGGCAAGCTCCGTTCGTCAGGATCACGACGTCAGCATCCGTGATATGCGGATGGAACGAGATGTCTCCTTGGAGCAAATCCTCGAACAAGAAAAACCCGATGTGGTTGGCTTTACTGGCGACTCCCCGGACGTACCCACTCTCCTCGACTTCTCCAAGAGAGTGAAGACCTTTGACGGCAGCGCTCATGTGATGGTGGGCGGTCACCACGCGACGTTTCGCCCGTTTGACTTCGATGTCCCTGACCAAATTGACTCCATCGTTTTGGGAGAAGGTGTGGGGCAGTTTCGCGAGCTGATTCGACGGCTAGACCAAGGCGAGTCCTACCAAGACCTTCACGGGATTGCCTACCACGAAAATGGCAAGCAGGTGGTCACCCCCAAAGCTGCCAAGCCCGAGTTGGATGAGTACCTTCGTCCCTCACGTGACCTCGTCGCGACCCACCGCTCCGATTACTACGACAAGTTGATGAAGCCCATCGCGGCCGTTCGAAGCACGGTCGGTTGCCCCTACCGTTGCAGCTTTTGTTCGCTGTGGCCCTTTACCGATGGTCATTACTTAAAGCGTGAGATCGAGCGGGTTGTCCAGGAAATCCAGGACATTGATGAGCCCAACATCTTTCTCACCGACGACGAAGCGATGGTCGATGCTCGTCGGATGACCGAGTTCGTCAAGCAAGTGGAAGAGGCCAAGCTCCGAAAGAAGTTCTTTATGTACATCCGGTCGGACTCGATCATGAGGAACGTCGAGCTGATCGAGCGTTGGGCGGACAACGGACTCTCTTTGGCCCTGGTGGGTTTTGAATCCTTTTTGGAGAGTGATCTCAACGATTACAACAAAGCCAACACGGTGAAGAACAATTTGGGCGCGATCCGGTTGTTGCAGCGGTTGGGTGTTAACATCGCGGCGCAGATTGTGATCCGGCCGGATTACGACCACGACGACTTCGCTCGCGTGAAGCAGTTCGTGGAGGAGATGGAGCTAAAGACTCCAACCTTCACCATCCTCACTCCACTTCCAGGGACGCCTTTGTTTGCCAAGATGGATCGGGAGAACAAGCTGATCTCGCGCAACTGGGGTCACTACGACCTGATGCACGCAGTCGTTCCGACCAAGCTTCCCTTGGAAGAGTTTTACAAAGAGTTCTTCCGCTTGCCTCACGAACAGTACATTCAGTCGGTTGTGGCAGCCAGGGAAGAGCGGCCTCTTCGTGAAAAGCTGGTCCAGGTTCGTAAGTTTCGAGCGGTTCTTCTTGCCCAGAAGCGAAAGATCAAAGAACTGGAAGCCGAAGGAAAGACCGTGGACATTGAGTTCCCCTCGATTGAGGTTCCGGAAGGTCCAGAAGCCCAGGCCGCGATGAAGGTAGACTCCTCAGCGGACGCCTAGCTCTTGTCAGATATCTTATGTCAATGTTGAGCAGAAGGGTGGGGAAGAGTCCGCTCTTTTGTTCCTGATTCACAACACAGGGATTGGAATGTCACGCGTTAACTTGGTCGAAACGGCAGATGCTTCTCGGTTGTTGCAGCGGATCTTTGGGCAAATGGAGAAAGCCTACGGGGCTGTCCCAAACACCGCTCGTGCCCTGGCGCAAGTGGATGGCTTTGTCGGCAATGTCGCGGGTCTTAGCAAGATCGAAAGTTACGACGGAGAGCTTCCTCGCACCTTGAAGTGGCTCGCCAAGCTTCGTGTGGCGCATCACAACGACTGTGGATTTTGTATCGACATTGGCCACGCAAGGGCACCGGAAGCAGGTTTGTTGGAAGCGCACCTCCAGGCCTTAAAAGAGCAGCAACCCCCATCTCATGAACTTTGGTCCGAGGAAGAGCGGCTTGTTCTTACCTATACCGACGCTATTGTCGCAACAATGACCGTGTCGGATGAGTTGTTTTCGACCATGCGGGAGCACTTTTCCGAACCTCAGATCATTGAACTGACAACCCAGGTTGCGGTAGAAACATTCTACAACATTATCAATCGTGCTCTTGGAATAGAAGCGCAGGGCTTTGGCTCTCTGCTCCCCTCATCCCACGCAGGAGAATAAACTCATGGCCAATGAGAAGTTGACCCCCCTACAAGAAGAAGCCATCGAAAACCTCCAAATGTGGCTGCGCAATCCGCAAGGGATCAACCTGGGCGCGGCGTTGGGCTACACCGAACTGGATATCGCGCACCTGATCTCGCTTGCTTTTAAGCTTCTGGAAGAAGGCAAGCTGGAAAACGCCCGGACATTGTACGAAGGCATCCACGCGCTGAATCCCGACAACGTGGACGCGATGATGGGGCTGGGTTCCATCTACACGCATCAAGGTCACACAGAGCAGGCGATCGAGTTGTTTGGTCGGGTGCTTGAGGAAGACCCCAGCAACACCTTCGCTCTTCTCCAACGAGGGGAGTGTTACATCAAGGTCGGCGGCGAAGAGCAGCTCAAGCAGGCAGTGGAAGACTTCAAGAAAGTGATGGAATTGGACCCACAGGCAGAGTCCCGCGAAGCCAAACGAGCCCTCGCGATCATCAACAGCGCTCGGGAAGTCGCTCAAGAAGGCGGCACCATTCCTGAAGATATCAAGGAAGTCACCAAGAACCTCCCCAGCTCCAACGCCTAAATATGCCTGGCTCGCCTTCCTTGCAACCTCCTTCGTTGCCTCCTTTTGAAGCGAAAATCGCACAAGAACTCAGCTCTCTTCCTTATGTTGCATCCCTGGAGCACCTGGACGAAGCAACCGTTGGAACCCTCTTTGAAACTCTGACCGGCTTGCAGCGCGACTTGGAGACTCATGGCTCCAACTACCGCTTGTTTTGGTGCTTTGCTCCCCAGTTGGCGATGTGGTTTGGACCTTGCGAGACCTTCCAACCTCGGTCTAGGTTTCTTACAGAGCGCCTACATGACACTCCGATTTGGAGCCTGTCTTATGAATACGTTTGGTTGGGTGACCTTGGGACCGATACCATGGTGTTGGATGGCCCGTACCAGCAAGAGATCATGCTTCGACCCTCCCGATACAAAGACGTTCTGGCTTCAGAGCTTTTGCATGAGCCTCTGAAGTACAAGCCCATTGTTGAGGCATTGGGCGGGGGGGAAGAAACCCTTCGATGGAGGCAAGAGGTTAATCTTGCCCATGAATGGGGCCACCTTCACGCAGACCAAAACATTCCTTACAAGCAAAACCTCCTCGACAAGTTGGAAAGCTATGCACCAGAGGATGCTTATCCAGTTGTTGCAAAGGCTAAAGAATACCTGGAGGGCCTGGCTGAGCTGGCTGAAGGGCAGGGGGCTGTCTCGTTTGTTCTTGCTGTCGCTAAGGAACAGCCGAATGTCGCACAGGCTCTCCTTCAAGATCGCTTGTACGAGTATCCCATCAGTGGAATGGAGGCTTTGTTGCCGGGGCTGGTTGCAACCGTGCAAGGTTTGCTGGAGACGGCTTCCAAAACCAAGGACTGGCAGGGTCTTGAGGCCATCGTCACGCAACTTTCAGAGTTGTTGCGCGCCTCGCTTTTGAAGTTGGTCGAGCGATTGCCTACCAACCCCTCGGAGGCGAAGCACTTTCTGGAAGGGTGGGCTCTTGACTGGCGGTTGGAAGTGAAGAATCATTGGGATCGGGTGAGATCTTTGTAGAGATCTTTTCCAAGATCAAGGGCTTCTCTTCTCAAGCAGGTCATCAGAGAGGGGCTCAGGGCGGAAGTTTAAATCCTTCAAAAACAAATGCTTGTTGGTTTTCTGAAAAAAAGTTAAAAATGGAGGAAACTTTAGGAACATGACCTGCGATAATGGAGATACGTTACCAAGTGACTCCTTCACGGAGGTGTGATATAACACACATTCTCTCTGTGATAACTAACACAGTCCTTTTTTGCCCTGATTCAAGTCAGGGGAACGATACACGAAACCAAGTTGTATCCTTCCGGGCGAAAGCCAATTGTGCAAAAGGTAGGATACGAAGCCTGTTTTCTCACGGCCGACAAGGAGAGTTCAAATGTCTAAGAACCTGTACAGCCTGTGGCTCAGCAACCACCACCACGGTGATCACGGTGTAACTTCCACTCGTCCCCCGGTATTGCCGCCGACTCCTCCCCCCGCTGCACCCGCAGCTCCGGCAGCTCCGACCACCACTGCTCCCTCCACCACGGGTACCACCGGTGGAGCGCAAGGATTTGGTAGCGCACAAGCTGCTGGTTTCTTCGTTGCAGGTTTTGGCGCGAACTTCTTCCAAGGCTTTAACCCCCAAATGAACTCCTTGGCTCAAATGGGCCTCGGTGGTGGTATGTTTGGCTTCGGCTTCGGTATGGTCGGTGGAAGCGCAATGACTCCCCCCGCTCCCCAGAAGCTCGACGTCAGCGAAACCGCTCTCAAGCATTGTGGCTACAAGAAGGGTACCCAAAACACCCTGAAAGTTGGCGACACTTCCTTCGTCGACAAAGGTCACGGTCGCTTTGAAGTCACCGGCAAAGATGGCGAAATGTTCTCCATCGACATCGCTCGCTGCGCCAAGCCGCCCCAAATCGAAATCCACGCGAAGGGCGACAAGAAGAAGAAGGCGATGATGAAGGTGCCCTTGTCCGAGCTCAAGAAGGGCGGATCCATCACCCTTCCCGACGGCACCAAGTTGAACATGAAAGCCAACGCCAAAGGCAACAACATGGACTCCTTCCAGGTTGTCGCTCGCGACGGTCAAGTGGCTACCATGTCCGGATTTGAAAAAGGCAACGCAAGCTGGAAGACCGGCGGCGAAGCTATGAAAATCGAAGGACCCCAGTTGTCCGCTGGTCAGGGCCTCAACTCCATCACCAAAGGTGGAGCCAACCCCACTCCCGGACAAGTTGCTCAAGGCAACGCCAACCACCTCGCTCCCATCGCTAACTACGCTCAGCCGATGATGCAAGGTATGGGTCAAAACCCCGCGGCCAACATGCAGCAAGCATTCCAACAAATGCAGATGATGATGCAAATGTTCCAAATGCTGCAGCAGATGTCCCAAATGTTCCAAATCACCCAAGGTGGTATGTTCGGTCGCATCGGTATGCGCTAAGCAACCTCCATATCAGAGCCTCGTGCTCTGTTGGGTAGCCTGAACGGTGGTCTTCTTTGGAAGGTCGCCGTTTTTGCGTTTTAGAGGGGAGTTCCTGTTCGATTCGATGGAAGGGTTCTAGTCGCGAGGTCGTGCGACGACAACATAGTCGGTGCCGAATTGGATGCCCCAAAAGGTTTCTGAGAGGCTCAACGCTTCCTGACGCATTTGCACGATCTCTTCGGAGAGTCCTTTGCGAAGGAAGTCGCCGGGAATCTCAGGGAGCAATCTCAGGCTAACATCCAGCATGCTGTCCAAGTATTGCGCGCCCAGCTTGAGGGGGAACGTGTGGGTTGCCTCTACGACAAATCCTGCTTCTGTAAGGGAACGACAAACCCACTCCATGGGATACTCGCGAAAGGGAGTTTGGCCGGCGAGTGTCATGCATATGTCACGGAGCCGATTGACCCTTTGGGCAAGCTGACCACCTACAGTCTTGGGCTCTTGGAGGTGAGGAGGCTCTTGTCCCACAACGTAGAGATGACCTCCAACGTGAGGCTTCAGCCGTTTCCAAAGCTGACTTTGAAAGTAGGGGGCGAAGCGTTCGATCGCTCCAAGCAAGTAGTCAGCGAGTACCACATCAAAGACTTCTCCTTCAAGGAAGGACGAGTTGGTCCAGTTGTCCACGAGGATCCGGTCTTGCTCGCGAAGCTGCTCTCCAAACGCCGCATGAAGAGAGGTTTTCCAACCTTCTGCACCCGAAACCGCTGTCCATTGGGTCGTGGGCAGGTTCAAGATCCATCGCAACGACGATTCGCCCGTTCCAGCGTCAAGCACGGAGCCCCATGGCTTGGATCCATGGTGCGATTGAATGTAGGCAAAAGGACTGGCAGCAGCTCCACCTACCCATCCGCCTGCCTGGGGCAACACGGGAAGGGGTTCAAACTCACCGGCAAAAGCCTCTGCAAAGGCTGGAGCTTGCTGACAAATCGAAAGGAACGCTTCTCGGGGTAGCCTGGCAAGGGTGGTGTCGAGGGCTGCAACGACTTCGTATGGGGCAGGGTCATTGTCGCGAGCCATCTGCACGCCAAAGATTAGACCTGGAGGTCCGTCGGCTCGACCTCGATGGAGAATCACATCCATCAACCTGACTCCACCGGAGACTACAATGTAGAGGGCAGGGTTCTCGGTGCTGTGCTGTTCAATGACCTTTTCTCCCGGATCTGCCGAGATCTTCGCAAGAGAGCTCCAGGCCTCTTCCTGCAAAGAGTCGGGTAGGTCAGAAAACGCTGGCAGAGTTTGGAAGAAGGCGATCTCGTCCTGGGACCAGTCTGATTGAGGCATGTTGTATCCTTGGAACGTTGCCTTAAACGTTGCTTGGAACGTTGCTTGGAACGTAGGGAGGAGAGTCTTCAAAGACTGAGGGGCTCAACATCCAATCAAGAATCGGATGCGCTCTCATCTTCTCCCTCGTCATCGTCGTCGAAGGTAAAGTCTACATCCCCGAGTCCAACCCGGTGGGTGCCCGTTTTTTGGTAACGAAATTTGTACCAGATCTGGTACGCAGAGAGAGTACTCAGGCTATACCGTTCGATGAGTCCGGCGATTGCGGTGTCATCGGTGGCTTCTTTCATTTGCATACGCTGCAGAAAAAGCTGTTGGTTGGCCTGAAGCATGGGTGACAATCCAAGGAGATCGGATTCGTAGTTGTCGGGAGCGAAGGAGCTGGCGCAGTGGGGGCAGAAGTAAATCTTCTCGTCGATCTCTTGGGTTGGTTCTCCACACTCAAGACATCGCTCTGTGGCAAAGCGCAGCAACACCTCTTGCGTGAAGTACCACTCAAAGCCTTCGCGACGACCGGGAAGCCGACCGTCTTTGGCCCATTTGATGAGGCGCTTGCGTCCGAGAGCGAGGAGCCGTCCTGCGGCGAGAAGATCGATGTCGCCTTGCAAGTCGGGGTGGTCGGGGGGAAGTTCGAGGGAGGAGGTCGTCTTACTCATCGTCGTCGTAGGTATCAGGGACGTATGTACGCGACTTGAGATCGGGAATCTCACCGGTTCGGGCACGCTCAAAGTAATCGAGTGACTCTTCCGGGTAAACCGTGGTTCCACAGTTGGAGCAAACGTTGGACTTCACATCTGTGAGCCACAGTTCACGGCCGTCGTAGGAGCGGACCCATTGATCTTCGACCTTGGGCTCCAGGTCGATGTGACAGAAGGGGCAGCGGTTGCTCTCCAACTCGTCGTAGATGTTGCCTTCAGCGGCGGGCTCACCCTGGTTGGGTGGGGGTGGAATGGGTAGATCAGTCACAATCAGCCTCCTTGCTTTTGCTGGATAGCGTCGGCCAATGAACCGACAGAGTTCCAAAGCTCTTCCGTGATTTCGGTGTCATCAAACTCTACACCAAATTCGTTTTCCAACTCGACGGTAATCTCAAGAATTTGGGTGGATTGCAAACCCAGGCGGGTCGCCACATTGGGCTCGTCACCCACTTCATCGGCGGTGATACCCAACTGCGAGACGTCGGCGATGATTTGTTTGATACCCTTTAGGAGAGAAGCGCGGTCACTCATGCTCTTTCTTCCGTAGTGTCTTTGGTATATAGTTGTGAGGGGAAGGAGGATTCCTTTGATTCGACACTATAACAAAATCACAGAGACCGAACAATCCCCTTTCTACCAACTCGAAAGACCGTACCTTCGCCGCTTTTCTGCGTCTACACTGCAAACTTTCAAAACAGTTTGCTACGACATTTCGGTGCATGGATGACGATAGAACCCTCTCAATCTCTAAGTTTTGCTGACCTCTTGCAGGCGCGTGTGGAGGCACACCCGGAGCACGTCGCGCTGGTTCATCCTTCGGGCCAACAGTCGTTGTCGTTTCTTGAACTATCCCAGAAGGTTGAGGCGCTTGCTAGCGAATTGCAGAGACACGGCGTCCAGCCCTTGGACCGTGTCGGCATTCAACTCCCCAACCGGGTTGAGTTTGTGGTGTCTTTGTTGGCTTTGTCCCAGGCCAAGGCGATTCCTGTGCTGCTGGATACTAGCTACCAGGCCAACGAAGTCCGGACCATCCTCGAAGACTGCGGCGCTGCTGGTGTTTTGACTCTTTCTTCTCACGGCAAATCCTTGGATGAGATCTCCTTTGCCGAGCTTGGTGGCGAGTTCTCTCTGAGCTTTGGAGCATGGCAACGTACGGAACCTGAGGATGTCCTCCACAACGTTGCGTTGTTCAAGTACACATCGGGTTCTACAGGCGTTCCGAAGGGCGTGCTGCTTACCGCTGCAGATATTGTTGCGGAAGGCGTAAATGTCTCGGAGACCCTGCAGGTCACGAGCGATGACGTTCTTCTGGGTGGCGTTCCCTTGTTCCATAGCTACGGCTTCGACTTTTGCTTGATGCCGATGCTTCTAACTGGTGCGACGCTGGTGTTGATGGAGCGCTTCCTGCCTCGACCTGCGCTGCGGCACCTGCAAGAGCAGAAAGTCACGATCTTTCCGGCGGTTCCTTTCATGTTTGATCTGATGACGCGTCTTCCCGTGGAACCGGACGAATTGGAACTTTCCTCGCTGCGTTATTGCATTTCGGCTGCGGCGCCTCTTTCGGCCCGAACGGTTCGACGGTTTTACAAGACCTTCCAGCACGTCATTTGTCAGAACTACGGAAGCTCTGAAGCGGGGGCGATAACCCTGGAAATCCGGAGAAAGCCGGGCGTCCCCAGCACGTGCTTGGGGAAACCCTTGCATCGTGTTGTCTTGAAGATCTTAGACGAAGAGGGCAACCCTCAAGCTCCTGGAGCGGTGGGTGAAGTTGTCGTGGGCGGCCCACAAGTCTCAACGTTCGGGTACTATCGTGACGCTGAGTTAACAGCTTCGACCTTTCGAGATGGTTTCTGCTACACCGGAGATCTGGGTTATCTCGACGAGAACGGTGACTTGTTTCTCAGCGGTCGCAAGAAGAACCTGATCAACGCTGGCGGCAAGAAGGTGTCGCCGACGGAGGTCGAAGGTGTGTTGGCCGAACATCCCGATGTTCAGGATGTTGCCGTGGTTGGCGTCGAAGATGAGGTGCTCGGTGAGGTGGTCAAAGCCTGCCTTGTCACAGCGAAGGAGGTGAGCGTGGAAGAACTCGTTACCTTCTGCAAAGAGCGGCTCGCGGGCTACAAGGTTCCGCAGAAGTGGTCATTCTGGAACGACCTACCCAGAACAAGGGTGGGCAAACTCGACACCGCTCGACTCAAAGGGTAGCCGGTTGTGAACTTTGGAAGGAAGGGAGGACTACGATGAATCTTGGTAAAGAAGTCCGGATGCGGCGGATCATCAACTCTCGGTCCCAGCGGTTGTTTATCCTTGCGATGGATCATGGCTTTTCCGATGGCCCAATTCCAGGACTCACCAACATCACCACAAGGCTCCGACAAATTGGAGAGGACGCCCTTAACGCGGTTGTGGTTCATCAAGGGATGGTCTCTCGGATTGCGCCGGTCTTGAAAGACACCAAACATCTGGGTTTGATCGTCCATCTTTCGGGCTCAACCGCTCTTGCCAGCGATACCAACGACAAGCGACTGGTTTGCAGCGTGGAGCAAGCGGTCCGTTTGGGAGCGGACGCTGTGTCTGTTCACATCAACCTGGGGGCAGCGACGGAGCATCGGATGTTGTCGGACCTGGGGAGGGTCTCTCAATCTTGCCAGGAGTGGGGCATGCCTCTTTTGGCCATGATGTATCCCCGCGGCGAACGCATCGAAAACCCCTATGACCCCAAGTATGTCGGTCATGCGATTCGAGTGGCCATGGAGATGGGGGTGGACATCATAAAGACCTATTACACCGGTGATGTCGACAGCTTCTCCAACATCATCAGGGACGTGGACGCTCCTGTTGTGATCGCTGGCGGTCCTCAAATCGACTCTGAGTTTAAGATGTTCAAGATGATCGTGGACGCGCTCCGCGCAGGTGCCGCAGGGGTTTGCTTTGGGCGGAACGTGTTCCAGAGCCAGCAAGCTGACAAAATCGCCGAAGCCATCGAAAACATCGTACACAAAAACTTTTCGATCCAGGATGCCATGTCCTTGTTGGATGATTCCATCCCTTGGCCTCTCACTGGCTAGTTGGAGTTGTTCCGTTGATTCTCGTGGTTGTTGTTGAGGAGAAGGAGTAGCAAGTGACGCAAGCGGAAACACAGGAATCAGTGAAGTACCGGGGTGTGCCTGAAACACCACCTGACGCCAGAGCGCGTTTGTTTTGGTTTGATGCCCGTCAAAGTAACGAAGAGGCTGGGTTGCTCACGGCGGTTCAGCATCAAGGCTTTGACCGATGGGTCGTCTCACCCGAACAAGCGGACGAGTTTCGTGAACGCTCGGTGGGAATCGGCTGGGTTGTGGCCCTCGAATCTCTCAACGACAAAGACAAACTCCGTGAAGGCGACGTCGTCTACTCCAGCGATCTGAAGTTGTTGAGTCAGGTGCGGGCTGAGGGATTTGCCACAGCCCTCTACTACAAAATTGAGGACGCTCCGACTCTCGAACAAGCTTATCAATTGGGTGCGTCCCATGATTATCTTGTGGTGGAGTTGGTGGACGAGACGAACATTCCCCTGGAGCTTGTGGTTGCCGAGCTACAAAAGCATTCGACGCTGGTCCTCAAGCAGGTTGCGAAGGCGCAAGAGGCCGAAGTTTCGTTTGGTGTGGTGGAACACGGCGCAGATGGTGCGTTGCTGCAAACGGACGACATCCAAGAAGTGAACGCTGTTGGAGAGTTTAAGCTTCGTTCGGCTCGGAACAAGCTGGAGCTATCGATTGGAACCATCACTCGCGTGGAACATTTGGGGATGGGGCACCGGGCTTGTGTGGATGTGACTTCGCTCATGACCCAAGAAGAAGGTATGCTCGTTGGTTCTACGTCCTCTGGCGGGTTGTTGGCTTGCTCGGAGACACACCCTCTGCCCTACATGGATCTCCGACCCTTCCGCGTAAACGCAGGGGCCATCCATTCGTATATGTGGTGCCCCAACAATCGAACCCACTACCTGTCCGAGCTGACGGTAGGTTCGGTGATTCAGTGTGTGGATGTTCATGGAAACGCTCGACCTGTCACTGTAGGACGCGTCAAGACGGAGGTTCGGCCGCTGATCTTGCTGGAGTTTGTCTGCGATGGGGTCAAACTCAACGCCATTGTTCAGGATGACTGGCATGTTCGGGTGTATGGAGGCGATGGAAAGCCCGTTAGCGTCACGGCGTTTGAGCCTGGCTCAGAGGTTCTTTGCTACGTGACCAAGCCTGGAAGACACGTTGGAATCCCCGTGGATGAGCAGATCATCGAACGGTAATGGATCGAATGTCCCAAACGCCCAAAGCCCAAAAATTAGCGGTCGCTGTTGTCCAATGGGAGGTTGTGTTTGGGGACGCTCAAGCCAACCGCAAAGCGTCGCTGCCTTTGCTTCAACAAGCAGCATCGGAAGGCGCGCAGCTTGTTGTGCTTCCTGAGCTTTGCAACACGGGCTATGGTTTCTCGTCCAACGAAGAAGTTCATGCATGGGCCGAACCGCTGGATGGAGAGACGGTCTCGTTCTGGATACAGGCGGCCAAAGACTTGGGGATTGTCATCGCTGGAGGATTGGCCGAGAGGGAAGGCGACAAGGCCTTCAACTCCTTGGTGTTGGTCGATGGCGACGGTGTGGTTGGATGTTATCGCAAGATCCATCTGTTTGATCGGGAGAAGCGATGGTTTCAAGCCGGTCATGCTTGGGTTGTTGTGCCTGTGTGTGGGACGCAGGTGGGGCTGATGATCTGCTACGACAGCTGGTTTCCTGAGTCGGCTCGGATTCTCACGCTGATGGGAGCCGAGGTGATCCTGATGGCAGGGTGTGTCCGGCATGAGAGCCACTGGACGGAGCCCCAAGGAACCCCTGTTGCCTCACTTCAACTGGCCAACGCCCACGTCAATTCGGTGTTTGTGGCCAGCGCTCTTCGTTCGGGAGAGGAAAAAGGCGATTCGTTTTCGGGGCAGAGCTGTGTCTGGGGACCTCATGGTCGGGTGATGGAGCCAGGTCCTGTTGATGGTTCCTTTGTTGGCGTGGTGACGCTGCCTCTCGTTCAGGCCCGGTTCAAACGCAAGACCAAGAGGGTGCATCCCATCCAGGATCGTCGTGAAGATACCTACAGCGTTTTGACGCAGAGGGACGGTCAGGATGAGCGATAACCAGGGCGCATTCCAGGTCACCTACGATCCCGATGTGATGGGGCACATGGAAGAGTCGTGGCGGTCCTTGTCGGACGGAAAGGGCTCCGTGTACGCTGATCCTCTGTGGTACCAGGTCTGGTGGGATGCGTTTGGGAAGGAAGGGCAGTTTCTGTTCTTGGAGGGAAAGCAACCCGGTGTGATCTATCTTCCGATGTTTCTGGAATATCGGACGTTGGGTTTGCTGGGGAACATCTACTCGCATCGTCACTGGTTTGCATCTTCGCTGGAGGACAAGGAGCTTGTTGAGCGGCTGGTCTCGTTTTGGGAGAGCGGAGCCAGCTGGGATCGAGTCGTTCTCAAGAACCTTCCGCGAAGCTCCAGCGCTGTGCGTGAACTGGAGTCGTACGTTGAGGGAAGAGAAGGTTGGTCCACAAGCCTCGGGGAGACGGAGCATTGGGCCATCCCCGACGACGAGTGGTGGCACTATCTCGATAAGAAAGGGCGCGACTCACGAAAGAAGCGACGACGTGTGCACCGGCGATTGGAGGAGCACGGGAACTTTCGGTTCCAGCGTTACCACACTGTGGAGGATGCCAAAGACTTTGCGAGGATCTACTTTCGGGTGATGGTTCGCTCTTGGAAGAAACCTGACAGCAGCCGCAATTTCTTTCGTCGCTTGTGCCAACGGTTTGCGGAGATTGGTTGGTTTCGCTCGTACGTTCTTTTCGTCGACGACGAACCTGCAGGCTTTCAGCTTGGGTTTTTCCGAGACGGTGTCTACAGCTGCTACAAGACGGCCTACGACCCAGCTTATTCAAGGTTGTCGCCCGGGATTGCCGTGATGGACTACGCCTTTGATGATGTCTTTCTGTATGGAGCGAGCGCCGTTGACTTACTTACTGGGGACGGGGCCTACAAGTCGATTTGGTGCAACCAGACTGTAGAGCAAGTCAGCTTCTCTTACAGCCGAGGGTAGCTTCTTCTTCAGAAACCCCAAAGGTCCACAACGTTTTAGGAGAGATGCCGATACTTCGTTTCGGGACGAAGCGATGATGGAAGGGGTCTACTGTGTAGTCCCTGGACCATTGGAGTCTGTTCTGGGTATACTCGGGATGCAGTTTGATTTGTGACCTTTGGGTCAATGACTTGATAGAAGAGGATTGTTTCATGTGGCGTGTTGGTCTGGTTGTTCTGATGATGCTTGCAGTGTCTTGCTCGGACGGCGGTGACAAGAGGAAGTGTGTCTCGGACGAGAGTTGTCTCTCGAACGAAGAATGCTTCCAAGGATTTTGTCAGCCCGGTAGCGACCGGTGTCGGCAGGGAGAAACACGTCCTTGTTACACAGGGGATGCAGCCACAAAGGGGAAGGGGGCTTGCCGGGACGGTGTCCAGGAGTGCAACGCCAACGGAACCTGGTCAACCAACTGCCTCAATGAAGTGAAGCCGTCGGCTGAAAACTGCGATGGCATCGACAACGACTGCGACGGTCAAATCGACAATCCTCCTGGCGGCGGCGCGCTCACAAAGAACTGCTACACCGGGCCCGAAGGTACAGACAAGAACGCACCCTGTAAGGCCGGCACGCAAACATGCAAAGACGGTCGATGGTCGACCTGCGACGGTGAAGTCAAACCCACCGAGGAGATTTGTGGAAACCAAGTCGACGAAGACTGCGATGGCAAAGTCGATAACGCCGCTGGCATTGGTGAAACTTGCACCAACCCGGCCGCTTCTCCGGAGTGCCGCACCGGCGTGTACCAGTGCGGACAGAACGGCGTCCGTGAGTGTGTTTCCAAAGGAACCACCGAGGTTTGCAACGGAAAAGACGACAACTGCAACGGCGTCGTGGACGAATCCAACTGTCCTTGCAAGCCAGGAGAAACCCGTGAGTGTGGTCAGTCGGGCGATGGAGCCTGCAAAAAAGGCCAACAAAAGTGCGTGAACGGAACATGGTCCACCACCTGCGAAGGGGCTGTCGGTCCCAAAGCTGAAGTGTGCAACGGCATCGACGACAACTGCGACGGCCGCGTGGACAACCGACCCGATTCCCCCCAACCTCTGTTTAAAGTTTGTTACACCGGACCCGAAGGAACCAAAGGCAAAGGACCTTGCAAAGAAGGTCGTCAGGTCTGTGTGAACGGAAAGTACACCGAAGAGTGCGGCGGACAGGTCGTTCCACAAGAAGAACTCTGCGAAAATGGCGTCGATGACAACTGCGATGGCTTGATCGACAACGTTCGTGACCTCGACAAAGCTTGCCTTGACAACACACGAAAGGGCAAATGCCGCGGTGGAATCTACCGTTGCTGGGGTGCTGACCGTATCTGCTTGGCCCAGGCTCCTTACTACAAAGGACCGGCCACCGAAGAATGCAACGGAATCGACGATGACTGCGATGGTTTCATCGACAACGCTACCAAAGGAAAGGCGGACACCCTCGGCCAAGAGTGTGGAAGCTCCGAAGGACTTTGCCAAAAGGGCAAGAAGCTCTGTGTCAACGGTCGATTCTCCACCATTTGCCAAGGTGCGACGGAGCCTGCTCCCGAATTGTGCAACACCAAAGACGACGACTGTGACGGCAAGACCGACGAAGACGGCGTCTGTGCGGCTTGCACCAGCGGTCAGGTCCGAACCTGCTACAGCGGACCCATCAGCACTCGTGGAATTGGCCGTTGCCGCGACGGCTCGGAGCTTTGCTCGCAAAGCAAATGGAGCGGCCAGTGCATGGGTTCGGTCGTTCCCAAAACCGAAGATTGCAACGGAATCGATGACGACTGTGATGGCCGCGTTGACAACCTTCGCGGTACAACAACCCAACTCCAAGAGCCTTGCTACGACGGAAGCGCCGGCACCAAGGACAAAGGCAACTGCTCCTCTGGTGTGAAGATCTGCGCCAACGGAGCCTGGGGAACCTGTAAGTATCAGGTGTTGCCATCCACCGAGATCTGCGATGGCAAAGACAACAACTGTGACGGAAAGACCGACGAAGGTTCTGTTTGCTTTGGGAAATCGCGGCAATTGTTCGAATCATGCTCTCGTGATAAGAATGCCATGGCATACGAAAAATGCGGTGGTGGGCTGATCTGTCTCCAAACAAGCCCTGCCTCACCGGCGTCGTTCTGTTACCAAACTTGCAAAGACAAGGCCTCTTGCGCCGGTAACACTGCAGATGGTCGGACCGAGTGTCTCGTGGAGTCTGTGACCCAAGCGAACATCTGCTTGGCGTTGGCTCCCAACGGTGCTCCATGTGATGAGGAGCGAGGAATCCTCTGCGAAAATGGCTCCATCTGTGACATGCAGATCAAGCGCTGTCGTTTGCCGAGTGTGGCTCCTGCTTTGGGTGCTTGTGGCGGCGAAACTCGCATGACTTGTCCTGCGGATCATACCTGCTCCTTCATCACTCCGGGCTTGCCTAACGGATACTGCTTGAAGAAGTGTTCGGCTCAGTCTCCCTGTCCCACAGGAATCTTCTGCTTCCTGACCTCACCGACCGAGGGGATTTGTTTGCCAGAAGGGACCCAAGACAAAGATCAACTCTGTGGGAACTCCACAGGAGATAAGATCTTGGCGAGCGAAGGTTGCAAGAAGCAGCTGTATTGTTTCCGACCTTCCCAGACAAACCCGCTTGGTATCTGCGTTCCCTGGTTGAACCAGTGTCGATGTGAGAACGACCGACTCTGTTTCCCTGCTCCTGGGAACACGTGTCTGTCCCTCAAAAAGTGTGGTACCTGCCCGGCCGGTCAGATCTGCGCGAAATACTCTGCTGGTGATGCTTGTGCGCCTGCTACGCCGACAGGAACCGTTCCTTTCGGTGGGGAGTGTACGCTGACCAAGCGGTGCATTCAGGGCCTCACGTGTTTTGCCCCTCCTGGCGCATCCAAAGGCCACTGCACCAAGGTTCCTTGCAAGTCGGACACGGATTGTCCCAGTGTTCCCGCAGGTGCGAAGTGTTCTGTTGTGTCTGTGAACCTGGACAAAGCGTGCGCCTTCCCCTGCACGAAAGACTCAGACTGTCCTGCCAACTTTGCCTGCGATCCCAACTTCAAGTTCTGCTTCCCGAAGTAATCGTGGCTCTGGCTCTTCTGTCTGTACTTGCCCTACATCCCTCGTTTGTAAGCTCTTCGACTCATCATAGATGGAATCAATATGTTGCATTGGAACAAGTCCTGGATTCGCCAAGGTTGTTGGGTGTGGTTTTTCTGTCTTGGCCTCCTGTTTCTTCGAATCCCCTCGGCCGAGGCTCACCCCAGTATCATTGTGTACTTGACGCTGATGGAGGCTTTGGAGGAGGACAAGGGCAAGCCTGGCTACCAGTTGATTCAGGGTCTGGACCGAACCCAAGAACCTTTCTCCATTGCGGTTCCCATCCCTGGTGACGATGACACTCCCGAGTTTGAGTTGAATCGGTTTGTTCTGCTCATTGAGGGCAACACAAGCAAAGAGCCTCTGGTGCAGTTTCGCTTGTTGAAACGTTGGCCCAACACAAGGTTTCGATGGCTCCTTGTGGATGGTCTCTCGGACCTCAAAGCCAACGCCACGGACACTCTGCATTACGTGTACACAGGCAGCGCTCGCGACCTCAAAAAATTGGCCACGGACGGGCAAGACACCATCACGGTAGACACCGGACCTGCTCAGTTTGAAATCAGCAAGACCAAGTTTAATCTGTTCCACAAAGTGACCGTTGATGGTGTAACGATAGTGGAGTCAGGCGCTTCTCCTGGGGTCGTTCTAACTGGAAGTGACGACGTCGTCTACTCCTCCAAGAACGACACCAAGGTTTCAGTCACGGTGGAGGAAAATGGTCCTGTCAAAGCCGTTGTGTTGGCAAAAGGGTCCCATGTTTCTTCCGAGGGGAAGGACAACCTCGACTTCACCGTCCGGATGTTCTTCTACAAAGGAAAGCGTCGAGTCAGGGTCTTCTATTCGTTGCGGAATGCGAGCAAGCGCCGGGTGGAGCATGTGTCGTTCAAGTCTTTGGAGCTGCAAGTTAAGTCGAACTTGAAAAATTCCAACTTTGTGGTGCGAAATCACGAAGACGAGTCAAAGGGTACGCTGAAAGATACGGAAAAGGTTGATGTCTTTCAGGGCAACAACAACCTTAACTCCATTCAGGACCCGGCGTTTACCCAGGAAGTTTGGCCGACAGGTATCGAGGGTTACACCATCAAGCAAGATGGCAACGAGTTGAAGAAGGGCTCCCGTGAGCAACCCATCAACTTGATGTACGCCCAGTTGGTGGAAGGCCAAGACAAGAGCCTTACGATTGGAACTCGTTTTGGCGCAGGCTGGTGGCCCCAAGGTTTGGGCCTCAACGGTGACGGGCTTGTGCGTGTCGGAGTGTTCCCCGTCAACAACGACAAAGAGTACACGATTCGGTACCGGTCTCACACGACCCGCGAGCATGTGTTTCACTTTGCGAAGGGTGTGTCCAACGCTCGGGATGAATTCTTTAAGTTCCAGTATCCCTTGGTTGCTCGACACAAAGACTCTGACGTCATCAACAAACGCCACGCGCTTTGGGAGCGATTTGCTTCTCATATCCAGGAGTGGGATTACTACCAGCGCAACAAATGGCCCGTCGATGACAATCCAAACGCGACCTTGAACCGTCGTCCTGACCTGGAGTTTGTTCGGTACGTTGATTGGTCGTTGCCTGGGCTTTTTCGGAACTATGACCCCGCCAAAATCGCCCTCCATAACTTCCTTCGTCAGGACAACCGTCTCCAAAAGCTAGAGAAGTTTGCCGGCGGTTACTATCTGATGGCGGAGCAGCGGTTCCAGTATTACGCCGACAAAGCCATCCCCCACAGCGATGACTTCGATGGCTCCAAGGCTTTGGAGGAAGTCCCTGCGCTCAAAGGAGAAGATGGTCTGCCGTTGAACCTGAGTCAGCTGCCTGGCGGAAACAAGGTGGTGACAGCCAATGTCTTCTTCCACCCCAACCACCTCCACGGGTACGGCCTCAGCTCATGGTATTACCTGACAGGTGACGAGCGTATTCGCAAGGCCTACGAGGCTTGGGGCGAGCACATGAAGTCCCAAGCTGATAAGAACAACTCAGGTTTGGGTCTCGCTTGGAACCTGTTCAACTGGGCCTACTTGTTTGACTTCACGGATGACAAAGACTTCCGGACTCTCGCGATGCAAGCCGTGGAGAAGATGGTTCTACCTGTCAGTGAGCCCGGCAAAACCGGCGGAACCGATTGGCAACGTGGCTTCTTTGTTCCCAAAGATCAGGCCGACAGGGAAGACCGTCAGATTCCCACGGTTGTGCTGGGAGCGATTCTACCGAACGCCTTGGGATTGTTGGAACAGATCTCCACGGTACACCAAGATCAAGACAAGCTGCGGAGCTTGCAACTCGGTCTGGCCCGTTTTATGGCCGAAGAACAATGGACCCAATACAGCGATAAGCCAGGAGAGTATGGTTATCTGCCTTTGACTGCGGTGGACAAAGCGCCAGCCGAAGATCTTCGAAAGTCGCCCGATTGGCAGGGTGGCATTCAAGATGTCTATATGAACTTCTACTTTGGGTACTTGCTCACTGGTGAGGCGTCCTTCCTGGAAAAAGGCAAGCTGTTGATGAAGGCGGCGGCCCACAACCCGGCTGGCGTCAATTGGTACCAGGACCTGCCCTCGCGCCAAACCTTACAGAACATGCTGGAAAACAAAGAAGAGTTTCAGGTGTGGAGGACTTTGCCTTTGCGAGTGGAGAAGGGCAGCAAGCCTGGAAGCTACACCCTGCATTGGACAGTCCCTGACTTCACGGTGAAGTATTGGTTGAAGTACCACACCAAAACCATCGTCCCATCCCTTGGGTTCGACAAGGCTACCCGCAAGTACAAGTTTGACCCCACGACCCATGTTCCCTTTTTTGCTGCCACGGATGTTGTGAACGAGCCGGAGCCCAAGAAAGGCGGCGAGGCGCAGTCTTTCACCCTTCAGGATCTGGACCCCTCGAAAGAGTACACCTTTTCGGTCAAGTACCTGAGCGTAGACTCAAGCCCTCCGCCGAAGCCGCCCTCTGCAGAGAGTGTGGCGAACGAGCCCAACTCATCAGGAGATGGTGGCGACAATGGCGACTCCGGACCCGAAATCCCAGGCATCATCAACTATGGATGTGGGGGTTGCTCCACACAAGGAGGCGGAAGCCTGATCTGGTTCTGGTTGGTGGTCTTGTTTTTGGGAATGGGTTTGAGAAAGCGGATGGGATAAGGAAGCTGAGGAGAGGGGAGAGTTACTGTTTCCAGCAGTAGCCTTTGGCGTCACACTTGAAGAGCGTGGTGAAGCTGCTGCATTCTGCGTCTTGGGAGCAACGGGGGAGACACTGTGAGTCTTGGCACTTGCCGTTGGGGCAGTCGCCATCTGCGGTGCAGCTCTTGGTGCAAACCTTCGAGCCGAGGTTGCCTGGGTCAGCACAGGTCAGACCTGTTTGGCACTGGGCGTCGGTCGAGCAAGTACCACCGATTGGCTTTTGGCCCCAGCAGTGACCTTCGGAAGAACAAACGGAGGTGGAGGGGAGCAGCGCGCAGTCGGTGTCTTGGGTACACTTCTTGAGGCAGTAAGTTGTGGTCAGGCCAGGGTGGGACTTGTCGCAGAACCCGCCACCACCAGCAGAGCAGTCGCTGTCGCCAGTACAAACTGCCGTACAAACTTTGCGTCCCAATCCGCCGGGATCGGCACATTTCAGGCCTGTGGCACACTCAGAGTCACGCTCGCAAGCGTCGCTCATGGGCTTTGGAACCCAGCAGTGACCTTCGGATGCACAAACAGGGGTGTGCGCGTAAGCAGTGTTGCACTCGGAGTCGTTGGTGCAGGTGGGAACGCAGTAGGAGGTCAAAGGTGGGTGTTTGTCACAGAGTGAGCCGCTGGGACAATCCGGGTTGTCCGTACAGGTCTTGGTGCAAACCTTCTTGCCCAAACCGCCTGGGTCAACACATTTAAAGTCGGTCTTGCATTCGGAGGTGACTTGACACTCTTCACCCAACAACTTGTTGCCCGAGGAGGTGTTGTCCTGGGGAGGCGCTTCGGGGCCATCTTCTTTGGTGGTCGATGCATCGTCCGTGGGCTCTGGACCCGGTTCGGGACCTACCGAGTTGTTGTTTTCGGTGTTGTTGTTTTGCTGAGTGTTGTTGTTCTCAGTGTTGTTGTTTTGCTGAGTGTTGTTGTTCTCAGTGTTGTTGTTGGTGTTGTTGTTCTCCGTGCTGTTGTTGGTGTTGTTGGAGTTGGCGTTTTGGGCCACACACTTTCCACCTTCACAGAGTTGGCCAGCTTGACAGTCTGTTTGCTTGGAACATTCGCTGCTGCTGCAGCCAACCATCCAACCGTTTGTCATTAGAAAGGCGCAAGCGCCGAAAAACAAAATAGATAGCATACGTTTCATCTGTCACCTCTTTCAATTCGACCAATCGTGGACTCTTGTGTGGAGTCCATTGTGTTGGGGTCCGATGGAATTCGATGCTGCACCATCGTTGGAATTGTGTATGTCATGGGTATTCATCATGCCAGAAAGAAGCAGGCAAGACAAGAATTGGTAAGACCTGGGTGAGAGGGGGAACGAGAGAGGTCTTTTCATTCGACATCAGGGCATGGGACTGGAGGGTTGTTTCATCAAGGTGTCGGGGAGTGCTTTGCCTGTCAGTGCTTGCAAAAAGGCAACGAGGTCCTCAACTTCTTTGTCGGTCAGCTCCAGCTTAATCAAGATCTCTTCCCTGGGGCTGAACGCAGGCGGATCCGGGAACTTGTTGTAGTGGTTGATGACATCTTTGAGGGTGGCGAAGCGTCCATCGTGCATGTAGGGAGCGCTGGTCGCAACGCTTCGGAGGCTGGGCGTCTTGAACTCACCCAAGTTGTGGGCCTTTTGCACCAGGAACTTGAGCTTGTTGTTAAACTCATCGTCAGGTGAGGCGTCGCTGTAAGGGCTCATCCCGTTGAACTCATCGTTTTTCACTTTGCTGACCGCGTCGAATCGACCGGTGTCTCGCTGGAGATCTGGGTTCAAGCTGAGTCCAATGTTGTGGAACTCTCCGTTGGTGAAGTTGGGTCCAAAGTGACAGAGAATGCAGCGGGCTTTCCCCACAAACAGCTTGAGTCCACGTTGGGCTTGCTCGGACATGGCTTTCAGCTTCTCCGCGTCGCCTTCTTTCCAGCCTTCGACGAAGGTATCGAAGGGAGCATCACGGCTGATGATCTTGCGTTCGTAAGCTGCGATGGCTTTGCCGACGTTCACGGTGATTCGTGTGATGGTGGATTTGTCTTCGTCCGACATGTTGTCGTAGTCATCGTCACCGGGCTTGCCTTTGGCGGGGAAGCGCTTGGTGTCGGAGATGTCGGGGAGAGCGCCGAAGATGCTCTCGTAGGCTTTCTTTATGTCTGCGGTGTTGGCCACAAAGTGAGCCAGTTCCAACCGAGAAAAGCCCATCTCTTTGCCGTCTTCGATCGGTCGAATGGCCTGGGCCCACAGCGAGTCGGCCCGACCATCCCAGAAGAACCATCGATTGTAGGCTGTGTTCCAAACGGAGGGCGCGTGACGGTTGGTGGAGGCCAGCCCTTTTGACACGTTGAGACCGTCTCCAAACCCTTTGGTGGGTTCGTGGCAGGTAGAGCAAGCGACCTGGCCGTTGGCTGAGATTCTCTTGTCGAAGAACATGAACTGGCCGAAGTGAGCGGCCTTGTCGTCGTAGGCCCACTTGTTCGTTGGTGACGTGGGAAGCTCAGGAAGAGGAGACAGCCTTAAGATGGTGGCCTGCTCCGCACGGGTGAACTTAACCGCTGGCTCGGCCTTGGAGTTGGTCGAGTTGTTGTTGCTATTGTTGGCGTTGTTGTCTGTGTTGCCACCGCAAGCAACGGTGAAGAACGACAGACTCAGCAGAAGAGAACCAAATACAAACAATCGAACCACGTTTCGCACAGCATTCATCCTTGTTCTCTGGATTAGAACTCAAGCCAGACGTTGAACGTAGCGCAATCCCCAGAGGTGCAGCTACACGCGCGTCCACATTCTTTTTCACCCAGCTTACCGTCCGTGACGTCAGCGTAAATTTCCCAATGCCCCTGCATATGAAACTTCAGACCCTTCACCAAAAATTTCCCGTCACCGGTTTTTTCGACTTCGGGTTTCACAAACATGCAGTGGTTGTGATCGGGCATGCAGGCATTCACCATTAAGCCAGCGTCTTTGGCTGGGTTGCCATCTTTGTCGAGGACAGTGACTTCAAGTTGAAACAGCTCGTTGAGCGGTACTTTTTGATCGGATGTTTTGGGCGTATAAGAGAGCTTGTAGGTTTCGCCCTTCGTCATCTGCTCTGCTTTGATATCCAAACCGGGTGGGATGTTGGAGGTGGACTCGTCTGAGGTGCCGCCATCCGTTGTCGAGTTGGTGGAGTTTTGGTTGTTGGTGTCGTTGCCTGGCGAGCAGGCCACTCCCGGAGTCAAAGCCAGTCCTACAAACAGCGAAAGTGCTACAAAAGCAAAAGCAGACTTGAAGATACGCATGAGACAAAACTCCTCAAAATCAGAACAATAAACATCTCCCGGCAATATAAGAGATACAGTGGTTTCATGCAAACGGTTACAGGGATCTTGCAGCCCTTTGTGTAGAGTCGTCTCTGCATGAAAGGGTTGCATGCTTTGAGTACATCGTTGGATTGTACTCCTTTTGGTCCTTCACCGTTTGACCCACGTCAAACTCTGCCCCTTTTATCGACGACAAACAGAGGAGGGTTGCGGCAATCTAGCTACTTTCTGTCCCGATGTGGACTTTCGCAAATTCAATTTGGTACGAGCTTTCGGTGGAAGAGATGCCTGGGAGCTGCTGCAGTTGTGCTTCTAGCTCTTCCCCTGCCATGTCCAGAGCTTTTGCCAGGTGTTCGAGCAAAGCAGATTTTGGAATGGAAGCGCTCCCAGATTGGGAGGGCGCTCCTTGTTGAAGCGCAAAGAGCAAGGTGCGGTTTAAAAGTTGGGCATCTTTCAAGAGCTTTTGCCTGTCGGAGGCTGCTTTGTCGACTTTGATGAATCGTTCGGCCAAGTGGCTGATCAGGGAGCTTATCCAGGAGTCAAAGCCGACTTCTTGTTCCAAGGCATCCCGCTCTATGATCTTGAGCGAGACTTCATCCGCTGCGACAACGCTCGCTGTTCTCTTGCCTGACACAAACACGGCTGTTTCGCCAAAGACTTCCCCGGGGCTCATTCGGCCTACGTGCAAACGTTGACCGTCTACGGTTTTGAACACATCGCAGTGACCGCGAACGATCATATAAGCACAGTTCGCGTCCTCACCTTCGGTGACGATGGTTTCGTTGGGTTTGTAGTTTCGTTTGGTGAAGCGACCGCCACCCTGGAGGAACTTTTCCAGGTCGTTGCGTAGCTCATCCACCGAGGCATAGCGGTCTTTCTGTTCGGCCTCCATGGCTTTCATCGCAATTCTGCAAAGCTCAGCGGGGAGGTGAATATCCGGTAGTTTTTCTTGGGGAGGTGTGATCGCACAAGCCTTGGCTTGCTCCACAAACTCTTCGGGAGTCCAGGCAAAGTAAGGAGGTTGTTGGGTCAGGATCTCATACAAGATGGCTCCCAACGCGAACACATCAGTCCGTTCGTTGATCTCCTCCAACTCGCCGCGGGCTTGTTCGGGCGATAGGTAAGCCAACGTCCCAAGCACCATCCCCGGAAGGTCGAGGTCGGATTGTTCCGGATCCCGCATGACCTGGATGGGCTCTGTTAGGGTACTTACAGGGAGAGAGAGCTTTTCTGGGGCAATCAGTCGGAGGATGCCCCAATCCAGCAAATAGACCTGACCATGGCTTCCCACCATGATGTTGTCAGGTTTCAGGTCGCGATGGATCACGCCTTTGCTGTGGGCAAACGACAGCGCCTCACAGACTTTCAGATAGATCTGGAGGAACCGGTACAAGTCGGCTTCGACGCTGGGGTCGTAGTACTTTTCTTGAAGGTGGTCCCGAAGGGTTCCGCCACGAACGTACTGCATTAAGAAGCAGAGGTTCTCCTCGTCGTCAACGTACCAATCGTACACAGGAACAATGTTGGGGTGCTCCAATTGCGCGGTAACTTGAGCTTCTTCACGGAATCGTTCCAACTCTTCGGGGAATTCTTTGGCCCTGGGGTCGAGGACCTTCATCGCGACGTCACGAAGCAAGGCATGATCGTACGACTTGTAAATGGAGCTGGCGCTTCCCTGTGCGACTTCCCTGAGCTTCTCGTACCGGACTGACTTCTCCGACTGAGACATCGCGTTCCTCACTCCCTGTCATGTATGGTAGGGGTCCAATCGTTCGGATTCCAGAGTAGGTGAGGGGGGATTGGGTGTCAATGAAAAGAGAGGCAGAGTGGGGAAAGGGGCTTATTCGCTTTTTCGAGGTCGTCGCAGCAGCTGGAGCCAGCCAAGAAGAGCGAAGAACAACCACAGCGCCCAACCTGTCGTTTGGGTTTGGTTGCATCCACAGCCCGACTTCTCAGAAGGAAGGTCTGTCCCCTTTGCCTCAGTGACAGGTCCCTTTTCAATCGGTTCGACTTTTTCCTCTGATGAAGTACCACCATCGTTTGTGGCTTCGTCGTTGGATTCATTGGCAGGTTCCGGCAAGTTTTCGGGGCGCGTGCGGAACGAGAAGGTGGTGGGTGGTAGGGTTTGGTTGTCCAGGTTCACCAACTTGGAGGATAAGGTTACCTTGTATTGGGTGTCGTAAGCCCATCCTTCTTTGGGCTGAAGTTTGAGGGTGTTGGCCCCGTCTCGTGCGCCCCACCACGAGATGGAGATGGGTACTTTCCCACCATCGGGCATCTTCTCTACCCAGATGTTGGCGTCGGTGTAGCTCTTCTTGAGCAAGGGATACCCAAAGAAGAACGTGATTTGGCTGGTAACCGAGCCTTTCTCCACCTCAATGTTCGCAGCGTTGGCAATGGGTTGTGAGATTAGGAGGGCTTCGTCCATGGCGTTTTCGTCTTGCAACCTTCGCCACAACACTTGCCAGTATTTGGCGACAACTTTTCCAAGGTAAGGCAAAGCTCCTGGCTCGTTGGGGTCGAGGTACATCTTTTCAGCCCAAGGCATCTTTTTCTTAAGCCGCTCGTAATCGCCTTCTGCCAACAAGCCCAACGTGACTTGAGCGGTGCGTGCCAGGGACATCCCTCGGTTCAGCGTATCTTTGGTCACTGTATGACCTAACTCTTTGAAAACCTTAGCGGCGTCGTCAAAGGGCACCCAGAATTCGGGCGGGTCCTCGGATACTTTTTTGACGACGATAAAGACGTCACCGGCCAGGTCAAGCTCTTTGTCATCGCCGTCAAGCTCTTTGGTTCGCCTCATAAATAAGGTGTCAAAGCACTGGTCGGCCATGCTATGGGATGCGGCTCCCATCAAAAACGCCACATACTTGGCTGCGTCAGCCTGGTCCAAGGGTTTGCCTTTGAACTCTCGCTTGATCAAGTTCAAAAAGCCACCGATGAAGGGTTCCCAATGGGCCATCTCACCGTAGTCATCTTTCGCGGCGTAACCTGAATCAGGAAAGTACGAGCCGCTTAATACGATGGTTTGGTGAGTGGTGAGTAGGGTCTTGAGCTTTCCTTCAGGTAACTCTTTGAGCGCCTGGTTGGTGATGTACAAGTGGGAGCGCATCCCATTGGAGTGGGCGGTGCTACAGGTGAGAAGAATCCAGATCCCTAGCAAGTATCGGACGAAACCCATGGATCTCATTCACTGTCTCCCTGGTTGAATCGTGGGGTGGTTGGGATGAGAAGTCTGAGGATTGTAGTCGATTAACGCATCCGAACGAAGATCTGTGTCCAGAAGTAACGACCGTTGCAGGTGTCAAGGCCGACGCCAAGGTGGCTGTACGTGGAGCTGAGGATGTTTCGACGGTGCCCGGGGCTGTTCATCCACATGTTCATGACGCCCGACGCTGTCTTCGACCCATACGCAACGTTTTCTCCATACCCGCTGACGCTGAGGCCTGTCGCCCGCACTCGAGAGCTTAGGTTGGCGTGGGACAACCCTCCTTGCTTGCACTGGGACGCGCTCCATTGGCGCGCAGCATCCACGAGCTTGGCGTTGCATCCTAGAGTCGATTGGCCTGCTTTTTGCCGCTCCTGGTTCACAATGTCGAGGACTTGTTTCTCCAGGCTGTTCATCGAACAATTGCCGGTGTTCCCGCCGTTGTTGTTGTTTTGGTTGCCCTGGTTGTTGTTCTGATTCCCACCGTTGTTGTTGTTCTGGCTACCATCGTTGTTGTTCTGGCTACCACCGTTGTTGTTCTGGTTGTTGCTGGGGTAGCAAGAGTTTCCGTCGGGAGCAGGCAAGTACCCTGGCAAACAGGTGCAGTCGATGGTGGGGGGCGTTGCTTTGCATTGTTGCCCCGAACCACAATTTTGGGGTTGTCCCCAGGTGTTGCATTCGCCAACCTTCTCACAGACCTGGTATTGGTTGCTGAGGCATCGCTGGTGACCGAGGTTGCATTCGTTCTGACAGGGTCCTGAAGTCGACTGACAACGGCCATCTTTGCAGGTTTGGCCGCTGGGGCAAGCGACAGCCTGTCCCCAACGATAACATCCATCCGTGCCTTGTGCGCAGGTTTGGTAAGCGCTTCCTAGACATTGCACGGCGTTGGGTTGGCATTGGTTGGTGCAGCCGCCGTTGTTTTGGTTGCCCTGGTTGTTGGAGTTTCCGCTGTTGGGGTTGAAGCAGCCACCGTTGCGGCAAACGAAGCCGCTGGGGCATGTCTCCAGGTCGCGCCAGACGGAGCAACCTTGTTGGTCTCGTTGGCACATCTCGATTTGGTTGCCGGCTTTGCAGCGCTTGGCTCCAAAGCTACAAACTGTGGTGCAAGTCCCGTCGCTCTTGGGTTTGCACTGTGCTTCCAGGCAGGTGGTTCCCTCTGGGCAAGTCAGGACTTTGTCGTGGCGTTTGCCACACGCGTCAAACCAATACACATCCTGACCCACACAAGCTTTGGTGTGTTGTGGGTTGGTGCAGTCGGCCTGACTGGGCTCACAAGTGTATTGGTTGTTTAACTGTTTGCAGACGGTGCCTGTCGGGCAGGGTAGGATGGCCCAATTGAAGCAACTGGTTTGCACAGACTGGGCGCACACAAGGATACCTTGTGCTGAACACTGTTGGGCATACGGTGTACAGATCTGAGGACAATCGTTGTTGGAAGAGCAGGCTGTGTGGAGTCCAAGGCCCAACAACGTCCAGAGACTAAGGCGGAGGAGGGCTCGGCCGAAGGTTGTCATGATGTTTCCTTAACCATGCAGTGCATTCTTGCAGGGACAAATACAACTTCTTTATCGGAGTGTTTGCCAAAAAGATGCGTCTTTCTTCCAGACACATTGGAGCGGAAACTTGTCTCCCTCGAATCGCATTCTCATCTGCCATCGAACTTTTGCAAGCGTCCAAGGCCCAAACAGACCTTGTTTAGGGCTACCAAACCTGGAAACGAACGTCAAGTCATGGAGGGAGGCTTGTACTGTTGGTTTTCTCTAGAGGTGGCTTGACAGTTGCAGTTCCAGGGGATACCATCCTTTCGATTGCTTTTTCTACATCCAAGTACGGATGCAAAAAGAGTTTTGGACGATCGTGTCTAGATGGATTTCAACCTGTAGGGAACGGAGGTTGTACGTATGTTCCGCATAGCGTTATGGGCTTCGTTGTGCGCAGCGTTGTGGTCATTAAGTTTTGTAGCCTGCTCGGGTGGAGGAAACACCGGAGACAACAGCTGCGAGGCGGACCGCAATTGCCTGTCCAACGAAAGATGTTACCAGGGCAAGTGCGTTCTCGCATCAGAAGTGCCCAACAACAACAGTACGGGGAATAGCAATACCCCGGACAACAACAACAGCACGGCGAATAACAACAATCCGCCTGCGAACAACAACAACGGTTCGACCAACTCGAACGACAACACTGGCAACACCAACACCAATGCCAACAACAACAGCACTGGCAATGTGGATTACCCCGAAGGCCCCTACGGCGCTGACGTGGGCGACGTTGCTATTCCGCTGGCCCTCGACAACTGCGATGGCTCTGTGGTCTCGAAATTCAAGGACTACTACAAGCACCCCAAGATTAAGGTGTTGCTTGTTAGTGTCCATACAGGCTGGTGACCGTCTTGCAAAAAGCAAGCCTCCGGTCTGGAGGCATTCTACCAGCGAAACAAAGAATTTGGACTTCACGTTTACATGGTTATGACCGAAGACGAACGTCAAGGTCAGGGAATCATCCCTGTGCAGTGGTGCAAAGACCACCGCACGAAATACAAGTTTTCCTTCGATGTGCTTAAAGACGCCGGCTCTGAGCAGTTGCGCCAGTACTTTGACCGCAACGCCGTTCCCCTCAACATGATCATCACGACCAAGAACATGAAGATCGTGTACAAGAAGTCAGGCGCTCTTGAATCCCGTCTCGAAGGTATCGTTGAGTCCTACGTTCGCTAAATCCCTCTCCCCTTTCCCATTCCTTTTTACAACCACATCACCTCCACTTCGTAACCATGCCATCATTGTTGCGAAACTACGCCACTATTTCGATGGTCTCATCATCAACATCCGATGATCCCGTCATCTTATTACCCCGTCATCCGATGATCCCATCGTTCTACGACCTCATCGTTCTACGACCTAAGAATTCATTCTTTGTTTGGGTAAGGGGATTCATTGGTTTGGGGTTGAACATGTTTGTTTTTGTTTATGGGGGACAAATGTGCTTTGGGGGTGGTTGTGGTGATTGCGTCTTTTGTACCATCCGGTTATAGTTTTCTCTTGCGATTGATCCGAGGTAAACCGACTGGGGCATCACAAGGAAACAACTATGCGACAACCTGCGGGTTCTTCCCAAACCGCGTTGCTTCGCGGAGGTGATGAAAGCGAGCTGATTCAACAACTGTTGCTGACTGAGCTGATGGAACTGCTCACCCAACACCGGGGTGAGTTCTGGTTCTTGGTGGCTGGGCTGGAACAGGGCGGGGGGAGCCGTATGGCCGATATGCCCGCGCTGGATTGGTATGCCGTTGCCGAAGGTTCCGGGACACAGGGTGGTTGGCAACGGAACTTGTTGTGGCGCGCCCAACGACATTTTCTTGCACGTGGCGAGTTTCTCAGCACCACCGCGTTGGCTCTCCAGCACATGGATTTGTGGCATCGGAAGGGCGTGACAGGTCGAGTCGTCTTGGCGGATCCAGAGCCTTCCAAAGTTCGCGCGATGGAGCCCTTTTTGTATGCGCTCCAGTCCAGAGACCGGGAGTGGGACAACGACGATTGGCCGTTTCGTGTGTATCAAATGGTTGGGGAACCTACCCAGTCGCTCCGTGATATGGCCTACGGAGGCATCGTTCGAGGTCCTGGGATCGCCTTGCTTCAACCTCCCGACTCCATGAACTACGCAGGCGCCTGGCTGACTTTGATTGAGACCCTCTTGCTTCGACAAGTTTGGGTGATGATTGTCATGCCGAGCAGCTGGATCAGCGGACGTGAAATCTTTCGGAACTCCACCTACCGTCGGTTGCGCGAAGGGATCCTGAATTTACAGTACCCAAGTTTAGCGTTTCGCTTGAAGGGCCGCAGCTTGAGTTGGAAGCCTCACGCCTGGTCCGAAACTTGGTTGATCTCGCCCGACCACCTCTTCGATGACTTCGCGGACATGGCCGAGATGAAGGTTCGTCATTTGCTGGCGGAAGGGGTCGGCCGTGTCGTACAGCGTGGTCAAGTCAAAGGCTTGAAGGTCGAACGGATGTACGACGGTCGGGCCCACAAACAAACCTTTGCCAACTTGCTTCCCAAAACGATTGAAGTAGACACCTTTATTCGCTTGGGAGAAGAACGCGACTTGCCTGAGATTGTCCGTCTTTGGGAAAACCTGATGGACGAGCATTCCGCGATGGACGAGCACTTTCAACGTCGTGCTTTGTCAGGGATGTACCTTCGTCAAAGCTTGATGGCTCAGCTCTCACAGCCGGAACATCTTCTTCTTGTCGTTCGCAGCGAAGGGCAAGCGGTAGGCTTTCTCACGGCTCAAGTTCTTCGGGCGCCTCTGTTCCACACCTCACGCATCGGGCAGATTGTCGATGTATACCTCTCCCCAGCCTGGAGAGGGAAGGGTTATGGGAGTGAATTGGTTGGGCTTGCGATGCACTGGTTTCATTCCCTGGATCTGACCCAGATCGACCTCAATGTGGCGCTCGACAACAAAGCAGGCTTTGCTTTCTGGGAGCGTCAAGGGTTCAAGCCTTACCTGAATGTTGTGTCTCGGTTTGTCAACAAAGGCTGATGTTGAGTCTGGTTTCCTCCTTGGTATTTGAGTTGAATGTTTGTTGGTCGCAAGGTGCTCTCTGGTTCTCTCTACTTTCGTACACTCATGAACCCCAATGACTCTAGGGGAAGGAAGGAACCCTGATGGACATCTGGCGTTGGCTGGACGATGTCTACAACGAATTTAAAGACGACAACCCACGCTTGGTGTGGATGTTATTTCGCCTTCCTAGCTTCATCGTCGACAACGATCATGAGATGGTCGATTCACTGATGCCAGAAGCGTTGGCGCTTGCTCGTGAAAGCAAAAATCCATGGATTGAGGTCTTCCTTCGCCATTGGGATATGCAAAGCCGGATTCTCCACAGGTCCTTGATCAAGGAGGCTCTACCCGAAGCGATCGACCTGTTGGAGCGTGCTCACCGCGACGACGCCATCCAATGTCCTCAAACCATCTGTGTCTCCCAGGACGTCTGTGTGGCCTACGGACGGGCCGATGGGCCAGGCTACAGCAACGAACGAATGCAGGTCGCTTCTGAAACCTTGGGACGGATCAATCCGAAGTGGCCTTGCTGGCGGTGTATCAGCTGCGAGTATGCCAACGCGCTGCTTGACCAGGAACGATACGAGGAGGCTCTCGACTTCACCGAACAACAGTTCGCAGCAATGGAGAAGGTCAGGGGTGAAACCAACGTCTATGGATTTCGCAACCAGTATGTGGAGTCCTACATTGGCTTGGGGCGGCTGGAAGAAGCCCTGGAGTTCAACAAAAACGCTGAGTACGAGGCGCTGGGCGACGGCTTTTTGGTTGAAAAACGAATTGACCAGTCTCGGATCTTGTCCATGCTGGGCCGTTGGGAGGAAGCCGTTGAGCAGATGCCTGACTGGTACGAAGTGGAAGGAACCCAGAGCGATTACTACTCTTGGTGCGACGCCGCACAGTGGCTGGCGCTGGGTGGTCACTGGCCTCCATCTCTAGGGTCCCCACTTCCCCACTTCTTCTTCTCGTACAAGCAACTTTTCTCCCAAGGCGTCCTCCGACAGTCCATACACATCGCGCACTGGGCTGCAGAGATCTGTCTCCAGAAGCGTGCCTTTGTGCTGGTCGACCTGATCGTTCGCGACATCCAAAACATGATGAAAGAGTTGGACAAGGTTCTCGATGCCAAAGACAATCTTGTGCAACTCAAAGCCAAAGTCAAAGACGCAAAAGCCTCTCATTCGCCCCTTCATCACGATGACAGAGAGAAGGTTGAGTCTCTTTTGGGTGAAGGTGATGGCCTACCGTTGGGCATGTTGTTGGAAGCTGCAGAGACCTGGCCGGATTGGTGGGACGTCCTCGTTCTGGCAGGGGAGTCTTGGAGTGAGTTGGGCTTCGCTGAAACATTTGAAGCCCTTCTGGAAGGTTTTGTCCTTCGTAACCCAACCCATGAAGAAGCGTTGAGGACTCTCTGCGACCGTTATCTCTCCAAGAATAGGCGCGATGCGTTTGAGAAGTTACAGTCACGTTACGACGATGTGGACGATACCGCTGTACGAGGAGTCCTCACTCATGCAGAGCTTCAATGGGCCGAAAAGCTTGGTGACGATGAGCGGGCCGTCACTCACCTTTATGCTCTGCTGAAGCTCAACACCAGCGATGCCTCTCTACGGATGCAGTTGATCCGGAAACTACGACGTTCTGGACAACTGGAAGAGGCATTGGCTGTTCTTGAAGAGGGTTTGGGTGATTCTTCCTATGACAAAGCGTTGCATTGGGAACGCATCTTGATCGCGACGCGCCTGGGCAGGTGGGCGCTTGCCCGCGAGTCATGCGAGCCTGTGGGGTGGGCGATTAACCCCGAAGAGATAGGCCCCATTCTCCAGCGTGGCTCTCTGATCCGGCTTGTCTTTGAAGAGGATGAATACGAACGGTACTATTATGCACTGCGTACGGGCCCAGTCACTGCCCATGTGATTCAATTGGCACCTGTTGGTTATCCCCAACACTACGATGATTGGGTGGCCATCGAACCCAAGCCCATTAATCTGGCTGACTTTCTGGATGAAGAGGAAGACAATCACGAAATCCTGCCTCTTCATCGAGTAGACGCCGTCTTGGACGCTGCAAACTTTACAACGTTTGAGTTGGAAGGGGTGCATCCCGGCGCTTCGGTTCTTCAATCTTTGACAGGCCAGTTGGAAGCTCATGAGGCTGTCTTGCAGGTGACTAGCTCTGAGGAGTACGTGGTTTTCGATCAAGAGACCGATGAGGAACTTCCAGGGATTTATGCACGTTTGGGGCTCCCTCCTTTCATGGATCCTACAGAGATGCATGCGATTCTCGACCGAATGACCCGTGAGTTAAGTCTTCAATGGGTCTGGCTGAATCTGGTTGAACAAGCAAGGGACATAGAGGCTCTGGAAGAGCAGCAACGTCTCGCTGAGCGATTGGGGTTGCACTAAATGTTCCCTTGATTTAGAACCTTCCTGTTATCGATACCATCTCTCCAACTTCCTTGCTTCATTTTTGAGGACCATTATGCAACCCGGTGACGAGACAACGCCAGGCTTGGGAATTAATCGTGCACAAGTCGACTTTGAAGGCTTGATGCGGGTTTTGGGTAACAACCTTTACTCCACTCCTGTGGTCGCTCTGCGTGAACTGGTGCAGAACGCTCATGACTCGTGTACCCGGCGTGAGTTGGAAGAAGGTTCCTTTGATCCCCGCATTGATGTCACCGCCGACCCCACCCGAAAACGCTTGATCATCGATGACAATGGTGCAGGACTGACGCAAGACGAAGTCCACAAGTATCTGGCCACAGTGGGCGCTGGTTACACCCGGTTGCTGCGTGAAAGTCAGGGTGCTGACGACCTGATCGGAGCCTTTGGCTTGGGCTTTTTGTCAGCGTATGTGGTCTCAGACCGTGTCGAAGTTCTCACAACCTCGTACCAAAACCCTGAACAAACCTGGCGCTTTTCCAGCCGAAACGGTCAGCAGTACACGTTGGAGGCCTCAACGTCGCGAAAAGTTGGGACAAGGGTCATTCTTCACCTGCGAGAGCGATTCCATGAGCTGGCGAACCAAAACACCGTTTCGTTCTTGCTAGAGCGTTACTGTTGTCTCTTGCCTTTGCCCATTCACGCTCCTCACCAGGTTAATGCTGTGATGCCTCCTTGGCGTCAGGACCTGGATGAACTTTCCCCAATTCGCCGTCGCAAGTTGGAACTGTCGTTCGCCAGTCGGTTTGAATCCAAGTTTGAACCGATCACCACGATACCTGTTGAAATGTCGGAAGATACCGATGCGCAGGGCGTCTTGTGGATTCAAGATGGCGCAACCTATGGGACGTCTGACAACCGACGAGTGGTGTTGTTCGTGCGTGGGATGCTGATCTCCGACGATGCTCGTGACCTTCTTCCCCGATGGGCCGGTTTTGTCGGCGGGGTGATTGAGTGCGACTCTCTTAATCCCACAGCCAGTCGAGAAGAAGTTCAGAAAGATGAATTCTTTCATGCTGCAGCCTTCCATGTTCAGGAAGCTCTTATCGAAGGGTTGTTTGGGATTGCTCGGAGCGAACCCGAAGCGTGGCGTCGTATCTTGATGCGTCACAACGAGGCTTTGTTGGGAGCTACACTCACCGATGAACGGCTCTTTGACCTTCTTCACGATGAACTCACGGTGCCCACTTCAGAAGGGGACCTCCCCTTGTCCACTGTTGTGGAGCGTAGTGATGGCTCGGTGTATGTGTCGGTGAGCGAAAAGGGCGGCTACGAAGAGGTCTTGTTCCGGGCTTTGTCAAAGCCGATTGTTAATGGGGTTCGCTATGCGGCTCGGCCTTTTGCCCAACAATACTGTGAGATGCACGGTCACACTCTTGTGGAGTTGGGCACCAAGCTTGGCGATGAGAATGTTTTTCCTCATACCACAGTAGATTCCGACGTTGTCGATGCGTTTTCCGAAGTGCTGGCTGACAACGACACCGAGATCAAGTTCTCTCATTTTGCCCCAGAGTCGTTACCGATTGTACTCGTGACCAACAATGAGATTGCGTTGAAGCGTCGCATTGAAGATGACGAAGCGGACAAGCGTATCTCTTCGGGTGTCTTGGGCTTGGCTCGAATGTTTACGAAGAAAAT
The DNA here is from genome assembly GCA_006226375.1 of Deltaproteobacteria bacterium. GTDB lineage: Bacteria > Myxococcota_C > UBA6777 > UBA6777 > UBA6777 > M3003. Next base: position 122,225 of record SBHC01000044.1, on the reverse strand, counting down.
CAACGAAGGTGCGCTCAGCCGGATGTACATTAACCTGGACTGTCCCGTGGTTCAGCGTTTGACGGAGGCAGAGGGGGTTACCCGAACACAAGGGTTGACCATGCTTAAGGTGCTGGCGCAGCTGATGTCGCAAAAGGGGCAGGAAGACACCCACAGAGACCTGGGCCAGACCTTGGAGATGTTCTGCGATACCCTGCTGCACTTGCTACCTGAAGCACCTTTGGATGCCTAACTTCTTCCTTGCTTCCTAACTATTCAGTTGCTTCCCAGCTCAAAGCTATACTTCTGACTTTCTCCACTCTGAAACCTCTGCCACGTGAAGTGATGTTTCGTCACGGGCAGGGGTCATTCTGGCATGTATTGCATCGGTTGCTAGGGAGTCGCTTTGAAGACCTTCCAATAGCCACGAGAGCCTCCGAAGATCTTTCGGGTTGTGGGGTCTGTGGTCTGAACGAGGTCAGGCATGCGGTCGCCGTCCATGTCGAGCATGCTCCATTGATCAACCTGGTAGGAGCGTGAGGGGGTAAAAAATCCGTTGGTTGTACCGCTGTGAGGGACGGACCACTGCTGTGCATTGCTCTCAAACTGGGACCCGGTGTTCTTGAAGACTTTCCAATAACCACGAGAGCCACCGTAGAGTTTTCCAGTCTTTGGGTCAACGGTTTGGACCAGCTCAGGTTTTCGGTCGCCGTTCGTATCGAAAAGGCTCCAATGGTCTCGTTGGTAGGCTCTGGAGGGGGTGTAGAACCCATTGCTTGTGTCGCTGGAAGGAACGGACCACTGGCTTGCGTTGCTATCAAACTGAGACCCGGTGTTCCTGAAGACTTTCCAATAGCCACGAGAGCCACCGTAAATCTTTCCGGTGGTTGGGTCTGTGGATTGTACCAGGTCAGGTTTCCTGTCTCCGTCGATGTCCATTAGAGTCCAGTGCTCTCGTTGGTAGGCTCGACTGGTTGTGAAAAAGCCGTTGGTCGTACCGCTCGAAGGAACGGCCCACTGGTTTGCGTTGCTATCAAACTGGGACCCAGTGTTCTTAAAGACCTTCCAATAGCCGCGAGAGCCACCGTAGATCTTTCCTGTGGTTGGGTCGACGGTCTGGACGAGATCGGGCTTTTGGTCACTGTCGATGTCCACCAAAGTCCAATGCTCTCTTTGGTAGGAACGAGCCATATAGAAAAAGCCATTGGTTGTGCCGCTGTCCGGTACGGACCATTGGTTCGCTGTACTAGAGAAGCCGGCGCCAGTGTTCTTGAAGACTTTCCAGTAGCCGCGTGAGCCACCATAGAGTTTTCCTGTTGTGGGGTCGACGGTCTGGACGAGGTCAGGCTTTTGGTCACCGTCGATATCCAGCAAGGCCCACTGTTCTCTTTGGTACGCACGAACAACGGTGAAGAAGCCATTGGTTGTTCCACTGTCCGGTACCTGCCATTGGACCGGGCTGCTGGCAAAACCTGCACCAGTGTTCTTGAATACTTTCCAGTAGCCACGAGAGCCACCGTAGATCTTTCCTGTTTTTGGGTCGATGGTCTGGACGAGGTCAGGCCTTTGGTCACCGTCGATATCTACCAGATTCCAGTGCTCTCTTTGGTAGGCTCGGTTGGTCGTGAAGAACCCGTTGGAGGTATCACTGCTTGGTACCGACCACGAGGTTGCTTGATCTGCAAACTTCGTTGCTGGAGTTGATGGGGCTTCTTCTTTGAGGACTGAGCTATCCGTTGGGGAAGAGTTGTCCGTTGGAGTTGTGTTGTCTGGTGCTCCGCGGTCTATGGGCTTCTGCTCTCGTGCGGTTTCGTCAGGCGCTTGAGTCTTTTGATCTGGTGATGTTGTGCTTTCACCTCCTCTTGTGTCAGGAGGCTGATTGGTTGTTTCCTCCGACGCACCATCCGCCAAAACCCCCCCGTCTTTGGATTGAGTCTCTTGGTTGGGTTGGTTTCGTTCCGTGTCGGTCGTTTCTGTCTGGGGTGGTTGGGGTTCGTCTCCACAGTTCAAGCCCACAGTAATCCAACATAACGCCATGACCACATACAGTATTGTCCCTCGTTTCATCAAAATAGCTCCTTGGGTTGGTGTTTGATCCTAGCGATCTAAGCAGACGCGGGATGAAGTAGGACAATAAAGTTTGCTCCGAATGGAGGAGCAGTTTGAAGTGGAAGTGCATCGCTTGAAGCAGCCTCTGGGGCCTGAGGTTGTGTTCTGGCCCTTGTCTCCTCGACAGTACTCTCCCGAAGCGCAGGAACTGTTGGAGCTACAGGCTTTCAAGCAGCTGTACAGGACTCGGCTGGTGCCTGTTCGGAGGCAGTTGTATCCCAAGGGACACGTGCTTGTGGTGCTGCTTAGTCTGCGACAGGGAAGCAGGTAGGGCGCAACCGAGGGCTGGTATCGATCTTCGCACGTTCCGCTGCTATTGCAATAAGATGTTTTCCCCATGACCTGGCAGGCGACATTGTCATTACAGGACAAACTGCAAGGTTTGGAGCCACATGTCTTGATACAGCGCAACACGTCTTTGGAAGAGGCGAAATCGTTCGTGGTTCGGCACGTGTGGTTGGCTGGACAGTTCCTACTTGATGTACAGGAGTCATAGGTTTTTGGGGTGCGCGAGAGGGTGCAACGGCTGTTGCTACAAACGAAGCCGGAGGGACAGTCTGTTGTTACGCTGCAGCTTGCTGGAAGTTGGGTGCAGCCACCACTGGTGCTGCAGTAGTATCCGGATTTACAGAGGTTGTGGGAAGCACACGTTGTGATGCAAGTGCCCAAGTGACAGCCTCCACCGTACGGACAATCGTTGTCGGAGTTGCATACTTTGCTCGTGCATTTTCGGGACAAGCAAGTAAAGTTGTTCCAACAGTCAGAGTCCGCTGTGCAGGAGCGTTGGCACGTATAACCTCCAGCATCACAAACGTATCCTTTGCACAAGCCGGGTTCACAGCGAAGGATCGTGCACTTGCCCGAGACGCAGTCGTAACCCGATTGGCAATCGTAGTTGGCTTGGCAGCTTGTTTTGCACTTTCGACTGGAGCATACGTAGCCGCCACCACAGTCTGAGTTTCTGCTGCAACTGACCGCGCTTGATTTGACACATTCTCCTGCGGAGCATCTGTATCCCACCTGGCATTGTTGACTGTCTTGGCAGATGCTCGGGCAGCCTCCTCGGACACATGAGAATCCAGGGCGACACTCTGAGTCCTTGCTGCAGGTTTTGGAGCAAACCGAAGACTGGCACACAAAGCCAGAAGTGCATGCATTCGTCGAACTGCAGCTTGTGTCGCACTTCATCGAAGTGCACTGGTATCCCCCGCAATGATTGCTGTCTTTGCAGCCCAAGATGCATGACCCATTTTGGCAAGTATGTCCCAACCAACAATCACTATCTTTCGTGCAGTACCCTTTGCAGGTTCCGTTGTCGCAAGCCAGGCTTCCTTGGCAGCTGCCGTTCGATGAGCAGGCGTTGGGTTCGCACGAAGTTTTGGCGGTGTTGCACTTGTAGTTGTTCAGACATCCGCTTTCGCAACGTGTGCCACATCGGCCGTTTTGGCATGGAAAGCCTGCTGGGCAATCTTGGTGCTGTTGGCATTTCTTGGATTCAACACAAGCCCCATTGGTGCATTGGTATCCTTGTTGACAGTCCAAGACGGATTGGCAACTTCGATGACATACCAGCCGATTGTTGGGTAGCTTCAGGGAGCATTCGTAGCCGACACATTCTCTGTTGTTTTTGCAAGGCTTGTAGCAAAGCGTGTCATAACAAAATTGGCCCACGACACAGTCAATGTCACCTCGACATCCTTTGACGCAAGCCCCTGCTTTGCAGATCAAACCTGGAGCGCAGTCTTGATCTTGTTTGCATCCTGGGCTGCATGTCCCCTTGGAGCAGATCTCTCCTGTAGAACAAGCCACACCGTTGCCCCAACGACCACAACCATTCTTCGAAGCACATGACTGTGCCTTCCCATCTTGGGTGCATTGTTTGCTTCCAGGACTACATTCGTTGGTGCAAGCTTGGCAGACTCCTTTTACACACCAATGTTTGTCCAAGCAGTCTTTGTCTTGGGTGCAGCTTGGGCTGTCTTGGCTTGTTTCTGGTGTTGGAGATTGCTGATCGGAGGTGGGCTCACCGTTGTCTGTTGCAGAGGGTCCATCGTTGTTTGTGTCTTCATCAACAACAACTTCCCCTGCGTCTGGCGCTTCATCGGTTGGTTTTTCGATGTCCTGAACTTTTTCGGTAGGGCTGGGTTCTTGCTTCGTGACAAGCTCTTGCTTTGTGCTAGGCTCTTGCGTCTCTTTTTCTTGCTGGGATTCTAGCGTTGTGGGCTCTTGGCTCGGTTCTGTGGGTTCTGGGCCACCACATCCGCTGCTTCCCAACTCCAACGCAAACACTGTGAACAAAACCAACCACAAACACCAACGCTTTCCAGCTGCAACACTCCACATCCCTACGTTTCTCCATACTTTTTATAGACGAGTACTTCTTAACCAATCATCTTTCATGTTCTTTGTGTTGATGAATGTGAAGATTGTTCATCAAAAAAGCAAGTCTCAGCGTCTATGGACCTGAGCAATCGTATGTCTTTGAGGGGCGAAGTGTTCTTGCTGCATCGTCCTTTTGGCAGCCTTTATCAACTCTCCCAGACTTGCACCCCATTGTTCCAGGCTTGGAGCTTCTTTTGAGCCGGGTTTTGCTTGCTTTCCCAACGGCTCCACAGGGAAGACAGGAAGACTTCTTCTCCAAACCCTCGCTCTTTCAGTCCTTCTTCACAGTGGTTCAGGACGGTCTGGATGAAACCTTCGACGGGTTCCTTCGCCGCCAACCCTTCCTTCATCACTCGATGACCGTATTCCATCAGTTGACCCCAGCAGTCCGGTCCTAGCGTGTTGTTGAGCCACTGGAGGAGGGGCTGTGTTGCCATCACCAAACCCAGGGAGAGGGCGGCGACTGCCATGTGCTCGTCGTGGGGTTGTTGGCAGGCCGAGCGGAACTCTACGGTACCGTGGGCGCTTCGCAAACGCGCGCTGTTCCAAATGTAATGTTCATGGAACAGGAAGGCATCGAAGTCGTAGCCATGTTCTTCGAGGAAGTTAAAGAAGGTTCCTTCCCGGATGGAGTATTCGCCGTTCTCTCGGTGCATTAAGTGACGCTGATTGCAAAGTTGCTCCATCCAATCTTCGAGTGAGCCGATGGGTCCGACTGGCATTCCATGCCTGCATTCGTGGGTGTAGATCTCACTCATCAGCCCTTCCCGCGAGCTGCAGAAACCTGTGGGGGAGCCTCCAGCGATCGGGGAGTTGGCGCAGAGCCCAACCATGACGGGGGTGAGCAAGTTGCAAACATTGTGAACGTCGACGATCTCCGAACGGTCCACTTCCACATGGATTTGGTCACTCGCGGTGGAAGTAAAGTGGAGCCAGGTCGGGCCGATCACATCGTACAGAACCCTATACCGTTTCTTGGGCGACATTAACTCCAGGCTTCCGGGAGTTTTCGGCTGAATCCCATACCCCAACACTTGGACTCCCAAGCTATCGGCTGCCCGATGGATTCTCGATAGGCCCGCTTGATGGACCTCTTCAATCTCATGAAGGGTCTTGCAGGGTCGCGTGATCAATTCAATGGTTCCCCAACCCACTTCCAACGAGTAGGTGAAGTCATTTCCTTCGAGTCCAACAACAAGGTCGCCCTCACGCAAGACCTTCAGATCGTTGGCTTCGTTCAACAACGGCCAGAACTCTTGGACATTGGCGGCGTTTCCGTCCGCGTCAACCACGGGATATTCGGCTTCTCTTCCGATCTTACGGGGGGCTGCCAGTTGCTCCGGGACATTTTGGATGAAGTCATTGGCCAGTTGAGTTAGCCATTCTTTCCGTTGTTGCGACACGTTGTCGTTCCTTTATGTTGGGGGGATGGATGGACTTGTATCAGGGCGAGAGTGTATCATAATTTCATCCCATGCTGCCTGGGAATTCCTTCATGGCATGGCAGCGAAAGCAACGATCTGAAAGTGAGGACAAAGCCGAGGTGAAACGCTGGCAGGTTCTATGGAGTATCGTGGTCTTAGGCGGTCTCTCGTACGCCACGACCTTTCAAACGCCCTTTATGTTTGATGGGCTTTACCATATCGCCAACAATCCAGGCATACGTGACTTGGGGAACTTGGAAGGGATTTTCTTCTCGGGCTACGGCGAGACTCGACCGGTGTTCATGCTTTCGATGGCTCTTTGTTATGCAGTGTCGGGCACCAACGTTTGGTTCTACCATCTCGTGAATTTGCTTCTCCACATTGGGACTGCCTTGTTGCTGTTCTCTGTCTCTACCCAACTTCAGTCCTTGCAACTTGACGAAGGAGAAGGCGCTCCGGTCCAGCAGCCTTCGTGGTTGGATTGGCCTGCTCTTTCAGCGCTTTTGTTTGTGGTCCATCCTCTCGCCACGGAGAGCGTCACCTACATCAACTCCCGGTCTGTGCTGTTGATGTCCTTCTTTGGACTGCTCTCCCTTCATAGCTTTCTTCACTGGATCAAGCACGGTCGTCGACTCTCTTATACAGGGGCCTTGGTGGCGTTCTTGTTTGCCTTGACCTCCAAAGAATCGGCCGCCGTTCTTCCCTTCTTGTTTGGGTTTGTTGTGCTGTTGTGGGCACCTTCATCTACCTCAAGGAAACGGTGGTTGCTTGGGTTGGTACCTTTCTTTGTTGGCTTGCTTTTGCTTCCTTTGCTGTTTCTCTTGGTGACCAATCCACACCCTCCCAATCCCTACATTAAGCTGTATCCATTGTGGGCTCACGTCCTGACACAGGCTCGGATCTTTGGGTGGTTTCTCTTGTTGTCGTTTGTGCCGTTCTACCACAACTTCGACTATGATTTTCGTTGGTCCAACTCTTTGGTTGACCCCTCCTTTTGGATGACGATTCTGGCTTGGGCAAGTCTGTTGGCCTTGGGGTGGCGTTGGCGCAAGCGTCATCCGGCTTTGTTGATGGGCTTGCTGTGGTTTGGCTTCTCCCTGGCCCCAACAAACACCCTTGTGCTCAAAGATTTTATGGCCGAGCGTTACTTGTATGGCTCACTCATGGGATCGGCCTGGGTGTTGAGTTGGTTTCTTCTTCAACTCCCTCAATGGGTTCGGATGGTTCGGCCGAATGTTGTTGCCGCCTTGTCGATGTTGGTGGTGTTGGGTTTTGGTGGCTTGACGTTGGCTCGCAATGAGATCCTTAGGCGTCCTCTTCGGTTGTGGGAACATACAGTGCGGCAGTCTCCGAAGAAGGCGCGTGTGCAGATCAACGCCTCCATTTACTTGATGAAAAACAAACGCTTCAAGCGAGGGTTGGTTCACCTTAAGCAGGCCCTCAAGCTCGACCCCAAAGATCCTTATGTGCACTACAATTTGGGCGTGTTCTACGAAAGGACACAGCAATGGGAGAAGGCTGTACAAGCCTACAAGGCGGCCTTTGAACTGAAGCCCAAGAAGAACTACCAAACGTCGCTTCTCATGGTACATAACCGGGCAGGGCGGTGGTTCTTTTACAAGCAGCAATGGAAGAAAGCGGAGCATCACTTTCGCGCTGCGATGCAGTTAAACCCAATGTTTGTGAATGCGTCGTATGGCTTAGCGATGGTAATGATCTTCCAGAAGAAGTGGAAAGAGGCGGAGCAGCAGCTGAAGGATGTGCTTTTGCTGCAACCTCAGCACAGGAGGGCGAGAATGAATCTGTCTCGGGTTCGCGCGTACCTTCAAAAGGCCAAAGCGAAACCTACGAAGCGTTGAGGGATTGGATGATGCCGGGGAAGTCTTTGTAGTGGTGACAGGTCGCTGAGGCGTTGGTGTTGTCGCTGCCTCGGTCGATGGAGCCTGTGTACAGGATGGATGTTGCGTTGAGGTTGTTGGGTCCGACGATATCGTTGGCTTCCCTGTCTCCAACATGTGCAAGGTCTGTCACTTCGATACCAAACCGTCGAGAGGCTTCATGAAAGACGCGCGGGTTGGGTTTGGCTGCGCCCACCTCATCCGAGAAGATGAAGACTCGGAGATATTGGGACAATCCATACGATTGAAGGATTTGAATCAAGCCCCATCCTGGAGTGACAATGGTGTCGGAGATGATACCCAGTTGGAAGTCTTTGGACATCTCTGCCAGCATGTCTTCCACACCGTCGACCAGATCGGGTGGTGTCAGGATCTCCATTCTTTCCCAGGCCGTAACAAGCTCATCAAATCCGTTGGAGCGCTCCAACCCCAAGCATACGAAAGCCTGGTGGAGCCGCTCGCTGACTTTGGGAGTGTGGTGCTCTTGTTTCCAGGCGTGACGAAACCACTGATTCGCGTGGTCAAAAGCCTTGAGCGCGTCGGCATCCGAAACTTGTGGATAGGCCCGCTGCAACTCGTCTTTCAAGAGGCTCAGCCGTGTTTCTTGTTTGCTGGCGAGTCCTTGAGCTTTTCGCTTGGGTTCGTCTGAGTCATCGCGAACAATGGTGTCCCAAAAATCGAAAGTAATGGCGCGGATCACGGCTTCTCTCCTTTGTTGGATGGCTTGTGCGGTGACGAAAACCTCAGGTCGGAGTTCGTGGGCAGAGAGATACCACGTTCATGGCGTTTCAACAATGTGGATGATGGGAGATGTGCGGAAGGGAGGGAGAGTTAGGCTACTTCTTTGAGGGCGGCTTGGAGAGCGTCAAAGTTGGGGAGGTCTTTGGGGCTCTCAAGAACTTCAGCGTAGCGAACCACGCCTTCTTTGTCGATCACAAAGGCAGAGCGCTTTGCAACGCCAGCGTAGCCAAGGAGTTCGTCGAAAGCAGCGCCATACGACTTGGCCACAGTGTGGTTGTAGTCACTCAGCAAGGGAATGGTGATGGCTTCTTTCTCTTTCCAGTTTTTGAGAGAGAAGGGGCTGTCGCCGCTGAGTCCAAAGACTGCAGCGTTCAGGTCGTCGTAGGCCGAAAGGTTGGAGCTTGTGGTGCAGAGTTCTTCGGTGCAGACGCCGGTAAATGCGAAGGGTACGAACAGAAGAACCACGTTCTTCTCGCCGCGGAAGCTGCTCAAGGTCACTTCTTCCATGTCGCTAGTTTTCAAGGTAAAGTCCGGAGCTTCCTGGCCAACTTGCAAACTCATTGCTATCTCTCCTGCCGATTGGGTTTGCCGCGCATGATTCTTGCGGCGTAGTCCATTGCAAATGCTCCTCATGGGGGAGCGTGGAATTGGAATGGCTTTATAACATACTTTTGCGGTAGGTCATTCCCTGATTTGTTTCGGAACACGTAGATGTCGGAGATCCTTGGAAGACTTGGATCAATCGATACCCAACAACTGACCCCAAGGCTTGGCCATTCCAGAGAGCTTGGGTGTTTGATGCTTTGGAGTTGTCAGCAGGATGCGAACGTAATCGCTCAGTCCGTTCTTTATTCTTCGTAAGGTCTGCACATAGGAGTGAGCCAACAGGCGAGCGCCCGATGTTTTGAAGCCCAGGCGACAAAGCAGATATCCAAGGCCAAACACCATCATCACCATCGGCTGCATCATTCCTGCCATCAGAAGAGAGCGAACCCCCTTGTATTGGTTCAACATTTGGTAGTCGTTGAGCAAATGCTTGGACCCTTCCGATGTGGAGGCTTCTGCCCAACGTGACAGTTGACGTCGAATGGATTGGTTTAACTCGTGTATCTGCAGAAGCATGTGAGAGCTGGATGGACTCGAAAGGAACTCATAGACCCCTTCACCAAAGCGGGGGATCACTTGCCGGTGGAACGATACAAGCGAGGCCATGTCCCATAAGATTCGGCTGGCTGCAATCCGCGAGTACCCCAAGAAAGGATAGAGGGAGTGGAGTTGATGGGTCGTGATATCGATATGGGAGGAGACATACGCGTTGAGCGCGTTGAAGCGTTTCGTCGTGAGTTCTTCTCCTCGATGGGCGCGAGCTAGAGTCTCTACTGCCAGGAGGTTTTGCATGGTCATCATCAACCCGCCGGAAGCATACAGCGGATCGGCGAATCCCAAAGACTCACCGATGCAGAACCAACGATGCTTCGATACAAATTGAGAAGGTGCGTAGGAGTAGTTTCGCATGAGCCGAAACTGTGAGATGGCTTGGCCTTTCAACTTTGTCGCCAAGGCTGGTTCGTTGTCTTCAAACCATTGGAGAGCTTTTTCCTTCTTGTTGATGTCCGTGAAGGGGACAAAATCTTCGTGGACAACAATCCCAACGCTCATCACATCATCGGTCAGTGGTATTAACCAAACCCAGTAACCATCCCCTACCAGATGATTGGTCGAGTAGATCCTACGAAAGTCTCCGTTGCGAGGGTGCTCTGGAGCAACTCTGTTGTGCCATGAGTCTTGGTTCTGGGGCACAAACGATTCGACATCGATCCAGCCTTCGACTCGCATCCAAGCCGCGCTGCAAGGTCCTTTTGGGGTTGACGTTTGGTTCAGGGAAGAGGGCAGAAGACGCCGTCGGCCTGAAGCATCGATCAGCCAGTTGGCTTCGAGAGTGAGAGCTTGGCCTGCTTGTTCCAGGTGAAGGACATGGGGGCTGTCATCAATGGAAAGATCCAGCTTGCGAACCTGTGTGCCCATATAGAAAGCCACCCCATCGTTGCGGTTCATTGCGATGAGGTCGGCTTCCAGACGAGTGCGGTCCATTTGGTATTCAGGACAGCCGCTAAACTCGGAGGCTCCCATCTCTGGGCGAGTTTCAAAGCTCTTGTTTTCGTTCTTAAAGAAGTACCGGGCTCCAAACTTCTCCAGGTGATTTTGTTCCAGGTAGTCTTTGAGTTGGAGTCGTTCGGCGAGGTAGATCGCTTGAGGGATGAGAGAGGTCTCTCCCACTTTGTGACGCTTGGGAGGTGAGCTTTCTTGGTTCTTCTCAACCACGGCCACCTGAATGTTCGGGATGTGCAACACAAGATCACGAGCTAGAGTTAGACCTGCAAAGCCCCCGCCAACGATCGCAACGTCAATGGGTTGAGACATGTTTTTGTTCCTGCATCCTCTTCCACAAGATGATGGATCCTACAACCTTGTGTTCTCACGCACACTCTTAAACTGCGGAACTACGTCCCTATGAAAAGAGAGGGACAGTGCATGGGTACGTTTGTCCTGTAGTATGAGAAAGACTGGTCCTGGTTACACCTTTTTTGGTACATTCGCAGCCACTGGAATCTAACTCTTTTTGCTTCGTGGATGCTAGTCCTTTGTGGACTTGAACAGGTAGGTTGAGATGGGAATGGGACGAACATTGTTTCGGTGGGCGATCTGGCCCATGTTTGTGTTGTTACTTTGGGCCGCTTACTTGCAGACCAATGACCCCGACCCTTGGGTGTGGATCGGCTTCTATGGGGGAGTTGCCTGTCTGTCGTTGCTTGCTTTTTTCGGAGTGGGGCACCGATGGCTGACCTGTATCGTCTCTTCGGGAGCCTTTCTCGTGGGGTGCTATTTGGCGTTTTATGTCATCGGCCAACAACACCTCTTCAATAGCGAGGAAGGGCGCGAAATGATGGGACTTTGGCTTGTCTCGTTGTGGCTTGGCGGAGTTTACTGGTTGCAAAGCTCACCTGGTAAGGAGTGAGAGGCACACAACATCTCCAAGAATTGAGCAACCCAAATGGACTTAACAACTGCTCCTCGGAACGATGGGTTGTTTTCAGTATCTCTTAATCATTGCGTTTGATGTTGTGTTTTTTCATCCGGTGGTACAGGCCGCTGCGTGAGATGTCGAGGCGTTCGTACACGGCTGGGATGTCCCAATCCAATTCTTCCAGGAGCGCCTCGATGATTCGTTTTTCCTCCTGGCCCAAGAGGTCTTGGAGTGTTCCCGAAGTGGATGTCGCGCTCATCCCACCGGAATGCGATGTTGCTTCCGTGGAGGATCGGGTGGATTCATCAGGCAAAAGGTAATCGGGGATGACGAGATCGTCGGCGTCGAGTACCAGGCCTTCCAGAAAGATCAGGCTGCTCTCAAGTATGTTTCGCATTTGCCGGACATTGCCGGGCCATAGCATGCTTTGCATCTTTTGTTCGGCAGCAGGAGTGAGCGTGTAGTTTTCCGTGGGACGGATCTGGGAGAGGATATGCTCCGCAAGCAGGGGGATATCTTCGTTTCGTTCACGAAGGGCGGGTACGGTTAAGGAAGTGACTGCGATGCGGTAGTAAAGGTCTTCTCGAAATTCTTTGGCTTGTGCCGCTTGTCGAAGGTTCCTGTGGGTCGCGGTGACAAGCCGGAAGTCCACCTGTATCTCTTTCTCTGCGCCCAGGCGTCGTAGGCGTTGTCGTTCAATCACATCCAGCAACTTGGGCTGTAGGTCGAGGGGCAACTCCCCGATCTCATCTAGAAAAAGGGTCCCGCCGTGGGCTTGTTCAAAGTAACCTCGGTGTTGGTTCTGTGCACCGGTGAACGCGCCTTTTTCGTAACCGAACAATTCACTCTCGATCAGGTTGGGGGAGAGGGCACCGCAGTTGACATGAACAAAAGGTTGACCGCTGCGATGACTCACTTGATGAAGCGCACGAGCGATGCTGGTTTTTCCAGTCCCCGTTTCGCCCTGGAGGAGAACCCCTGTGTCGGAGGGTCCTAGCCTTGAGAGCATGGAGAAGATCTTTCGCATGGCCGGAGACTTGCCCACCAAGAAGCCGCTTCCGTCGTGGTAGTCGACTTTGATGGTTTTGTTCTCTCCTTTCCACCGAATCCGAAACTGGGACTGACCCACTTGAAACGTGGAGTCAGGCAGGAGTGGGGCGTCGAAGACGCGGGTGTTGTCGACAAATGTTCCGTTGCTGCTCGACAAATCTCGCAGAGAGATTCCATCATCTGTGACTTTGAGTTCACCGTGATGGCGGCTGACTTTTTTGTCGAGTGGGAGGGAGATGTCGCACCACTCATCACGGCCGATGTGGAGAAGCTCTGAGGACAAGGGCACTTCCAGCCCCTGGTGAGGGCCTTGCTCACACACAATCACACCATCTCGGGTGGATACTGTGGTGGAGTGGTAGGGATTGCGTAGCGAACCATTCTCCGTCATGACCGTGGGTTCCATCAATTGCACTCCCTTTCTCGGTGGGTTTGTCATCACTTTGGTATGTTTCGTTGTAACTGGGAACCTCCATGGGTGCAAGCCTGGGAGTTGTTCTTTGTCCAAGATGATGGATGGAATTGTCCCAAATCCTGGATTGTAACCTCCACATTTTTGCTGGTTGGGTTCTTCTTTGGGGGAACATTCTGATTTTTATGTGTTTCGTTCGTGGAGTCAAAATGTGCGGTGCTGGCATTGGCTTTGCAGAGAGTGGGCGTTGATCCGACTGAAAGAACGGGCTATGCTGCCTCACCTCATACGATACAGGAGATACACAATGGTCGATTATGATGTCGAAGTCACAGAAGAGTCTTGGTTCAGCCGCCTTGGGAATGCCATCGCCGGTGTTGCCATAGGCTTCATTCTTTTCCTTGCAGCCTTTCCCTTGTTGTTTTGGAACGAAGGCCGCGCCGTTAAGACAGCCCGCAGCCTGACGGAAGCCTCTGGCCTCGTGGTCAGCCTTGGCGATGCAAAGGTCAGCCCAGGGAACAACAACAAGCTTGTCCACTTGAAAGGAAAAGCTACGCCGAAAGGCGCGTTGGTGGATCCTGTCTTCCAAATCAAGGTGGATGGACTTTTACTGAGCCGCACTGTCGAAATGTTCCAGTGGAAGCAGACCAAGAGCGAGCGCAAAGAGAAGAAGCTCGGCGGTGGAACGCGAACCATAACGGTGTACAAGTATTCCCGTGGTTGGGACTACGGTCGAAACGACTCCAGCAAGTTCAACACGGAAGAAGGTCACGTGAATCCGCCGCTCCAATACAAAGCTTGGTCCGCTCGTGCTGCGCAAGTTAACGTCGGTGGATTCAAGCTCTCCAACGATCTCGCGAGCCAGTTGTCGAGTTCCAAGCCTTTGATGATCAATGAGGCGGTAAAGAAGCAAATCCCACCGTCCTTGCTTGCTAAGGCGAAGTTTGTTGGAAACACTCTTCACACTGGAGACCCCGCTGCACCGCGCGTGGGTGACTTGAAGATCTCCTGGAAGTGGCTTCCGGCTTCTCAGGTCAGCGTTGTGGCCAAGCAAGTGGGCACACAATTGACCAAGTACACCACGAGCAACGGTCGTACGGTAGGACTGGTTCGTTTGGGAGAGCATTCGGCGCAAGCGATGATCCAGAAGGCGCAAGAAGACAACAAGACCATCACCTGGATCCTCCGTGGCTTGGGTGTCTTCTTGATGATTCTTGGTTTGTTTCTGGTCTTGAATCCGTTGGCGGTTCTTGCGGATGTGTTGCCCTTCTTGGGCAACATCGTTGGAGCAGGGGTGTTTTTGGTAGCGTTCTTGACTGGTATTGGATTTAGCTCCGCGACCATCGCTTTGGGCTGGGTGGCGTACCGACCGTTGGTGGGGATTCCGCTGTTTGTTCTCGCCATCGCTTCCTTTGTGCTTTTGTTTGGTCGCTTGCGAAACAGCGGCGGCCGTCACGAATTGGACGAAGCCTACGGTTGATTCCCATCACGTAGACTTTTTGTTCCTTCCCTACGCGCTGGGAAGCGGCACTCCTTTGGGTGAAGACGGTGTGGGCGTCTCAATATTGGGTGGAGTCTTCCCAGCGTGTTCTTTTTCTTCCAGCCTGATTTGGTGTTTGACCTCCTTCAACTTGTTCTGAAACTTACCTAGCTGCGAGATCAAAAGCTGGATTTCGTCCGCTGAGGAGATCTCGCTTTGCGCCAGAATCTCGGCTCGCTGTTTGGCGTCTTCTTCTTGCCGAACTTCTTCCATGCTGTTGATCACCACCCCGATAATCAGGTTGAGCATCAACATGGTTCCCAACAGAATAAACGAGATGAAGAAGAAGGGAGCCGTCCAGGTCATCGGGTTGGCACCCAACATTTGCGCTCGCATCAGCCCCGACCAGTTTTCCAGAGTTAATACCTGGAACATGGTGAGCATGGAAGTATGCAAGTCACCAAAGTGGGTGGGGTCATTGGCTTGGAACATCATGGTTCCCATCACCGCGTAGATGTAGAAGTGAAGGGTCATCAGCACCGCGATGTAAAACATTGAAGGCACACTCTTCAGCAAAGCACCTACGATCAGCTGAAGCTTCGGAAGAACTGTGACCAGTCGAAGAACACGGGCAATCCGGACCAATCGAAGGACCGCTGCATAATGTCCTCCAATCGGAAGGAAGCAGACGACGACAATGATAAAGTCAAACAGATTCCATGGATTTTTGAAGTAGTCGAGAGGTTTGTTGCCACAAGCTACAATTTTGATCACCGCTTCCAACGTAAACGCGGAGATGATCAAGGTGTTCATGTAGCCCAAGATGGTGTGGTGTTCTTTGGCGATGCTGGCATAGGTTTCCAGGCCAACAACAGCGCCAGCTACGATGATTAAAAGCAAGATCAGGTTTTGGAAGATTTTCGATTCTGCAATCGTACGACAAAGCTTGACCATTGTGTTTCTCCTTCTACGACTCCGTCAACCATGACGAAGGTGACTGCTACAGGGTGGTTAGCTTCTTTGAGGAGATGTCGCGATGGTGGAGCGCACATCTCCTGTTGGAATGGGGAGTGCCCATTTTTCGCTTTGTGATAGGTGTACGGATAGCTTGGAAACGAAGCTATGTTCGTTTGTGATTTAGATGTGTTATCTATCACAGCTTGGGTTGTCATTCGGTTTGATTAGATCATGGGAATCGAAAACAACGTTGGCAACCGCAGGGATGCAAATTCTTTGTTGGGGGGTGCTGGTACTGGAATGGGAAGTTCTGCGTTTCTGTAATTTTATTCAAGGGGTAGGGGAAGGTTGAGGAGGCCTTTGGCGATCCAGTTGTTGAGATCAAAAATTTTCAAGTCAGGGTTGGCTTCTTCGATATGTGATCGTTCGCTCTCTCCAACTGTGATCAATGCTACATTCTCGCCGTTTTCGGAGCTTTGGCGAAGCGGCATGAGCAGCTGATGAGCGTGGCGCAGGGCACCTTCCGGTGAAGTCCAACGATAGATACCACCTGCAGCCGTATCCAGAGCCTGGTTGTGGCTCGAAACAAACTCAAGGACCTCGTAGTTGAGGTCTTTCAACCAGTGGCGTGGCAACAAGAAAACCCCCGAATGACGGCCCAATGGGGAAGGGTCAAGATA
Organism: Deltaproteobacteria bacterium; assembly: GCA_006226375.1. Lineage (GTDB taxonomy): Bacteria > Myxococcota_C > UBA6777 > UBA6777 > UBA6777 > M3003. The sequence continues at coordinate 106,088 of SBHC01000044.1, read as the reverse complement.
GAACACTGGGGTGGGGCGAGTCTTGTGTTTTCGTGAGAGATTGCTGCGTTCCATCGCTTGAAGATAGTGGATGACTTGAAACGGTAGGTTCAACCCAAGCTTCGGATACACTGAGCGAATGTGATGTGCACAGTGAGGGTCAGCCACAACCAAAGAGGTGACGTGGCGGTGGTGATGGACAAAGAGGTTGGCGTGATTTCGGTGGTCGTCCAGGGCTCCGGCTGCGTGCAGTGCTGCGCCACAGCAATGTTCGGGGTGACACACTTTGACAGGCTGGGTGTGGCTTTGCTGGAGCGCCTGACGAAGGGTCTCTACCTCCTCCTCGGGTTGGTGGTACCACATTGAGCATCCAGCAAGGATTTGGATGTTGGCTTGTTCATGAGGCGGGTCGGCTTCGATCGGGCCAAACGGGTTGCCGTGTGTGTGGTGCCTTTCCACTACGTCTTTTACGGGTTGTGGGATGACCTGTTTTTGGTAGGCGATGGCCCGCGCGGCGTACAACGACTCTGCCGGATTTTGCTTCAGTTGGCATCGTGAGGTACACGCACCACAGTCGTTGCAGGCATAGAAGACTTCAGCCAGATCCTGGTCCAGACCAATTTGTCCCTCTTGCCACAACGCGACCAAGTTCATCTTGTGGGTGGGCGTGAGAGTCTCTCGCATCTCTCCCAAAGCCGGCGGGCAAACATGCCGACAAAGTTTGGGGCAGGCCCGGCACGTCGCAGCGGTGTTGGGATCAATGCTGTTCATGGTCGTCCTCTGTGGAGCCTGGGTTCAAGGGAGCGGTGGAAGGTTCACTGGATTCTCGATGCAGCTGCAGCTGTATTCGTGTGAAGAAGTCTCTGTGGTCGCTGAGGTCACGGCGGTCTTCCCATCTATCTTCCGAACCCATCCAGCGCAGCAGGGAGCTTCCAAGTGACTTTCGTATCGTGTCTCTTGATTGGAGAAAGTGGGCTCGTGTGCTTTGTTGCGAGGAGAGCTGAACCAACAACTCTCCGCTGGAGTGATAGGTTCGCATCAGAGCAAAGTCATCGACAATCTGTGGCGCCAGGGCTTCCAATTTGGCCCATGCTTCGGGCAAGTCTGACCAGGGAATCTCCAGGCTTAACCATAGACGTGCGTCGGGTCCTGGCAACACTTGCTGTGTATGAAACTCTCGAAAGTCTGTGGCCTTGGGGAAGTAACTTTTGAACAGCGCGTGCTGCTTGTGGGTGCAACGATAGAACAGGAGCGGGCCTTTGGAGGTCGCCTGCCGAAGTAAGGCTCCATCCCACTTGACCTGATTGTGCTGTTGGAGCCTGCGAAGAGTGAGGCAAGCCTCTTCCAGGTTGGTGAAGGAAAAGGAGCCAAAACTCAGGTGAGTGTTGTGACGTTGAAGCCGCAAAGTGGCTTGATGTAGAGTCCCGAGTGAATGAAAACTTCCCAGAAAAAGACCCCGTAAATCGGGACCTGTGGACGAACGAGGGCCACGTCCCAGCTGGAGTGACTCTCCGCTTGTAAGCGTCACGGACATGGTTTGGCATAGAGAGAGCGGGGAGAGGCTGTTGTTTCGTTGGGCCAGTCGAATGTTTTGGGCAAACCACTCGGCGAGTGGAAGCTCCCAGCCTGTTCGGAAGCCTGCCGTCATGCCGTGAAGTTGGGCAAACGTTTCGATCGATTCCAAGCTATGAAATCCTCCAGCCTGCATCAACATCGATTGGGTATCCACGTGCAAGCCAGCGTGTTCCATGGAAGACAGTCGTGAGCGGCGGACTGGCTCAGGTTTTCTCTTCTTCTTCAACAGCAACGACAAAACGGACGAGGGCAAAAGGCTGGTTTGATGGGTCGGCAGAGTCTCCTGCCAACACTCTTGAACAGTCCGAAGGAGGGCGGCTTCGGTTCGCCCAAGCTCTCGTGGCATGGCTTCGGTTCGGAGTCTACCCACCCCGTTTTGGTGACTCATCGTTGCGTGGGACGCCAACACCACAGACAGGCTCCTTCGCCACAGCGATTCGTACTTTTTGGTGGTGTCGAATTGTTTTTCAACGCCCGTCAGCGAGAAAGAAACGGAGCATCCATCGAGATAAGGGTGAGTAAATTGGGCCTGCACCCAGGCTTCTCGTTGTAGTGTTCGCTTGACGCTTTCGTACAGCGGGAGGAGATGGCCCCAATCTGTTGCAACGTCGAGTGTGTCGGCAAAAGCGCCGGAAGGAAACACCTGAGGTTGGCGAAACGAAGAATCGTAGCGGTGCTTGTACCAATGTTCTCCCACCTCTTCGCCCATGTCTTCGCCATGGTAAGTCGCAAACCAACGCAGCGCCTCATGAATGCGTTGCTCGGCCAATGACTCCGAGGATTCTTCATAGCCCAGCAACATCATGGCTTGTGTCGGAAGCAGCCGCTCCAGAAGGGGGAGACCTCTCTTGGAGTTGCGGAGTACAACTTCCATAAAACGTTGTCGTGTCTGCGACACCAGTCGTCCCAAACCACGGGATAACGGGGTGAACAAGGTGGGCTTTTCAGGCGGTGGCTCTATGGCTTCGTCTTCAATCTCTTCCGATTGAAGCTGCGTCGTAAACAGCGGTGAGAACAAGGGAACAGGCAGTCCTCCTTTGCGATGGGAGGAGAGCAAGGAGTCGATGGGGTCGTAGAGCCTCATCACGGTGGGGGGAGGGTGGCTTTGTTGCATCCAGGTCCGCATCGCTTCAAGACCAAGGGACAGATTGGGGAAGAGCACCCCACGGTATCTGCGGCCTTTGGGTTGGGGGAATACCTTCAACTGACACGCCGTGATCAGTCCCATCGACCCTTCGCTACCCAAAAGGAGGGGCGTTGCATCCCACGACCCATAGCTCCAACGAATCTTGCCCGTTGTGCTCACCCACTCGACGCCCAAGACAAGGTCTTCGATGTTGCCATACCGAGCCGAAGCCTGGCCTGCGCACCTTGTGGCTACCCAGCCTCCCACACTGGAAAAATGAAGTGAGGAAGGGAAATGCCCCAAGGTCAGCTGGTGACTTTGGAGCGTCTCTTCCAGCGTTCCACCCAACAGGCCTGCTTCAACGGTAACGTTGCCATTTTCAGATTCAATGGAGCGAACTTTGGAGAGTCTCTTTGTGTCGATGAGCACGCACTGTGGAGGAGGGGTTGCTGCCCCTGTGACAGAGGACGAACCTCCAACTGGCAGAAAGGGAACCCCTGCTTTGTTGCAGCTTTGGATGACATCGGCGGCTTGCTGAACGCTTCCAGGCCAGACAATGCAAAGAGGCAAGTCTGATACCTCCGGAAGTTCCGGTTCTAGCAGGTGTTTGGGCCAGAGGTCGCGGCTGTAGGCGATGCGATCGGAGAAACGGGCAGAGACCCATGTAGGGCCAACGATGGATTCCAGCGTAGCTTGGAGAGACTCCATCCCTCGACTCCGTTATTCGTATCGCAACACTTCGACGGGCTTCTGACGAGACGCTTGGATGGCCGGATAAATGGTGGCCAAAAAGCTGATAAGAAGGGCGCAGACCGCTACCACAACCCACTCCAGCGGGTTGATCTTAATCGGTAGCTTGGCGATGAAATAGACCGAGGCGTCCAGGGTGATCCCGACTCGATTGGCCAGTTGACAGACCATATAACCCAGCGTCACTCCGAGCATGGTCCCCAACGCTCCAATGTACAAACCAAAGGTCATAAAGATGGTCATAATGCTGTTGTTCTTGGCTCCCATCGCTCGCAATATGGCGATGTCCTTGGACTTCTCCAATACCATCAGGATCAACGTGCCGGCAATGTTCAGGGAGGCCACCAAGATAATGAACAACAACACAATGCCCAACGCAAGCTTGTTTTGCTGGATGGCCAAGAACAGGTTCAAGTTCATCTGTCGCCAGTCACGGACCTGAAGATACTTTTGGCGGAACTTTTGGAAGATCCGATTCTTCACTTCGCGTAGCTTGCGGAAATCGTTGGCAAGGATCTCAATGGCATTGGCGGCTGAATCCAGCTTGAAGAACTTTTGGGCTTCGCTGATGCTGATAAAGCAGAATTTGCTGTCGTATTGGTGCATGCCCACTTTAAAAATCAAGGCCACCCGAAACGTTCGACTGGAGGCTTGGCTGTGGCCCATTCCAAAAAAGGAGATGGGGGAGACCAGGCTGATCACATCGCCGGATGACACTTGCAGTTTCTCAGCCAACGCCTTTCCAATCGCGATGCCTGGAAGTTGACCCGGTTTTTGTGGGACCAACTCGTCCAGTGACCCTTTGGTTTTGGGGACTTTGGCTCGACGAAGCTGCTCAAAGTGAATAGGGTGACGAAGATCGATCCCCTTAATGCCGACACCGACGATGCGATTTCCAGCGGACAGCAGCGCTTCGGCCAAGACAATCGGGGTGGCGCTGCGAACACCTTTGACCTTCACCAGCTTGTCCCGCATCTCAACGTGGTCGTAAAACACGGAACCACGCGACGTCACCATGGCGTGGGCGTTGATGCCAATCACCCGCTCCAACAGCTCTTGCTGAAAACCGTTCATCACGGACAGAGCGACGCAAAGCGTAGCCACACCCAACGTGACACCCACCACACTGATTAATGTAATGATGGATAGAAAGGTGGAACGCTTGCGGGTACGCAGGTAGCGAAAACCAATCAGGGTTTCGTAAGCCATTAGGGGGGTGTTCTCTTGGGACTAGAGGAAAATATCGGGGTCACCCTGACCCAGACGAACAACTTCGGGGAATTCTCCCGTGAGATCCATGACCGTTGAGGAACTTTCGGGAATCAAATCGCAGTCGACAACAGCGCCCAACGATTTCCTGTAGACGGACTCGATCACGTGAGGGTCATCCATATACTCCCCCTGAAAATCACGAGCCGTTACATTCAGGATGGGGCCTTCTAACTCCTCGATCAAGGCCAACGTCACATTGTTGTTGGGAACACGGATTCCCACTTCTCGACGTTTGCCGCGCAGGGGCTTGGGGATCGCCTTGGTCGCTTCTACGATCAAGGTATAGGGTCCTGGAAACACCTTTCGAGCTTTGCGGTAGACATAGTCCGAGATGTAGCCATACACAGCCATCTGCTTAAAGTCTTTGCAGAGGAGAGAGGCGTACTTGGTGTCAGGAAGGTTGAGCAAGCGGAACATGCGTTCCACGGTCTTTCGTTGGAATGGGTCACAGCCCAATCCATACCCAGTGTCAGTGGGGTAGGCCACAATCTCTCCGTCTTTGAGGTATTGGGCGGCCCGCACGATTTTTCGCATCTGGGGATATTCAGGATGTACAGAGAGGAGCATGACTAGCTGTTGGCTTCCTCTTCTTCCAGTGGGCCTTCATCTGGGAAGCCCAAAAATAAACCACATTCCGGGCATTCACCCTCTTCGGTCACTTCGCTAAGCTCGGTCTCACAGCCTGGACAAACAATCGTATCTTGGCTGAAGTCGATGACATCGCTGGCCGATGCTGTGACGCCTTCTGTGTCGAGGACCTCTTCCCAGATCTCTTTGAAGATCTCGGCCACGTCCTCGATGTCTTCTCGCCGAACCAGCAATTGAAGAACCGGAGGACCCATCGCCGAAATGTGATCTTCGAAGGCAACAATCACGGAAGGGATGCCTTCTTCTTGAAGCTCTTCCAGACGTTCTCTGCAGTTCTGGAGGTCACTGATGAACACAGTGACAAGGTCATCGTTCTCGGGGTCAAGTTCGATGATTTCCTCAAGAACATCTTTCTCTTCTTCAGTATACGTACTCATCTTATCCTTGCGTCCTTATCGAATGCGAATGTCTAGAATCGTCACGGGGTTGAGGGGGCGATCTTGTTCTCCTGTGGGGACATCCGCGATGCGTTTCACGATGTCCATTCCACTCACTACCTTGCCAAAGATGGTGTGTTTGCCATCCAGCCAGGGGGTCGCTGCGTCTGTGATAAAAAACTGGCTGCCGTTGGTGTTGGGTCCTGCGTTGGCCATGCTCAGGTAGCCTGCATCATCATGCTGCAAGGATGTGTGAAATTCATCCTCGAAGCGATACCCTGGACCACCGGTCCCTGTTCCCAGCGGACAACCTCCCTGGATCATAAAGTTCTTGATGACCCTGTGGAAGCTTAGACCGTTGTAAAACGGGGTGTTGGTCTTTTGCTGACCGGTTCGGGGATCGACCCAGACTTTCGAGCCTTGCGCCAAGCCGATAAAGTTTGCGACGGTTTTGGGCGTCAAGTCAGAGTACAATTCCGCGGTGAAGTTTCCCATGCTTGTGTAGAAGTCTGCGTACGTTGGCATCGTGCTTTCTCCGGGTCTCCAAAGGCCTGAACGTTTTTCTTACTTCGAGGGTTTGGCACGCAACCAGGAGCGCTGCCATCGCTTGCCTCGTCGAATGTCAATTCGTTTGAGCTTTACAGGTTGAAACGGTCTACCGTTCGCGTCCATCGGCAATTCGGAGATCTTCGTGAGCACGTTCAGCCCATGAACGACCTTCCCAAACACGGTGTGGCCACGTTTTTGTGTGCGCTTCTCGCACAGGGCTTTGCCGTCCGCTGCGTTGGGAAACATTCGGGCGTACTTGAGGCAATCCATGTGACGAGTGCACCGGATGGGGTTGTCGAAGTTCTTGCAATATTTGCCTTTGATCTCTTTGACGTCCAACCACGGGGTGGCCCTTAACGTGATGTAGAATTGACTGCCGTTGGTGTTGGGTCCTGCGTTGGCCATGCTGACATAGCCTGGGCCTCCGTGGCGAAGGTTGGGGTGGAATTCATCCTGGATGGTATAGCCCGGTCCTCCTTTGCCATTGCCCAAGGGACAACCCGTTTGCAACATGTAGGTCGGGACGATCCGATGGAAGGTCAGGTTGCGGTACAAAGGCTTCCGAACCGTTTCTTTGGTTTTGGGATCTTGCCAGGGCTTGCTCCCTGTGGCGAGGCCGACAAAATGAGCGACCGTTTTGGGGACCCACTGATCAAACAACTCCACCACAAAGTTACCTTGTGACGTAAACACAATGGCCCAGGGCGTTTGCGCCGATTTGGGATGCGCGGGAGGGGCTGCCTGTGTGTGACATGCAAGAAACAGCAGTCCAACGCCAAGCAAGAGTCCTACAAATTTGTGCATGGGATGTTGCATTCGAATGGGTTTCCTCCGGGGAGAGTTACTTGAGCTTGAGCCAGTCTTTGCTCCAAGCAGGAGCACGACGGATCAAAACGCGTTGCAGAAACACAGTTTTTCGTGGTTTGTTCCTGGAGTCGCGTTTTACTTTGCCGATGGCATACACTACATCCATACCATGAACAACCTTTCCAAACACAGAGTGTCCGCGAACTTTGGGCTTGCAGGCCAATGTTCCCTTGGAAAACTTGGGGTACCGACGAGCCAATCGCTGGCAGTCTCGGATGTCGCGGCAACGTACAGGGCGAGCGAAGTTGGTGCAGAAGGTGTAGGTCTTGTTACACAGCGCCGGTCCCTTCGAGTAATGGGGATATCGCATCTTCAAGATTTGGCACTGTCGGTGGTTGAAGCAACGGACGGGTCGGCTGAAATTACCGCAAAACTTTTGCACTGTGCCGTTCAACCAGGGGGTGGCCCTGTGTGTGATGAAAAACTGACCGCCGTTGGTATCAGGTCCTGAGTTCGCCATGCTTAAAACGCCCGGCCCATCGTGACGTAAATTCGGGTGGAATTCGTCCGCGAACTTGTACCCCGGCCCGCCGGTTCCAGTGCCAAGGGGGCAACCCGTTTGGATCATAAAATTGGGAATGACACGGTGAAAGGTGAGACCGTCGTAGTAAGGCTTGCCTTTGTGCCACTTGCCCGTGCGAGGATGCTTCCAGCGCTTGCTGCCCGTGGCCAGCCCGATAAAGTTGGCGACCGTTTTGGGCACAAGTAATTCATGCAACTTGGCGATGATGGTGCCTTTGGAGGTGACGAATATCGCCCAAGGTTGACCTTTCCCTTGTATCGTTGGGGCTTTGGATGCAGCGACCTTCGGCTTTGTGCTCACTCGTGACGTCGCCTTCGCTTGTCCAACCTTTTGGGCTGGGCGACTCGCTGGTTTGGAGGTTTGTCCGAACGCGGTCGCAGCAGGACCCACCACCAAAGTGGTTCCAAACAGGACTAGGCAAGTGGCTGAGTTGCAAGCAAACTGAAGAGTCTTTGTGAAAAAAATGTGAAGTTGACTCATCCTCACCTCAAGTGTTGCAAAGGGGGGGTCGTTACAGTAGTTGAACTGTTCGAAGATGTCGAGACCTTACAGCCGCTCTACGGCGCAGGTATCCTCCTAAGATTGGGTTCTTTTCTTTATCATAGGGGAGTGGGCCTCGCAAGGGCTTTGTTAGCGTGCCGTAAGCTTGACAGATTCGGCTGTCTCTTGCTAAGGAAAATGATGACCGGGAGGTCACGGGAGCATCCCATCGCTCCTGCCATAACCCACGGCTCAATGCAATGGAATGAGACCAAACCTAGGATGGGGTAGTCTCATTTTTGTAAGGATGGACTGGGGTTTCCCGGTGTCTATGGATGGACCAAGTCGGGTCATACTGGCAAGGTTATTGTTTGGGTTTCATCGTCTCTCTCTGGTTTGGAGGTTGTCGTATGCAGTGGCAACGTGGTTTTGGCTTGTGCCTACTCGTCTTTTTCTCTGCTCTAGCCTTGGTGGTCGGTTCGGTTGGTTGTTCTACTCCAACCCCAGGGCCATCAATTAAATTCTCTGTGTCCAATCAATTTCCCAAAGCCGGCGCACAATTCAGTGGTGACCGAGTTGCTATCACCATGGAAGCCGTCGACAAAGAGGGAAAAGCTCTCGCTGATGGCTCCTCCATCTTGCTCACCACGACGTTGGGTACCTTCAAACAAGGAGAAGATATCCGACAGTTGACCGTGACCACCACCAGCGGGGTTGCAACAGCAGAGTTTTATCCCAGTGATACTGCTGGGTCTGCCGTGATTACGGCCAAAAGCGAGTTTGGTCAAAACACGTTGACCTTGATTATCTTGGGCGGAGACGGACCCGAAGCTACACCCGAACCCGGCCCCGAAGAAGTTGTGAACAAGGACGCTGGCACGCCCGAAGCTCCTGCGGTGGACAAAGCAAGCAATGTCATCCTCCCCGTGAAAATTGAGCTGACCGTTCGTGACAAGAAGCTCCGCGCTGATGGCAAGTCGATGACCGAAATCAGCGCCAAGATCCTTGAACCCAAAATTCCAGTCAAAGAGCTAGAGAACATCAAGCTCGTGTTCCGAACCACCTTGGGTACGTTGCTCAATTACGACGACCGCAAAGCGATTCCCGAAGAAAAAGTGAACGGCCAAGGTACCGGGGAGTATCTGGTTGGTTACAACAAACGCGGATCCTTCCGGGCGTTCCTCTTGGCTGGAGTCCGTGCGGGTACTGCGATTGTGGAAGCCGAACTCTCCAACAACAACTTTGATGGAAACGCTCGCGTTCCCGTTAGCATCGTTGAACTGGGTTTCTTGGAGTTTGCTGACATCAAACCCAACACCATCGGAACCGCGGGCAGCGGAAAAGAAGTCACCACGGTGAGTGTTAAGGTTCTCGACACCAACAACGATCCGTTCCCCGAGGGAACGCGAGTGTACTTTGAACTGACCAACCCTGTGGGTGGAGCCAGCGTTACAACCTCAGAAGCGCTCACCAACGACCAAGGCTCTGCGTTCACACAGGTGAAGAGTGGGGTCTCAACCGGTTCTGTGACCGTGCGCGCGCTGGTTGCGATTGAAGTTCCACCTGCTGTCTCGGGTTGCCCCGTCAAGTGTAACTCTGATGCAGACTGCAGCGGATGCGGATACTCCTGTCACCTGGGACAATGCAAGAAGACGATCCAAGCGCTCTCGCCCAGTATCGCGATTGTCGGTGGACGTCCTAGCTACCGAGGTCTTACCCTCTCTTGCTCCAAACGCAATGTCGGCGGCTTTGTCGGACAGTTTGGTACCAACATCTCCAACACCATCAACACCGACTGCACGGTGCGTTTGGGTGATCGCTTTACCAACAAGGTTGGGTTCTCTACACAGGTCTTGTTTATGTCGGAAGCTGGAGCGATCGATGCTTCCGGTGCATCCTCTGCGGGAACGGCTGGTGGTGGTGGTGCCAACGCTGGCTCCGTGACCGTTTCGGTACGTACCCAGAACCCCCCTCCGGCTGACGTCGAGCCGATGTCGGTTCCCAATGTTAACAACTGCAAAGACCCACAATGTTCGCAGCCCCAAAACAACGGATATTGGTTCCCCTACAACTGCACCAAGAGTGCCATCGCGGGTCAACAAACCTTGTATGTTGAGCCCTGGTACACCGACCGCTTTGGTCGGGTTCGCAACCCCCGAGATGGTTTGGTCACGATCGTGGCGTACACCAACGGGGAAGAGCAGTTTACCGACGTGAACCAAAACGGACGCTACGATGTGGGCGAGCCCTTCGTAGACTTGGGCGAACCCTACCTCGACATCAACGACAACGGCAAATGGGACTCCCGCTTGCCCGGACTGCCCAACGGTGAGCAGTTTGTAGACATCCCCTGCACCGCGGAGCAAGTGAAGAACAAGATCAACGGCTGCACCACCGTCGGTGTTGGAAACGGTCGTCGCGACGGACCGAACGGTTTGTGGGATGTTGACACATTGATCTGGAAGAAAACCTGGATCCTTTGGACGGGTTGTCGCAAAGCGGTCACACAAGTCAACCCAGCGGTTAATCTGGGTGCCTGCACCAACATTCCCTTCCACGAAGGTGCATACCGGCTGAAACCGAGCGCGACTGCGTTGGTTTCTGGAGACGCTACCAAGTCGTACAACCTCGACCAGTACGAGAAGATGCCTAACAATAACGCATTCCGTATTGACGGTGGTCCTGTGGAAGCCAAGTTCCTTTGGGTGGATGAGAACCTTAATCCTTTGACCCCGACCTCCGCGGCTCAATACCCTGTGCAGGGCGCCAACTCTTTGGTCAGTCCAACCCTCAATACGCTGAATTCCAACAATGCAACGTTGTTTGGCTTCAACATTCATACTCTTCAAATTCCCACGACGGGCTCAGCGTATACACAGGAAACTGTGATTGAACCCACCACCTTCTACGGTGTGATGTATCCCAAGCTCTGGTCCCACTTGGTGACCTTGATCGATGGAAATGGTCAGAAGGATGCGAACCTGACTCCTGTCTCCCTCGGGGTCAATCTCACGGTTAGCACGGATGGCTCAGGTAGCCTCAACAGTTGCAACCACTCGCTGGGCTTTGTTGGGTCCTCGTACTAATCTCTCGTTCTTTCCGACAGTTTCTACCTATTCTTTCTCTGTCTTCTCCCGTCTTTTTCTTGCTATTTCTCCCGGAATCATAGAAAGCATCCAGGTGTCCCTTTTCAGGCACGACCATTTCTGGTACAAGGGACCGCTCCTTTCCCATTGTGAAGAGGTGCTTTGTTGGTTTGTCGTCCTTTCCGGATGGAGTAATAAGTCGTATGTGCTACCGAAATCGAATGTTGTTTTGGGCGAGAGGAATCGCCGCGTTGGTTGTGTTGCTGTTGAGCAGCGGTTGTTTTTGGGGATACTATCCTGACTACGACAAGGAGTGTGGTGGTCCCGGTGATCTGCAGGTGCGTTGGGTGTTCAACGCCAGCCCTGTGTGTCCTGTGGATGCAACAACGATGACCGTTGAACTGACCACTCCCGATGGACAAGCTGTTGAACTTCCTGGTGGATCTGAGTTTGATTGCACCGCGAGGGAAGTGGTTCTCTCAGGGATTGGTTGTGGCTACTACAACCTTTTGGTGAAAGCCTCGGAGAATCAGGACGGGACGCTTGTGACAACGTACATCTCCTCCAATCGTCAAGTCCTCGTTCAGACCGGGCGGATCTCCCCTGCCACGGTTAACTTGCAAGTCGCACCCTAGCTGAGTACCTTTCTACAAGGCCGACCACTTTCTCTTTTTTGTGGTTGATTCCGCCTTGCTACGAGAAGGAAATCGATGCAACAGGGAGCGATTGGAGTTTTTGATTCGGGTGTTGGAGGTCTCACGGTCGTTCGTGCTCTCCGTGCCCTCCTTCCCCACGAAACCATCCTGTACTTGGGCGACACCGCTCGTGTGCCCTACGGGACACGGAGTGGAGATACTGTCCGTAGGTACTCGTTGGAAGCCCTGCGATTCTTGGAAGTTGCCTCGCGTGAGTTGGACCTCCGCAAGAGACAAGCCTCCCAGCCCCCTGAGCAGTCTCCGCCTCTTCCTCTTAAGATGGTCATCATTGCATGCAACACAGCAACGGCCTATGCCTTGTCAGCCCTGCGTGAACGTTGCTCGATCCCTGTGATTGGGGTGATTCGATCGGCGGTATGGAAGGCCATGCAGCTCTCCAAAAGTCGGAGAGTGGGAATCATTGGTACTGCTGGCACCGTTCGGAGCGGAGCGTACCAGTCCTCCATCCGTTCCGCTGACCCAAGCGCCGTTGTGCTCGCCAAAGCCTGTCCTTTGTTGGTCCCTTTGGTGGAGGAAGGGTGGTTGGACCATCCTGTTACAGACTTGACTCTTGCGACATATCTGGCAGAGTACAAAGAGAGTTCGATCGACACGTTAATTCTTGGTTGTACGCACTATCCTTTACTTCGAGGTGCGGTTGATCGATACTTTGGACAGAGCGTGGCTCTGGTTGACCCCTCTGAGAGTGTGTCTCAAGAAGCTACATTGCTTCTCCAAAAGAGGGGATGGTTGGCGAGTGAAGGGCAGGAAGGTGAACTGATTTGTTTCGTTACAGACACACCCCATCGGTTTCAACAGGTGGCGCATCGATTCTTGGGTGGTGCGCCACAGCGGGTGGAACAAGTGGACTTATCACAATACGTTCGTGGAATAGGTGCGCAAGAAGCCAATGATCACAGGATATAATCACAACATCATTCACAACGAACGCGTGTTTCACATCCAAACCGAAGACAGTGGAACCAAGTACCCCCATATCATCACTCACTTGTTTGTCGGCGGGAACATCCTCTCTTCGAAGAAAAAGTCGTACGACCACTTGATGGAGCAGGGGCTGACGGAAGAGGGGTTGGAGAAGGCCGTTCGTGCGATGATGCAGGAGCAGCACAAAGACATGCTCCGCGAGCTTAAGGCTGGCAAACATGACGGGCACCCCCTGCTGGCCGACTCCGATCACAAGCGCGTCGCACCGGGTCCACTTCCTGGCGCTTCTTCCGTGATTGCACCCGAACTCAATGCCACTGACCCTTCGGAAGCCGTTGATTCACCTGTCTCTCGCATTGTCATGCCGACAGAGTCTGCACCGCCGGCCGCTCGACCTGCTCCTCCGATTGAACCGCCCCGTGCGCCATTGTTTCACAAAGCAGTGGTGGACGAAGAAAAGCCTGCTGAGTCTGCAACGCCAGCTCCCCCTTCGATTGAACCACGTTCAGGGATGATGCTTCGTGGTTCGGCCCGGATGTCGCGACGACGACCCTCACGGGAGCGTCCTTCCTTCCAAATACCCATGTCTCCTACACAGCCGAAGCCTCCCAGCAAACCAACGGCTGTCATGTCAGCGTTGAGGAACATTGAAATTGGTTCTGGGGACAACCTCGACAGTGTGTTGTTTGAGGAAGAGTCACCGACCATTCCTGAGCTTCCCAGCGCAAGCCCAGAGTTTTCCCCTGCAAGGATGTCGGGGCACCAGGCTCCTCATGGTCCTCTACAGCCGCCTGTCCCCCTCGATCCTGAGCCTCCTGCCTCTTACCATGGAGGTCACTCGAACCCTTCCCAGGCTACAGGCTCTGAAACCCAGGAGCAGGAAGCCAGGCCTTGGCTTGGTCGTGAGCCACGAGTGGAGTCCTCTGACGCGACCATGGTCATGACGCCCATTCTACAAGCCTGGATCCAATCGGGCGGAAACGATGAGAACGCAAGCGAGCCCGCTGAGCCTTCGTCTTCCCAGCCTTTGGTCAAAGTGTCTGTAACGCCAGCGTCGAAAGATTCGTAGGGTACCGGGCGAAATCTGCCAACAGGAACTTCCAGGGACGCGATTTGTTTCTCCTCCACCTTCACCGCTTGCTCACGAGTGACCCATGATTTGGCTGCGTGATGTCTCTAAATCGTACCAGCCGGGTTTCAATGTGTTGGACAATGTCAACTTGCACATTAAGCGTGGTGAGTTTGTTTACGTCATTGGACCCTCTGGCGCGGGCAAAAGTACGCTGTTGAAGCTTCTCTTTGCCAGCGAGCGTCCAACCTCGGGCGAGGTGGTGGTGGGTGGAATGAATGTCGGCACTCTCACATCGAGGGATATGCCTTACTTTCGTCGCAAGGTCGGCGTCGTCTTTCAAGACTTTAAGCTCCTGCCTCGTCGGACTGTGTTTGAGAACGTGGCCTTTGCCCTGGAAGTGGTCGGGCGTCCAAGGGCAGAAATCGACCACAGGGTGGAGAAGGTCCTCTCTGAAGTCGGGTTGCTGCACTGTCGGAATCAGCTCCCCACAGTGTTGTCTGGGGGAGAGCAGCAACGTGTCGCGATCGCCCGAGCCATGGTGCGTGAACCCTGGTTGCTGATCGCGGATGAACCCACTGGAAATCTTGACCCTTGGATGGCCCAAGATATCTTCGCGATGTTTAAGCGAGCCAACCGTCGAGGAACCACCGTTCTCATCGTCACCCACGCTTTGGATGAAGTCCGCCAGCAGAGGGACGAAATTGACAGCCGGGTGTTGTTTCTGGAGAACGGGCGTTTTCTGGAAGGCAACGAAAGTGACGCAGAATCTTGGACACCCTTGTCCCTCCTCCTCGCTCCTCTTGACGAAGGGGGGTAAGGTACTGTGCGTTACCTCTTAAGCCAAACCTGGAGCAACATCCGAGAGAGTTGGGGCGTCGTGATGCAAGCCATCTTGCTGATGACCATCTCCTTCTTTGTCGTGGGGGCTTTTGGATTGTTGGCCGTTCAAGTCGAGACTGTCTTGGAGAGATGGGAGTCGGAAGCTCCCGTCATCGTGTACCTCGACGAGAAGCTGGAGGCCGAAAAACGCCCAATCTTGGCCCAAGAGATTCAGTCTTGGCCCACGGTGAAGAAGGTCCGAGTGGTTACTCCCAAAGAGTCGATGAAGCGCTTGCGCAAATCCATGGGCAAGCACAAGCATCTGCTGTATGGATTGGATGGACCCTTGCTGCCGCCAACCTTGGAAGTGGATGTTGTTTTGCGGGCGCGGACGGACTCACACCTCAAGAAGTTGGAAGGAACCCTTCGCAAGCTGAAGGGTGTCAAAAACGTGGATGTGGGGCAAAAGTGGTTCGCGCCCCTCTGGACCTTGGTCGCTTGGGTTCGCGGTATCCTCTGGGGTGGCGGTGGTCTTCTCCTGTTCTGTGCCTGCTTTATCTCTGCGGGTACAATTCGTATGGCTCTGTTTGTCCACCAAGACGAAATCGCTGTGATGCGCTTGCTGGGAGCCACCGAACAATTCATTCGGGCTCCGTTTTACTTGGAAGGTGTGGTGAAAGGGGTCGTCTCTGCTGGGGCTGCTCTGTTGTTTCTTTTGGCGATGTACCTCTCGCTTGTCGTTCCGTTTGACTCGCAGTTTCTCGCGTTTACTTCGGTTCACTTGCGGTTCTTTCCCATCGCTTACATGGTGGGCTCGCTGGTGGTTGGCGCCGGTGTAGGCTGGTTAGGAAGCTGGATCGCTCTTCGGACGAACCCTACAGAGCAGAGGGTCCTCACGTGAACCGAACTTTCTTGCGAGTCTTTGTCCTTGCTGGTTTGTTTCTTTGTGGAGGCCTGTGCTCTGTGGGTTGGATGCAACGAAGCCTTGCCCAAGCCCCAAACCCTCCATCCTCGGAGCAAGAAGACCAGCGAAAGTTGCGTCGAGTCGTTTACTGGCAGAATCGTATGAAGCTGCTCAAGGTGAAGCGACAAGAGAATCAGATCTTGGACGAAATTGAGGGGCTGGACCAGCGAAGTGTTGTTCTCTTTGAGCGCGTGAAAATCATGCAAAAGCGGATGGTCAAGCTGCAAGGGATCGTTGCCAAAGCCAAAGAGGAGCTGGATGAACAAAACCAGTTGGCTCGTAAGGTTCTCCTGAAAATTCGACCTCGTCTGCAGATGGTCTATCGCCTTGCGCGCCTGGGAAAAGCACGGTTGCTTCTGGGAACCCGCTCGCTCCGCGACATGGCTTCTCGGTGGCGTGCGTTGGAGGCTCTCTCGGTTCGTGACATTCGGATGCTCCGCAGATACCAATCGATGCGACGTGAGGCTGAAGCGATCAAGAAGTCGTGGGTCAAGCGTCAGAATCGATTGTTGAAGCTGATGAAAAACATCGCGAAGGAGCGGGAGCAGCTCTCGTTTCAGCGTCGCGAAAAAGCTGCCGCCTTGAAGGCTTTGTACCGAGACAAGGAGTTGTACCGTCGAACTCTTCGCTCTTTGCGAGGCAGCGGTCGTTACATCCAAAGCATGGTGACCCAGGCTCAGGGCGCATCGGCTGTGGGCGGACTTGCTCTTCAGAAGGGTGAGCTAACCTGGCCGATTCAAGCGTTTTCCCCGTATTGTGAGTCGTACGAGCTTAAGTCTTCGGGGTCTTTCCAACGTTTGATTTGCCAGAAAGATAACTTGTTGCCCACCTCTCTCTCCGATCCTTTGGGCCGCAGCGGGATTGTTCTCCGAGTGCCAGAAGGAACGGCGGTCTTGGCTGTTGCGAAGGGGACTGTTGCTGCAACGGGCTTCAAGAGGGGCTACGGCCAGCTTGTCATTGTCGATCATGGAAACCAGTACTACACGATTTATGCCCACCTCTCTCAAGTGTTGGTGAAGAAGGGAGAAGAGGTCAACGTGAGGTATCCCGTTGGCCTGTCAGGTTCCACAGGGACCTTAGGGCCACCCCAGCTGTATTTTGAAATGCGACAAGGGGTTCGTACACTCAATCCTCAGCTATGGTTGAAGTCGATCAGCAAGTAACTTGGAAGGGAGTTAGCGTTCATGTCTTTGCTTCATCTGCTTTCTCCTCGGTGGATTGCGCTTCGTCGACCCAGTGAAGGGTCCGTTGGTCGCTCGCCGCTTGCTTTGATCTTCTTCCTCACCTTGGGGCTGTTGTTTTGGTGGGGAATCTACTGGGGCTCGTCCTACCTTTGCGATATGTTCCTTAAGGTCGAAGACATCGGGGATATCTTGCTTCGTAAGATCCTCTCTATGGTGTTTCTGACCTTTCTATCCATTCTTATCTTTTCCAACTTGGTGACCGCGTTCTCCACGTTTTTTCTTTCCGATGACCTTCAACTCCTGAACAGCGCCCCGATCAAGCCTCGTCACTTCTTTTTGGCGCGGTTGTTTGAAACATCCCTGCATTCTTCCTGGATGATTGTGGTGTTTAGCTTCCCGCTGTTGCTGGCTTACGGGCAAACCTTCAACGCCTCATGGAAGTTTTACGTCCAGTTGCTGGTTGTCTGCCTTCCTTTTGTGTTGATTCCTACGGCGCTCGCAATCGGGTTGGCTTTGCTGCTCGCGACGGTGTTTCCCGCTCGACGTCTTCGGGATATGGTGTTTCTTCTGTTTGTGATGGCGTTCGCTGGCTTGTATCTGTACTTTCGAGCCCTTCAGCCTGAGCGATTCCTTGACCCCAACCAATTCCCTGAAACTCTCGGTGTACTGGGCATGTTGCGCGACCCAACGTCAGCCTTCCTACCGAGTGACTGGGTGGTGATTTGTGTGTTCCCCTACTTGTCTCCGAAGCACTACACCAACGGAAACGTCGGCTTCTACCTTTGGACGTTGTACTCAACCGCCGGTGCTTTGTTGATGCTGACGTACTGGTTGTACGAGTGGGTTTATGCGATCGCTTTCTCCCGAGCGCAGGAAGGAAAGAAGTCGCAGTACAGCGGTGATGCTTTGCTGCGGTGGGTCATTCGGGCGACGTCGTGGCCGTTTGGTGCTCCCACCCAGGCGATGCTTAGCAAAGAGTTTCGAACCTTCCTTCGAAACCCAGGCCAATGGGCTCAGCTGCTCTTGCTCGGAGCGCTGATTGTTGTGTACATCTTCAACTTCAGCAGCTTGCGAAGCATCAGCTCGGTTAAGGTGTACGGCGTTCCTGCTTTGATCGCCGAATGGTTCTTGTTTACCTTCAACCTCGGATTGTTGGGGTTTGTCGTCAGCGCTGTTGCTGTCCGCTTTGCGTTTCCTGCTGTCAGCCTGGAAGGGCGCTGCTTTTGGCTGATTCGTCAATCGCCTCTGACGATGGGTGAGTTTCTTCGCGCCAAGTTTTGGAGTGTGTTTCTGCCTTTGATCGCACTTGCTGAGTTGCTCACCGTTGCGACCAATCTGTTTCTCCGAACCAGCCCAGCCAACACGCTGTTTGCCTCCGTTCTCGTCTTGTTAATGACGATTGGCATCACAGGAATGGGAGTGGGACTAGGCGCTGTCTATCCTCGCTTCAACGTTGACAATCCTGCTAAAATATCCACAGGGTTTGGTGGTGTTTTGTTTATGATTTGCAGCATGGTTTGGGTTGTCGTGGTGCTCGCCTTGGCGCTCGTGCCGACCATCCAACGGATTCGTTACAAGCTTCAGGGGCTCTCGCTGGTGTCTTGGAAGTACATGGGGTCTGTGGCTGGGATGCTCCTTGTGTTGGCTTGCTTGACCTACTTGGTGTATCGCGTGCCTATGCGGATGGGTGTCAAGTCGTTGGATGGTATGCGATAACCCCCTGAGAGTCTCTCTTCGGTTGTCGTTTTCTTCCTCTTCATTCCTTGGGTAGGGTGGTGCGAAGGTTTGTGCTTTGCTTGCCATCGTTTCCATCGCTTTGCTTCAAGGAATGAATCAAACCGTTTGGCTTACGTCCAAAGTAATATCTGCCCCAATGGCTCGTGGAAGTTTGATGAAATGCAGATCTGAGACTCGTGGATGAGTCGCTTCTGTATAGGACTCTTATGGTCTTAATCTTCCATGAAGCCCTTACACAACGAAGGAGTTGGAATGAAGAAGATTCTGCTTGGACTTGGAACGTTGGCGATGGTCGTGACTGGTGGTGTCTGGTTCGGAAATTCTGTTGCAGAGGCTGCTGGGGCAAGACGATGTCCGAATGGCTTCAAGCGGCATTGTGTGACTCGAAAGTTTTTAGGACGTACGCGCACCACATGTCGTTGTGTTCGAAAGGGTGCTGTGGGCCCCACGAAGTGTCGCCCTGGGTTCCGACGTGTTTGCAAACGCGTTGGTACTCGACCGGTTTGTCGCTGTGTTCATATCGACACAAAGCGATGTCGTCCTGGTCAACGTCGGGTGTGTCGACGTGTGGGCAACCGCTCCATTTGTCGTTGCTTGCCCAAGACGTCCAAGAAGCGATGTCCGAATGGTTACAAGCGGCATTGTGTGACTCGTCGAATGTTTGGTAAAACACGCACCACGTGTCGTTGCGTACGAAGAGGAGCTGTCGGTCCCAAGACGTGCCGGCCTGGATTCCGTCGTGTGTGCAATCGTGTGGGTGCTCGAAGGGTGTGCCGCTGTGTCCATATCAACACAAAGCGTTGCCGGCCCGGTCAACGACGAGTGTGTCGACGTGTTGGGATGCGCTCCATTTGTCGTTGCTTGCCGAAGACGAACAAACGCTGCCCCAATGGTTACAAGCGACGTTGTGTGACTCGTAGAGCGTTGGGCCGCACACGAACAACGTGTCGTTGCGTGCGAGCCGTTCCACCACGTCCCCGAACATGTCGCCCCGGAACCCGCCGTGTCTGCCGCACGTTCCGTGGACGTACCACCTGTCGCTGTCTGCCACGACGACGCTAAACAAGCCCCCCCTTTTCCTGCCTCGCCTCTTCAACTCCCTACATCGCCATAGAGCGCACTAGTTCACGCGACCTACCACTTGAGCCAGCTGGACGAGCCATCGGATATGACGTCCGATGGTTTGCCGGGTGGTGAACTCTTTCTCACTTTCCGGTGCAAAGTAACCTGTCCCCAGGTTGGCGATCGGGATGTTTCTGTCGAGGAACGGGTCCACTCCTGTGCCGCCACGGATGGGATTGCGTCGAATGCTTTGGCCAATAGCGAGTGCTGCTCGTTCGGCCCAGTCGACCAACTCAGGGTAGGGCACCAAGGCTGGCCCCATGTTAACGTATTGATGCTCCACCGTCACCGGTAAGCCTGCCTCTTCTTGGGCGCAGACTTCCTTCAGATGCTCCCCTCGTTGCGCCAACTCTTCGGGAGTGAAGGCTCGGAGTCTGTAGTCCAACGTAAACGTTTGGGAGTCCTGTCGCTGAACAAAGTAGGGGTTGCTATACCCTTGGTGTCCTTCGCTCTCTTCAGAAAGAAGCGGTGTCACGCCCGGCGTTGTCAGGAAGGTGTGCAGATGACGAGCCAGTCGAAGCCCTTCATCGGTCAGCTGCTCTTTTCCCTCATAGGCTGAATCCTCCAGGATCTCCAAGGCTGCTCCGCGCAGCTTGTGCGGAGTGATCTGGAGCAACAGGGCTTCCATGAGTGACTCTTGGAGTTGAGCAAGCTCCTTCTCTCCCTGAGCCTGCAAGACAAAGGTGATGTCTGCGTTGACTTCGGACGTTGGGTCGCTTTGCAAGTCAACAGGGACAATGTGGGCTTGGTGCCCCAACGTGTGCATCGCCCGAGCAAACAGGAGGAGAGCGTTGCGGTAGCCTTCTGCTTTGGCCGTCGCACCGTGCGACTTAACGCCGAACACCCGAACTTTCAGCTTTTTGCGATGGGGAGGGACGGCAGTCTCCAGGGACTGACCTTGGAGAATGACCCGGCCACGAGAAGCGTTGAAGTTTTCCACGTTCACTTCAAAGGGGTCGAGTCCATCAATCGTGTAGCCGTGTGAGACGCCCCGAGACTTGAGCAAGTCGGCGAGTCCCTCCAACACCTCCATTCTCCCGATCTCTTCGTCCGGTCGGAACACCAACAAGATCTCACCATGAGGAAGCGAGGGGTCTTCGGAGAGGGCTTTGGCAAGGCCCATCATCTCGCACATCCCGAGCTTGTTATCCAGTCCTACGGGGAACTTGCCCGGACCAAACAGCAAGTCTTCACCCACAAATTGTTGGGTCTCAGGGTAGATGTTGGTGTTGACGGACAAGCGGTTGTTCTCTGGGTAGGGGATTGGGGTGGTTCCATCCCAGGCTAACAAGGTGTTGAGCTCGGAGATGGCTTGGGTTCCACGTGATGTGTCCAGGTGTGCCATCAGCGCGATCGTGGGTGCATCAGCGCAATCTGGATGGGCAGGGATGGTGACAATCAGGTTGGCGTAAGGGTCTTGCTCCGCTTCAAAGCCAAGCTGGGTCAACGTTTCTTGGAGAAAGGACGAGAGCTGCTTTTGCCCATCGGTGCTGGGCATAGTGTCGCTCTCTTCGTCGCTTTGAGAATCTATGGCAAGGACGGCGTTGAGGTATGCAACACCCCATTCCGTATAGGTCGCTTCTGCAGAGTTTGGGCTTTGGGCCTGGGCCATTGGGTTGCTCCTCTGGGTTGTGGTATCGTGCATCCGATTGTGTTGGGAGGATTGGGTCTTCCGCTACATTCCCACGTTACTTTCGCTGCTAAGGGATAGCGTAGAACCCAAGTTGCGTCAATCCAGAAGTCATACCCCCACGATGACTTCCTTCACCTACGAGGTACAACTTATGCGAGCCTGGCGAGTTCATGAGTACGGTGACTTTCGCGAACAACTGAAGCTGGAAGAGATGGATGCGTTGGAGCCTCAGGAAGGCACCTCTGTGCTGGAAGTCCGAGCGGCCGGCCTTATGTTTGCGGACCTTCTGAACATCGCAGGTACCTACCAGGTGAAAGCCCCCCTGCCTTTTGTTCCTGGCTGTGAGGTGGCGGGTGTCGTGAAACATCCAAGCCCCGATGGTCCTTACCAAGAAGGGGACCGCGTCGTGACCTTGCAGATGTCAGGTGGATTTGCCGAAGAGATGCACTCCGTGGATGCGATGAGCTTTCCTATCCCTGATGGAATGAGCTTTGCGGATGCTGCAGCGCTCACCGTCAATTACCAGACTTCGTACTTTGCTCTGGTGCATCGCAGCCGCTTGCAGAAGGGTGAGACCTTGTTGGTCCATGGCGGCGCAGGTGGTGTGGGAACGGCGGCCATCCAAATTGGCAAAGCTTTGGGAGCGAACGTGATTGCTACAGCAAGCACACCGGAAAAGCTCCAGGTCTGTAAGGAGAGCGGCGCGGATCATGTGATCAACTACAAAGAGTCCGACTTTGTCAGTGAAGTGAAAAACCTCACCAGTTACAACGGAGCCAATGTTATCTATGATCCTGTCGGTGGCGACGTGTTCTCCAAGAGCACCAAATGCATCGCGTTTGGTGGACGACTGATTACCATCGGTTTTGCGAGCGGTAAGATTCCTGAAATTAGTCTCAACCGTGTTCTTGTTAAGAACATCGATATTGTGGGCTTGTATTGGGGGAACTATCAGTTCCAGCAGCCTGAGTTGATTCGCAGCACCCAAGAGACCTTGTACGGGATGTACAAAGAAGGCAGCATTAAGCCGGTGCTCTTTGAGGAGTTTGCGTTCGACCAACTTCCCGATGCTTTGGCCTCCCTGGCTGAGCGACGAAGCTACGGAAAAGTTATCCTCCAAGGTCCTGGAGTGGAGTAAGGCCTTTCCTCCAGTGCTTAGTTTGGGTAACTCTTTGTCCTTTTGGACATCGTGAACCAACCCTTATTGACGCTAAATGTTATGAAACTTCAAACGATTGTAAGTAGGAGTGTGGAAGTGGCATCCCAATTGCTTTGGAAGTCTGCTCGTCTGATTAAGCAAACCTACAGGCTTGGGCCTGTCGAGTCGGAGGAAGAGCATATGCGTACGAATTGGATGCGAATTGTTTGTCATGTGGCTGTGGTGTTCACTGTCTTGATAGGATGGGGCTGCAAGAAAGCTCGTCCTGGCGTTGATACTGTGGACGCAGGCCAACCAACACCTCGCCTACAAACCACCCGTCGTGTCCCCGCACGTATCATTCCTCAACGAGCCTTGCCTCAACGTCGCGTCGCTTATCTGGGCCATGTCCCTGGCCGCGACGATGTGCAACTGGTCACTCAAACTCTGGAGACTGTGCAGTCGCTGTACGAACAATCCTTCAGCGGCGGTAAGGTTCGCGACTGGAAGTCGTACCTTCAAGCCAAGGACATGTTGAAGCGCGCCGCAGCCATGCAGCGTAACTTGATGAAGTCTCTGAAGAGAAAGAACCCCAATCTGGCTAGCCAACTGCAGCGAACGGTTCGTCACTTGCAGGCGGTTCTCGCCAAGAAGGCTCACCCCCAACAAGTTCGACTGGCCAACTACAAGTTCAAGTTTATGTCCAAGCAGATTGACCCGAAGTTTACGGCCTCTTTGCTCAGTGACTACAAACTGACCCTGAAGAAAATGCACAGTGACTTTGTCGCGTTTGCTCAGAGCGGCGAGTACCGGGTGGGGCTGAAGGTTCGTGAGATTCAGCCTTATTACCGATGGCGTCAGGTTCGGTTCAGTGACCGCAAATCGTTGGTCAAGCCCGCGAAGGGAAGCCAGCTGATGTTGGTGGCCCAACTGTTTGACGCTCGCACCGGCGCTCCCTTGAGCGGAACAGAAGTCTCGGTGGAGATCCTCGCTGGCAAAACCAAGCGACAGCTCCTCAGCAAGAAGATGGATCAGCTGTGGTCGAACGGCTCCAGCAAGTACATCCACAACCTTAAGATTCCCCGAACGGCTCCAAAGCAGGTTGTTGTTCAGGTTTCAGTCTCAGCCTTCCCTGTGGCTCGAACAGCCGCTGCGCTTCAGTCGCTCCGAACCAAAGCAACCTTCCAGTTCCCGGCGACCTGGAACGGTGACTCCCTTACCTTCTTGAAGCCGAAGAAATCCACCATCAAGCCCGTCCCGCAGGAAGTGGTTGGCTTGGATGTCATGAAGGCTGTGACCTCCGTGGGCGGTACCATTGTGGAAACACCCATCCATCGCATCGGCGTTGCGCTGGTTCCTGTGGAGACCTTGTGGCTGTGGAAAAATGGTTCCCTGCAGATGCAGAAGCCCCGGTCGTACTTCAACGCTCAAGTTGTCGCGTTCGTTCAGGACAAAAAGACCGGAATGCTTGTTCCCAACGCACGCATTCAGTTCTTCTACGAGTGGCAAGGCAAGAAAGGTAAGTTTGAGTTCCAAAAGTACCTCAAGCCTGTGTTTGATGGTTTTCCCAGCTACCGTCGCTTGATTCGCTTGAAGCCCACGACGTACAACCTTCGACTTCGTGTGGATGCTCCTTTGTCCGCTTCGTTCAATCGAGTTCGCTACCCCAGCTACTCCGCGCGAATCAAAGGCTTCACTCCGCCCGTTCAGGTCAAGTAAGCTCCTTCGTCCATCCCGCTCTCGACCTCACAAATTGTTCCTTCCACCCCCGTTATTTAAGTCCACCCGGCTTTGACACTGCCCCGTTTATTCGTTCACAACGCTCATTACCATCCTTGTAATTTGGTCATGTCCTGTGGGGTTGGGGTGGGTGCAAGTGAAGTCAAACCATTGCTCTGCGCCTGGATAGTAGCATTCGGTTTTGGGGTCTTCGTTGTGGAAGCCATGACCACAAAACTCTTCCAGTAAGAAGATCATGTCACTCTTGGTGTCCACAGCGATCTTCATAAACCCTTCATTCAGCGCAATTAAGATGGGACGACCTTCCGGCCAGGGCTGATCGAGTCCCACCGCTTTGGACGCTGGGCAACTTTTGACGTCACCGGTACCATCTGTGTATTCGTAGATGTTTCCGAAGATAACGTACGAACCGTTGGGAAATCTCTTGGGGTCTTTGGCCCAAACGATCGCATCGCGTAACAAGCTGACCGCTTTTTCTGCCTTGGCCATCAACTTGTCCATGCTCACACCTTTTTGGTTGTCTTTGGCGATGGATTGGAGGTCGTTTCCTCCCATGGTCATGATGATCAAAGTCTTCTTGGGTTCGACGTCGTTGGGCAGGCAGGTTTTGAGCTGTTTGTGGGGATCCAGGAGGAGGTCGTCGGTTCGTGCGCCCCACTTGGAGCAATCTTTGATGATCAGGTTGTCACCAAACTTGGCTTTGAGGGCTTCGGTTGTAGTGTTTCGGTAAAACTGTTTGGGGTCGGTTGGTGGGGTTCCAGCGGTGATCGAGTCACCCACAAACACCACTTGCTCGACGCCTTTGATATCCTGGTGGTTGGTTCCCACACAATGCGAACCAAAGGTCGGGTTGAACTTTTCGTAGTTGGGTCGTTGGCCTTCTTCGAACTTTTGCTTCAGGAAGCAAGTCTTGCCCGGCTTCTCGGGCGTTTCCTCTTTGAGCACCTCTTCAGGCGTAGCTTTTTCTTCCTCCTGGGAGGACTCTTTCCCGTTCGCGTCTGTGGTTTGTGTCGGTTCGCTTTGGACCTCAACTCCAGGATTGGGTTGGCTACAACTCCAAGGAAGCCCCAACATCAAGACGACCAAAAACAAGCTTGTGGGAAACCAACGCATTGCAAACCTCGCTCACAGAATCATTTCGGAATGACTTTACTTTCCAGGTGGATGCTAGTATGTCTAGGCTTGGTTGGTCAAGACACTTGCATCCTGCGATGTTTCTGAGTAACTTGGTGGGGTGACATGTGTTCAGTGTTTGTTAGGTTTGGTAGGTACTATGGTTGAGCAACAATCCAATCCCACCTTGTGGAACGAGATCATTCGTGGGGCCGTCGAGCGCATTGTCTACCAGCACCCAGACAGTGACTACACCGTGCTGCAAATCGAAGTCGAAGAGCGCGTGATACCCGTGACTGCGGTTGGTCGCTTTCTTGACCCCCAGGTCGGTGAAGACCTCCAACTCCACGGACATTGGGCCAACCACCCTCGCTTTGGTCAGCAATTTAAGGTGCGGTCCTACGAGCGCAGAGGACCCACCACTCTCAAAGGGATTGTTCGGTACTTGGGCTCGATGGTCGATGGCATTGGCCCCAAATTGGCCGAGCGTATGGTCAAGTATTTTGGCCTGGAGACGCTTCGGATCATCGACGAAGAGCCCGACCGACTTATTGAAGTCAAGGGGATCGCCAAGGGGAAACTGGGACAAATCCGTGAAGCCTGGGAGCGTCATCGTTCGCTTCAGGAAATCATGGTCTTTCTTCGCGGCCACGACATTACACAAAGCCAGGCGCTGCGAATTGTTCGGCAGTATGGGCGTGATGCCATCTCTTTGTTGCGAGAGAACCCCTACCGCCTGGCTACCGACATTCACGGAATTGGCTTCCGAACCGCAGACTCCATCGCCCGCTCGCTAGGTATTCCTCCCGATAGCATGGAGCGTGCACGTGCTGCGGTTCTGTTTCATTTGAGTAGCGGAGGTGACCAAGGTCACCTGTATCTTCCTTTGCATGAGCTGCTCCAAGAACTAACGACCAACCTTGCGATTCCTCCGACGAAACTGGAAGATGCCGTTCATTTGCTTGATCGTGAAGGCGAGCTGTTCCTGGATCAATTGGAAGACCAAACCACGGTTGTGTATCGCTCAGTGCTGGCAGCTTGTGAACGAGGAAGCGCCCGAGTCGTCCGAGCGTTTGTGGAGCGAGGGAAGATTCCTCTTCCCCGTCACTTCGACTCTTGGTTGGAGAACTACCAGAAGCAACAGAACATTACGCTTGCTCCCTCTCAGAAAGACGCAATCACCATGGGGCTTTGCGCACCCATCTCGATCATCACGGGTGGTCCAGGAACAGGTAAAACAACGATCGTTCGGGCGGTTTGTGAGATGGCTTTGGAGCAAGACCAGGCCATCTTGTTGGCGGCTCCGACAGGACGCGCTGCCAAGCGAATGCAAGAGTCTACCGACTTGCCTGCGAAGACCTTGCACCGACTCTTGGAGTATTCTCCACGGGATGGGTCGTACCAACGGAACTTTGACAAGCCTCTGGAAGCGGACCTTGTGATTGTGGACGAAGCTTCCATGATCGACATCTATCTCTTTTACGCCTTGATGCGTGCGTTACCTTGGAACACAAGGATTCTCTTGGTCGGTGATGCTGACCAACTTCCTTCTGTTGGACCCGGCCAGGTCCTCAGAGACTTAATTGACTGTGGTGAATTGCCGGTCACTCGCTTGGACCAGATCTTTCGTCAAGGTGAGGAAAGCTTGATTGTGGAAAATGCCCACCGCATTAATCATGGACAGATTCCGTTCCTTCCTGAACCTCCGCCCGACCGGCTGATCGATTTTTACTTCATTCCTTGCGAAGAACCTGCCAAAGCTGTGAGTATCATTTTGCAGATGGTCACGCAGCGCATCCCCAAGCGATTTGGGTTTGACCGGAACAAAGATATCCAGATTCTTTCCCCCATGCATCGCGGGGATGTGGGGGTCCAAAACCTCAATCTCCAAATCCAGCGGACTCTCCAAGGAGAAAGGACCTTCCTCAAAGCAGGTGGTTCCCGTTTCTATGTTGGAGACCGCGTACTGCAGACCCGGAATGATTACGACAAGGAAGTCTTTAATGGCGACATCGGCTGGGTGGAAGAGGTCAAGCCTGAGTCTTGGAAGCTGACGGTCCGGTTTGAGGATCGTTACGTGGAATACGAACGAACCGAGATTGACGACCTCACTCTCGCCTATGCTATCAGCGTTCACAAAAGCCAGGGGAGTGAATATCCAGCGATTGTTATGCCTGTCATGACACAGCACTTCATCATGTTGCAGAGAAACTTGCTCTACACAGGACTTACCCGAGGGAAAAAGCTCGTCTGTCTGGTCGGAACCAAACGAGCCCTCAAACTTGCCGTTGAAAATGACAAGGTCTTGCAACGGTACAGTCGGCTAGGTTGGAGAATCCGAGAGGACGGGGATAACCAGGAGTCGATGCTCTAAGGTTGCCAGCTTTTGTTTCAGCCTACCCAGAGTGCCCTGAGACCTATCCCATCTCCGCTACTCCTCGACATCGAAACTAAACTGAGATAAATTATAGGGAAAGTCTGTTGGCTCAGTTTTAGTTTTCTGAAAGTTCTGAAGGGGAAGAGGGTTACGATGGTGGTGTATCGATGGTGTCTTTGCATTGTGTTGATGGGACTCTGGGGCTTTGGAGTGCTTGGCTGTGGGCCAAGTGAACCTTGTTCCTCTGTGACTTGTCCCACCGGGCAAACCTGCCAAAACGGAGTGTGCACCTCGTCGTGCGCTGAGGGACAAACATTGTGCGGAACGACCTGCCACAATACCAAGACGGACACCACTCATTGCGGTGGTTGTAACCTGAATTGCCGCGAAAAAGAACAATGCAAAGAAGGGGTTTGCACGCTCTCTTGTGCGAGCGGCCAGACGGATTGTTCGGGAACTTGCATCGATACACAAACGAATGTCTTGCACTGTGGAGCATGTGGAACGGCTTGCAAATCGGGGCAGGTCTGCAAAGCTGGAGCATGTGAAGTGTTCTGCTCTGGTGGAACGACCCTCTGTTCAGGCTCTTGTGTGGATACCAACGCCAACCCCAAGCATTGTGGAGCTTGTGGAACGGCTTGCAAGGCCGAAGAAACTTGCAGCAGCGGCTCGTGTGTTTCTGCCTGTGGTGCGGGACAAACCGATTGTTCAGGTACCTGCGCTGACCTGCAAACCAACTCCGACCACTGTGGTCAGTGTGGCAACGTTTGCAAAGCCAGGGAAGTTTGTAACTCCGGAACATGTGAGTTGCAGTGTCCACAAGGACAGTCTCTGTGTGCCAGCCAATGCTACAATCTTCAGTCCAACTCTCTGAACTGTGGTGCGTGTGATAATGCGTGTGAGAAGGGCAAAGCTTGCTCCAATGGACAATGTGTTCTGAGCTGCCAGTCCAACCAGACCAATTGTTCGGGCTCTTGTGCCGATCTTCAAACCAACTCTGCACATTGTGGCTCCTGTGGAAGCGCTTGCAAAGCGGGCGAGGCATGCATCCAAGGTACATGTGGACTTCTGTGCAAACCCAACGAGTTAAGCTGTTCAGGCTCCTGTGTTGATCCCACATCCAACACGCAACATTGTGGGGCCTGTGGCAACGCTTGTGCCTCAGGAAGTGGATGTTGTGGAAGCTCTTGCCTGGATCTTCAGGGTGATACAAAGAACTGCGGCGCATGTGGAAACGTGTGCACTGGCATCAAAGTGTGCAGCAATGGTTCCTGCGCTTGTCCAACGGGACGCACCGACTGTGGAGGCACTTGTCTGGACCTCCTTACCAACTCTCAACATTGTGGCGCTTGCAACAATCCATGCAAGTCCAACGAAGTTTGCAACAATGGCGCATGCAAGGTTGCGTGGGCTTCTCTCGGTAGCAGCTTCAGCTTCGGTTCTTCTGAATCTGTGTATGCCATCAAGTTTGACAGTCAGGGCAACTCCTACATCGTAGGAGGATTTCGCAAGCGTATTGAAATTGGTACGTTGACCGGCACGCATTCTTCTACGACCGCCTCGTTTGTTGCCAAGTTCAACAGCCAGAACCAAGTCCTCTGGTTGAAAGTTCTTCCCATTCCAGACACCAGCGGGTTTCAAGGGTTTGATGTGGATGCCAAAGGGAATGTGTATCTGGCTGGAACGTTTCGGGATGCCACCTTAAATTTTGGTTCCTTTTCTGTGACCAACTCTCCCACCACTCCGAATGGAACAACCTACAAGAACCAGGTGTATGTGGCCAAGATGGACACCAGTGGAAACTGGCTTTGGGCCACCAGTGGAGGGAGCGCTGCGAACACTGAAGTGGTGTATGATGTTGTGGGTGACAGCGTTGGAAATGCCTATGTGACAGGTACAGTTCTTCAGGATGCGACAACCACTGTGTTTGGTACTACAACCTTAACTGTCAAAGGTGGCTCTGATGTTTTTGTCGCGAAACTCAACGCACAAGGCGTTTGGCAGTGGGCGAACCTTGGTGGTGGCAAAAGCTTTGAAAACGCTTCAAGCATTGCCCTTGACTCGCAAGACAATATTTACATCACAGGTAAGTTTACACAAGAAGCATCGTTCGGCCTGACAACCATTACATCCCAAGGCAGCGATGACATTTTTGTTGCGAGGTTGTCTCCTCAAGGAGCCTGGGTCTGGGTCAATCGAGGTGGCGGGAAGAACCAAGAACTCGTCGAAAACATGGTGGTTCGCAACAACAATGTCTACATCGTGGGTCGGTACCAATCCGAATCCATCTTTGGTTCACTCGCCGTCTCTGCACAAGGTCAGTTTGATGTCTTTGTGGCTCAACTGAACTCGAATGGTCTCTTTCAGTGGGTTGCCACAGCCGGTGGCTCACGGTCTGATGTCGTGAAGTCCGTAGATGTGGATGGGTCTGGCAACGTCTATGTTGTCGGCAACTTTTCCACAGAGACGGCCTCCACTTCGTTTGCTACGTTTGGCACCTCAAAGTTGAAGTCTACTGGTTCCCCCACATACGCGGATATATTTGTGGCCAAGCTCAACAGCCAAGGCTCCTGGCAGTGGGCGCGTGCATACGGCGGGACTTCTGAAGATCTGGCCTGGGATGTCGCCGTCGACAAGTCTGGAGATGTTCATGTTGTCGGTGGCTTCAATGAAACCGTTGGGTTTGGCTCAACAACCCTGACTTCCAAAGGCTTCTTTGACATCTTTGTCGCGAAGCTCTCTAGCACTGGCGCGATGCAGAGCGTTGTCTCCTACGAAGGACAAACTGCAGGACAGGACTATAGCTATGACTTGGCTCAGGATAGTTCAGGTAACACCTATGTCGTTGGACACTTTAGAGGCAAGCTTATCTTAGGCAGCTTGACCTTAACCAACCCTGGAAATGTCAACAATATGGACGTGTTTGTGGCGAAGGTAAATCCTCAAGGGCAATGGCTTTGGGCCAAACGAGGTGGAACCCTTGATCTTGAGGATTATGGATATGGGATTGATGTCGATTCATCCGGCAATGTCTATATCGCAGGCTACGTCGCAGGCACTCGCGCAGGCTCGTTTGGAAGCTTTACGTTCAACAACAAGACCAACTCCATTTTCATCGCCAAGCTCAACACCAACGGCGCTTGGCAATGGCTTCGAACAGACACTCCACCAACAAACTTTAATCAAGCACAGAAAGTGAAGGTTGATAGCAAAGGCAACGTGTATGTGACGGGTACTGCTGGAAAAGGCATGTTTGGTTCGCGACCCTTCAACACCCAAGGGGGGTTTGCCCAATACGTTGCCAAACTCAACACCAACGGTGCCTGGCAGTGGACCGCGACGAACGGCGGCAAACCCTCCAGCTATGGCTATGATCTCTCTCTTGATTCCAACGGGAATGTATACGTGGTTGGTTCTGCCCCAGCAGAAACGTATGGCTCTCAGACGTTTTTCAGTAACGGGGGAAATGACGCCTTCATCGGAAAGCTCAGCTCGGGTGGTGGATGGCAATGGGTCAGGAACTTTGGCGGGAAAGGGCTTGATGCTGCAGAGGCCATCAGCACAGACTCCCAAGGAAATGTCTTTGTGGCTGGGTACTTTGATGGCGCCGCTTCCATCGGAACGAACTCATTCACATCCAAAGGAGGACGAGGCATCTTCCTTGGCAAGCTCAGCACTTCGGGTCAGTGGCAGTGGTTCTCATCCGCGGATGGCAGCAAAGAAGTGCGCGCCAAAGTTCTTTCACTGGACTCCCAAGGTAACCTCTACATCGGAGGTTACAGTGCAGGCTCAGCATCATTCGGAAGCTTCAGTTACTCTGCGGCAACAGGCTCGAATCGCTCCTTGTTTGTCGCTAGAGCCGACAGCAAGGGGCAGTGGACTTGGCTCCGAAGCTCACCCACAGAGGACAGCTATGGCTCTGAGGTCACGGGTCTGCATATTGATGGGACCAATGCGCTCTTCGTAACGGGTCACTTCTCAGGAACCCAAACTCTCACACAGCAGAAGCTCTCATCCACAGGAAATCTGGATGTCTTTGTTGGAATGCTTCTTCCTTAATCAAAGCAAAAATGGTTCACAAGACACACGTAGAGGGACCTTTCTCAGACGATGAGGACGCCTGACCTCTGGGGTAGAAGCCCCAGGGCCTGAAAGGTAGCGATCTGGTTTGGTAAGGTTGGAACGAATAAGGATTTCCAGGCGAGGACGGGGGACGGTTGGCAGGAGAGGGGAAGGTTAGTCAGCGACTTTCACGCACATGACTGCCTGGTAAGTGTTGCAAGTGTTGTTCTCTTGGCTCAACAGTCGATAGCCATCAAGTTCTGTTCCTTGTCCGCGAACACCGCTGCTGTTCGTTGTCCAGTTGTTGCAGTTGCTTGTGCTACGGCTTCCGTTGGTGAGGGTTCCGTGCCATCCGTCAGCGTCATTCCATTCTGGGTTGGCTCCCGTGTTTTCGTTGATCTGGCGACCATTGAAAGACCGGAGGTAGCCGGTGGAGGTGTTCCAGGTTGGGTTGTTGTTGAAGATCGCATTCCAGTTGGCGAAGATGGTCTGGTTGTTGATGTTGACAACGGGGAGGTTGCTTGCCTGAGTTCCAGTAAACAAGCTTTTGACATCAAAGGTGCTTGTAGAGAGGAAGGCTTTCCAGGTACCCGTCTTGTTGGACGCTTGCGCTTCTGCCTGACACTTGGCATGTGCTCCGTTGATTCCACCCAAGTTCCCTTGGTGACCGTTGTTCAGCGCGCTAATCACAATGCGTGTGACAGGTGCACCACCACAAGAGCCGTTGGAGCAGGTGGAGGATCCGCTGCACACTGTGCCACATGTTCCGCAGTTGTTTTTGTCGGTCTTGAGGTTGACGCAAGAGCCGTTACAACCCACCAGCCCCGAAGGACAATCAGCGACTTTCACACAAACCACAGCGAGAGTGGTGCTGCATGTTCCCTGCTCTTCGCGAAGCAGGTCTCCAAAGTCCAACTCTCCATTGTAACCTCGAACGCTGCTGCTGTTTGTGGTCCAGTTGTTACAGGTTAGCGAAGCAACTGTTCCGTTCTTTAGCGTTCCATTCCATCCATCAGCATCGCTCCATTCTGGACTCGCCCCAGTTCCTTCATCGATGGCTCGTCCACTGAACGTGTAGATGTATTGAGCGGTCGATTGGTTCCAACGGCCGCTGGTGGCGGTTGTAAAGATCGAAGCCCAAGTGGTGTACATCTGCTGGTTCTTGTTGTTGACCACCTTAAGGTTGGCCTGTGAGCCTGTGAAGAAGTCCTTCACGTTTTGGCTGCTGGACGACAAGAAGGCTCGCCAAATGCCCCACTGGCTGGAAGCCGAAGCTTCCTGGTTGCATTGGTTGTTCGCGCCTGTGACGCCGCCCAAGTTTCCGTTGCGAGCGTTGTTCAGCGCTGACATTACGATGGTGGTGACAGGCGTGAAGGTGGAACATTGACCGTTGCTGCAGCTTCGTCCTCCGGTGCAAACTTTGCCACAACCGCCACAGTGCTGGGCGCTGCTTTGGGTGTCAACACACGTTCCGCTGCAGTTGGTTTGACCGCTGCTGCAGATGACTGCACAAGTCCCGTTGAAGCAAACCTGGCCCGTGGCGCATTTTTTGCCGCATCCACCGCAATGGTTGGCGTCGTACTGAGTGTTGACACAAGCTCCGCTGCAGGCGGTCAGCCCCGTACCACAGGTTACGACACAGGTGCCGTTGGAGCAGAGCTCTCCAGCCTTGCAGGTCTTGCCACATCCACCACAGTGCGCCCGGTCGGTCTTGGTGTTGACACATTGACCGCTGCACGCTGTCAGGCCCGTTTGGCAACTCAGCGTACAAGCACCGTTGTTGCAGATCTCACCCGCTTTGCAGGTGGTTCCACAAGCGCCACAGTTTCGGAGGTCGGTTTTGGTGTTCACGCATGTTCCGCTGCAGTCGGTTTGTCCTGTACCGCAAACACAGGAGCCGTTGGTGCAGAACTTGTTGGAGGTACAGGCTTTTCCACAGCTACCACAGTGCTGTTCGCTGGTCTTGGTATCGACACACTGACCACTGCAGATGGTCAAGCCAGCCTGGCAAGTGAGAGAGCATTTGCCTGCAACACAAGCTTGGCCTGCGCTACACTTGGTTCCACAGGAGCCGCAGTTGGTGTTGTCGGTTTGGGTGTTGACGCAGACATTGCTGCAAGCCGTCAGCCCTGACTGACACGACAGCTTGCACGCGCCGTTGGTACACGTTTGACCCGAAGGACATACTTTTCCGCAGCCACCACAGTGTGCGTTGTCAGTCTTGGTGTTGACGCACTGGTTGGAACACACGGTGAAGCCGGATGCACAACTCAACTTGCAGGTTCCCGACTGGCAGGTCTGACCACCTGTACAAGCCTTGTTGCAAGCGCCACAGTGCTGGAGGTCGGTCTGAAGGTTGTAACAAGCATTGCCACACTTGGTTTGACCGGTGGGGCAAGAGAGTGAGCATGCACCGTTAAGGCAAAGCTCTCCAGACTTGCAGGCGTTGTTGCAAGCGCCACAGTGTTGGACTGAGGTCTTGGGGTCGTAGCAGGTTCCACCGCAGGTCAGTTGACCTGACGGACAAACACACTTGCTGCCCACACAGAACTTGTTACCAGAGCAGGTGTTGCCACAGCCGCCACAGTTGTTCTCGTCGTTGGTGACGTTGACACAGGTGCCGCTGCAATTGGTGAGTCCCGACTGGCAGGACACCACGCAAGCTCCGTTGCTACAGCGCTGTCCAGAGGGGCAGGCTTTGCCACAGGTGCCGCAGTTGGCGGGGTCGGTTTTACGGTCCACACAAACGCCACTGCAAATGGCTTGTCCTGCGGGGCAAGACACAACGCATGCACCGTTGTTGCAGATCTCACCGGACTTGCATGCCTTACCACAGCCACCACAGTGAGCCCGGTCGTTGGAGGTGTTGACGCAAGAGCCGCTGCAGTTGGTCTGTCCCGTTGCACAGGACAGCTCACATTTTCCGCTGGAGCAAACCTGGCCTGCTGGGCAGACGGTTCCGCATGTGCCGCAGTTGGAGCGGTCGGTTTGGGTGTTGACGCAGGTGCCGCTGCAGTTGGTCTGTCCGCTAAGGCAGGAGACGACACAGCTTCCACCCGAACAAACTTGACCTGAGGCGCAGGTGGTTCCGCACTTGCCGCAGTTGGCGCGGTCCGTTTGGACATCAACGCAGGTGCCGTTGCAATCGGTTTGGCCTGTTTTGCAGGACAGCACACAAGCACCCCCAGAGCACACTTCTCCACTGGAGCAAGCTGTTCCGCATTTGCCGCAGTTGCCTCGGTTGGTCTTGAGATCCACGCAAGCTCCGCTGCAATTGGTTTGACCTGCGGGGCAAGACACTTCGCATTTGGAGTTGGCGCAGACTTCGCCGGTGTTGCAAACGGTTCCACAAGCACCGCAGTTGGCCCGGTTGGTTTTGAGGTCAACACAGGAACCACCGCAGTTGGTTTGGCCAGTGGGGCAAGACACTTCACACTTGCCGTTGGCACAGACTTGTCCGTTGCCACAAGCGTTACCGCAGCCGCCGCAATGTGCGCGGTCGGTTTTGGTGTCGATGCAGGAGCCGCCGCAGTTGGTTTGGTTGGCAGGGCAGGAGGTCACACACTGACCTTTGGCGCATACCTGACCGGAGGGGCAAGCGTTTCCGCAGGAGCCACAGTGAGCACGGTCGGATTGGGTGTCCACGCAGGAGCCGCTGCAGTTGGTTTCACCTTTGAGGCAAGACACCTCACACTTTGCGTTGGAACAAACCTGTCCCGAGCCGCAAGCGTTTCCGCAGCCACCGCAGTGGGAGCGGTCGGTCTGGATGTCGACGCAGGAGCCGCCGCAGTTGGTTTGGCCTTTGGGGCAATTCACGACACACTTGGCGTTGGAGCAGACTTCGCCGTTGTTGCAGGCGTTTCCGCAGGAGCCGCAGTGGGCGCGGTTGGACTGAATGTCAACGCAGGAGCCACCGCAATTGGTTTGACCTGCGGGGCAAGACACTTCGCATTTCCCGGAAGCACAGACAAAGCCATCTTTGCAGGCTTCGGCGCATTTGCCGCAGTTCTTTCGGTCCGATTGGAGATCCACACAGACCCCCGAGCATTCGTCTTGGCCTGTGGGGCAAGACACCTTGCACTGACCGTTGGCACAGACTTGGCCGTTTTGGCATGTGTTCTTGCACTGGCCGCAATGATCGCGGTCGTTTTGGGGGTTCACACATTTCTTGTCACACACAATCTGTCCGGCGAGGCAGGAGATGACACACTGTCCGCTCTGGCAGATCTCACCGTCTTTGCAGGCTGTGTCGCAGGCGCCGCAGTTGGTCCGGTCGGTTTGGAGGTTGTAGCATGCACCCTTGCAGGCTGTTTGTCCTGTTGGACAGCTCAGCGCACAGGCTCCGTTTCCGCAAACTTCACCTTGCTTGCATTGCTCTCCACACTTGCCGCAGTTTTCGCGGTCGTTGTTGGTGTTGACACAGATGCTGTTGCAGTCGGTTTGACCCGTGGGGCAGGTCGCCTGGACGCATTGGCCTTTGTCGCAGTAGTGCTGGCGGGGGCAATCTTTGATCTCGTTGCTGAACTCAAAGCATCCCCGAGCGTTCTTCACGCAGACCTTGTATTGACCGGGCATTTGGGAGGCCTGGGTCGTACATTGGTACTCGCCATCTTTGCATTGGGTGTCGGGGCAGTCGGGGACACACTTGTTGTCGTCGCACTTCTCGAAGTCTTTGCAGATCGCCCAGCCTTCACAGGTTCCCCATACGCCAGCTTTACATTCTTGGCTTCCTTTGATGCAGGCTTTGCTGTCGGAGGGGAGACAACCACGGGTGTCGCCAGGAGCGCATTGCAAACATTGATTCTCCACGCATGCCGGCTTGCTCTCTTCGGTGCAGTCCTCGTTCTTGAGGCATTCCACACAACCACCCGTTCCGTTACACTTTTGACCAGAGGGGCAATCTTTGTCGGTGCCACAGACACACTTGTTGTCTTGGGTGCACTTTTTGGTTGGACTGGAGTCCGTTTGGCAGTGTGTATCTTTTAGGCAAGGCACACACTTTCCTTTGCTGCTCGCGCTGTCCAACAAACAACGGTCGGGGCAATTTTCACATCCAGGGATAGAGACAGCAACCTCTCCCCCACAACCCACGCCCACAATCCACGCCATTCCCACAACGGCGAGGAGGCATTTGAACCATACAAACTGCATTCGCATGAAGCTTTCCTCATTTTTTTGTTCAGATTTAAGAGAAGTAGACTGCCGACGAAGGTAACAAACTTGAGCACATCCGTCCAATCTCGAATTCGACTTGGCTGTTCTCTGGCCGGTTGCTTCTCAACAAAAAGGCGCTGTGATACGCCTGTGAAGCTTGGATAGAATCCAATCTCGTGTCGGTTGTAGTTTCCAAAACGTTGACTTCGGAATGTCACATTTGGTCTCAATGCGACCCAACTGGGGAAATCCTTTTCCGTGATTTTTCGTGATTGTTGGATGCGGTCTGTGCTAATTAATCATTAATGACTGTACAGTTAAATAGGGATTGTGGTAGTTTATATTCTCGATATTCTAGCACTTTCTTCGATTAACTCCGGACTCACCCCTGATCGCTTCGTCAAAGAGGAGTCACCATGACAACTCCGACCCGCCTGGAACCCTGGCAAGAATTACCTCTTGAGCCTGTCCCATCCTCTGATTCCAATGACACACTGGATACCCAAGAGTTACCCCAAGTTGTGTTACGTCCGGAAGAAGTGGTGGAGATGATTCCTGTCGAAGAGTTGTCGCACGAAGCTGTCGTTGCCTTGTTGGAAGAGCCTGCGAAGGTCACAGGTTCTTGGGACTCGATCGAAGTTCCCGAGGAGGCGAAGGACGAGTCTCTGTTGCAACAAGAACTCTCCAGTGAAGAATGGCGCGCCTGGGAACAAGACTTCCTGTCTTCTTGCGAGATCCCCGCTATCCAAGAAGCCACCGAAGATCGGTACGCTCTGGACCATCTGCTTTTGTCGGAGTTGACCCACCTGGAACTCATTGACTCACAAGAAGCCTTTGCCTCCAAACTGGAAGGCTTGCTCAACAAGCGGTCGTTCATGGAGTGGAGTGATTGCTTGCTGCGTCCTGGAACGCTTGTCCTCCTGGAAGGGCTCCAGGACCGACTTGTCCGTTGGGCTGTCCGGTACTTTGTGCAGCAAAACTATGGCATGGCGCTGAAACTGTTCTACTTGCTTCGACAGTCGATGCCGGAAGATAGCAAGGTCTTGAACAACATCCAGAGACTCGAAGAGCTTCTCCATCTCTCCTAATCCCTTCTTAACCTGCTGCACTCTCCCATCGACCTTCCCACTTTGTTCTTGTAACCTCTCATCCTTTCCGAGCCCTTTGCGACTTGATGGTTTGAACACCAAAACTATGGATTGTTTCTCCCTGTGCATAATACAAGGGTCCACCCCTTTGTGATACGAAGTGAACTTCGTGTTTTAAGGTCTTTTGGTTTTGTTTTACGAAGTGAACTTCGTGTACGAAGAGCAAAAGACCTTTCTTTGCGAACATGATTCAAGTTTACAGCTCTTTTTAGGGTTGATTGTGTACTGGGAGAAACAACAAACCCTAATGACCCTTTGTATGCTATCTTGTATAGCCAACAGAAGGGGTAGACCTTTGGTTTACGAAGTTCACTTCGCGATCCGGAAGAAGCGTGGAAAGGCAGGGTTGTCATCATGAATTTTTGAGGGGGGCCGACTTTTTTGGCAGCTTTCCTTATTCCACAACCTTTGTTGACCTCATGAATTGACGTATACTTGAGCTGTTTTCCCCTATGTTGCTATCTTTTTTTAGGGGAAGTTGATAGGGTACGCTTCTTGCTTGGTTGTTGGAAATCTGTTGAACGAAAGGTCCTGGGAAAGTCGCATGGGTGGCGCATCTGAACTACAAACCAATTCATCCGTGTTGTTGCATCTTGCTGTGCGAGAGGGAATGCTAACGCCACAGCAGGCAACAGAGTGCATACTGGCCTGCGGACAAGCCATCTATTCCGATGAGTCTTTCGCGTTGGACCAATTCTTCAAGAACAAAGGTTGGCTCACGGGAGAACAGCTTTCGTTCCTTGAGAAGCGAAAAGCGGAGTTGGACGGCTCGACCATCGATAGCTTTGCTTTCGTTTCGGATTTGCAGGCGACGATGGAGAGCGTGGATCCAACCACCACGGTAGAGAAAACCCTCAGCGCCAATCCTCTTTTGCCGGACGTCGCTGAGTTGTTAGAGCCGACCGGTGATGGCGAAACCCTCCATGCAGGAGAGGGGCTTTCGCATACGCCCGATAGCTTGTCGTTGGCTGCTGGGGTTTGGGTCAAGATTCCTGAAGATGGTCGCTACCGAAAAGGCGACGTCCTGGGGCAGGGTGGTCTTGGAATTGTGGTGGAAGCCGAGGACCGGGTTCTCGGTCGGAAGGTCGCTAGCAAGTCGTTGCTGCACGGCAAGAACGCTTCTCCTCAAATCATGGCAAGCTTCCTCCAAGAAGCTCGGGTGACTGGCTTTCTCGAACATCCAAACATCATGCCCATCTACGACATGGGAGAGGAGAAAGACGGAACTCCTTTTTACACCATGCGGCTCCTTCCCCCCAAAGATCTCTCCGACATCTTAAAGGAAGGCGACACCTCATTAATGCAGCTTGTCCGGATTCTCCAGCAAGTTTGTATGGGCCTGGAGTACGCTCATTCCCAAGGGGTGGTTCACCGGGACATTAAACCTGCCAACATTTTGTTGGGTCAGTTTGGTGAGGTTGTGATCGCGGATTGGGGTGTGGCCAAGGTTCTCTCTCACGAGTGGGTGGGAACTTCACCCGAAGGACTCTTGCCTTCTGGTACAGGTCGTTTGAAAGGCACCCCCGCGTTCATGGCCCCAGAGCAAATCAAAGAGGGACTGATCTCTCCCTTTGTTGACCAGTACGCTGTGGGCGTGATGCTTTACCAAATTCTGACGGGCGCTTTGCCCTTCTTCGACGATAACGTCTACACCGTGCTCTTTCAGATCTGCTCGATGGAGCCGGTTCGTCCAAGCCAACGCGCCCCTGAGCGAGTCATTCCCGAGGAATTGGAAGACATCTGCTTAACGATGCTGGCCAAAAGCCCTCACGAACGCTACTCGTCCTGTCGGGAAGTGTACGAGAAGCTAGAGGAGTTTCTGGAGGGTACACAAGACCGGGAGCGTCGGCACCAGGCCGCTATGGTCCGCGTGCAGTCGGCTTCCACCTTTGCCGACCAGTACCACATTCTCCGAAACGACATTGGCTCTCTCCAGAGCGATTGGGAAGAAGCTTCGCGAAAGATTGATTCTTGGGCCCCTGTGGAAGAGAAGCACGCGATGTGGGCCAAAGAAGAAGCCTACCAAAGCGCTCAACGTGAAGCGGAGCGGTTGTTTGGTAACGCCATCCAGGCGTTCACCCAGGCTCTCGAACATGAACCTGGAAACCCCGATGCTCGCGCAGGTTTGGCGTCGTTGTACTGGAGTCGCTTTGCAGAGGCGGAGGCGAAACAAGACGCGCTGGGACAGATCTACTACGGTGAGCTTGTCCGCTTGTACGACGATGGGCGCTATGCCGTCTTGTTGGATGGAGCTGGTGGACTCGATTTTCGCGTCGTCAACGCTGAAGCCACCGTGGATATCTACAAGTTGGAGGAGAAAGATCGTCGGCTGGCTCCCACATTGTTGAAGTCAGGGCTTGCTTCTCCCTTTGTACAAGAACTGGCGATGGGTTCCTATCTTCTGGAGGTGGTTGCGGAAGGCTATCGAAAGCTTCACTTCCCCGTGTTGATGGAGCGTTGTGACCGAGTCAGCGTGGAAGTTGAATTGCATCCGGAAGATTCCATCGGCCAAGAGTTTGTCTACATCCCTGGCTGTGAAGCCTCACAAGGAGATCCCGATGCGCCCATGGGTCTCCCCGTTCAGACGGTGAAGGTGGAGAGCTTCTTGATCGGTCGTCATCCCATCACGATGGGTGAGTACCTCGCCTTCGTCAACGACATTCACCAACATGATCCCGTGCTGGCACGCTCCATGTTGCCCCGCAGCGGAGAGGAACTGTACGCCCAACTCGACGTGGGAACACAGACCTACGTTCCCTTACGAGAGACACTGTTCCACGGTCCGATCACCGAGTTGTACCCGGAAGAAGGCCTTCACGAATGGGACCTTCCTGTGATCGGCGTCTCCTGGTTTGATTCCATTCGTTACTGCCGTTGGCGTACCGAAAAGGAGGGGCGGCTGTTCTTGCTTCCCACAGAGCAACAATGGGAACTTGCTGCTCGCGGCGTCGACCGACGTATTTATCCATGGGGCAACAAGTTTGAGGCAACGTACTGCAAAATGGGCCGCTCCCGGCCTCCCGAGTTTCTTCAGCCTGAGCCGATTGGCGCCTTCCCACAAGACTCATCGGTTTTTGGAATGATGGACGTTGTGGGAACCGTTGGCGAGTGGATGCTGAGCCTGGCCATGGAAGACGTCTCTCAACTTCAGGAACCACCGGATGAAACCGTTATTTTTCGTGGCGGTGGTTGGATTGCTTCCAACAAAGACTCTCTTCGCATTGGCAGCCGAGTTCCCAAGCCAGCGCAGGCCACGTCATACAATTGTGGCTTTCGAGTCGTAACTTTTCCCAAAGTCGATGCATAAGCACTGTTGTCCTTGTATGTAGTTTCGTTTGTTGTTCTTGTTTGGAAGGAGGTCTCACATGAGGTTGTTCAATCACCTGGCGAGCTGGCGCATGGGTATGCAAACCGCGCTTTTGCTTATGGTGCTCCTTGGATTGACAGGGATGGGACTGACCTTGGTGGGCTGTGGAGCCTCAACCTCCTACCTCAACGACGAAGAGATCAGCGGTCCGTATCGAGACGCTGGGGACATCACAGGCAAGGGAGACGCTGGCGGAGGTGGAAGCGAGTCCACCACCCAATACAACGACTCGGGTCCAGGAGAGAACTCTTCCAATCAAGCCGACGCGCCTCCTACCTTGGCTCCAGAAGGAAGGGTCTGCCCTGACAAGCTGGGTCCTGGAACAGGAACTTCCTTTACAGGACAGGCTTGTGACGGAGAGAACTCATCCTCCTGCAAAGCGGGCTGTATGCCGGCGAATTTGCCAGCCCTTCAAACCGAAACGTCGTCATTCTTCGCCGATTGCAGCAAGCCCGAAGTGTTGTGTGTTGGCGCCGGACAAGAGGTGGCTTCCCTCTCAGAAGCCGCAAACAAGGCGCAGTCCGACTCCAGCATCACGCACATCAAGATTGCTTCAGGCCGCTATGTCGAGAGCGTCACGTTTCAAAACATCCAGCAGGATTTGACCGTTGAAGGACAATCCAACGACCCC
Organism: Deltaproteobacteria bacterium; assembly: GCA_006226375.1. GTDB lineage: Bacteria > Myxococcota_C > UBA6777 > UBA6777 > UBA6777 > M3003. The sequence continues at coordinate 63,955 of SBHC01000044.1, read as the reverse complement.
TCGAATGGAGCTGTCCTTGTCGCGCCTTTGCCTCCTCGTCCTGTCGAAGACTACGCAACGTTGTCCTTTCGCAAAGTCGGGAAACTCACCATCTCCCGGTTGGTGGTCTCTGGATATGGGCATGGCTTGTTTGTAAATGACTTTGTTTCTGTGAATATCAACAACAGCCACCACACTACGAATTTGTTGACGGGCGCGATGATCAAAGGAAACGGGAACGTTTTCATCACCGACAGTCGGTTTGTATACAACGGTGGCGTGCTTCAATTCCTGCCCAAGGGAACCATCTCGGTGAACATCAACAACAGCCATCGGGTGACAGGGCAGGGCACTATCTCAGTCAATATCAACAACAGTCACAGGGTGACCGGGAACGATACCGTCGCTGTCAACATCAACAACAGTCATCGAATCCCAGGGTTGGTCATCCACAAAGAGACCCAAGGCGCGTTGCAAAAAGGTAGCGCAGTGGTTGGGCAATGGCGAACCCAGGTCGAAGCCCTACAGTTTGGTCTTGTGGTGGAAGGCGCCAACGAAGTGACTCTGCAAAACAACAGGGTGACCGGGAATGGTGTGGGCGGCCTTCGTATCTCACCGGGCGGTGATGAGATCGCAGTCAACATCAACAACAGCCATCGCATCGTGAACAACGATCATGTCTCGGTGAACATCAACAACAGCCATCGTGTGGTGTCCAACGATACTGTTTCCGTGAACATTAATAACAGTCATCGTGTGGTGATGGAGGGCAATCGAATCGCAGACAATGGTCCTCGTGGCTGGTTTGCTGCTTCGCAGGCCGCGGCACCTGGTTGTGATGGTGGCTGTTCGGGGAGTCACTTCTGTGAAGGCAGTGTGTGTCTTCCAAAGATGGGAGCGACCATCAACGGTGGGAAGCGAAACGGACAAACCGTTGTCGCAGGTGTTGGCGCATTGGTCGCCGGAGCGGGGGAACTTACAGCCAAGGGGAACAGTTTCTTCCGAAACGATTCATCCGGAATCTTTGCGCGCTCCATCAACATCTTTGAGAGCGAAGCCAACGCCTTGGAGCTGAACGGTCAACGTTCGCCTCAACTTCTCCCCAGCCAGTTCTTGTTCCCGGCGATCCAGGTGGCAGGCGTGACCCAGCGAATCACTTTTAAGGCCAACCTCTTGACCGATTCACCAGGACATGGGTTGCTGGTCACAAAGAGCCAGCCTCCCAAGGGACAAGCTGTCGATGTGGTCGTGGCAAACAACTATGTCGCTGGGATTGGAAGAACTCTTCCCGAAGGCTCCAATGCAAGTGATGGAATTCGCTTGGATCATCGCGGCTTTGCACAGCCTCTCCAGCTCTCGATGACCGCGAACTCTTTTCGAAACAACCGACGCTCTGGTTTGAGCCTGTTGGGGTACATCACGGGATCGATCAGCAAGAACAAGTGGGTGTTTCATCCCTTCCGAGCCATCGCGATTCACGACACCTTCGACGAGCAGCTGCCCACCAACACGTTGACCCTCGAAGACAACACGGTGTCAGGTGCGTCAGGCTACGGCATCCAACTGTATGGTGGGGGAGCGCAAATTACCCTGCGTCGAAACTACGTGGAGAACGTTCGTGGGGTTGGTGGGAGCCAAGAAGAAAACGTAGAGGGTGACGCGATCAACCTCGTGGCTCTCAAGGCAACCACCGAACTCTTGGAGAACACCGTCACCAACAACCACCGCGCTGGCATCTTTATGCACAACATCAAGGTGAAGATGGAGAACAACAAGATCTCCAACTGCAGGTACGGCGCGATGATGCAAAGCGGCGCCGAATACACTGGGGATAACGAGATGAAGGGGAACCAACAAGACAGTCGAAAGATTGCCCCAAGCAACGGAGACCTTCCCAATCGCAAAGACTTTTAGGAACTTCTCTGGCTTGTTTTTGACGTTCAAGAACCTTGCAGCCTTGGTTTGCTTCAGGTACAACAAAGAAGAAAGAAACTGTTTGTTCCCTCAAACTTGGGGTTGATCTCTGTAGGGTTTGAGGTCCTTTGTAGGTTCAGTAGGAGTCGCTATGAATCGGTTGTTCTCGAACCCGTGGCTACGAGCTTGGAAGTGGCGCGGTCTGGGAATGGGATTGTCTCTGGGTTTGCTATTGCTGTTGAGCGGTGGATGCAAAGATAGCAAATGTGAAGAAGACTCCCAATGTTCTGCTGGAACTTACTGTGAAGTTGTAAGCGGTCAATGTTCTTCCGATTGCCAGTCCGACTCGGATTGCAAGTCGACGGAAGCATGTGATACCAGCCGAGGGCGCTGCCAAACCAAGAACCAAACATGCTTACCCCATCGCAACAAAACATGCGTGGGGAGTCAGGTCTTTTGGGTCGATAGCTGCGGAAACCTCGAAGATATGGCCGAAGAATGCGGTCAGTCTGGCTGCGGTGAAGGAAAATGCAAAGCCTCCGAGCAGCTGTGCGGCAACGGTCAATGCGATATCGGCCAAGAAGACTGTCAATCTTGCGCCACAGATTGCGCCTGCCAACAAGGGCAAGTCTGCGAGTCGGGGGTTTGCAAAGAAGCGAGCAAGTGCGGAAACGGCACCTGCGACAAAGATATCGAAGACTGCTCCACGTGTGCGCAAGATTGCATCTGTCCAACGGGACAGGCTTGCGAAACTGGCCAGTGCGTTGAGAAAAAGTCTTGTGGAAACAACTCCTGTGAAGCGCAAGAAGGCGAAAACTGCCTCACATGTAGCCGAGACTGTGCCTGCGCCAAAGACCAACTTTGCGACGGCTCGGGTACATGCCAACAAGCTTGTGGTAACCGCAAATGCGATGCTTCCATCGGGGAGAATTGCTCCACCTGTGCCACGGACTGTGCCTGCCAGAAAGGTCAGAAGTGCAACAGTGGACTTTGTGAAAGCCTCTGTGGCAACGGTACTTGTGACTCCACCTTTGGCGAGACTTGTTCCACCTGTCCTGTGGACTGCGCTTGCGCTGAGGGCCAAAAATGCTCCAACGGCGGTTGCGGAACGGATTGTGGCAACAACACATGCGACACAGCCAAGGGAGAGAACTGCTCCACTTGTCCCAGCGATTGCAAATGCAAGTCTTCGGAACAATGTGTAACAGGACAATGCAAATCGGCTTGCGGAAACGGCTCCTGCGAAACAAGCCTGGGCGAGAATTGCTCCACCTGTGCCAGCGACTGCAAATGCCCCAGCGGCAAAGCTTGCGAAAATGGAACCTGTGCCTCGCCTTGTGGTGACGGAATCTGTGACGACAAGGCGGGCGAGAATTGCTCCACCTGCGCCAAAGACTGCGGCTGCAAAGACAAGTTTGTCTGTGACAAAGGCAAATGTACCTGCAGCCCAGATTGCTCTGGAAAAAGCTGCGGCGACGATGGCTGTGGCGGGTCGTGCGGTACCTGTCTGGGTCGTTCGACTTGTGACCAAGGCCAATGTGTTTGCAGTCATGCCTGCAAAGAAGGGGAAGCGAGCTGCGTTGATAGCAAAACGGCTTCCCGATGCGAGTTGGACAACAACGGCTGTCGTGTCATGCGAAACACCAAGTGTTTTGGCTCCTCTACGTGCCAAAATGGTTCGTGTTGCGCATCGTCGTGCGCCGGCAAACAATGTGGCGTGGATGGCTGCGGCGGGAGCTGTGGAACCTGTCCCCAACGTGCCAAGTGTCAGGAGTCCACCGGTCAATGCCAATGCCAAAACGAGTGCAAAACGGTCGGCGAACGGCAGTGCCTCAACGACTCCACCCAGACCAAGTACAAAGAATGTCTGAAAGACACGAGCGGTTGTCTGTACTGGTCAACGGCGCGTACCTGCGCTGCGGGTATCAAGTGCATTAACAACACCTGCTGCAAGCCCAATTGCACCAACCGGGAGTGTGGCTCTGATGGATGCGGAGGAACTTGCGGCACTTGCGCCTACGGCTGCATCAACAACCAATGTCGTCGGGTGGTTATGACTGTGTCTATCTATCTGTCTTGTAGCGCATGCGATGACAAGCCGGCCTTGTGGGGCGCTGATCCTGATCCCTACATCAAGCTGACGTTGAGCAACGGGACCACTCACAAGACCAACAACAAAGACAACAAGTGCAACGAAACTGTAACCTTCAGTTGGTCCGTCGTGAACCTTGATCCTGCGCATTTGAAGAACGCCAAGCTGGAGATTCTTGATTACGACTCTCTCAACGGTGATGACTCTTGCGGATCCTACACCGGCGATCTCTCCACGGTCGGCAAACGTACAGTGACAGGTAGCAAAGGTTCCAAGTTTACGATTGAGGTGAAGAAGTAATGGGTGCAGATGATTGGATCCATCTTGGTTTGATCGCAGGATACGGTGCGGTAATCTGGCTCTTGTGGCGGACTCCTGTGTTGTTTCCCTTCAAGCTTATCACCATCTACATTCATGAGATGGGACACGCCATCGCGGGGTGGGCCTCTGGAGCCACGGTTCACGGCATCTCTGTGAACGCCAACGAAGGGGGGGTCACCCGCCTGACTGGTGGAAAGATGTGGATGATCCTTCCTGCCGGTTATCTCGGCTCTGCATTTTTTGGCTCTGCGCTGGTTCTCTTGGGTACCCGGCAGTTTACCTCCTACATCGCTGCGGGCTTGTTGATTGCCTGTTTGGTGCTCTCATTGCGCTGGGTCGAAAATGTGTTGACCGTGGCTCTCACTGTGGGCTTCATCGCAGGGATTGGTCTGCTTTGGTATTTCCAAAACGGACGCTTCTTGCCCTATCTTATTAACTTTATCGGGACGATGAGCGCTCTGTACGCCATTTACGATGTGTACGATGACACCATCCGGCGTCATGTCCCCCAGTCTGATGCTGCTCTTTTGGCCGAGCGGACTTCCATTCCTGCTGTTGCTTGGGGTGTGATCTGGTGCATTTTCTCCGTAGGAATGTTGGTCGGCGCACTTTATCTGGGGATTCGTCTGCGGATGTCAGCCTAGACAAAACCAGCGGTTTCATGGCCTTGGCTCCTTCCCTTCCTGTGGTGGAGAGAGAGCCCATCCTCTTGGGAGGAAAGTTTTGTGAGAAAGCTACAGTCTCTGAAAAGTTGGCCGTATGTGTAGGAGAAGCCAATACCAGGTCATTCTTGGGATGTTTTTTGGAATCGAAGCCTTGGAACAACTTGCAAGAATGTCGCAACTTCTTATAAGATAATCTTCGACGACGTGTCATGGACGATACTCTGTCGTCACATCGCCAGAGATTGGGCAGATAGCAGGAGGACCGCCGAATGCCTGTTTTTGTTTGGGAAGGTCGCAGCGCCTCAGGAGAGGTCAAGAAGGGCGAAATGGAGGCAAAGAACATCCAAGATGTTCAAATGCGTCTTCGCCACATGAAGATCAACAACCCGAAGGTGAAGAAAAAGCCGATATCCCTCAATTTTAAGATGCCCGAGTTGTTCGCTGGGGTGTCTGTCAAAGAGCTAGTAATCTTTGTCCGTCAGTTTGCGACAATGATCGACGCGGGTCTTCCTCTGGTGCAGTGTCTTGAAATTCTTGCCAGCCAGAATCAAAACCCCTTCTTCAAGCGGATCTTGTACCAAATCAAGGCCGATGTTGAGAGCGGTGCTACCTTCGCCGATGCGCTTAAAAAGCACCCCAAAGTGTTTGATGATCTGTTCGTTAACCTTGTCGCCGCCGGTGAAATCGGTGGTGTGTTGGATACCATTCTTAACCGTCTTGCTATCTTCATCGAAAAGAACTTGAAGACCATCAAGAAGGTGAAGGGAGCGTTGACCTATCCGATCACCATTCTCTCGGTTGTTGTCCTCGCAACGATCGTTATGTTGGTGTGGGTTATTCCAACCTTCCAGAAGATGTTTGCGAACATGGGGGGAGAGCTACCAGCCCCCACCAAGTTCGTCATCGCGATGTCCGACTGGATGAAGAAGTACTTCCTTCACGTGATAGGGGGGATGGTTGTCTTCTTCTTCTCATTCCGGTGGTTCATCGGGACCGATTTTGGCCGGAAGTTAATGGACAAAACTATGCTGCGGGCACCTATCATCGGTAACGTGGTCCGGAAGTCAGCCGTGGCCAAGTTTACCCGAACGCTGGGTACCATGATCTCGTCGGGGGTTCCCTTGTTGGATGCTCTTGACATTGTGGCAAAAGCCTCTGGAAACAAGTCAGTCGAAGCCGCCATTTACCACGTCCGTGACAAGATCTCGGAAGGTCGGAACATGGCAGATCCTCTCGCTGAAACCAAGATCTTCCCCTCGATGGTGGTACAGATGATCGGGGTCGGTGAGGCGACGGGTGCCTTGGACGTCATGCTCAACAAGATCGCTGACTTCTACGAGGAAGAAGTGGACGATGCGGTCGGCGCCATGACCTCGATGATGGAACCTATCATGTTGGTCTTTGTTGCTGTTATTTTGGGTGGTATGCTGATCGCCATGTATATGCCGATCTTCTCGCTCGCAGGTAACGTCAAGACCAACTGACCTGGAGAGCCTTTCTCCAACCCCCACAGGAATCCCAACCACCGTGTCCTCCCAATCTCCCAGCAATACGCAGCCTGAATCCAACGACTCCTTTCGCGAACCCAACGCCATGAAGCGACGCTTGCTTTGGTTGATGGGGGCGCGCTTGCTTGTCGGTACGTTGTTAATGGGAGGCACCGTTGTCTTCCAACTTAAGAGCCTCGACCGTCCTACACATCCGACCGAGAATGTCGTCTTTTGGTTGGCTGGGGCGACGTATGGATTAACTCTCTTTTACAGCAGCTTCTTTACTCGCGTGAAGAAGTTACAACTGTTCACCACGTTCCAGTTAAGCCTGGATTTGATTTTGGTGTCAGTGCTGGTGCTGGCCACGGGTGTGCATGAATCGATTTTTCTGTTCATCTACCTGTTGGTTATCATTGGCGCGGCTGTCTTGCTGTACCGGAAGGGTGCGTTCTTGTTTGCCCTTGGAAGCTTGGTGACGTTGGGGATCTTGTTGTCTCTGACGATGGTCGACAAGCTTCGAAGCTTGCCTATCCTCGACAACGTTGTCGCCCTTCATCTCCCTGAGTTCTTTTATATTCTCACCGTCTACGGCATGGCCTTCTTTCTCACCGCGTTTTTGTCCAGCCATCTCTCTGAGCAGCTTCGGTTCACGGGTGAGATGCTCAAGAAGCAGCAGATTGATTTCGACAACCTGGAAGCCTTGCACCAGGATATTGTTCGGAGTCTTACTTCAGGGCTGATTACCTCGGATCTGAAGGGACAAATCCAGTTCTTCAACCGAAGCGCTTGCGAACAAACTGGGCTCAAGTGGCACTCTCTGTTTGGGAAAAGTCTGATTGAGATTTTGCCGGACCTTCGGCCGTTTTTGGAGAGGATGGAGCAAGGAGAGAAGAAGTACTGGCGGCTGGAGATCCCATTTCAACGGCCTGATGGGGAGATGCGCCTTCTTGGTGTTTCCCTGGCCCCCCTTCACAACAGGCACAAACGCCAGAACGGTGTCTTGTTGCTGTTCCAAGACCTGACTCCGCTTAAGGAGATGGAAGAGCAGGTACGGCGTCGGGAGAAGATGGCGGCTGTGGGAGAGATGGCCGCTGGTCTGGCCCATGAAATTCGCAACCCGCTGTCGTCGTTGTCTGGTTCGATTCAGCTCCTTCGTACGGAGTTGGAGCTTCCTCAAGAACATCAAGTGTTGATGGATATCGTCACGCGCGAAACGGACCGATTGAACAATCTGCTCGGCGATTTCCTTCTGTTTGCTCGTCCCAAAGAGATTCATAAGGAAGTTATTGGACTTGAGGCTTCGGTCCGAGAGACTCTCCATCTTTTCACCATGGATCAGCGATACGACAAGATCTCCGTACGGGTAAACATTCCGAAAGACCTGAAGATTGAGGTCGATCAGCACTTGTTTCATCAAGTGATTTGGAATCTGTTGTTGAACGCTGCACAAGCCATGCTCCCAGATGAAGGAGAGGTTCGCATTTTCGCAGAGAACGGGCCCAACGGTGTTTGGGTGGAGATCCAAGATGCTGGGGGAGGGATTCCCGCGGAAATCAAGGAGCGGATCTTTGAACCTTTCTTTACAACGAGGAACCATGGCTCTGGGCTTGGATTGGCTGTGGTCCAACGCATTGTGACGGAGCACGGTGGAGTCATCAACATTGAAGATGTTGAGCCCAAAGGAACGTTGTTCCGGATGTTTTTCCCCACAGGGAGAAAACGCTACCAGTTGGCTTTTGAGACCCACAATTCATCCATGTCGATGGCTGACTTGTTCGCATCGAGAAAGCTGGAATCGTCCGAGTCCCTTCCCGATACCGAAGACATCCTGGAATCGGAAGCGACGGATTCGGAGAACAAAGAAGCTCGAACGTCAGACACCTCTTCCTAAGATAGGATTGGGTGGAAGAACGAAGGGATGGACCTTCTTGTTTCTTGGTACGGAGTGAGTTCCCCTGTGTTCTGTTCTTGGGCTTCGTTGCTCAATCCGAGAGAGTCGAGTAGAATGACTCGACGACATGGATGTCGAAGCAGGCTTCCTGCCTGACAGGTTCATTTTGGTTTCAGGAGAAGTATCTTGGGCAAAGTTCTCATCGTGGACGACGAACTCTCTTTGCGGGAGTTTCTCAATATTTTGCTTTCCAAACAGAATCACGAAGTTGTTTTGGCCGAAAACGGTGAAGCCGGCATCGCGATGCTGGATCAGCATGACTTTGATGTCGTCCTTACTGATTTGAAAATGCCCGGAGCTGCCGATGGTATGGATGTCTTGCGGTACATTCGTGAGCATCACCCAGGTGTTCAAGTGGTGATGATGACTGCCTTTGCCACCACCGAAACCGCCATCGAAGCGATGAAGCTCGGTGCCTACGATTACCTGCAAAAGCCCTTTAAGATTGAAGAGGTGCAGGCCCTTGTGCACAAGTGCATGGAGAAGCGTGCGCTGCTCAAGGAGAACGTCCAGCTCAAGAGCGAGCTGCAAGATCGATACAGCTTTGGAAAACTTCTTGGAAAGAGTCCGCAGATGCTCACCTTGTTTGAGCTGTTGCGGAAGGTTTGCCAGAGTGAAATCAATGTGCTGATCCATGGAGAGAGCGGCACCGGAAAAGAGCTTGTCGCCCGTGCCATTCACTACAACGGTCCTCGAGCGGAGCGGCCGTTTGTTCCCATCAACTGTGGTGCGATTCCTGAGCAGCTTCTTGAGAGTGAGTTGTTCGGGCACAAAAAGGGTTCCTTTACAGGGGCCGACCGGGACAAACTTGGGTTGTTCCAAATGGCCGACGGTGGAACGCTGTTCCTGGATGAAATCGGAGAGATGCCCCAGCACATCCAAGTGAAGCTGCTTCGGGTGTTGCAAGAGAAGAAAGTTCGCTCCATCGGGGGCGCTGAAGATCAAGACGTTGACGTTCGTATCCTCAGCGCTACCAACAAGAATCTTAAAGAGGAAGTGGCGGAGGGGCGCTTCCGCGAAGACCTCTTTTTCCGCCTGGATGTTCTCTCGGTTAAGCTACCGGCCCTGCGCGAGAGGAAGGACGACATTCCTCTCTTGTGCCATCACTTCATCCAGCGATACTCGGAGAAGATGGGCGGTTCCGTTCGTGGCATTTCGCGTGCCGCTCTTGATTGTCTCTTGCGGTATCCATTCCCAGGGAACGTTCGTGAGTTAGAGAACGTCATTGAACGCGGAGTCCTCCTTGAATCGGGGGATATGATCCAACCCGACAGCCTCCCCGCTGATGTGAAAAACTCGGATGGACCCCTGTCTCCCATTGTCGCGGCTGTTGCACAGGAAGAAAACACACTGCCAGAAGAGGGACTGGAGGCTTACCTGGAAGGGATTGAGAAGCGGCTCCTTGAGACGGCTCTTGAAGAAGCCAACGGGGTCCGCAAAGACGCTGCCAAGTTGCTTAAGATATCGTTCCGTTCGTTTCGTTATCGGCTTGCCAAGTTATCCTTGGGTGAGGAATAAGCAGCGTATACGACCAAGTCACACGGAACGATTGTGTACGGCCGAGTAAGGGAGGCGGACGGAAATGATCGCACCGTTTGACTTGTCTGGAGAAGCATCTGCAGCGTTGTCAGTCCTTGCCTTGGCTCTGCTGGTGCGCCAGCCCGGCAGGGCTTCGTCATTCCGCCTTGCATCTGCACTCTCCGACCTGCGCCAAACATGTACGCTTATTTCCATCCGACTCCCTAAGCTTAACGACGTCGTAGGAACCCAAAGAGCACCATGACAAAGGCCAAGAACACCGGGCCTGCGGGAGAGTTGCTGTCACAAGAGCAGCCTGCCGGCTTTCGTGTTGTGGGCTGACTTGTGTCGTCGTGGGGCGTTCCTGCGTCTTTGGATACGTTTTCTTGCTCCGGGGATTCTGTCGGAGTGGTGGGGTTTTCTGTGGGTTGGGTGGGAGACTCTTCGGAAGAAGGTTCAGTGAACGTTTCTGGACCGCTAGGCGTTCCTTTGCATGCGTTGTTGGTACAGGTTTGTCCTTCTGCGCAGGTTTGGCCCTTGCAGTTCTCAAGGCATGTTCCATCCAGGCAGACGGAGCCTTGCGGACAACCTGTTTGTGAGCAATCTTTGGAGTTGCCTTGGCATTCTCCTTCGCGGCACGTCTTGCCTTTGGGGCATGTGATGGACGCGCAAGGATCTTGCTGACAAACCCCTCCCATACATATCTGATTGTTCTTGCAGGAAACACCATCGCAAGAGTCACGTTCACATTGGCCTTTGACGCAGGTTTCTCCGGATTTGCATTGAACGTTCTGACAAGTGGGAACACAGACTCCGTTGGTACATTCTTCGCCTTTGGCGCAGGACTTGTTTGCGCAGGGAGAAGGTTTGCACGCTCCGTTGTCGCAGGTTTCTCCTTCTGGACACCCGACCACATCACAAGTTGTAGGATAACATTTCCCTTTGTGGCAGATCGTCTTGTCTGGGCAAGTTACCTGGTAGCACAAGTCAACACAGGCGCCGGCCACACATCGTTGGTGGCTGGGGCAGGATACCTTGTCACAGGTCTGAGTTGGGACGCAGAATCCTTTCACGCAGCGAGCGTTGCCTATGCATTCACCTTGTCGGCAGGGCCGGACGCATGCGCCGTCCTGGCAGGGCGCATTGTCGGGGCAAGTTGCCCCGTTGTCGACTTTTCCATCGCAGTCGTTGTCGAGTCCATCGCAGGTGTCGGTGGTCGGGGTCGAGCCTACGCACTTGCCCCATGTTCCTTGCGAACAGCGTTTCGTTCCGTCACCACAAGCGCTCTTGCAAGCCTGGACAAGGTTCTCGTCCACGTCTCCGTCACAGTCGTTGTCTTTGCCGTCACAGACTTCTGGGCTCGGTGTTGGGGCGCCTTTGCAGGGACCCCATTGGTTCTTGCTGCATTGTTGTTTTCCTTTTCCACACGCAGTTGCGCAGTCACGCTCGTCGCCGTTTTGGCACTCGCATACAATCCCGTCGTCCACTTTGCCGTTGCAGTCGTTGTCTTTGCCGTCACAGACTTCTGCGGTGGGTTGGCGGCTTTTGGCGTTGCAGACTGCATCGGTTCCCTGGCTGTTACAGACCCAGGTTCCGCTGTCTTTGCAGGGTCCACTTCCTGCGCTACAGGTTTGGCCCAACTTCGGCCAGGTCTCATCGACTTGGCCGTTGCAGTCGTTGTCTTTGCCGTCACAAACTTCTTTCGAGACCTGCTGCGAGATGCTCGTCAAGGCCTTTTGAAGAGAGTTGTAGTCGTTGGCTTGGTAGTAGTCTGTCGTTCCGCCAGCTTTGGCCATGGAGGTTAAGGTTTGGGGCCGGACGCCTTTCCCAAAGCCAACCACAAACGTCTTGATGTCATAGGATTTTCCACCCACTGTAAGGGTACGGATGCCTTTGACTCCTGAGGTTGGGTCACCGTCTGTGGATGCTCCGTCTGTTACAAACATCACAAAGTTGGGACGGGGTTGTTTGGGGTCGTTGGGAATGAGGTCTTTGGTTACGTACTGCTTGATGGCTGCCATCGTCCCGACCATGGGCGTTCCATAGCAAAGCTTGGAGGGCAGCGAAGTCAGGACCTTGGCGTTGCTTGTGTCGGAGATCTTCACCACAACGGGGACAACAGGCTGCTTCTTGGTGCCGCAAAATGTCATGAGGCCAAAGCGGATGGACTTATCAAAGGTTTTCACCACATAGGTGATGGCTTTGTTGGCGTCGTTGAGCTTGTTGTTGTTTCTCATACTGTTGGAGTTGTCCAACACGATGAGCATATTCGGCTTATCGCAGCCTTGGGCTAGGACTGTTGGGGGATTCCACAGCACACACAAGGCAAGTCCTACCACTGTCCACAAAACAAACCGATTGCAAGCCATGGAGCCTCTCCAACACGTTCATCACAACCCAAAAATATTCAATCCAAGGAACAACTTTTTCAAGTGTTCTCAAGTGTTGCATGGGATGACGGGTTTGGCAAGAGGCGAACGCTAAGGAAGTCGCTGTTGTGAGATGTTTGTGACCAGAGCCGTCTTTACTGGCTTGAAGCCAAAGAACCGGCGGACGCGTTTGTTAAATTGTTGGGGTTGCTCCATCATAGGGATGTGTCCGGCTTTGGCGATGGGAAACCAGGTCGCATGAGGAATCGCCCGAGCCATACGTTGTCCGAGGCTTGGAACCAGAAGTCTGTCGCTGGTCCCCCAGACCACAAGGGTGGTATGCTCAATTCGAGCCAAGGTTTCCAAGTCCAGATAGTTGTGACGAAGATACTTCACCATCTTCTGCTTGATGGCTTTGTATCTCCAATAGTTGGCTTGTAGCATCTCGTGAAACACAAAGCCAGGAATCCAGGGGGCTTTGTAAAACAACTTTCCAAAGAATACGCGGAGGTTCTCAGCGTTTTTCGGGATCAGGATTTGTTGAAGATCTCCTTGGGAATACGCAAAGTTCTTCTGAATCCGCTTCATCTCTCGCTGGGTCGGTTGGATACCTGCCGCATCCACCAGAACAAGCTTGTTTACCCGTTGGGGGGCTGCAAGCGTTAACTCCAGGGCCACATATCCGCCAAACGATACTCCAATAACGTGGGCCTTTGGAATGTTCAGACGTTTCATCAACTGGACGATCGCCAAAGCATGTTGTTTGGGAGTGACCATCTCGACTTTGCTAGAGGGTTTGCTCTTTCCAAACCAGTACAGGTCAGGTGCTATCACCTTGTAGGACGTCGCGAAGGTTTTGAGTTGTTCGGTCCAAGTTCCTGGCGCGCTGGAGCCAAAGCCATGAAGGAACAAAACCGGTTCGCCTTTGCCACCCGTCCAAACTCTCATGGAACCTGACGACAACCGAACGATTCTGTCTTTCACGCCTGCGGCATGGAGGGACCTCTGAAGGGAGTCGGCGTGTAGCTTGAGAAAGCTACAACCTGGAAGAACAAGAACACTCAATGAAAGAACAAAAAGTAGAGTCGCCTTTGTCGTGCGATGGATTGGGCAAGACTGGCTTCTCATTGGTTGTGACACAATCATGTGACCCCCTGGCGATGCGAAACCAGTCGAGGCTGGCTTTCATGGACCCGAGTCACTGTTGTTTCATACAACTACTCGTTTCTGCAAGGACTTCTTTGTCTATGCAGTCAAGCGAATTTCAAGGTTTTGTTAGGGTTCGAGCGAGGTTCTTCTGAGAATCCTTCCCACTGAAACCTGTTTCAGCGGAGAACAAGTCGATTCTCTAAGTTATGTTGAGGTTTTTTCACGAGAAGAAAATGAAGGAAGGGAGGTGTTGGAAAGCTTAGGACTTCTTCTTCGGGGTCGCTTTAGTGGCCTTTTTGCCGGCAAAGATCTCGATCTTCTCAACCTGGCACTTGTAGGTCTGCTTGGCAAAAGCCTTGTTGATCAGGTTCTGGGTTTTGTTTCCACCACAAACTACGCCTTGGCCGTCTACCGTGGCGGACTTTGTCTTGAAGGACACGAGGGCGGTTGAGATGCCTTTCACGCCTTTCAGAACGGTGCGAACTTGGGGAGCGCAACCGTACTCGCAAGTCATGCCAGAGACTTTCATGTGAACCTTGCACTGGGTGCTGTCGTTGACTTTGGTCCCTTTGGCCAGGGCCGCTCCTGCCAACACGACTGCTGGCTTGCCGGTGGGGGCTGGCAGGTTCGCTTTGGCTACTTTGCGTTGAACGGTTGGTTTGTTCTTGGGGGTGGTGTCTTTCTTCTTGCAGCCTGTCACGAGAGCCAGGCAAGCCACTGCGATCAAGAGTTGTTTCATGGACCTACTCCTTTACCTTTGAATCCATAGACGGAGCCAAAACGATACAAGGGCTCCTCTTATTCCTGGTCACGCTGTGTATCGCAAAACAATGGAATTGAACAGAGCCCAGAAACAACTTTGGATGAAAGTCTTCATGGTCTTGGAGAGACCGTCGTTAACTTCCTTTGTGCCCAGCTTGGGTGGTATGTCCATGAAGATTGTTCACTGCCTGGACCTTTTGTTTCATACGTCGTAAGGCTTGGGTTGAATTCATGAATGACGATAAAAAGGCTGGTCACTTTTGTTTTTCTAGGTTAGTATGTTATAGAAGTTGGGTGGCTTCTAACAAAGGGAGAACGTAATGAAACACACCGAACAACGTTTGATTCTTGATAAAAACAGCCGAGGTTTTACGCTGGTCGAATTGCTTGCTGTGGTTGTGATCATTGGCGTCCTGGCAGCCGTCGCTGTCCCTGCCTATCGCCACTATGTGGTGCAGTCGCGGGCTCAAGAAGCTTTGACTCTTCTTCCCCAGATTCATCTGAAAGAAGAAACTTATTTCATGGAGTTTCAACAGTACCTGTCCACTCCAAACAACCCCGAAGATTCGAAGTACGCCAACATGTGCAACGGTGGTCAGGCGATCTGGAACGCAGGTCTGACCAACTGGCAGAACATTGGTTTCCGTCCTCCCAATCCCGGTACTTACTTTCAATACTGGGTCAACGCTGGCACCGGTGCTATCCCAACGGGCGACACCGTCAACTGCTACGGTCAAATCGATACAGCCTTGCACTTCCCGGTCGGTACAGGAAGTAACTGGTTTATTGTTTGTGCACGCGGTGACTTGCTGAACAAAACCTGCCAGGCTACCAACCCAGCCATGGTCTTTGGTATGTCCAGCTCAACAAGTTACAAACGAGTCTTCTCTGACCTCAAGCGCCGCTAAATCCTCCCTCTTCCCCCTGTTCCTGACCTCTCGTACAAACTCTTTGAATCCCACATTCCTATCCGATTCTTCGTCTACATTCTTGTCCGTATGCTTCACGAATGGTGGGGGATATGCCCTGCGAATGTATTCGCAGGCTGGGGGCGTTAAACAAATGAAATGCAATCGATGGCGGGTGGGGAGGTAAACAAATGAAATGTGATCGATGGGGGAAACAAATGAAATGTAATCGATGGCGGGGGTTTATTGTTGGTAGGTGCAATTGGATTTGGGTTTGGGGATGGGGTAGATCATGGGTTTGGATTGGGTGAGGGAGCCGGGAAGGTCGAGCATTTGGTAGGTGCTACGGGGTAGGTAGCCAAAGCTTTTTCGCCAACGCCGAGAGAATTGTTCTTCTTGGCAGATGATCTCGGTTGGACGTTCTCCACCACAGAATCGTCGGAGTCGTTTGCGGATCTTGTTGCGAACTTCGTCACTCTCCGCTCGCCAGATGACATCAAGGAGGTGGTTGCAAATGGCAGCGTTGGCCTTGCCGTCACGGCGGAGGATGCGGGCAGCCAGGGGAGCGTAGTGGTCGGGGGCTCCTTCTTTGGAGGCTGCGTCCATCAAGTACAGGGCTGCTTTCTTACGCAGGCAGCGTTTGATCTGACGGATAAACGGGACCCGCTTGGCTTTTCGTTTGTTGGCCAGCTCTTGTAAAAAGCCCACGCTGCTCTGAACAAAGGCTTCAGGATGACAGGCTGGGCGATTGAGCCAATAGGCTGGATGGTCCAGGCATTGTTGCCATTGAAGATTGGCCTTAGAGACTTGCAGCAAAGGCTTTTGTCCGTCTCCACAAAATTCATCAAAGTCGGCGACGAGCTGCCTCATGGGTTCTCGACCCAATGTAAGCTCGCTGAGATAACTCATCGCGAGGCTGTAGGGAAAGTAGTAGTCGTGGGGAAACTGCTTTTGCCCTTGCTTGAGGAAGCTGATGCTATGCAAAATGTCCTGGCGCACTGTCTTTTTTCGGTTGTAGACCACGAGGATGGCTGCCCAAACGTAGGCGTACCGGAATTTTGGGTCCAGGTCGATGACGGCCTGTGCGTAACGAGGAAGCCAGTCAATCTTTCCTTTTTTGGTACTGAAGTGTTCCCCAACATACAACAAGCCGCGGATCCAAATGAGGTCGGCCAGGAAGTTTTCATAGCCGATGGACAATCGCTGCAGCACCTCCGATGACGGAAGGTAATACATTTGGTGATAGGTATCCGTTACCTTCTCGTGACGCTTCTCTGCAAATGTCCGAAAAAAGAAAATAGCAGAAGTCAGGAGTAAACCTGTTAATACAACCGCAAAAATGCGTGTTGGAGACCATTTCATGGTTCGCGTTTCCTACCTATCGTGTGCGCATCTTGTTCTCAGTGGGGGTGCAATCAACACCGGTTGCGATGCGAGAATAGGGCGAAATCAGCCATTTTGTCAAACCCCCAGAGCGAAGGTCGCAGGTTTCGTTGGGCTAACTCATCGGGTGTAGGGCAGGTGTCTTTGGGAGGGAGGATACCAGGGACCGCCGTCGTCGTCTTCATCTTCCTCTTCGGCCCATTGCTTGAGTTGCTTTCTTCGCTGACGTCGGAGTTTGAAGTAACCCCAGATGGCCAGCAAGATAGCGAAAAACCATAGCAGCCACTCTTGGGAGAGAAAGACAATCCACCCATACCGAAAACCAACTTGCTTGAGCCACCGGGTTTGGAGGTTGCTCCAACTCTGACCACAGGTTTCTGCGATGGCGGCTTGAAATCCTTTGCCCTTTCGAATGAGGGCCAACGCCTCTGGCACAACTTTGGGGTTCAACTTTCGAAGGTAAACGACAAAGTCTGTGCTTACAGCATAGGCAACCCGTCGTGCTTCGTAGTTCGCGGGAAATCCTTTTTCCAGGCTGGATAGCTTGGGCCAGTGCCCTCCCATTCGTGTTCGGGCGAGGAGCCACATCCGATCGAGGGCTCCAAAATCTTGGGACTGAACCATCGCAAGGCCTTCCACAAACCAAAGAGGCAATCGCTTGTGGTGAACCGCACGAGCCAACAGCAGGTGGCTTAGCTCATGCCGGAACGTTTGGCGAAGTCCTGCCATGCCATCGGTTCCTTGAAGTCGAAGCGTCATCACTCCTTGGTTGGGGTACGCGAGTCCGGCAATGAAAGACGGTGGGTGCCAGGGAAAGGGCTGAATCTTAGAGAAGTCGCGGCCGGAGCGCGCGAACTTCACCTGAAGCTTGTTTTTGCTGGTGTAACCAAGTCCTTGAGAAATCTCCAGGAAGTCTGCCTCGGCATGCTTCAGGATGGGGGACACCCAGGTCTTCCAGCGGGCTGGAAATGTAAAGTCAAAGTGTTGGGTTACGACCCGAAGGTTGGTTCCCTCAACCCGTTTGGGAGGGGCTGGGATGGTTTTGGGGAGCGAGCGCTTCAAGATGGGTGACACCTTGGGGCGTGAGGTTTGGCTCCAACTCGGTCCAGGTTTCGCAAACACCACAAAGCCAGCCAGCAACACGAAGAGGATGAACTCTACAAGTCTCCAGTGTTGTTTGGTGTGGGTGTCTGGTAATCGATCGGGCAGAACAGGGTTGTTCATCTATCGGCCTTTGTCTGGGGTTGTATGGGCTAGACCTGACAACTCTCCACATCGTGGAGAATCAGGGCCAACGTTCCAGACAATCTAAGACCGGTTCATCCGTTGACAACTTTTTCCTGGTTCAGCTTTCTCGTGGGCCAAAAATAGCGGTTCCGACACGTACACAAGTCGAGCCTTCGGCAATCGCAACCTCAAGATCATGACTCATGCCCATCGAGAGGTGAGGGAAGGGCAGTCCAAACTCTTGGCGCAAACGCTCTCGCCATTCATGAAGTTGGCGAAAGAACGGTCTTACTTCTTCAGGTTCAGCCATGTACGGGGGGAGTGTCATTAACCCATCGATGGAGAGACGAGGCCAGTCTTGTTGGAGGGCTTCTCTTGCGTCGTCGAGGGTCACGAACCCCGACTTGGAATCCTCTTGCCCAACATTGAATTGTAGGAGGACACTCTGAACCGAACCTTCGGGAGTTCTTCGGTTGATCTCGTTGAGCAACGACATCGAATCCACCGAGTGAATCAAGCTAACTTCCCCGGCAATGTATTTGCATTTGTTGCGTTGCAAATGACCGATGATGTGCCACTTCAGCCCCTCTGCTTCGAGGTCCTCTAGCTCCAATCGTTTGTCTTTCCATTCCTGAACATAGCTCTCTCCAAACTGGCGCAAGCCATGCTCCCAAGCTGTTCGGATGGCCGAGGCGGGTTTCCACTTGGATACAGCCAACAGTGTGACTTCACTAGGGTCCCTTCCTGCCTGTTCGCAAGCTTGGTGAAATCTTCGGAGAACATCTTGGATTCGTTCAGGCAACGTGGGAGCTAGGTCAGTCATGGGTGTTGTTCTTCTCCTCTGCCAGGGGAAAGGGTTGAGGTGAGGTGTTTGGTTTTCTTAGAACAAGGTGCCAGCTTTGTGCTTTTCGAGGGCGGCTACCACATGGCTAATCGGCAACCCCACCACGTTGAAGTAACACCCTTCAATCTTGTCGACCAGAGCGCTTCCTTTGGCCTGGATTCCGTAGGAGCCGGCCTTGTCCATGGGCTCGCCAGTCTTGATGTAGCGGGTGATCTGAAACGGTGTTAGCTTTCGAAACCACACCTTGGTCCTGACGGCTTCGGTGTATTCAATGCCGTTGGTTTGGTGAAGCAAGACAAAGCCTGTGACCACTTCATGTTGTTTGCCCGACAAGCGGGTGAGCATCGCCTTGGCTTCGTCTTCGTCGCTGGGCTTCCCGAGAATCTCACCGTCGATTGTGACGACAGTATCTGCACCAATCACCCAGGCTCTTCGGGCCCGAAGTTGGTGTTGTACCCGGCTTGCTTTGTGCAAGGCCGCGCGGAGGGCATACGCTCCTGCTTCTTCGTCTTGCTCAGGTTCTGGCTCGCCTCCGCCGGAGGGTGACACCTCAAACGTCATCCCCAGTTGTTGAAGCAACGCAACACGTCGAGGGGAAGCCGATGCCAGTATGATTCGTTCAAATGCCATGTGAAACCTGTCTACTTAGGGTTTGTTCTCTCTTCCAATCCCTGTCCAACGACAACGAACAACAAGTGTTCATCCACCATTCCCAGCGTTTTCTTCTTGGTACGCCAGGGAGGCTTGCTGTCTTAACGGACCTGCAGATGGAAGCGTGTCGTTCCCAGGTTTGACTTCTTTCCGATCATCTTGATGGACGAAGAAGGAGGTACGTTGGCTTGTTTGGCTGGTCCCGAAGTGCCGGAAATCGCTCCCAACCATACCAAGCCCGCGACAGCACCTGCGAGGCCCACACTCGCGACCGGCCAGCTTGCCACAAGCAGGGTCGAGCCCGTGTTGTATTCCGAGTCGATGGACGCCGAAAGATCTTTCCAATCATCGAGTGTCTGGGTGGTGGGGGTTGTGCCAGGGTTGTCGAGGAAGTTTCTGATGTTTCGTTCATCGTTCTCTGCAGTTGCAGCCGAGTTGGCCGATGATTGCATCACATAGCCAGCGACCACGCCGACTGTTCCAATCACAAACAAACTCGCTCCCACACCCATCAATACGTAGGAACCCGTCTTGGACACTTTGCGAGAGCGTACAACAACAAGCTTGGTCAACGTGATGGATTGGGTGCTGTCTGGGTTCAACTTCACCACTTTTTCTTGGCGCTTCTTGCCTTTCCCCTTGGGGATGCTCGTAACGGTGTACGTACCAGGGCGCAGCTTGTAGTTTTTGGTTTGAACCAGAACGGCTCCTTTACCAGCCTCGTTGTACTTGTAACCTTTGATCACGACCGTAAGAGTTTCGCCATTGCTGTGCACCAAGGTAAGGTTCGCGTATCGTATTTTCTTACGTACTTCGGCTTCTTGACCACGGACAAGTCGGCAACGTACCGGTTTGCCGCAGAGCTTTTCTTCGTGGACTTTGGCCAAGTACTCCGCCGCTTTCTCGTAGCAGTACGACTTCCCATCTTCGGTGGTTTGCGATCTGGCCAACTGTCGATAGGAATAGCTTATCTTCTTGTAGTAAAGAGATTTTTCCTTTTTGTCCAACAACGACAATTGGTGCGGGGGCTTCATGGCTTGTACGAGCTTTTCGTAACAAGCGATGGCCTGTAGATGCTGACCTTTGGACAAAAAGGTGTTGCAGCCTTGAGGTTTTGTAGCCCATGCTTTCGTCGCCATGACTGCGGTGAAACCGTATGCCAGGAACGCTGTGATCAACCCGAACCATCTACTCTTCATACTCGCGATATCCTGTTCCGATGTTTACGGGAGCGACACATCAAAGGGTGCATGAGTGGGTCATGGTACAGCACAAAGAACCAGCCTTGCCGCACAGACTTTGCTGTTGGGGCAGCAGACCCCATCATTCGGACAGTCTTCGTCAGCACTGCAGGTGCCTTGGTTGTTGTTTTCGTTGGTGTTGGTATTCGTGTTGTTGTTGTTGTTGTTCATGGTGTTGTTGGTGTTGCCTGGAGGTGGCCCTTCGACAGGCGCGAGGCAAACCTTGAGCAAATCAAGGGTCTGTCCCGGTTTTTTTCTGCACTGGTAACCGTTCCAGCAGTGGCTGTCATTCACACAAACAATGTCGTTGGGGGGTGTGAGAGGAAGGCAGGCGACCATGCCCCACGCCCAAAGTCCAAGGACGCTCACGAGGAGACCACGACGTATCCAAGGTTTGGTCTGGCCTGAGCCGAGATTGTTCACTTTCATTAACGTCAACCTGTGCCAAGAAGTGTCCTGGAGTGCCATCAAACTCGAAAGGCGACCCATTGTTCCCTGGAAAGAGGCCCGCGATGACCCATGTTCGGGAAGGTTTGGATTCGAGCGAGAGTTCAACGCTATGTATCATATTGTCGTCCAAAGTGACAAGCCTGGAACCACCTGTATCCCTTGGCTCTCAGACACAGCTGGCGAAGAGGCGTGTGGCTGACGCGTTGCTTTTTTGCCTCGGATCACGCACATTGGAATGGGAATGCAAGTCGATTGTTGTTCATTGAAGCCGTGGCATTTCCACCAGATGAAAACCCATTCAACCTTGTTCAATACAGAGGACGGTAGCGTTGACTTCAACGGAGACTACTTCAGAGGTGGCACAAGAAACACCCTCCAAGAAACCACCCAAGAAAGGATGGCGGCGGGCGTGGGGATGGATCTGGAAATCCATCGCAGGTGTCCTTCTGTTTGTGATTGTACTTCCCTTCCTTCTTTTGCTTGCCTGGCAGATTCAGCCGCTGCGGCGTGGACTTAAAGACATCGGACTCTCCGTGGCTTCCAACTTTCTGGAAGGAAAATTGGAGGTGGATGATCTCGGAGGCGACCTCATCTCCAGTCTGGAAGTTCACAAAGCTCGATGGTATCGCAAAGATGGCAAAAAAGACTTGCTCGCCGGGTTGGACTATCTTCGTGTGGAGTATGACCTTTGGCACTTTTTGACCAAGGGGGAACTCCTCGTCAACAAAGTGCACCTCAAAAAGCCCCAAGGGTACATGGGGATCGACAGCAAAGGCGTGCTTGATATCGTCAAGCATCTCAAGTCCTCCAAAGATCCAAAACCCAAGAAGGAGCCTCCCAAAAAATCATCAGGAGAGACGTCGTTTGCTCTTCGGGTGCAAAAGCTCATCATCGAAAATATGCAGGGGTCGTTCCGGCTCAATCCGAAGCTCAATCCTTATGCTGTGAAAAACTTCTCCATGGAAGCTGATTTCAAAATGCAGGTGAAGGGTCTGCAAATCGCCTCTCATATCAAGAGCATCAAGTTTGGCGCATGCATCAGCCAGCCAACGTTTGAAGCTTGTCAGGCTGACCAAAGTCCCGATCTCGCGCTTAACACTCTTAAGCTGCTCTTTACCATGAGCAGCCCCAAAGTTGGGAAGAAGAGCTTGCTGAAACTGGGAGTCAAAGACCTCGTGTTTGACTCCACCATTGGAAGCAAGTCTCAATTGAAGTTGAAAGTCGGGTTCAATCCGCTCGATTTTTCGGAAGTGATTGCGTCTATCAAACAGGCTATCTCTGGCTTGGGAGCGTTGAAGTCGCCGGACGAGGCTGCCATCATGAAGGTGTTGGTGCCAGTCTTTCAAAAGCTCAAACTCAACTTGAACCTTGAGAAGCTATTCCTTGACCCCGAAGATGTGAAAACTCTGGCCTCTGGGCTTCCTGTGAGTGATTCCTTAAAACCTACCTTCTCTATGGTTCGCCCTCCCATCGATTTGTCCCTCCAGGCGGCCTTTTCCATCGCCAAGATCTTCACGAAGCTGGATCTTAAGGCTGGGGATGCAACGGTCTCGGTGCTCGCTGATGCGGGTAACATCAAAACCCAGAAATACCTTGTGAAGCTTGGGGTTCGGAATGTGAACCTGAAGAAGCTTTTGCGGCTGAAGCTACCAGAAACTCAGCTAGGTCTCTCGATTGATCTGGACGGCCAAGGTTACACCAAAACCACCGATGCTTCGCTTGTCTTCTCCCTTCTTCCAGGGCATTACGACAAAAAGTATCGTTTTAAAAACATCAAAGTGCAGGCGGTTGCCAAAGATGGTGTGGCTACCGTGAAGGCCTTTAAGGTGCTCACTCCGTTTGGAAGCCTCGGTGGGAAAGCCAAAGTCAATTATCTCAACGGTGACTTGGACGGTTATGTCCTAGGCCGCTTCCCTCGGCTGTATCGGATAGGCAACTTGATCAACCAAAAGCTCCGCGGAAGCCTCACGCTGCAAGCCTGGGCCAAGGGAAAGAACTGGAAACCCACCGCGAGAACGGAAGTTCGGCTGGCCAACGTCTCGTATTCTGCTCCAGTGGATGGGAAAAAACGATGGCGACATCGCTATTACGCCCGAGTTGCAAAGCGCTATGGATTCTATGTTAAGGAACTTCTCACCCGACTGAAGATGAAGCGGGAGGGGCGTCCTCTCCCCAAAAATGCCAAAACCATTCGAGTTGATGGGCGCTGCCGTGGGGTCTTTTATGCGGCTCGCAGAAAGGCGCAGCGTAGCTGCTTGGGTGTCCACATGCCCGGAAAGCCCGCTCGTCCCACTCCGCTCCAACAATTCCAGTATTGCGAGAGTCACTTCAGCAGCTTGTCTGCGTCCAACAAAGTGACCCCTGGGCCTGTCGCAAGACTTCGGCGCTTGGTTGTTCGTGCGCGCCTCAACAAACTCGCCCCTCTTGAAGCTTCTGTGGACATCCGAGGGCGAGGAATCCGTGCGGGTGGTCAGCAAGTTAAGACCCTACGTTTGGCGACCTGGGCTCGCGCTGACTTTGCGAAGAAGCGCATCCTGACCCGGTTTTCTCGGTTCTCTTTTGATATTGGGACGGGGCGATTCCGGTTGGAAGGGAAGCCCAATATCCTACTCACCGACTTTGCCCGTGCGCGAATCCGGAAACTGTGGTGGCGAAATGGGTCCGAACGGATCCGACTGAATGGGATGTTTGACTGGAAGCAGTGGCGCCATGACCTGGACGTTAACATCGACAAACTCCAGCTTGCACCCATTCGGAAGGTTCTCAACATCATGCCAGGGAGCAAGCTCGCCGGTGCGGTGAACGTTGATATTCGGGTCCGTGGCTCGTTTTCGTACCCTCGCCTCAAGATCAAGGTTGGAGTCGATAACGTTCATTTCCGTCAGTTCCGTCGTCTTAATACCGAGATCAACCTGGGTTACGGTTGGACCCGCAAGGAGCGTGGAGTTCTTTCGTTGGGCGTTATCGCAGATCATCGAAACCCTCAAGGGCAGCTTCGACGTTTGGTGGATGTGAACCTGGGCATTCCCGCTCGACTGAACCTTCATCGGGTCGCTTTGCAGAGCAACTTCTGTCGTCTCGTGCAGACGCGCCGACCCATCAAAGTTGACATCCAAGTGCCTGGGCTTGATTTGGCCTGGCTGGGGCGCAAGCTCAACATCAAAGACCTGGATGGACTGTTCAAGTCTTCCATCCAGTTGGAGCAAACCCTCCGCGATCCAAAGCTTTCGCTGGAGGTCCAACTCAAAAAGATTCGCTACAAAGACTACTCTGGCTTCGACACCTCGGTGTTTGTGTCGTATGCCAAGGGTGCTTTGTTTATGTCACGTCAGCGGCCAGGTCAGGCAACTCCCGAGAAAACAAGGGTGTCTTTTCGAGGACGTGAACTTCTCAACCTCGCTGGGCGGCTTCCTTTCCGCCTCTCTGTGGGAGAGTGGCGGGGGATGCTGTCGCCTACCGTTGCGCTTGTGGACAAACCTATGGGCTTTGAGGCGAACATTGCCCGACAAAAGCTGGGTTGGGTTCTCAAGAACTTGGTCCCCTCCTTGCCGCCCAAAATTGCCTATCTGAATGGGTTTTTTGACGGAAGGATTCTGCTGAAAGGGCGTCCATCGATTCCTGAGGTGGGTGTGCGGTTTCGTCTTCAAGATGGTTCCTTTTGCCCTCTGACTGACAAAGGCTTCTCTTGTTACGAGCAAGTCGGCTTCAACAAGAAAGCGGGTCGTCGGGAGTACATGTTCCAACAACAAAACGACATCACAAAAACCGTCCAAAAAGCCCGTGAACTTCGGGTTCGTGACCTTAATTTTGATCTGGGTTTTTCCTACAGTCCTCCAAAAGGAGCCCGCAAAAACGGTCGGGTGACGCTTAACACCCTTCTGGCGGTAGGAAAAACAAAGCTCCTTGCGATCGGTAAACATGCGAACGCCAAGCGTCGTTGCAAGTTTGGTGATGAGCCACCGACACCTGGAAACAAGCCTGTAGAGCTGGCCGTCAACATGTCTCTCAACCCCAAGACCATGGGATTCAACTACGAGCTGTTTGACCCTGTCAGATTGCAAATGCAGATCCCCAAGGTGCGTTTGCAGAAGCTGGCTGAGTGGGTCCGAGTGTCGGCCATGAAAAAGGTACAAGGCGAGTTCTCTCTCGACCTTTCGACGTGTGGAAAACTCAGCAATCCCGACGTCCGCTTTTCTACAAGCATCGGAAAGCTATCGTACACCATCGGGCAAGACGAGAATGGCAACCCCATCGCGATTGACCGTGGGAAGCTTGATTTCCAACTCAGCATCCAGGCCAAGAACCTTGGGTGGAACTTGCAAGCCTGGATCTTGGGCAAACGACTCATGGAGAGCACGGCATTTATTCGCGGTATCCATGTCGGAATTGATCCGAAAACCTTAAAGATGACCAGCAAGCAGATGGGTCGTTATGTTTATGCAAACCTGCTCTTTCCTGGCTTTGACCTTGATGAACTTGCCACTCGGATCGGCTTAAAAGACAAGCTGTACGGCATCATCAAAGGCAACATTGAGATCGCTGGAGATCCGGCGTGTCCGATGATGGGCAAGCCCACCAAAGGGAAAAAAATACGCAACTATCTGACCATTGAAGACGGCTACATTGGGATGCCGCGTAAACTGTACCGACGACTCCGCAAGCAGGGAAGACCCCCCAGCAAGTTGGCGGCGTTGGAGTTTCGTCGTTTGCAGATTGCCCTCAAATCCATCGCCAAGGGCCGCCTTCAGGTCAACTTAGGGATGTGGCGTCGAGCCGACCCCGACAAGAAGCCACCCGATACCTTGCGCGGTGTGATCAAGTGGCCGATGCCGATTGTGATCTTGCCGGTGTCTGCGAAAGATCTGGTGGACCAAAAACGTTGCGCTCACTGGCCCAACGGAACGCCGAGCCAGCAGGTCTGGGTCGATATCTCACGGAACACCTATGTGTTGTCGTTGCGGTTTCTGGAAGCCTTTGTTCCCGGCTTAATCTTTGATGTGATCCTTGACCTTTCGGTCCACGCTGAAGGTACAACCAAAGCCCTCGAAAAGCTCCGTGGCTACTTGCATTTTCGTGTGAAACAAATTGCCATGAAAGAGTACGGGCTAGAGTTGGGTACCAATTTGTCGAGTTCCTCTCCACTTCGCAAGAGGAACTACAGACTGTGGCAACTCTGCCAAACCCTTCGAGACACCAAGAATCGCAACAAAAAAGATGGAGTGTATGACCACCACGTGGATGGGTGCATGTACTCGTATCTCAAGGTGGCGATGGAGGCTAACGAGTACAGCATTGAGGGACGTTTGCAAGGTCGAAGAGGCAAGCCTCTGATCATTTATGGGGGCCTGCCTCGCAAGCAGTTTGCACCGGATATTTCACCATCATCAGAGTGCCAAAGTCAGTCGAACGATGCCTACGACACGCAGCGTTGCAAGACGGAGCGAGCGACCCAATCCAAGAAGAAGATGGCGTTTTACATCCGCTCGGATGATTTCCGGCCGATGAACACCCGTGAACATATTTTGGTCTTGCAGACGAAGATCGACATTCTCAAACAATGGAACACCGCCCTTCAGATTCTTGGTTCTATCCGGATTCCTGACATGTTGTTCACTCTCCCAGAGTCTAGCCGAACAGCCAAGACGTACGAAGATCACAAGGACATGGTTGTGTTGGGTGAGGAGTCCGAGATTCGATTGCGACCCAGCCAACTGAGCAAGGAAGAGCTGGCCAAGAAGAAGCAGCTTGAAAAGAAGAAGAAGCTTCAAGCCCAACGACGTCGTCGGAAAGGTCGATCGTCTCCGGGGATGATTGCGGATTTGAAGATTGTAATTCCACGTGGGATTCGAGTTCGAAACCGTGATCTCGACTTCACAGCCCGAACCGAAGAGTTTCGCGACCTCCATGTGACGTTGAAGGGGGATGAACTCCGTCTTGTCGGTGGGGTGGAGGTGGTCCGAGGTGAGATCACCTTTTACACCAAGAAGTTTACGGTGCAGTCAGGAAGTCGCGTTACCTTTATGGGGCAGGCTCTGGCTCTCAATGAGCTGGGACAATTGAACGCCCGACTCAACATCACAGCGGCCAACAAGATCACGATGGGGCGCGGCTCAAGCCTCTACAAACGCGGTCACGCCCGGGTTAATGTGTTGCTTCAGGTCACCGGAACCATCCAGGATGTAAAGGTTGGAATGCGCGTTGTGGATGCAGGGACCGACCAGTTTATCCCAATGGACAAAGCGAATGTCTTAACCCTTATCCTCACAGGTAGCACCACGGAGGATCTGGCAGGAGGTCAGCAGTCAGGTTTGGGTGATCAGGCTTTGGGTGCCTTTAGCAAGATGGCGTCGTCCCAAATCCGCGACTCCCTGAGCAAAGTCGTGCCCATTGATGTGCTCAAGATTGAGACAGGTGCGCGGGTCGAAGACTTAAAGATTGAGATTGGGAAGTACTTTACCAAACGTTTGTACGGTCAGCTGTTGTTTAAGCCTGTACCGATCGAAGAAGAAGACATGTGGGAAGTTCTCTTGAATGTTGCGATCACACGTCGCTGGTCCTTGGAGATCAAGTTTGGTCAGCGAAAACGAAACAACGCTTTGTTGTTGCGAGGTTCGTCTCACTTCTTCTTCCGAATCAAGCGGTGAGAGTGGTTCTGGGCTTTTGGTTCGCCATTGCCTTCTACGTCAAGCCGCACCATACTGGGTGCATCGCCCTGCAAGTTTTGTGGTATTGTTCCTGCTATTGTGACCCACGGCTTTCAAGAGGAGATGAGTTTGAGTTGGTCTTCACATTGGGATGATCGGCCCCAGGATGCTGACCCCTGGTCCAGTATTGTCGACTTGATGAGCGCTTTTGCGTTGGTCTTGTTCCTGGCGGTTACCTTCTTTATCCTCAACTACAATACGGCTGACAAGAAGCTGAAACAAAAACAGAAAGTGTTGTTGGAACAACAACGTCTTCTGGAAACCAAAGAGAAGCAGTTGAACCAGTCGCTTCTGGCTATCCAAAGCCGGGACAAGCGTTTGCTCAGCTCCAAGCGGGCTTTGGCGCTGCTTCAGATCAAGATGGCTGAGCTGAAGGCTCAGGAAAAGAAACTCCTCAACGAGAAGCTAGCCCTCGCCGCGCTGACTCAGAAGCAACAGGCCGACAAAGCTGCTCTTGCTGCGCTGCTCAAGAAAACCAAAGAAAAAGAAGCTGCTCTGGCAACGATGATCACGCAACAGCAGTCGTTGCTTGATAAGAAACGAGCCAAAGAGTTGGCGCTCAAGACATTGGTTAACAAACAACAAAGCTTAGTGGAGCGGCAAAAAGAAGAGACACAAAAGCAGAAACAGTTCTTGAGTCAAGCCTCTGCTAGCCGCGAACGGTGCGAGCGTCAGCTGCGCTCCTTGTTGGAACAAAAGAAGAAAGTTCTGACAGCCATTTACAAGATCTTCTCGTCCCGCAAAGAAAAGAATGGAGCGGTCGGGTTCGACCCCAACACGGGGAAGTTTCGCTTGGGTGGGAACATTCTCTTTTCCGAAGGGAAGTCCATCTTGACCACAGGCGGAAAAGCCCAGTTGCGCCAGGTCTTGCAGGCTCTCGACCGTGTTTTGCTGCAGCCGAATGTTCGCCCGATGGTGGCTGGGATCATGGTGGAAGGCCACACGAACACTCGTGGTCGCTTGGAGCGGAACTGGGAACTGTCCTCGCAGCGAGCGTTGGCCGCCGTCCAGTACCTTTTAAGCTCTGTGAAGTCGGACAGGCGTCGCTACGGCATCTACTCCAAGCTACTGTTTGCTGGTGCGTTTGGTCCGTTCCGTCCGGTGACACGCTCGAACGGCACCGTGAGTCAGACCCGAAGCCGTCGCATCGAAATCAAAGTTTTGTTTCACAACCAAAAGAAACTGCAAGGCATCTTGCAACAGCTCCGCTAGTGGTTGGGGTCGCGCTGTGTCGCGTCTCTTCTTGGAGTTCAAGCGCCCCGAAGCTGTAAGGGAAAGAGCATGTCAATCACGTGGAAAGAGAAAGAGCGAATCATTCCGCTCTCCGAAGTTCTCGTTGAAGGCACCGAGAGCGGGATGGTGGAAGACGTAAAGTTTCGCCCCAACAAATACTTTCACCCTGTTGAAGACGTCAGGGTGGAAGGAGCGCGTTGTATCGTCCTGTACCAAAAGGACTTGTCTCCTGTGGAAGGGAAAGTCCCGCTGGAGCAAATCAAGTACGTGATCCGAGGCGTGTTGGATGGGCAGTTAAAAATGGCCCAGGACCAGGTGTTTTACCTGTATCCTGGCGTGGAAGCGTTTGGCTTGGATCGGCGAAGGCAGCTTCGGATTGGCCTGATCAACGCCCGTCCTCAAAAGGACTGGGAGCGTCCCGAGCAAGAGATGAACGTGGACGCCTTCACCCATTTGATCGCAGAGCATTGTCCAGAAGGACACAAGCGGGTGGTGGCTTACAAGCAGAAGATTCTGACCCTTCGTCACCTGCTTCAGGTGTTGGAAGGAACGTACAGCTCTTCCATGTGGTCTTCTCTGATGATCTTGCTTTTGATTCTTGGCGGCATCACCGGTCTCCTTTACCAGTGGGGGCCACCTCGCGTTCGGGGAGCCATTCGTTCGTCGGTTTCAGGCACCGTGGCCTGGGGTCGAAAGATGCTTCGCACCAGCACCCAGCAGTGGGATCTTAGCCTGCGTGAAGAGCGTCGTCGGCTGCAGTATCGTCATGACCCGATGCCAGTTCGGCTCGTGATTGTTCCCCAGAGCAAAGATCCTTCGGAGCGGCAGCTTGTGCACCAGAAGCTCTCCCAGCTTCTCAAGGTTGAGCTGAACGACGAGCCCAAAGCACGGTACCAATTGTTTGTTCCTCAGCCTTCCCAGTTCCCTGCAGCGTACAGTCGCTTGATTCTTCCACCTTCCCGCTTTCCCGAGCTGATGGCGCAATGGAAGACGTCTTGCTCCATGATGTATGGCAAGGACTGTCCTGCGGAAAGTTGGCTGCTTGTTGTGGAAAACTACCGTGGTGGGTTCCGGCCTCTCTTGGATGCTGTGAAGGAAGCGATGAAGCGAAGCAAAGATGGCGGGCTGAAGCTGAAGTACCAGACCATGGTTAGCGCGGTCACCATTGGTTGGGAGGCGGCTCCCCATCCTCCCAAAGAGTCATCCCAAGGGAAAAAGGCAGCCCCTCGAACCCGTCCCCAACCGGCGAAACGTCCGGACAAACCTGCTCCCACACCCCGTGGAAAATAAGTTGCGAGAGTGACCTCCTAACGTTAAGCTCTTTCCATGCCAGCCCGAGGTGCCTACATTGTTTGTAGGTCTTCCTGGTTTGAGTCCCATGCTCCTTCCTCGTTTCTATCTACCCTGACACACAAAGGAATCAACATGCAGACGACATTCTTTCGGACCTCATCGCTGCTATCCAGCACAACCCGTTGGCTTGTTGCCGGATTTGTTGTGACGGTTCTCAGTTGGTCCTCACTTGCTTCAAGTGCGGCAGAGCAGCTAAGGGTGGAGTCTTCGCCTCGTCGAGCCAAGTTGTATGTCAACGGTGTATACAAAGGGCGAACCCCCATGATGTTGGTTCTGGATGCTGGCAAGTACCATCTGGAACTTCGCCGGTCTCGGTATCTTACGTGGGCGACCTACACCTATTTGCCCTCCCGCACCAAGATGAGACTGCGTGTGAGCCTGGAGCGTGTGGGGAGTCGTAGCAACACCATCGCCAGAAACGACAATCGAGATGACAACGACTCGAACTTGGGCCGACCGGCTCCTCGTGACCCCAACCAGCTTGGAACTCAGCGGGCTTCGGGCGGTGGAATGATCATTGTTCGCTCCAAGCCCAGCGGCGCTCGAGTGTTTCGTGGTGGTCGCTTGCTCGGTCGAACGCCCTTGCTCGCTACACTCACCCCCGGCTCCCACACTCTCCGATTTTTCCTCAAGGGTTACGCTACGTTGACCCGAACCATCGAAGTGTCGGACAAGACCAACACCAATGTGAAGGTGAATCTGAGCAAAGGGACAGCCTCTGCTGCTCCCCAAGAGACCTCACGAATGGGTGTCACCAACGATGGTGGTGGAACTCAACTTGTGATCACGTCCCGTCCTGCTTCTGCCAAGGTGTACTTGAACGGTCGCTTGCTAGGAAGCACACCTGTTCTTACAGCCGGCCTCGCCCCTGGAAAGTATCGCTTAACCCTCAAACGAAAAGGGTTCTCTCCCTACAGTCGGACCTTTGAGATGCAAGCCGGTCAGCAGCTTCGGTTCCGAATCTTGATGGTCAAGAAGAGCAATTAAGACAGTCAGATTGTAGCGGGAAAAGGTGGTTCTGTCAGGCTGAGTCGGACTTGGGTTCGGGGTGCGCGCTGAGTAGTTCTTCTTCGCCGCCGTGAGGTTGGAAGTCTTTGGGGGAGCGAAGGTAGTCAGGCAGAAGCAGAAACACGCCAAAGATGGTCAAGGGAAGAATGTTGGCCGCGTGGACAACTAGGGCGTAGGAGTTCGCTTGTGTCGCTCCAATTCCAAGGAGCATCAACGAACGCTTGACGAACCAGTGGTAGGTCCCGACGAAGCCCGGCGCTGAGGGGAGAGCGGCTCCAAACGCAACAAAGGTTTGCATGATGATAGAGGCATACCACGGCAGCGATGTGTGGAAGGAGAAGGCATAAATCCAGGTGACAATCACAAGGTTGTTCATCACCCAAAAGAAGCCGGTGCTGAGCAACACGAGCAAGACCCGCCACGGTGATTTCAACGCCGACAGCCCACCGACAAACAGCTCCAACTTCTCCATCAAAAACTGAGCGAGCTTCTCAGGGAGGATACTCGCGAAGCGGCCGGCCAAAGCAAGGACTTGCTTGGGAAACAGGCTCATGCAAACGATAACCACCAAAGATGTGATTGCGATGCCTGCTGGAAGGTACACGGAATTGACCGAGACGTTTTTGCCCGACAAAAACATGGGAATGGCAACAAAGAAGAGGGTTGCCAGGAACAGCAGATCCAGAAGGCGCTCCACAAACACCACCGCCAACACGGAGCTGTGAGCGACGTTGCCTTGACGAGCGAGGTAGTCGATTCGGAGAACTTCACCCGCTCGCATGGGAAAGATGTTGTTCCCCGTGAAGGACACAAACACCGACTTGAACAGGGTGAACAAGTTGTAATTGTGAAGCGGCTGAAGGAGAAGCTTGGAGCGCAGGGTCATGCCAAGGAAGCTGATCATGTGCAAGCCAATGCCGAACAAGATCCAGCCGTACTTGACCTTCAACATCTCCTTCCAAACTTCCCCAAACTTAATTTGACGGAAGGTCAGGTATATAAAGATCAAAGAGATGGCAAAGCCCATCAAGATAAAGAGGGTTCGGCGTTTGGAAGATGACTCAGTTGTCGCCATGAATATACCCGATTGTTGTGAATTCAGGAGCGAAGTGGATAGGAGCCGTTCGTCTCCTGTGGGGGGCACTATACACAGGGGAGGAGTTTCAAGACAAGAATTGTTTTGCCACGGCTTCAAAAGCCGGAATGGCATGTTCAATCACAGAATCATCCACACAATATGAGATCCTAAAGTGTCCAGGCCAGCCAAACCCGCTTCCTGGAACGACAAGAACACGGTGCTCCTTTAATGCATGGAAAAAGGCCATGTCATCGCCACCGGGAGCCTTGGGGAAGAGATAGAAGGTGCCGTCCGGCCAGACCATCTCGTAGCCTGCCTCCTTGAGGGCTCCTCCCAAGCGCTCCAGCTTGGCTTTGTACTCATTGACGTGGGTGGGAAGGCTGACAAGTTTGGGGATGACATGCTGCATCAGCGCGGGGGCGTTCACAAATCCCACCACACGAGAGGCAAACGCCATCGCCGGGACAAAAGACTCCAGGTCCTCACAGGTTGGGGAGGCAAACACAAAGCCGATGCGTTCCCCCGGAATCGACAGCGACTTGGAGAAGCTTGTCATTAAGATGGTGTGTTCGTAATGCTTCAGCGGGTCCACATAGGAAGACTCATCGTACATTAACTTGTAGTAGGGCGAGTCATTGAGCAGGTAGACCACCTTGCCCGTTTTGTCCTTGTGAGCACGAAGCAAATCGCTGAGCTGTGTGATGGATTCTTTGTTGTATGCCACACCTGTCGGATTGTTGGGGGTGTTGATCAAGATGGCTTTGGTTTGGGTCGTCAACGCTTGCTCAATGGCTGCGATATCCAGCTGGAACTCAGGCGTGCTTGGGACCACCACTGGCACACCTTGGTGCCCCTCAATGTAGAATTTGTACTCCACAAAGTAGGGGGAGAGGATGATGACTTCGTCACCGGGATCCAAGAGGACCTTGAGCGTGAGGCTGATTCCACCGGCGCAGCCCACGGTCATCATCACACAATCCGGTGATATGGAGTCCCAGCCCAGCTCCTTTTCGAGCTGTTGGGCCACTGCGGCTCGGGCCGAGAGGTGTCCATTGTTGGGCATGTAGCGGTGATAGCCCGAGGAGTCCTGGCGAAGAAAGTCAATGATCGCGTTGCGAAACTCTTGGGGCGGTTCATAGACGGGGTTGCCGATGCTCAAGTCCCAAACCGGCTTGTCACTTTGTTGGCGCATCTGTAGACCCTCGTCTGCCACAAGTCGGATCAAGGACGCGCCTGTTAGGTTCTGTTTGATGCGGTTTGCGATGGCCATGGCCGTCTCCCTCTATGTTTATCGACAATCCTTGTAGCTTTGCAGGGCTCGGAGATAACAGGTTCTACGTTGGTCCCATATCTTTCTCATGCATTGCTGGTATTGATCGAGAGCCTGATAGGTACATTGACGTTGGGTGTCATGAGCTTTGCGGCTGCACTTCAGCTGCGTTGTGGTGGACTGGTACAGGCAGTCGTAGACGCGCTTCAACTCTTTGTCCCGAAGCTCTCGTTTGCAGATCCTCTCCGCTTTGGAGGCTTTGCGTCGGCAGCGTGTGTGCTTGTCTTCTGCGGAGCGGGTGCACTGGACCTCCGCGTCGCGGCAGGTCTTGACGCAGGTAATCGGTGAGGACAGGGTGCACTTGCTTTGGCAGGTTTGGGACGTGCTTTTGCACTGTTGCACAGCCAGAGTTTCATCCCCACAGCGTTGAAGGATGCTTTCCTTTTTCTCTCGACATTGTGAGAGGCTTGTGGGTGAGGGTGGCTGCTGTCGGCACTGGCTGCGGGCCCGTTGGTGCTCTCGTCTGCATTCGGCCAGCTGTTGGATGCGGGTGGAGCGACAGCTTCGAGGTTGACGTTTTTGCTCTCTCTGGCAGGTTCGCCGGGAGCTTAGGTAATCGCTCTCGCAACTTTTCGTGGTTCGCTTGTACTGCTGTCGGCAGGACGACTCGGAAGCCCATGTCATCGCAGGTGTGCCAAGGCACAGTAGACCGAAAAAGGCCAAGAGGATGGTCCAACTGTTAAGACGTTCTGACGCATACATGGGCGGCTGCTTTCTCCCCGAAACTTCTTGGTTTGGAGACAACGGCTGTGGTTGTCCGGGTCCCCTTATAGCCAAAATACTGGCCCGATGCAACAAGGAACAAGCTTGTACAGGCGTGTTCTATTGTGGTGGTGTGGGATTGTGTTTGGAGTTTTGCTTGATACCCAACGACTGCGCCACAGCAACTCCCCAGCCTACAAGATGTTGGCCCACAAGGGAGTCTGAACGGCTCTCAAAGTTCGCTCCCAAGGCGAGGGCGGCGTATCCTTGTTGCTGGGCTACTGAAGCCAGGCTTGCTCCAAAGCGGCGTTGGGGTCCTGGGACATTGTCCATCTTCATCTCTGTCGCAAAGCGAAGCGCTATCTCTTCGGCTGCCGACTGAATCTCTTGATGGGCTGGCGCTCGTTGGATGGGACCTTCATGCGTTCGGTAGTAGAGGTGGGTTGCCGTTCGGGCAGAAGGCTCCACGATCAGGAAGAAGGTTTGGTCCGGAGTGTATCGATGCCGATTTTGACGAATCCAGGATTCTATCCCTATCCCTTGGCTGGTGCTTCCCAACAACAGCAGCTCGACTTGAAAAGGAAGGTCGATGTGTCGCAGTTGTTCGTAGGTTTCAATGGCGGCTCCCACCGCAAGGTTGTTGTGCGTTGTGTTGCCTCTTCGTTCTGCCGTGATGTAGAAGTACGAGCAGAGCCCGACGAGAAACAACCCCTGCACCAACAACCAGGACGAGAGCCAGGGAAGGACAAGCGTGAGTCGAAGAGTGTTGGAGATTGGAATGGAAGCCACCCCTACCCAGAGGAACATTCCTGGAGTGAGCCCTTGGCGGTGCAGCCAACGAAGCTGGCTTTGGTAGGGTTCTGTGTGGTAGGTCGGGTCTCCCGTCGGGGTGTCAACGCCGGCACAGAGCACAAGCTTGGGACACTCAGGACGGGCTTCCTGCACCACAGACAGATAGCTCGTGCCTCGTGGGGCAAACACAAGTTGGGAGTATCGGAACGAACCGGTCCACTCTTTCCAAAGGCAGAACGCCAGTACGGCTGCCAAAAGGCTTGTTCCCATGGGCGCAAACCAGCTCAGACCAAACAGGACAAGGGCAGCACAGCTGTAAAAAAATGTGGGAGGCCAGAGGGGAGCGCTGACCGCCATGGAGTGCCATTTCGTGCTGGAGTAGCGGTTTTGGAGTTGCTCGTAGAGAGCGGAAAACGCCCGTCGCTCTTTTCCTGAGCAAGAGGGACGTCGTCCCAGGCTGCGAAGACCCTCGACCCAGGCCTCTCTTCGAGGTAGATTCCAGTGAGGTGCCCAACGATCGGTACCGAACAGAGACGCCAAGGTTCGCTCGGTTCCGGTTTGCGATGATGTGGAGTGCGGGTTGCTGCTTGGCGTTTGCTTGTTCTCTCGTATGGAGATGTGGGGGTGGTTCTTTGGGTTTTGATTGTGCCGGGGTGTAGGTTGAGGACCCATCCATACTCCTCGTCGTAGATGAACCTTTGATCTCTATAGAAGCTTCGGTACACATTCGTTCGATTGTTTCTCCAAGATAAGATGCTACTGAGCGAACGTCCACCCTCCTACCTCAAAACACCTTGATCTTTCTGCGCTCACGTGCACAGCAATGATTCTCAAGCTTGAAGGCTTAATCCTTATGGTTCGCTATCTTTTTTCGCAACGAAAGCTCGTGTGTCTTCTGTGGGTTTGGTGTGTGGTGCTTGTTGTCGGAGGTTTGGGTTCGACCTCTACATGCCAGGCTCATACCCTTGTGCAGGCCCGTGTTGTCCATATCCTTGTGGCCAAAAAACGGGTCGAGTTCTACGTCAACTTCTTGATGCCGAAGCGGGGCAAAGCGATACTCTGGAAGCGACTGTACGACCGGAATCGCAACGGAAAGCTTGAACCTGGAGAGCAACAGATGCTGGGAGAGTTCTTTGCCAAGCGATACCTTTCTCGGTTTTCGTTGTGGTTGGATGGAGCCAAGCTGACGATGAAACTTCGCGAAGTTCAAAACAGCCGCTTGCGGGGGAATCCGGCTCGTGGGTCGTACGCTTGGGACTATCACTTTAGCGCAGTACAGCCGGACTATGTGGGTTCCTCGCACAAACTCAAGCTGAGCATTCCCATCTTGTTTGAGAAAGAGATGATTCCTGTTGCTCTCGCTTCGGTCGACTCTCAAACTCTCAAGGCCACTTCCTCCAGTTACTTGCTGCGCAGGAAAACCAAAACGCGGGCTGTTTGTCGGATGGATCGCAAGCGCCAGAGCTGTCTGTTTGCCTGGGAGGATGGGCCTCCTCTTCGCCCAGCAACACGACCTACATCACGCCCACGTCCTTAGATTTCGAAGGCTTCTGTGCGGGTTTGACTTCCCTCTTTGGATCCCGTAGGTTGACATCAAATTTTCGTTCTCGCTCTCTACCCTGGTCCCTTGGCTTCCAACCCTTCGTTGTTGAGAGATTACGATGCCTTACATTCCTCCCTCTTCGTTACCGAAATCCCACGTTGAAGATGGTTTGCGTTGTGCGTTGCGGTCTGTGTTTTTTACGTTGCGCACGCCTTCATTGCTTGGGTACGTCTTGCTGGCTTTGGTGATCAACGGTTTGCTGTTGGGCGCTTTGGTTTGGTGGGGTTGGAGCTACAACGGGGAGTTTGTGCAGTGGCTTCAGTCTGTTGGGGCAGGCAAAGGGTTTTGGGCTGGGGTGGCGCAGATGATTGCAAACTTTTGGTCCTTGATTTCCATTGGCTTGCTTGTGGTGGTGATGTTGTTTGTTGTGCCACCGCTGTTTCCGATTTTGCTCAACCTTAACCCCATCACCGCTATCCTGGCCATGAAGATGTTTGAGGTCACGTTTGAAAAAGCAGCAGGGATTAAGTTGCCCCAAGAGAAATCATTTCTAACCAGTCTGCTGCTTTCTCTTTGGACAGAGTTGCTCAAGATCTTGCAGTTCGCCTTTTGGGCATGTCTGCTCCTTGCTCTGAATCTGATTCCAGCAGTGGGTTCGGTCTTGTCGGGGTTGTTGATGCTGATCTTGGGACTTCAGTTTGCTGGCTGGTCCTATATCACGCCGTATTATGAGGGGTTGGGATACGGCTTTCTAAGCCAGCGCAGGGCGATGAGGCAGCAACGGTTTGCGTTGTGGGGGTTGGGGGCGTTGTCCTTTGTTCCTGTCCTTAACGTTCTCGCCATCTTGACGGGCCCCGTGGGTGGGGCGCTTCTCGCTGCTGAACTCCATCCTGCCATTCACTCGATCGCTGATGACATGTAAGAGTCTGCCAAGGACAAACCGGGACTTCCTATTCTTTTGAGGACTTCTTCTTGGTTGTCTTCTTTTTGGAAGTCTTCTTCTTGGTGCTGGCCTTTTTCTTGGAAGACTTCTTCTCTGAAGCTTTGGCTTCTTCCTTTGGAGCTTCTTCTTCCGCTTTGGCTTCGGTCTTCGCCGGCTCTTTTGCGGGAGTTGGCTCAGGGGTAGACTCTGGTGTTGACTCCGCAGCTTGGGCGAGGGCCTGTTCGGCTGCTTGTTGCGCTGCAGATGCTTCAGCGGCGGCTGCGCTGGCTGCTGCTGCTTCATTCATCGCTTTTTTGGCTCTGTCTTGGACATCTTTCAAGCGGCGTTCGAGACGTTCGAGCTTTTTCTCCATGGAGCGAAGTTGACGACGGAGCTCTTTTTGCTCGGTATACGAAGCGACTTGAAGGCTCTTGAGCAGGTTCTCACGAGCTTCCTGCATCTTGGCGCGCATGGTAAAGAGCTGTTTGGCTGACTTCATCAACATGGGGCCAACTGTGGGATGCCCCAGGGCAGCTTGAGCGGCCTGCATACCCCACTGTAGTCCTTGGTTGAGAATGTTCTGTTTGAAACTCGACACGGTGGTTCCCCTTTTTTGTTGGGCTAGTGTACCAGTACGTTGAAGTTCTTACTTGAGTATATCGCTGTAGTGACTGCGTTGAATGAGTTGCTCTAGCCAACGTTGCGTGGCCTTGTCTCCTGCCCATGACATCGGGGGGAGATGCTTGAGTCCAGTCTTTTGGTATCGAGCGTGAACCCAATGAGCGGGGACGACCTTGTCGCCCTTCTTGCTTGCGACGGCCTTCCATTGCGTTTGAAGCTTGGCTTGTTCGTTTTTGTCCAGGTCTTTCTCGCGAAGGAGCGGCTTCAACAAGGTTCCCAACTGTGAGCGACCTTTGGCGGGTTGGAGGGTCCGGAAGAGAGCAAAACGACCTTTCTTGGGGTCTTGAATCAACCAATCCATCAAAGGCTGGCTGGCTCTCCATGGATGAACCACCTGAATTTGCTTGGCTGATTTGTAGATCAGCCCCCATGTTCGGTTCCCTTTTGGTCCTGCGATGACAACGTCGCCCATGCCAAAGAATGACCGCGTGAGGGTGGGCCCTCGGTTCCAGGCTTTGCCCAGGATCTCGTTGGCTGCGAGGAGGGGTTGGTTGCTATCCATCACCTTGCGACGAGCTTGAGGCTTGGCCTTGGGGTCATCTTCGGGAGGTGCAACATACACCTTGTAATAGACGATAGAAAGAAAGGCGAAGATGCCCAGAACAAGCGTTGTGAGCGGACTCGATATGATCTTGACCAGCAGGGAGCGCTCCCGTTTGGGTCTTCTTTTGGTGGATGCTGTCATGTGGATTCTTGGGCTCCTGTTTCTGGATCCGGCGACGTGGAAGAGAGACTGGCTTGCTCTTCGTTTGTTGCCTCTTGGTCTGAAATGGTTCCCTCTTGCAACGCAAAAAGTAGCTTCTTGGCGGCTTCCTGTGTCGCTCGCTTCTTGTTTCGACCATGGCCTTCGGCCCGTGAATCCGGAGGTATGAGGGCCTCCATGACAAACGTCGGCTGGTGCTCTGGGCCTTCCACGTGAAGGAGCTGGTACCGCGGCATGGGCAACTGCTTGGAGGCTGCGAGTTCTTGCAGCCGGTTCTTGTAATTGGGCAGGTTGGTCGGGTCCAAACCCTCCAGGTTGGACTCCAGGAGCTTCATGCACACTTCTTGCGCGAGGGGAAATCCTCCGTCAAGAAAGACAGCGCCCAGGATCGCTTCAATGGTATCGGCCAGAATGGAAGCCCGCTCTGCTCCTCCCCGGAGCTTTTCGCCTTTGCCCAAGCGAAGGTGAGGGCCGAGGTCGAGCTGTTGCGCAATCCCTGCGAGGGTCATTTTCTTCACGAGTTCGGCGCGCAGTCGTGTTAAGTCTCCCTCTGGAAGGTTGGGGTAGGCTTGCCAGAGGTACACGCTGACGCTGAGTTCAAGGACCGCATCACCCAGGAACTCAAGTCGCTCGTAAGAGCGCAGTGCAACGCCTTTGGATTCATGGACAAACGAACGATGTGTAAGGGCTTCTTCCAACAGGCCTGAGTTGGTGAACGTGTAGCCCAACGCACTCTCCAACTCAGACAGCTTGGGTCTGGCGTTGGGGTATACAATTTCGGAGAGTGCTTCTTTCATAGCGGTGGTGCCTTTGCAACCTTTTCTTTGGGAGGAGAATTCGATATACTCACGACCATCCTGGAATCAACTCCCTGGTCTGTAAGTCTTGCGTGGACTCTTTACAAAAAGGGGAGAGGGAATGCAAGAGTCATAGACTGCCATTGATTCGATCGATGTCAAGTGAATTCTCGCGGAACCCTTTGCAGTACGGGGCATCTTTGAACCACTTCGGGTGGATGACCTAAGGATCGGGGAGCATCAAAACTATCATGCCCATTCAAATCTCAGAGCGTGGCCAACAAATGCCGGCCTCGCCCATTCGAAAATTGGTACCCTTTGCTGACGAAGCGAAGCGACGTGGAACCCACGTGTATCACCTTAACATTGGACAGCCAGACATTGAAAGTCCGGACTTGGCGCTCTCATCGCTCCAACGTTTGGAGCGCAAGGTGATTGCGTACTCTCATTCCCAAGGAGAGCCGGGGTACATCGACGCGCTGTTGGGGTACTACAACAAGCTGGGTTTTGCCCTTGAGCGTCCTCACATCAACGTGACAACAGGCGGGAGTGAGGCGATCCTGTTTTCTTTGCTCGTCACCATGAACCCTGGCGAAGAGGTTCTCATTCCCGAGCCTTTTTACACCAATTACAATGCGTTTGCTCGCGTTGCCGGTGTGACGATTCGGCCGATTACAACCCGCGTTGAGGATGGCTTTCACCTCCCACCTTCGGCAGACATGGAGTCGTTGATTGGCCCCAAGACACGCGCTGTGATGTTGTGCAATCCAAGCAACCCAACGGGAACGGTCTACACTCGGGAAGAGATGGACCGAGTGATCGCCCTCGCCGAGAAGCACAACCTGTGGCTGCTGTGTGACGAGGTCTACCGGGAGTTTGTGTTTGATTCTTCGGCGAGTTCGTATCGCTCCCTTCTGGAGCGAACGGACATTGCAGAGCGCGTTGTGGTGATGGACAGCATCTCCAAGCGTTACAGCATGTGCGGGGCTCGACTGGGTTGCGTGGTGAGTCGCAATGAAGAGGTCATGGCGGCTGTCTTGAAGTTGGCGCAGGCTCGTTTGTCCTCTCCCCAGGTCGAGCAATGGATGGCCCAAGCTGCTCACGCCATGCCTGACGATTATCTTCCCTCTGTTCTTGAGGAGTATCGTCAACGAAGGGATGTGGTGTACACAGCTTTGCAATCGATGGAAGGGGTTACCTGCCGACAACCTGAGGGCGCCTTCTATACCATTCCCGAGTTGCCTATCGACAACGCAGAAACCTTCGCCAAATGGTTATTAACGGACTTCTCCTATGAAGGTGCCACTGTGATGGTCGCTCCGGCAGCTGGGTTCTACGCCACGCCCGGTTTGGGGATGCAACAGATTCGGATTGCCTTCGTTTTGGAAGTGAATGCGCTGAAGAAAGCGATGACTTTGCTTCAACGTGCCCTTCAAACGTACCAGGACACACAAATGTCATGATCTGATTCTGTGTGGTAAATCCATGCTTTTGCGTGGGTTCCCTGTTCATGTTATCTGCTTTTTCTGTGCTTCTTTCGGTCCCTTTGACTCGATCCTTCACAAATGTGTGAGGACTGTCGTTTAGGGATGTCTGGAACATTCTGTTTCTTGTTATTTCTTAAAAGTCTCTTTGTTCTCTGGTTGTTTCCAGGCCCTCCTCGATCCAATGGGCAGGACTGTGATGGTTAGTGAGTGTCGAGTGTTTCACGTGAGCCTTCGGATTCTAATGGGAGTCAGTCTCTTTTTTCTAAGTGGAGCCTGGATGCCGAGTTGCAAGTCCCCTTGCCAGCAACTCACTACCTCGTTTTGCAAACATTTCAAAGAAGAGAAGAGCCCTGAGCTTTGTCGGATGACCACCGAGATCTTGGCGAAACCTTCGACATCGCCTCGTCGCTGCCGCGCTCTCCTCGAAACCTGGCCGACCATCGGTGTGACCTTCTCCAAGAAAATTTTGGTGCGTTACAAGGCCAACAAAGTCCGCATTGAAAAGATGAGCTTTAAGCGGGCGAAGAAGCAATTGGAAGAAGAACACCAAAGATTTCGCAAAAGCTTATCCAGCTTGCTGTCGTTTTCTTGGAAGAGTTCCAAATCAAGTGTGAAGCCCAAAAAGCGTCGCACCCGACGGAGAAGACGTCGAAGTCGTCGAAAACAACGGAGACGTCGTAGGAAACGTTCCAAGTCAAAGTCGGATGATTGAATTGTAGGTTGTCTTGTTGACTTCCCTAAGGTTCGGGGAAGGAAAGGAGTTCGGGGATGGGTACCCCGCGGATCGGTGAGTTGCTCGTTCAGCACAACGTGATCACCCCCCAACAGTTGAACGCTGCGCTAAAAATTCAAGACCAAAAGGGCGGCCGAATTGGTGACGTTCTTCTTGGGCTTGGCGCTCTGACGGAGGTTCAACTCCAGCACTTTCTGGCTCGACAGTTCAATCTTAGCTTTTACCGGTCCCATGAGTTGATCCAGTACCCCATCAACTTTGATCTTCTCGATCTTGTTCCGTACGAAAAAGCTTTGGAACAGTTGATGCTTCCTTTGAGTTATGTGGGTGACAATCAGTGTGAGATTGTCACGCTGACGCCCCTTTCAGACATTCAGGAGGCCCTCCTCAAGGACAAGCTCCAATGTTCCGGCATTGTGTATGCTCTGGCCGACCGTCCTTCTCTTGTTAAGGCCATTCGCCATCATTACGGCCAGTTTATGTTGAGCCAGACCGAACATGCTTTGGAAGGCCAGACCAAACTTGATGACGAGAAGAGCAAACAATACACATCTGAGATCAACCGAATGCGCCGGGAAGGTCTTTACACGCCTCCAGGCTCCAAAGACCCCTTCCTTCGTGAGCAGCTTGGGAACTGGCAGTTGGTCAGACTTCTGGGTGAAGGTGGGATGGGTCTTGTCTACGAAGGTGTGAATGTCCATACCCAGCAGCGGGCCGCGATTAAAATCTTGCGGACCAAGCTCAACGTTGATGATGTTGCCGTTCAACGTTTTTATCGCGAAGTCCAGATTATGCGGAGGCTTCACCACCCTGGAATTATTGAAATCTATGAGTTTGAATTTCGGGAGGACATCGGCTTCTATTTGGTGATGGAGCTGTTGGAAGGATGCACGTTTGCTGACTTTCTGATGAGTCGAAAAGCCGACTTGCCTTTTGCCTCGGTGTATCGCGTTGTGTCTTCTGTTTGCGATGCGATGACATACGCTCACCAGCAAGGCATCGTGCATCGTGACCTCAAGCCCGACAACATCTACCTTGTAGGAACCGAACCCGAAGACGATGACATTGGCTCTGGTCCGATCAAGGTCCTCGACTTTGGTATCGCCAAGCTACAACAAGAGGAGAGCCATCGTCTTACTCAGACGGGCTCTACCCTTGGAACTCCCCACTATATCTCTCCAGAGCAGGCTGTCGCTGGTACCGTTGACCATCGCGCTGATCTGTATTCCCTTTCTGTCATTTTGTTTGAGGTGTTGACCCAAAAATCTTTGTTTGAGGCCGACAGTCCGTTTCAATACCTGATGCGACATGTGTACGCAGAGCCGCCTTCGTTGGAGCAAGCGCGACCGGATCGTAGCTATCCCAAAGGTCTCAGCCAGCTGGTATTGAAGGGTCTTGCCAAGAAAGCAGACGACCGTCCCGCAGATATGGCGACTCTTAAAG
The DNA here is from genome assembly GCA_006226375.1 of Deltaproteobacteria bacterium. Lineage (GTDB taxonomy): Bacteria > Myxococcota_C > UBA6777 > UBA6777 > UBA6777 > M3003. The sequence continues at coordinate 20,532 of SBHC01000044.1, read as the reverse complement.
AATGGCTCCAACGTCTTCTGCAACCCTACTTGGACGGTGTTGTCCTTGAGACTCCCTCCATGCCCGAGCTTCAGGGAGCCCATCGCTATCACTACTCCAAGGACAAAGATGAGATTGCGGTTTCACCCAGTGGAGCAGCGCTTCCTACAGGTTCGCCGTCTCCTTCCCAGGGTGTTGCTTTTCTTCAGTCGGATGAATGGGATGTTTTGGATGAACCTCAACGTCCTGGTAAAAAGAAAACCACCACAGACCTCAAGCCCAAGAAAGACAAGAAAAAGAAGAAGCCTGCACCTTCGGACGGTTCCTCTGCCCATGCGTCATCTTCGAAGGAGTCTTCGTCCTCTTCCAAACGTTCCCTTTCTTCACCTAAGAAGGGTGGCATCTTGGGGCTTGGTGAACCTGTTGGAGATTCTTCCCAAGGTGCTTCCAAGCCAGTCCGGTCTTCTCCTGGTCCTTCAGGGTTGTCGGCTGTCCAAAAAAGCCGAACAGCAAAGCCCAGCTTACGCTCAACAAGGAAAAGTCCCGACGCCAAGAAAAAAGGCGTTGTGATCCACAGCCCACGTTGGGATGTTTCCTCCCGGCCGCGTCGGAGAGGTGGGGTTCTTCTGTGGTTGTTTGTTCTTCTGTTACTTGGAGGGGGTGGGGGAGCAGCCTTTGTCTACAAAGATAGGCTTCTTGCCAAACCCATCTCCATTCATGAACGTCGGGCAGCCAAAACCGCCTGGGAAACCTGGCATCGTGATTGGGTCAAGGCGAATCGAAAGGCCACCTTCCAGCGACGTCGTCGCTCTCGAAGACGTCGTCGTTACCGCAGACGTCGTCGTTACCGCAGACGCCGAAGGTAGGATGATGTCTTGATAACAACAGAGCTGCCACCAGCATGATGTCTTGCTTCAAGTCCGATCGCAAGGGTCTCGTGTGGGTGGAGGAGAGCTGAATGTTTGTGGAGTGATGGGAGGTATGCTCCCTTTGCAGGGAGCTTCGTTATGGTAAGAGAATTAGGAGTTGGCTGATTTGCGGGGACGGCCTCGTCGCTTGGTAGAATCTTCAGAGGTATCAGATTCGTCCGATGCGTCTGAAGCGTCCGAGGTTTGGGCTTCTTCCTCTTCATCGGAAAGGTGAGGCAGGTTGATGGCAATGAGTTTGTCGTAGAGGGTGCTGCGAACCTCTTCGTTCTCATTCAGCCAGCTTCGAGCGTTTTCACGACCCTGCCCGATCCGTTCGTCACCGTAGGAATACCACGCGCCGCTTTTTTGGATGAGTCCTTCGCTGACAGCCATGTCGAGGATCTCACCCGTGATAGAGATACCCTCGTTGTAGAGAATGTCGAATTCTGTCTGCTTGAACGGAGGCGCCACTTTGTTTTTGACAACTTTGACGCGGGTGTTGTTACCAATCACCTTGTCGCCGGCCTTGACTGCACCGATGCGACGGATGTCGAGGCGAACAGAGGCGTAGAACTTCAGCGCGTTACCACCTGTGGTGGTTTCGGGGTTTCCGAACATCACGCCGATCTTCATGCGGAGTTGGTTGATGAAGAAGACAGTGGTGTTGGTGTTGCCAGCGACACCCGCAATCTTTCGACAGGCTTGGCTCATCAAGCGGGCTTGCAGACCCACGTGGCTGTCACCCATGTCGCCTTCGATTTCGCTCTTGGGCACCAAGGCTGCGACGGAGTCAACGACAATCAAATCCACAGCGCCGGAACGAATCAAGGTTTCCATGATTTCCAGGGCTTGCTCACCGTAATCCGGCTGGCTGATCAACAGTTCATCGGGGTTAACGCCAAGGCGGCGGGCGTATTGGATATCGAGTGCGTGTTCAGCATCGATGAAAGCGCAGGTGCCGCCCTGCTTTTGGGTGTTGGCGATGGCGTGCAGAGCCAGCGTTGTCTTACCACTGGATTCTGGTCCGTAGATCTCGATGATTCGACCTCGTGGGTATCCACCAATGCCAAGGGCAATGTCCAGGCCGAGCGAACCGGTGGACAAGGAGGGCAACTCCTGACGGCTCTCACCCCATTCTCCCAGGCGCATGATGGAGCCTTTTCCAAATTGTTTTTCGATCAGGCCAATCGCTGCGTCCAGAGCTTGTTTTGAGTTGTCTTTCTTTGCCATCTCTCATCTCCTTTGTTGAGGGCGATCTTTTTGTCAGTTTGCTTCAGCAAGGAACAACCCTTGTTATCTTGCAGATCATTGTGTCCGAGGTTTGTGTCACAACGTGTCACACAAGCTCAAAGCCTGCGACATTTTTTCTCACCCGTTCAACGTGGGGCGCGACAGCCAGTGGGACCTCTTGTTTATAATTCTTACTTGTACATTTGTCCAGTGTTTTGCTGCATGTATTTTTGAAAGACGAGCGTGAGGTCCTGTTTTCTCGGATAATCCCGGACTATCGTTCGAAGCGAAAGTCTGTCTGGGAGTTTCATTTGTTTTGTTTGGGTTGCTTTCCTTTGATTCGGAGCAGGGCATGTTGGGCTTCCATGCTGACGGCAAACGAAGGATCTTTGATCCGAGCCCGCACAGATTCTTGCGCGGCTTTCGCAAAAGGACCCCACGCGCCAAGGGTTTGGATTGCGGCTCGTCTTACACGCCATCGGATGTCCTGGAGTTGGTAGGCAACGTATCGAACCCAAAAGGGTTTGGGCTTGGGGGCACGAGCCAGCAGTCGGAGGGCTGCGATTCGGATCGCAGGTTTGGCGTGCTTAAGAAACACGTCCCCCAACGCCAAAGAGCCTGAGTGCATCCGTGGATACAAGGCGGTTAGGACCTTCATGATAGCGATCTGTTCTTGGGTTGTCGCGCGGTGGACTCGTTTGGACAGCAACTGCCACAATATGTGTGCAAGGCTTTTGCGTCGTCCCATTCGCGAGAGCAGGGCCAGCGCGTCGAGTCGAAGGTCAAGTTGCTTGGCTTGCAGGGCTTTTCTCAAAAGCTCATGGTGGTTGAACAGCGCTTGTGGGTGATGAGCTAAGGTCTCCACCACCGCTCGCCTCGCCACTTTGTGAGGATGTTGGAGCTGTTGGACAAGAGGCTTCTCCAGGGAAGGAGGTAACTTCTTCAACGACAGCAACGCCAGCGCAGCGCCTCGCACTGTCAAAGCCGATGGATGTTGCAGCCAGCGGGTGAGAGTTTGAATCACCTGGGGGTTGTTGGGGGCGATCTGTACCCAGGCACGTGGCAGCAAGTCTGTACAGCCTGAGCGGCTGGGTGTGGAGCTGCTGGCGCTCGGCAATGTGGTTGGGAGGCTTGATGGAGAAGTGGACGGATTGGTTCTTTTGTGGTCGAAGGAGCAGTTCTTTTCTTGCGATAGCAACGATGCGATCAGGTCTTTCGCCCGCTTTCCCCATTGTCCCAAGGCCCACAGGCTTTCATTTCTGGGGGGGAGGGAGGTATCCTGGAGCAATTGGACGAGTCGCTTCGCCAGCGACTTGGGAAGGGGAGCGGCTGTGCTTTTGGCGAGGCGTCCCGCGCTGTAGGCTGCCACCGCCCGGATGGTTGAGGAGGGATGCTGCATCCGACGTAGCAGGCAGGGGATAGCAGACGGTCCCATGGAAGCAAGAACGCGGCCCATCGGCCGAAGCCGGTTCGGTGGAAGCGTCGGCCATAACTTGCAAAGACTCTTTTGAAGAGGGGACGCGATGGCTCCCATTTGTTGCAACGCTCGGGCCGCATACACCCAACCTGTTCGCTTGGGAAGATACAACAATACCTTAAGTGGAGTGAGAGCGGGCTGTCCAACATGGACCAGCAACGAAGAGGCTTTCGGTTTGTGTGGAGCTTTGTCTCTCTGAAGGTAGCCCACCAAGGAAGAGAGAGCCTTGGCCCCCATCTTCTGGATGTGTTTGTAAGCTTCTTCTCGAACCAGTCGGTCTCTGTCTTCCAAAGCACCCAACAAGGCTGTTGCAGCCAGCTTGTGATCGTTGACAAGGCGCGGGAGCGTCCGAACGATAGCCAGACGAACTTCCCGGTCCACATCGTCGGGGGTGTGACAGAGGCGACCTTCAATGATTCTCGTGATCGATGGATTGTGCTTGGAGTCATGGTGGCTGTGACCGTGGTGGTGATGACCATCTTTATCATGAGTCAGGGGCTTGTTGCCCTCCCGAAGCAGCTGCAACATCGCAAGTCGCACGCTAGGGTCAAGTCGTTGGAGCTTCTGCAGTTGCCGGACTGCAGAGTATCGTACGTAAGGATTTTCATCGCGAAAGGAGCGATTGAGGAGTTGGGCTCTGTGTTCTTCACCCATCGAAACTTTGTGAATCGCCTTTACACCGAGTTCACGGATGCGCCAGTCTTTGTGATCGAGCATCTTATGGAGCCAGGGAAGGCTGGCTTTGTCCCATCCCGTCAGGACGTTTGCGAGCCGCAGCTTCTGTGCTTGGGAGCCTGTCTCCATTCCTTGTAAAACATAAGGGGCGGCGTTGGGTCCAGCGTTTGCCAACGAATCATGAGCGTGATCCTGAAGCTTGCTGGAGGTGGACTTCAAATCCTGGACAAGGGATTGGTAATGCTGCGGTAGATAGTGATGGTTCCACCAGAGAACTCCGGCTCCCACCAACAAAAAGGTCGGAACCATAAGGCGAAAGAGTGCTTTCATATCGTCACAAACGTTGAGGGTGTTAAAGGGGCGAAGAGGTCTAGGAGCGATTGTGGACCTGAATCCACCGATTCACGTCGTCTTTAAAGTGGACCACAAGGGTGGAACGTCGTGAAGAACGCATCAATCGTTTCCAAGGCAACTTGCGAGGCTTTCCTGGGATCGAAACCCGGAGGTAGTTGCGGAAACGTCGGAGCTTGGCGCGTCGAACCTTAAGTCGTCGAAGCAGCCGGTATGTCCGACGATAACCACGCCAGCCTCTTTGGGACACCCTGGAAAATCGACGGAAAGCCTTGAGTATCTCAGGGCAGGGGAACTCCTTGGCGAGAAACCTGTTGGGTTGAAGCACCACGGCCTTCTTTGTCACGGTTACAACGGAAGCAGGTGTCATGCGGGAGACTCTGCTCTCGTACGCTCCAAATTTTCCTTTTCGAGGAAAGAAGTGGAGAGAGCAACGCTTGGGCACCAGCTCTGTGTTGCCTTTGGGGTTTTGGAAGTCGGGGAAGGGTACTGGCACAGGGACCTTGTGGGTTTCGTGGACAAATTGAATCTGAAAACCATCAAGAGGGTTGGCCTGCCACTGGATCTTTCGCAGCTCGCTGCTTTCCCACTCCATCCGCCAACCTTTGGGGAGCTTCTTTTGAAATCGTTCACCCCAATGATACACATACCTCCCAAACGCAGAGTACTTCCGGCGTGCTTTGGGGGAAAGACCCTTCAACTTGGAGGGGTGGATCGGCTTGATGGAGCGTGAGCGAGCCTTGGAAGGGCTTTGTCCATAAGCCAAGGGCGGAGCCAATAAAGCAAAAAGAAGGTAGGTGAAACGCATGGATACATCCAAAAGATAGAGGAAGACGGAAGGCCGCTGTCAGCACGAGGTAGGTTTAAACACAAAAACCCCTCGCGTCCAGGGGGAGATACCATCTGAAGGGAGGGAGAGCAATGAGGTGCAGCTGGAATCGAACCCAATCTTTCAATTCTTCCCAAATGGGAAAGGTATTGACTCTCCTAGGTATCTCCTCGCTCAACAACGAGGGGATCTTGTGCTGGAGACAAACAGCAAGGGCTATGCCGGAGATTTAAGATTTTTCTAAAATGTCCGTTAATTCAAGTGGCTGGCGATTTGCTTTAGATCTGAGGCGGGACGCGGAACCCTGAATGCCGGGGAATGATACTCCGAAGTATGACACAACTGTCGTGATGGTGTGACCGATGATGAAAGTACAGAGGTGATGGCGCACCCTTGCTATCTTTCATTTTTTTTTCCACAATACGAACAAACAGGGCTGGGTGCAGCAGTCTGTTACATGGAGTGTGGATATGATTCAACGGTATGTGGTCTTTGTTCTTCTCGGTGTTCTGGGTTTGGCTGTTTCGCCAACTGCTTGGGGGCAAACCCCGCAAGACCCCAATTGTAGCGCTGCCAATCTGATGTTGGTGGTCGATGTTTCTGGAAGTATGTCAGAAGGTGGCAAGCTCAAGGGACTTCAAACTGCGATCGACGGCACAATTGACACGTTCAAGTCAAAGCTACGTCTGGGACTGATCGCCTTCTCGGGCACCCAGGCCAAGTTGTTGGTCCAGGTTGGACCCGAGAACATGAAAGATGCGGCCGCCGTTTCTGCACATGTTGCCAACCTCAAGAAGGCTGTTCAGGGGCTTCAAGCTCTGGGCACCACCCCTATGACGGCTGCGATGAAGTTAGCCAAGTCCAACTACGAGCAAGTCATCCCCAACGATGCCCTTCACAAAGACCCGAATCCCAAAACCCAGCGACGTAGCTTTGTTCTGCTCGCCACGGACGGAGAGCCCACAGACGGTGACCCTCTTCCCCTCATCAAAGCGTTACGCACACTCAAAGTTGGCGCGAAAGAGTATGATATCCGCACGTTTGTTGTGGGCCTCGGTACGGACCAACAAATTCGTCCTTTCCAACTCAAACAATTTGCCATCGCTGGCGGCACACAAGACTTTTTGCAGGCGCTGACCCCCGATGATCTCAAGCAGTTCTTTGAGGACATCTCGAACTCCGCAGCCAAGGAAGTGTGTGACGGACGTGACAACGACTGTGACGGTCTTGTCGACGAAGATCTCGAACAAGACTGCAAGAGCGACTGTGGCAAGGGCAAACAAATCTGCCAGGCCGGAAAGTGGGGTCCTTGCAATGCTCCACAACCCAAAGATGAGATCTGCAACGGACGTGACGAGAACTGCAACGGCCAAGTGGACGAAGGCTTAACACGCGCCTGTCAAACAGCCTGTGGCTCCGGACAACAAAGCTGCATCCAAGGTGATTGGAGCTCCTGCTCTGCACCCCGCCCCGAACCCGAAGTCTGTGACGGCAAAGACAACGACTGCGACGGCCAAATCGACAACGGCAACCTGTGCGTCGGCGGAAAATGTGTGATGAAAGGCCAAACTGCACAGTGTGAGATCAAGTGCAAGGGCAACGAATGTCCTGTGGGTTACGACTGCGACCGACCCACTCAACTCTGCATCGCAGGACCTTGCACCAACTTCAAGTGCAAACCAGGAGAGATCTGTTCGTCCAAGACAGGTCAGCCTGTGTGTGAAGACGTTTGCAAAGGGATCTCGTGCCCTGTCGGTAAAACCTGCGGAAACAACGGCATCTGTGTGGACTGTTACAAAGATTCATGCCCTCCACAGATGTTTTGTTACAAAGGCAGCTGCGTGGTGGACCAATGCACCCAAATCGCCTGCAACCAAGGCCAGGGGTGCTCTGTTGATCCTGACTCCGCAAAAGCCAAGTGCTTTGATTCTTGCGCCGGTGTGAAGTGCAGTGATGGGGATGTCTGTGTGGAAGGCTCCTGTACCCGCGATGTTTGTGCCAAGGTCACCTGCCCCGATGGTCAATACTGCAACCCTGTTTCGGGAGACTGCGCTGTCAACAAGTGTCTGACCAAAACCAGTGACTGTGGAACCGACAACAAGCTGGTGTGCGACCCTGGCTCTGGTAGCTGCATTGACAGCCCTTGCTCTGGTGTGACTTGTCCTAGCGGGACCACCTGCTGGTTGGGTCAATGTGTGGGAGACAGCGACCCAAAACCATGGCCCAAAGGACGTTGTGGTGAAGCTACCGATTGTGGCGCTCCAGGTATGACCTGCAAGCTGGGCTTTTGTGCCAAGGCTGGAACCACCGGACCCAAAGACACAGGGTGTGGTTGTCAGTCAGTTGAACCTTCCCCCTGGTCCGCGCTCTGGCTGGGACTCTTTGGCCTGTTTTTCCTGAGTCTGCGTCGTCGACAATCGCACGCAAGGGGATGAAGGCACACCTCAAGGCTCTCACCAAACTCCAACCTACTCCCAAGTCTTTGCTTTCCTGGTGGGACAAACTGCTCCAACAACAATCCATCCCCAACCTTGCCTTCTCCATCGGTGACTTCTGGCGAGTGATTGCCTCCTTGTCAGAAGATTCTGAAAAGGCCGAACTGCTCGTTTCTCTAGCGGAGTCGGCTGTCGCAAACGCTAACTCTACGACGGAGCCTCTGCTGCTTGTCCCCGATGTTGTCTCGCTTCTGCGAGGTATGCAACGCGACGACCTGCGCATTCCTTCAGCCCATACGATCAGTCGAATCTTATTGGGAGAGACACAGCTCCTCTCTGACCTGGAAGGCGAGCCGCATGCAAAGGCAAGAGCGCTTCAACTCTTGCTTCCAGGCCTCTCCAATGTGGAGGCATTCCGCGATGACTTGGTCGAGCGGCTGCTGTTCTTTAGGGAGCATCTCCTGGGCGCTGAGGCTGTGGAAGAAGACGTTTGGGACGACGTGCTGGAAGCGAGCCGCAGCCTGGGGCAGTGGGAACGTAGCATTCCATCTCCCGTGTCTGGGGAAGAGGTGGAAGTCATCCCTCATGCTGTGATTCTTGGACTGTTGGGGCGTGACTTTTGTCAGTCCACCAACTCCGAGTGGTCCGGTCGGTTTTTTCAAACGTTACTGTCGCGATTGACCGCGTTGTCGCCGAGTCCAGAGCGGGAGTGGGCGTTAAGGCAAGTGATGATGGGCCTTTCGGTTGTGGCTGAGGATGAGCCTGAGAACATCGCGGATTGGATGACGCAGGTCCTGCAGATCTCTGTGACAACCTCGCCGGACCCGTCCTTGATTTATGAAGGCATGTTCCTTGGGTTTGTTGGGAATCACCAGCTTGGACAAGCGTCCAGGGTTGCTCTTCGTATCCCTGACCTTCGGCTGCGTGATCAGGCTTTTGTTCGGCTGATCCAGGAATGGCTACGCCTGGAGAAACCGGTGGAGGCGATGTCAGCGCTCCAGGAAATTCAGGATGCCAGCTTGCGTGGCTCCGAGGCGTTGCGGCTGGGTCGAGAAGCTGTGGTGGTTGCCAATCCTGTTGCTGCCAGCGTCCTGATGGAGGTGGCGTCTCGAATCCCGTTTGTGGCCCAACGGGTGCTTCGCCGGATCGTAGAGAATCCTGCCTTTCCCGAGGAGGCGAGACAGGCCATTCTTGAGGAGTCACCCCGGAAACCCCTGAGCTTCTCGGCACGAAGGGAGCGACTTCTAGAGCTGTCTCTTCTTCGTGAACATCTGCCAGAAGACGTGTATCGCGAACGGCGTCGAAGGCTTCTAGGGTTGAAAGATGCGAACGCCAATCCATTCCAAGAAACACCAGGAACGCAGATCGTGGTGGATTGTCCCATTGCGTACGGAGAAGGTCACTACAAGACGCCTCGTGATCATGTGCAACACAACCACTTTGGAGCGAAAGTCGGTGGGAGCCTGGTCACAGAGTGGGAGTCGTTTGACTCCATGTGGGAAGACATTCAAGGGGAGGTCCAGCAACGCGTCCAGAGCGACGGATCTGTGCAGGTGATCGAGCTGTGTTTTCCCATTGATATCGGAGTGACCGGGTTGATCCCGCTCGAAAGTGCTCCCCCTGACCGACTGGGGATGGAATCACGGAACGGTCATCCCAGCTTGTTTTGCGACGACAACGCTGCACGGAAAGAAACTCACCAGTTGACCGTGGTGGTTGGCCCAAGTGAGGTTGGCGCTGATGAACTTCCTGGATACGAAGGGCACCAACATTCGTGTGTGCTGTACACCGTATACCCTGGTGAACCCGCGCCCCCATTCCCATCATGGGAAGAGGGTGATTTGCCTCAGTTGGAATCTGCGACTGCCCAAGCCCTTCAATGTCTTCAAGTTGGGGACGTAACGAAGGCCCAAGAGATCTTGTACACAACGCTGGTGTCGGTGAGCCACATGGAAGAACCTTCCCGGTTTTGGTCCGAGCATCTCCTCGTGAAGTAAGGGAGTCGGATGGAAATAAGCGTACATGTTTGGCGCAGGTCGGAGAGTGCAGATGCAAGGCGGAACGACGCAGCCCTGGCAGAGCCAAGGCAAGGACTGACAACGCTGCAGATGCTTCTCCAGACAAGTCAAACGGTGCGATCATTTCCGTCCGCCTCCCTAAGCGCCACAAGCCCGAACAAGGTGGAAGAGATTTTGCTTTCAAGGTAGGGGGTTGCTACGCTTGGTATGGGACGAATGCAACCACTTTTCGCCGTGGTGCGTCGGTCTCTCGTAGGAAAGAAAGCACACAACGCTGACTTCCTCACGACAGGTTGGATACCCCTTTTATGATTTTTACTCCTTGATATACGTTGGTTGGAGGTTGTTTTGTCTTGTTTGCGACGTCGCTTACGAGCGTTGGTGCTTGTTCTGTCAGGTTTGGGTTGGATGTCTCTTTCCTCGTCTGTTGCTTTTGCAGGGAAGGGCGACAGCGCCACCAAAGACTTACCCCTTCATGAGCACCCTGGAGATGACTTTCCCACCGCTCCTTATCTTCGGTACCTTCCTTCCATCGCGAAATCGACACAGCACAAAGCATGGGCTGCTCTCGACAGCGGTGCGTATGACAAAGGCATCGCGCTTCTCCAAAAGTCTGCTCTCTCATTAAAGGGCTTGCGAAAATCCCGAACGCTCCTCGCTTTGGGCCATTTGCAGATGTCGCTTGGGGATTACAAGGGAGGGTTGCGCACCTACCGAAGCCTCGTGAGCCATCGGTATCGCAGCATCTCCTGGCCCGCTCGAATCATGAGCGCTCGCCATTTCCTACAAAACTACAGACCTCGAAGTGCGTGGCGGCTGTTGGCTTTCTGGCCTATGAAACTTCACAAGACACTCAAGAAGCCGAAGTCTGCCCTCGGCAAACGTATGGCTCAGTATTGGACCGCAGGACACCTTCTGCGAGCTTCCGCGCTGCTCCGGCTAGGCAAAAAACAAGCCGCACGGAAAAGCTTCGACGCCTTGCTTAAGGCGAATGTCGATATCGCAGATTGGGTTGCCTACCAGCGACTTGGTGTTCTTCATCGACAGAAAAAATTCGCCATCGTGTACAAACAAACTCGTCAATGGCTGCGACATTATCGAGCCAGTCGGTGGCGAGACCGCGTTCGTTTGCTTCGTGCTACAGCCATGCGAAAGACAGGTCGTTGCCGGGATGCCCTCAAGCTGTTCAAAGGTTTGTTGAAGCGACACAAAGGGGCGATTCATAAGTCCGCTCGCTTGGGTCGGATTCAATGTTTGCTGCTGCTTAACCAGAAAACCAAGGCCTACAGCGAATTGCGAACCGTCGCTAGGGTTTGGGCCGGTTCATGGTATGCGACTCGTGCGATTCGTTGGATGCAGCAGTACTTTCCCAAGAAGTCGGGTCTGTCGGTGTTGTACGACAAGGCTTACCATGCGTTCAAAGCCAGGAACAACAAGCTGGCAGATATGAGGTGGGGGACCTTCTTGCGAGCCGCCCGTCGGCAACTCCGGCGCGACAGGTTTCGACGAAAGCGAGCCAAACGCAAGTCAACGAAGCGTCGGTTGCTGCGACGAATCCGTCGAACCCAACGGATGATTCCCAAGGCGCACTACTACTACGGCCGGACGTTGTTTCGACTCAAACAGTACAACCCTTGCAAGAAGGTGCTGGGCGCGTTTCAGAAGCAATACAAGCGTCACCGTTTGGCCCCAAGAGCCCAACTGGTTTGGATTCGGGCCAACTATCGAAAGGAACGAAACCTGGAAGCCGTTCGACGGTACGAACGATTTGCGAAGAAGTACGCGAGTCGCTGGTACGGGCGGAAGTCGCTTTGGTGGGCCGCTCAGTTGTATGGAGAGCACAAACAAACCAACAAAAGCCAGGCGTTGTTTAACCAGTTCTTTAAGAAGTACAAGAAGTCATCTCGTCGTTGGGAGGCCCGGATCAAGATGGCTCTTGTGGCCTACCAGAGAGGTCGCTACCACCAAACGATCAAGTTGCTTAAGCCCCTGCGACGATTCAACAGCAGCACCGGAGTGCGGGCCAAGTTCTGGACTGCCAAGGCGTACGACAAGCTCGGCAAAAAAAGACGGGCCAAGCAAGTGTTTCGTTCGATCCGACCTCTCACTGACTCGTACTACGCGGCCAGAGCGCAGCAGCGACTTACCAACGAGCCAGTGCTTGCCAAGGCTGAGATCTCCCTGTATCGGCTGCTTTCCGACGAAAGCGCGGAGGTCCGCAACCTTCAAAGGATGAAGAGGTGGTACAAGCGGCGGTTTAAGTCGGGTTCGTGGGATCGTGTGGTCCGAACGATGATCGAGCATCCTTCGTACACAAGGGCGTATGTGTTTGCTTTGGCCGGTCGTTGGCGCGAAGTTCGCCAGGAGTGGTATGTCCTTCGAGGGGCAACCAAGTCGCCGATCAAGCATTACCTGGAGTCACGAACTTGGCTGGCCTACGGGAACCCCAATCGCGCTCTGTACTACGGCGGTCGATTCCGTCGTTCGTTGAAGAGTTCGAAGAGAAAAGGTCTTCCGCTCCGTGGGACTCTCCGCCTGACTTTTCCCGTACCGTTTCCCTACCTCTACATGACCAACGGGAAAGCGCACAAAGTCCGCCCATTGTTGATGATGTCGTTGACTCGCCAAGAGAGTTTGTTTCATCCTCACGCTCGTTCGGGGGCTGGAGCAAGAGGGATCGCCCAGATCATGCCGAAAGAAGGGCAACGTCTCGCTCGGAAATGGGGTGTTCGTGGATACCGAACGGAGCATTTGTACCGGGTGTCGCTCAACTTGAAGATGGGCTTCCATCATTTTCATGAATACCTGGCCCGGCACAATCACGACGTCGAACTTACGCTCGCTGCCTACAACGCTGGACCCAAGCCGCTCCAACGCTGGATCAACAACGATCCGCAGCTCCCCAATACTGACCGGGAAGCCTTCATTGAGTATGGCATTGGTTACCGAGAAACTCGAAAGTATGTAAGGAATTGTCTTCGTTGGTACAGCGTCTATCGGCAGGCGTTTGATCGTCCAAGGTTTGGCAAGAAATCGACGAAGGCGACGGATTGAGAAAACCGTTACCTGCGTATCAAGGTCATCAAGGTCGTTCGTTTCTTCCTGGTTTGGGATGAAAACAAGGGCTGTCTGCCCAACGAGCCGAGACTTCCACCTTCTAGGAGGAGGTTAAGCCCTATGTATGAGATGAACAGGCCATTCCTCATTTAAGGCTCACCCTTGTATGGCGTGTCAACGACAGATGCTGTGGCTGGATGTTGAGTGAACGGCATGCAAACGACAGATGTTGTGCTTGGAGGCTGAGTGAACGGTGTGCAGACGATGCTTCATGTGGCTGGAAGTTGATTGAACGGCTTGCAAACGACAGATGTTGTGCCTGGAGGCTGAGTGAATGGCGTGCAGACGACAGTTGTTTTTCTTAGAGGCTGAGTGATCGGCATACTAAGGCCACTCCATCCACTTAACACTCGTATGCAAAGCCTGCGAACCACAGAACGTCTCCACAGAGAGTGTTTGCAAAGCCTGCAGGCAACCAACATGGGTCATGGGTCGCCTTGAACAAGGCTTGTAAGAGGTAGAAGCACCTCTTGAATTGCGTCTGTAGAGCCTCCCTACTGGAAGAGCACCTCATGGATGGTGATGATCAGGCCTTTCCTTCGTCTTGGTGCCACCTCAAAGATCAACCGATGGATATGGGGTGTGTTTTTAAGGACCCTGGATCGCGGGGGACAAGGGTTGCAGGCTGCAAAAGTGGCACCTGATTTGTCGTTTGCAGGGGGTGCAAACTGAAATTTGGCCACCTGATTTGTCGTTTGCAGAGGGTGCAAATCAGTTTTTAGGCACCTGATTTGTCGTTTGCAGAGGGTGTGACATGTCTTGCTTGAGGAGGATAGGGGTGGATTGGAGAGTCAGGCTTAGAGCTTGAGACGTTGGTTCAGGAACGTTGGGCTTTCTGAATCATCCGACCGATCAGAAGTGACGTGACGAACTGCATCTGGTTGCGCAGCACTCGCAGCAACAGGAAGGTCAGCACCAATCCCAAGATCACGAGGCCACCGACGGCGAGAGTTGTCAATACCACCCGAAGCTTCGTCCAAACGGTCAAAAGTGCGACTGCTACAATGGAAAGTAGGATCGTCCACATGGTGTTAATCTCCTTGTTCTCAACTTCGTGGCATGGTGGGATTGTACGCACGACCCAACTTTAGGTTTTAGGTTGTGTTTAAAAAGTTGTGTGTCTTGGTTGAGAACCTACAGGGCGTCTCTGCCACAAAGTGTCACACGAGTTGGAAGGAGGTTTGATTGTGGTGGTGCAGGGAAGAGTCAGAAAGCAAGGGGATGTGGGGTGTTAGAGAAGGGGTCTTTGGGAAGAAATTGTCCTTATGGACATCGAAATCTTCCGCACAGCTTGCGGTTCAACCGACAAGCGGCTCGCGCATACTTTCGTGCGACGGTGCAGTTTCTTCGGGTGCCACGGCCAAACTTATAAATGACCGCGAGGTGCCAACAGTGGTTCCCGCCGCCCAACTCGCAAGCTTTGTTGAGGTAGTAGCGATTCAGTCGGTAGTTCCTCGGTAGTTTTTGGTTGTAACGACCGTAGGTGCCTCCCAATGCTGCGCATCCCAAGATGTGGTTTCTTTGGCATGCTTTGGCGAAGTACTTCCTGGCGAGGAAGGGTTTTTGCTTGATGCGTGCTCCGGAGCGTCGGGCCACGCCGTACCAATAGGTGTAGCCGATCCGAGTGTAGCCTTCCGGATCCCCCAACGCTACGGCACGAAAGAAGTATCGACGGGCTTTGCGAGGCTGGGTTCGGTTGTACCATCCTCCTATGTAGTAAGCTTTGCCCAACCGAATACAAGCTTTGGCGTTTCTGTTTCGACACTGTGCTTCTACGAGTTGAAACCAACGTTGCTTGAGCCGCTTGCTTCTGCGTTGGTCCTTACGGATTCCATAGTAGCCCATGCTGAAGAGTGTCCCTGCTCTTGTGCACGCGTTAGCATATCCCAGACGACAAGACTTCAGATACAGCCCAAGTGCTTTTTGACCCCGCCAGTTTTTGGGGCGTCGAGTTAACTTCTTGCCTTCGAAGAGCCATCCCAGCTTGAAACAACTTTTCCCGTCGTTGTTGTTGCAGCCCAGCCACAGCGAACAAGCCGTTGGGTGCCTTCGATAGAAGCTGGGGCAAGAAGGAGCGAGCTTGCGAGGCTGTAAGATTCGTTGCGGTTGGGTTGTTTTTTCGTCGGGAGAGTTTTCGGACGGTGTTGCTCCCTGGCTGGACTTGCACGCTTTCAAGTCTTTGAGGGTGCTGGCGCGGAGCAGGCATGTGGCTCGTTTCTCACTCCAGCCTTCCTTCTGGCACAACGCGTACAATGATTTTTGGATGCTTTTTCGAAGGGAGGGTGTGGCTTCTGCCAGCAGTTTCGCTTGGTGGGCAGCTACCGCCGCGCAACGCCGCGTGGGAGTTGTTCCGTTGGTGCAGGCTTCAAGGTGTCCCTTTGTTCTCGCTCTCAACACACATTGTTTGCGCGAGTTGGGCCACTTCTCTTGCTGACAAAGCTTGGTAAAGCCTCTGGCCAGAACATTGACCAGTGAGGTTGTCGTGCCTGCAACGACGCGGGCTTGATGAAGCCCAACAGCCTTGCAGCTCAGAGCCTGTGCATGAAGTGCTTGTGGAGCGAGTCCGCAAACGAGGAGGATACAACTACCAAGAATGAGCTTTTGCATGCAGTGCCTTTCTTCGTCCGGTTCTCTCTAACCTGGAGGTCTTGTGAGTCACAAGGAGCATTCTACGTTCGACAGAGTTAATGTTTCCTACGAGCAATGTTACAAGCGGCACTCATTCAGCGAGCTGTAGATCTCTCGTTGCTGTCTGGCAATGTCGGAGCGGATCTTACGCATCTGGTTCTCTACGTTTTTCGTCTTTGCGCTGACCACTCGCAGTTTGCTTGCCACGCCGGTCAATTGGTTGATTCCCCTTCGCAGAAGGTTGGCGTAGCGGCTGATGTTCCGAAACACGCGCGCGTAACCTTGACCCTTGAGGCCTTTGATCTGTTGAACTTTGATGACAGCGTTGAGGGCGCTTTTGTATTTGGGGAGCATAGTTCCCACCAGCGAGCGGACAATGGCCAGATTTTTGTTGGAGAAGTCATACCTACCTTCCCTGCATCTCACGAGGACAGTTGCTGTCGCTCCCCAGCCTTGTTGGGTCTGGACATAATTCTCGCATTGCAAACGAGTGTAGGGTTTTCCGTCCCACTTTAAGCCTTTGTCTTTGCATTTCTTGTGGGCACGGGTTGCGGCATCCAGGCTTGCTGACTTGCAGGCTTGCTCCTTGGTTTTGGAAACGTTCCACACTGCCTTGAAGGTATGCCGAATGGGACGTAAGATCCCAGCTGAGTCGTCTTTGCGAATGGCGACATCACCAATGGGAAACACATTTGTTTTTGAGAATGTGCTCTTCAGATCGCTGCAGATCTGTTCGGGAGGTGGGCCGGTGGGCTTGTTGTTCTTTGTGAGTTTCAGGGTGTGATCCTTGCTTTTCTTAATGACGATCTGCTTCTTGTACCATTGCTTGTAGCTCGACTTCTTTGGGGTCTGCATCCGCAAGTTCTTGTGGTAGTCGTTGTAGAGCTTCAGCAGGTGGGGCCTTCCGCTGATGTATTCCATCGCTTGACGGTATCTCCACTTTCGAATGCCCTGACTGATGCCTCGAAATATGGAGCGAATGACCATCTGTCGGTCGCGTCGACGAATTTCAGCAAGTCGTTGTTTGGCTCGTTCCACTTGTCGTTGGTATCGTCGCCAGCTTTCCGTTTCTCTCTGCATCTTGGCCTCGAACGTCGCAGCGCCTTTTTTTCTTTCCGCCACAATCACATGACGCAGGATGAGCAACCGCTCGCTGGTTACTCTGGGTAACGTCTCCACCCCACCTTTCGCGACCAACAGGGCTTTGAAAGCCTGCTTGATGGGGTTGGAGGAGGGCTTGAGCAGGTTGAGCGGGGTGCGACTTCCGTTGTCCCAGGCGTTCACGTTCATCCCTCCATCCAGGAGTGCTTGGGCTGCGCGCAAGTCGTCCAGAGTCAGGCGTTTCTTTTGTGCGAGGCGGTGAAGGGGAGTTTGCCATGTGTTGGCCCATCGCATGGCAGCTTCTGTGGGCGTCGTTTTGTAGTGATACATAGGAGCGACGTTCGCAAAGGAGGAGCCTGATGATTTGGCAGTACGAACTCTTTGAAAGTTCACTCTTTTAGCAAGCAAGGTGAGGAGGCGGGCTTCTTTGTCACCAAACGGTCGAATCTTGGCCGCCTTCCACACGTCCCGCTGTGTAACTTTTCTGCCTTGGCGTAGCTTTCTCATGAGCTGTTGTTGCTTCAGAGCATTGGAGGTTATCGCACCGACTTGTTGAAGCTTTCGGACCCATGCTTGATTGTACTGGGCTCTTGCTACCCTAAGCGCAAGCGAGAGTGAACGTTGAGTCGGCTTGGCTTGGAGCAAAAGCTCGGCGCAACGATAGTTTCGGGCCGAGAGCGCTGTTCTGAGATTGTGGAGAGCCGGTTTGTATCCTAGCTTGAGAAGGTGAGAGAGGATCATCGAGCGGGCACCTCCCTTGGCGTTCAGGAGGATCGAGACGTAGCTCCTGTGATAAGAGCGAGAACGAGGCAACCGGTTTAACATGCGAAGGGCGTACTCTGCGTCGCCGTACCAATACAACACTCCCAAGATCCAGGGGGTGCGATGGACGAGGTTGGGGGACAGGCCTTCTTCGATAGAGGCACGTGCCAGCCAGAACAAACGGCGGATGTAGTCGCGCTCCCAGCGGGTTAACGTTCTTGGGTTCTTTCGGAGGATTCGAAAGATCTTTCTTCCTCCAAAGCTTCCCAGGATGTACTTGTTGAAACGCTTCCTGCGAAAATATCCGCGTCGAACGTAGTGATGGCCGAGTGTGGGGCTTCGCCAAGCCATGGCTCGCAAAAAGTACGGGCTCTTCCGGAGAATGTTGCGACAGGTCGGTCGTCCTCCATACCGGGCCAGAGTCTGGATGGAGCGCATCGTGCAGTATCGCTTGCCGTTCAGATTGATGCGTCGGCGGTACCTTCCACGAGTGCGAAGGGCAGGGTGGACACGTATGTGCCGTGATGCCTGGTAGAAGGCGCTGCAGGCGCTTGCCCCTTTGCGAAGCAGCTTCCTCATCAGACGGTAACGGTTGCACTGGTTCTTGATCAGCCAGTTGAGCGCTTGCGTCGCTTTTCTCTTGTTTTGGGATGCGTAGGATAGGTACAGACTGTCTTTGTACACTGCGATGGGCCGGGAGCGAAGCTTGTACGCTATGTTGCGATAATTCACACAACCCGTGC
This sequence comes from Deltaproteobacteria bacterium, assembly GCA_006226375.1. GTDB lineage: Bacteria > Myxococcota_C > UBA6777 > UBA6777 > UBA6777 > M3003. The sequence continues at coordinate 2,279 of SBHC01000044.1, read as the reverse complement.
CAAACAGAATCATCAATGAGAGGACGGAGGCGAAACGAGGGATTCGGCGCAAGAAACAAACTCCTCAATCGAACAAAAAAGGTTTGAGGTTGGTTGGGGCATCTGTGAGGGTTGTGTCTCCCTGCAGTCTTTGGCAGAAAAACTTGCCTGGCGAACTCAAGGGGCGATGGAGCTTGGGCCAGCTAAAGTAGGTATGTATGTCTCTACTTCCTTTTCAGAACAGCATGCTAGCATTGCCTGGGGAGGTCGTCAATGAAGATGGGTGTGGTCGTAGGTCGTTGGTAAGTGGCTCTTTTTTACCTCACCCCTGTTCGCTACGCTCACCTTCCCCTCTCCAACGTGGAGAGGGGACCCTCAGAACGTGTCAATATGTTGAGGGGTGAGGTCCGAAAAAATACTATATTTCCATAAGGTAAGCTTATTACCCATAGGGTGCGATTCAACCCTTGTGGGGACAAAAACAGTATCATTGCTTTCAGCGTCAGAGTGCCCACGAATGTGGGTGCATCTCCCGTGTTTATATTCCGCATGGCTAGCCGGGTACATTTTTGCCCGGCGTCATCAAAACGTATAGAGCTTAGATCCCCAAATTAAGACCAAACTTTCGGCGGACTGCCCCCGTTAGAACAAGGAAGAGGCAAACAGTCGAAGGATTGTTTGTTTCTGCAAGTTTCGGGATGGCCATTCCTTGGTGTTTGAAATGTGGTTTTGCAGAGGAGTTTTGCAAAGGAGCTATGTTCGTATCAAAACCGACGTGCACTCCTGTTGCGATTCCCAACGTACAATGCTAGATTCGCCCTTATTTTTCCTGGGACGATTCATTCAACAAGGTCTGGAAACGTCATGTCTGAGAACAAAAAGAACACAAACTCTGTCGATGCGGTCGATGCGAATACTACCGAAGAAGCAGCCCGCTCCAACTTCATTCGCACGATGATAGATGAGGACCTGGAGTCCAACAAATACGGAGGACGAGTGGTCACTCGATTTCCTCCAGAACCCAACGGTTACCTCCACATCGGTCACTCCAAATCCATTTGCCTGAACTTTGGCTTGGCGGAAAGCTACAACGGTGTATGTCACCTGCGCTTTGACGATACCAACCCTGCCAGCGAAGACATGGAGTATGTCGAGTCGATCAAGAGGGACGTGAAGTGGCTTGGCTTCGATTGGGGAGACAAGCTGTTTTTTGCCTCCGATTATTTCGAGAGGCTCTACGAATTTGCTGTGGAGCTGATCAAAAAAGATCTGGCTTATGTAGACAGCCTCAACGAAGAAGAGATTCGTGAGTACCGTGGGACCGTCAAAGAAGATGGCAAACCCAGCCCCTACCGCACGCGAAGTCTCGAAGAAAACCTCGACCTGTTCGAGCGGATGAAGAAAGGGGAGTTTGAAGACGGCGATCATGTCCTTCGGGCAAAGATTGATCTGTCATCCCCCAACATGAAGATGCGAGACCCGCTTCTGTATCGGATCCGCAAGAACGATGAACATTATCGTCGCGGCCACGACTGGTGCATCTACCCGATGTACGACTTCGCCCATTGCCTGTCCGATGCGATGGAAGGGATCACCCACTCGCTCTGCACCCTTGAGTTCGAGAACAATCGTGAGCTGTACGATTGGATTCTGGCGAACGTTGAGTTGGAGGTGAATCCGCCTCCCGAACAAACAGAATTTGCCCGGCTCAAGCTATCCTACACCGTCATGAGCAAGCGAAAGCTTCTCCGCTTGGTGAAGGAAAACCATGTGTCCGGATGGGATGACCCCCGAATGCCCACCGTGGCAGGGATGCGTCGTCGCGGGTACTCGCCCGAGGCGATCAGAGATCTGGCAGAGCGGGTTGGTGTTGCCAAGGCTAACAGCGTTGTTGACTTTGGAATGCTTGAGTTCTCGGTTCGCAACGACCTCAACTTCACGGCTCCCCGTGTCCTTTGCGTGATGGACCCCATCAAGGTTGTCCTTGAGAACTACCCAGAGGACAAAGTCGAAGAGTTGGAAGCGCCGTATTATCCGGAAGAAATTCCCAAAGAAGGAAGCCGGATGATTCCCTTGACCCGAGAGGTTTACATCGAGCGGTCTGACTTTGAAGAGAATCCTCCCAAAGGATTCCGTCGCTTGTCTCCTGGGAACGAAGTCCGTTTGCGATACGGCTATGTGATCAAGTGCGACGAAGTCATCAAAGACGATGACGGCAACGTTGTTGAGCTTCGATGTTCCTATGATCCAGATACGCTGGGCAAGGCTCCGGAAGGCCGGAAGGTCAAAGGTGCCATCCA